>CANNQP010000045.1 GCA_947507875.1 Verrucomicrobiaceae bacterium | reverse complement strand
GGACCATCCACCAAGTCGATCTGTGTATTGTCTGGAATACCATCTCCACTCACTGAAATTCCAGCAACAAGAGTCTGCGCGGTTTTGACGTTACTTACCGCAGCGCTACCTGCAGTGACATCACCGCGAAAATAGCCAAAGTCCACGTTTGTTGCTGTATAAAGAGCGTTAGAGTCTAAGGTCAAACTCACCACAGCACCACTCACGGTCGAACTCAAGATGCGAGCATCAGGCGCCGTGGCAAACGAGAACACAGGACTTCCAATCGGGTAGATATTTGAATTGGTTACACCACTGACCGTCGTGCTCCCGACCGTGGTAACACCGGTCAATGAAATGGCTGTGTTTGTGATCGAGTTTAAATTTGTGGTCGTGCCTGAATTCTGGGAAACCCATTGCTCGCCATTGTCTGAAGTCAAAACGCGCCCCTGCTGACCTACCACCAGTAGGCGATCATGAGTCCAAGTGATACTTGAAAACGGCACAGAAGCCGGATCTTCATAAACCTGAGTCCAGCGATTGCCATTGAGCGAGGTATGAATGGTTCCTCGACGTGTAACCGCGATAAACTTTCTGCCATCATGAGTTACATCAGCAAAATCAAGAGACTCTCCACGTAAAACCCCGTCCGTTTGGTTTGAATAAGTAAACGTAATGTCGGTGCCTGCCACGATGTTGACGTTTTGGCTAAGTTCGACGGTGCTAGTCGCGAGGTTCACTGTCACAACGCGTGTGTTGGGAGGGATCGAGCGGTTGGATGCCGAATTAACCCCCGAGGCAAGGGTCAGAACCGATCCTGCGACGATTCCGTTCACATTGTTCAGGACAATAAAGCGGCTCGTGCTCGTATTCACCACCTGCCGATTTTGATTATACACGTTACCCGTCAATCTGAGATCCGTATTGGCAAGAACGACGGAACCCCTTGATTCCAAGACGCCATCGACATAGGTCGCAACTCCATTCTGGATAAGCGCGCCCCCTGTTAAGGCCAAGAAACTACCTTCTGTGCCATATTGACCATCCACCTGCAGGCTTCCAACAGATAGGCTACCCCCAATTAAAATGAAACGATTCAGTCCAGGAAGGCCGAGTGCTGTAAAATCATTCTGAATGATGTTTCTTTCACCTCGTAAAGTCGCTGAACCTGGGAAGAATCCAATGCTACCAGCTTTCACAGAAAGGTTATCCAAGATGGTTTGCCCCCCCGTGAAGCTCACAGAACCACTACCGAGTTTGGTAATCGTTGCACGTCCTGTGATCGTGTCATCAAAGCTATAGCTGGTGCTGCCCGTGGCATCTAGAATAATGCTAGTTCCTGCTGCCGCTTGTATAGAGCTTGCGAATCCAGTGGTGTTGATGAGACGCAGTTCACCTCCATTCAATACGGTTCGCCCAGTGTAGGTAATGCCGCCTCCAAAAAGGGTCAGCGAGCCTGTTCCATTTTTGGTCAGGCCAAGCGTGCCGGTGCCACTACCTCCAGCACGGTTGCGCACAAATCCACCGATGTAGGAGTCCAAGTTATTCCCGCCCAGCGTCAACACTGCATCTGAGTTCACGGTTTCTGATTCCATGTTTTGGACAACCAAGGCGTTACCGATATCTTTGATGTTACCGACAGCTTCATTGCCCCCCATTAGCTTCAAGTAAGCCCAACGATTGGATGCAGCATCCGCAATGATGGTGGCATCATCGGCAATTTGATTGAGTTGGTCACTTCCTCGGTCTTGTAGCAATTGGAGAACCGCAAAGCCTGCCGTCCCAGCACTGGCATTGCCGATGGTAACATTCCCAAAGAGAGGCCCACTTGTCGAACCCAGTTCAACCTGAGCACCGGAATTGCCCGCACCTCTATTCCACAACCACAAATCGACCACACTGCCTTGAGCCGCACCTGTGACGGTCATGATCCCATTCCCACTCGTGACCAAAGAACCCGATCCGGTAACTCCACCACTCAAGGTTAACCTTCCTGTAGTGATTCGAGCATTGAGCTGATTGTTGAGAACCACAGGAGCTGCGATGACATCCTGGTCACCCTGGAGCTTTTGAAGGAAAGATTGCCCCCCACCCTGTGCCCCCATATCAAAAGTTAGAGAACTAGACACACCGCCTGTTCCAGAACTCAGCGTGAAATCCTCAGCATTGATCCAGTCACCTATGGCAAGAGAACCTACCGTTCGCGGTGCGTCAAAAGTGACAGTGCTGTTGCCGGTGATGTTGTTGTTGAAATGAACGTAAGAACCCACGCCGCCTGGAGCCAACTGCGTTGGAGTCACGATTCCTCCGGGTGCAGCAATCGATACCGAAGGGTTGGTGGTGTAGCCGTTGCCAGAGTTGGTGATATTGATCGCGCTGATGGTTCCATTAGCGGCCCTGACGGCTGTGGCAGTTGCCTGAACGGCTCCGCCTGGATTCGTGATGGTTGCAGCGGCTAGAGTTGCACCGTCAAGTACGGGAGTAACCAAGGCATGACTTCCTCCATTCGCAATACCTCCTGAAAAAGTGATCGTTGGTGCAGAGGTGTAGCCTGAACCTGCATGGATGATATTGACGACACTCAACCGTCCTGCGCTTACGGTCGCTGTAGCCACCGCATGTCTGACACTGCCTGTCTCGAAAGCGACCAAAGGAGTACTCGTGTATCCACTACCAGCGTTGGTGATCGTAACACCAATGACAGCACCGGATGCATTCACAACCGCGGTGGCGGCTGCTCCTGAACCACCGCCACCGATGAAGGAAACCGTGGGTGGCGTCGCTTGGGAATAACCTACACCGCCATAATTGATCGTGACACTGCTGATTCCAGTCCCAGAACGGTTAGCCGTTGCGATGGCACCCGTGACTCCCGCGAAGCTGATTCGCACTTGCGGATTGCTAGTGTATCCTTGCCAGCCGTTGTTACCAATGGTGACAGTCGGCGAGGTCAAATAGCCCGCTCCGGCATTCGTGACAGTAATGGCACTGACGCTATTCCCAGTTCTAGATGAAATCGCCGTCGCTGTGCGAACAACAGGCACTCCAACCAAAACGGTGGGAGCAGACGTAAATCCCTGCCCTGGGTTGAAAAGATTCAGCGCCGCGATCGACCCATCCACGTTGAGCGTTGCCTGGGCGTCTACTCCACCTGCTCCGCCCTGGGGTAATGTGACCAACGGATTGCCGGAATCACCGGGAATTCTGACACCTACGACGCTACCATCTTCCACAATTGCATCCATGTAGCTGCCCCCATTGCCAACCGCCCCACCACCAGAAATATTGACCAAAGGAGAGCTGGTGTAACCGCTACCCAGATTGTTCATTTCGATGCTGATAATGCGTCCATCTTCAATCACTGCCGTGCCAGTAGCGACATTGGTGGCAAAGCTAACGGTTGGCGCAGATGTGTAGCCACTTCCAGGACTGACGATGTTAATTGCGGTAACTATGCCACCGCTTACTGTTGCGACCGCAGATGCGCCTGCTCCGCCACCTCCAGATAGATTTACGGTTGGAGCGACTCCGTAACCAGAGCCACCTTGGCTTAAATTGATCGCCGTCAGTTGTCCTGCATTAACACTCGCTGTTGCTGACGCTCCTGTTCCGTTACCACCAGAAAAAGTGACGCTGGGAACGCTAGTGTATCCACCTCCACCAGACAGAGAGATACGGGGCGGAGCACTGTAACCAGAGCCTCGATCTATGATATTGAAACCCGTGACCTCTCTGGAGATCGTGACCGTAGGATCGCTCGTGTAATTACTTCCACCATTCACCAAGACGATTTGTGACACCTGCCCATTGTTATCGATCAATGCATAAGCACGAGCGCCAGAGCCACCGCCGCCGCTGATGATGACTGTGGGACGTGTCGTGTATCCTGCTCCTGGATTGCCGACAGCAATGGAGGTGATGGAGTTGCCAGACCGCCCAATCGCTCCCACTGTTGCGCCTGCATTCAGGTTCACCGTAACAGAAGCAGGCCTCATCGGCTGCGCATATGACCATGAACTGGCATTTGTTGCAAAACTTCCCCAAGACCCGCTGTTGGTATTCCAGGTGCCGTCCACTGAGGTTTGGGCATAGCTGAGTCCCATGCCCGAGAAGAAGATTGCCAGAATAGCAGCGACGTAGAGATAGTCGCACGGTGCCGTCATGTTTGATTTCGGCTTCATAAAGGTGGCGGTGTTAATAGATGGAATCCGTCCGGTTAAGGACGCATTTTCGCGATCAAGCTGGTGAATCGTTTCACAACGGCCGCGGGTGGCGGGCTATCAAAGTTGAATTGAACGGACTGAGTGGCAGCTACGTCGATGCGCACACGCCGCAGAAACTTATTTCTGACGGCACTGTTCTCTTTGCCCATCAAAATCGTTCCATCATTTCTTTCGGCTGGGTTTTCGAGCCGCACGCGCGCAACGTAGGTGGTGAGTTGCTGCTGACTTGTGCCAAGTCGGAGTCCCTGATCATCATACTGATACAGAGCTGAACCTGCCGTGAGAATACCTCCCAGTGAGTCCCAATCCGTTGCCTGAAGTTCGCCGACAATGTTATCCACGATTCGTGTTTCCGCCTGCTCGTTGGCGGTTTTTCGGGACATCTCTAGACCATGTGGCAGTAAGCCCAGAATGGTCACCACGCCGAGCGCCATGATGCCAACAGCCAGCACGACCTCGACCAAAGAAAACCCACCCGCGCGCGAACGTGGACAAGAAATACAAACCGGATGGCGCAAAGTCGTTTTCATGGGTTGGAGTGACTGCGATGAGCTTATTGAATAGGACCGAATATGTTGATTTTGTGTTCAGAATACCCATTCCTGACTCGTATCGTCAATTTAAATACATGGTAAATACGCACCTGTAGTGCCCACGAGTAGGCCACGGAGATCCTGACCTCATGGTCATGCCATCAATGGAGTCCACTCAGGGCTGCCTTTTGGCACGACTGAACGTCCAGTTTACCCGAGGAAAGGATGGGGATCTCGGGTATGCGGATCATTTTTTTCGGAATCCATAGTGGCGTCATGCCGGACTCGAGGAGTCGATATCGAAGATCGAGGATTTCTTGATGCTCTGGACCTCCAGGCATGGCCGTTAAAAGCACAAGAGCTTCACCTTTTTCTGCATCCGGCACACCCACAACAGCGATTTTTCGGGTTGTCTCATTTTCTAACCCCATCGCTTTAACCAAAGCTTCTTCGACCGTCTCGTGGGGCACCATTTCCCCGCCAATTTTAGAAAATCGACTAAGCCTTCCCTCGATGTGCAAGAAACCATCCACATCCAACCGCCCGATGTCACCGGTTCGAAACCAGCCATTTTCATCTTTGACCTCAGCCGTCTTCTTAATGTCATCAAGATAACCCTCAAAGATATTTGCACCTTTGAACCAGATCATACCGCTGCTATGAATGGATTGTGGCTCGTTAGTTTCAGGATGGGTGATGCGGATGGCCAGGCCGGGAACCATTTGCCCCACACTGCCTTGTCGATAACTCGGCAGTCTGACATAGCCTTGAGACTCATCTCCGAGAGCCGTTGGGTTTGGAAGGTTGACGTTGGAGACGGGCGATGTCTCCGTTAGGCCATAGCCCTCAAAAACACGCTTACCGAATTTGAGCTCAAAGGCTTCAGCGACAGGTGCGGGTAGTTTTTCGGCACCTGTCACGCACAGTTTGATAGAAGCTAGAGCTTCACGGTTCACCCCACGCAAGTAGCCACGAAGAAAGGTCGGCGTAGCGATCATTACAGACACGCGATATTTTTCAATCAGCTCACCCAATCTCTTGGCCTCCAGAGGGCTAGGATAGGTAACTAAACTAACTCCTCCGATAATAGGATACCAGAGAGTCACCGTACAACCGAAGCTGTGAAAAAGCGGCAAACTGCCTAAAATGCTATCATTTCGCTGCAAGCCTAATCGACTGCCAAACTGGATGACATTGGCGATGACGTTTCGATGGCTCAAGACCACGCCTTTCGGGTTGCCAGCACTACCACTTGTGAAGAGCAACAAAGCTTCGTCGGCGCCGCCTTTCTTGGGAACGCCAAGCAACAAAGCCAACAGAGCCGCAGGAAGTGTCTTGGAAAGAATCATCCAACTGATGATCTTGCCTTTCATGAGTGGCAACACGCGCTCGATGAGGATGAGCTGACGGCTCGGTGGCCAGGGAAACTGTTGAGCTTTTCGAACAAAAATGTCCGCAGTGATGAAACGATCAATGTCAGAGGCGTTGATGGCATGTTCAATAGAACCGCGGCCAGCAGTAAAATTGAGATTGACGGGAACCTTGCCTGCCAAAAGGACAGCCACGTTGGCAATCAACCCACCGATACCGGGCGGAAGCACAATGCCGACGCGCTTTTTTGCAGTCTCACGGCGCAGGTAACGGGAAAAAGCAGAAGCAATGGCCAAAACACGATCGTAGCGCATTTCTTGTCCATCTTTGCCATCAATGATTTGATTGGTGTTACCGTGGCGTTTTAGCCCCAGGAGAAGCGCATAGGCGAGGTTCATGCCCAGGGCGGGATGAGCAGAAAATGCCTGCTCGGCCAGGCAAAGCAGGGACTCTTGATAAGCGGCGAGCGTGGCCTGCTCCGGCTTCAAGACAGGAGCGAATGCCATTACCCCCGCAGTCGCTTCATAACGCGGCTCGATGTCGAGTGCCACATCCACGCTGCGCTGTACATAAACCGGCAGGACAGGAACCGCAGCCTTTAGAAGAAACTCCAGCTTCATGCCTGGCACAGTGCTCATTGGAGCATTGATTGCCGCCGCTTGAGCTGGCAAGTAGATGACCACACGGCCTTCATGCGTTTCGCCCCCAACAGCGCTTTGCAAGCCGCTGACATCGGTGTCATCTGGAACGATGGCCAGAGCTCGGACGTTTTCCCTCTCCAAATGAGCCTTGAATTCGGGGGGCAAAGCTGCCCCTTGCTCAACGAGATAGGTTACCTCTCGACCCGGCATGAGTTGCAATAAAATCAAAAGGTCGTCATAGCCAAGCTGGCTAGGAAGAAGAAGCAGGCCACCCGAGCTGGGTAAATTTTCCTGACCGATGAGCTTCAGATTATTCAAGGAAAGAGAGGGTTCAGCGGGCATGTGGTAGGAGTAGGCGCGGCGCGCACCGTGCAACGTGTCCGACATTACGCCAGGATCAGCCTTTATTTCCAGCGGGAAAATTGTAGTTAGGCCACTCTGAATTTAGCCTTAGACTGGAAAAAGTCAGAGCGGGCCCCATCTTGAACGTCATGGAAAAGACGGAGGTCATTCTCATCGGAAGAACGAAGTATTCGGAGACGACGCTGATCGTCTCCTGGTGCAGTGCGCAGATGGGACTTTTTCAGACCATTGCCAAAGGAGCCTTACGCCCCAAATCTCCCCTCACCGGCCTGCTTGATCTCTTCGTTTCAGCCGAGATCCGCTTTACCAAAGCACGAACAGGAGATCTGCATATCCTGACAGAGGCGCGCTGGACAAACCCAAGGCTTGGCCTGCGGCAAAGTTATGCACGAGTTCTCGCCGCCACCTACCTTGTGAAACTGGTTCAGCTTATCGCCGAGCCACATGCGCCACTGCCAGAAGTACATAGCCTACTCACCAAAGCACTGGATCACCTAGAGCAGCATGAACCCAGCCCTGCCCTGATCGAGCGATTTGAATTCAGGCTAGCTCAGGACTTGGGGCTCATGGGGGAAGACATCGGTTCGCCAGGGATGGCGGCACGCGCCATTCAAGAAAATTTTCATCGACGCTTACCCGAACAACGCCAACAACTTCTCGACTGGATGGCTAACCCGAGCCGGGTGATCTGACCGAATTTTTGCTTGATGCTGCAAGGAATGCACCGCGATGGTGCCCGCAAGCCTTCAGAACAATCCAACAACCGCAACCGCCCCTCCGTGCCCACCTTGTCGCATGTCCAGGCTCTGCTCGAAGCATCCCGAGCAGAAGAAGCCCTCATCGCCACCGAACAAATCCTCACCCAAGCACGACAAGCCAGGTCCACCGACTCGCTGGTCCATTGCCTACTCGCGCGTGCCGTAGCTGCGCGCTCACTTGGTTTGATTGACCTCGTGGAAGCCAGCTGTAGCGAGGGTATCGCTTTACTGGAGGATCAACCAGAAAACCGCATTCTTCGTGGTCGCTTGCGGACCGAACTCGCCATCGCCCTCGACCAAGCCGAGCGCATCGCAGCCGCCGCATCCGTGTATGAGGCCGCCATCAAAGACCTCGAAACCGCCCCGAAGGCAGACACACTCACCGCTGCCAAGCTGCGCAACAACCTTGCCATGATTTACAAAGGGCTCGGCCAATACGGCCAGGCGGAAAGTCACTGCGTGCATGCCCTCAATGCCTTGGAAGCGGAGATAGGACGTGATCATGAAGAAGTCGCCGCTCTCTACAATAACCTCGGCACTCTCTATCACACGGTCGGCTTTTCCGCTGAGGCAAAAAAAATGTTCGCTGAAGGTTTGGCCATTCGCGAAAAACTACTCCCCCCGCATCACAGCGACATCGCCCAATCCCTAACCAACCTCGCCACCGCAAGTCACGAGCTAGGTGAAGACACAACAGCCCTGCAAGACTTCGCCCGTGCCGTCAACATCCTGAACAGCAACATGCAGGAGAAACCCTTCAGTTACCAAGCGGCTGTGGAAGACTATGCTACGCTGTTAGAGTCTCTAGGCAAACTCGACGAAGCCGAAGACATCCGCCAGCAAGCCAAGCAAGCCCTCGCCAGCAGCTAGATTCAGAGCATTTCTCGAAAAGAAGTTCCACGGGGCCACGAGCGAACGCTGCCCAGGCAACAAAACTCCTTTCGACAAAACCCGAGCGTCTAGCGTAAAGACGCTCGCATGATCTCCCGACGCACCTTCCTGCATCTTGCGACCCCCGCCTTGCTCAGCACTTGCGCGCGGCGGGATACTCTCGTGATCGGCACCGATGCCACCTATCCGCCCTTTGAGTTTGTCGATGACCAAGGCAAGCTCACCGGCATCAGCATCGCCATCGGCGAGACCATCGCCAAGCGACTCGGCAAACCCGTCGAGTTCCGTAACCTTAACTTTGACGGTCTCATTCCAGCCCTGCAAAGCGGCCAGATCGACCTCATCATCTCCTCCCTCACGGCCAACGAACAGCGGCGAAAATCCATCGACTTTTCCGAGCCCTACGTCAAAACCGGACTCGCTATCCTCGCTGCCAAAGACTCGCCCGTTCAGGCGGCCGAAGATCTCCAGGCACCTGGGCGAAAGATCGTCATTCGCATCGCCACCACAGGTGAACAATGGTGTAGATCCAACACACCTGATGCCAAACTCATCGCTGTCGATACCGACGCTGCCTGTGTACTCGAAGTCTTGAACGGCAACGTCGATGCTTGGGTTTATGATCAGGTCAGCGTCATGAATTACCACGCCAAGCATCCCGAGCGCACCCGCGCTCTGCTTGCACCCTTGCGGGAGGAAGTCTGGGCGGTCGGCCTGAAAAAAGGTCGCGAAGACCTCAAAACCATCGTCAACGAAGCCATCGCCAGCATGAAACAAGACGGCAGCTTCACTCGACTCGCCGAGCAATTCCTCGCCCAAGAAAGAAATCTCATGAAGGCCCAAGGCCTACCTTTTGTGTTTGAGTAAAACCTCAAATCCAAAAGCTTTTGGCATCCACCTGAAACCTCAAGGGTCAATGCGCACGGCGGCACAAACCATCTCCAATACGCGCCAGAGGCCGTTGTTGCCTTGCAGGCTGCCTTCTTGAAAGGCGGAACCCGGGGTAGGCTGCCATTGGCTGCGGTCGCTGGTGGGGGGAGGTTGGGGAATGCGCGTCAGCTTTTCGTCGTATTGACCGTCTTTGCCGCCGAGCTTGTAGATCACGAGTTCCAGCGAGGGCACCACGTAGAGGCAAAAACCACCTGCGCCGCTTTTCCAAAAGGCATCCTTAGGGGCTCCCGCGACATGGCCATCCGCGTTGTGCTCCCACTGCAGGCTGAAGGGACAATGCGGGTTGTAAGGCAACCAGCTTTGGCATTTTTGGATGTAGCTGGTGGGAACGAGCTGCTGCTGCTTCCACTTGCCTCCCTGCGCAAGACACCAGCCAAAGCGCATAACATCCGTGGCATGAAGCGCGGTGCTGCCTGCGCCATTCGCATGTTTCATGATCACATCGCCACGATACAGGCAGTAATTCCACGGGCCCCAGCCCTGAGGTTTTGCCAGTCGCTCATGGAGATAGTCCTTCAGCTCCATGCCACTGACGTTGCGCAGCACGATGCTGGCGATGTGAGGTGAGGGTGAAGAGTAGGAGTAGCCCTGCCCAGGTGCACACCAGAGCGGCACGCGCAGGGAGGATTCATCGATCTCGCGGACGTCCTGACCTTTGACCGGCTTCAGCGGCTGACTTTTCCCATGCACGATCCCGCTGGGCGTCTGTCCTTCACCCCAGGTGCCTGCGGTCATGCAAAGCAGATGCCCGAGGGTAATGTCCGCCTTGCGTGGATCATCGAGCGGCATGGCCTGGGGAAGATACGTGCTGGTGTAAACTAGGGTATCCAGTCCCTGCGGGATCTTCGCCTTAAACTCCTCCAGCATGATGCCACAAGCGATGCTGCAAAAGGCTTTGCCCGTGGAAGCCATGTCGGGATTGGCATTCCGCGAGGCCTTGCCGAAGTACTTTTCAAAAACGAGCCAGCCTTTGCGCACGACGACGAGCCCCCCATGCGGGGTGCTCCTTTCCGTGACGGCGTAAGCGGGCTCAAGCTGGGAAAGATCCATGCCCGCTTGCGCACGCATCTCGGCTTCGGTCTTGGCCACACGCCAGCCCCCCTCTGCGTCAGGCGGGGGGAAATAGGGATCTGCAGCGGAAAGGCACAGTGGCAGGCAGAGCAGGAGTCGGCGGATCATGAGCAAATGCGAAACAGGATGGTAAAGTGAGCGCGGCAAGGCAACGCTGTCCTTGCCAGCCGTCAAGCTGAGCATTATTCCGAGTTTATGTCTGACATCGACGCCAACCTCGAACGCATCCGCGATCGCATGAACCAAGCCTGCGCACGAGCAGGTCGCCAGACCGAAGAAGTGGAGTTGGTCGCTGTGTCCAAAACAAAACCTGCCGAGGTGATCCAGGAAGCCGTCGATGCTGGACAGGTGCTCTTTGGCGAAAACCGTGTGCAGGAAGTCATGCAGAAAAAGCCACTCCTGCCCTCTCGGCTGCGCTGGCACCTCATCGGCCCACTTCAGTCCAACAAGGTTCGGAAAATCCTACCGCTGGTGGAAATGATCGAGGCGGTGGACTCGCTGGACATTGCCCGCGACATCAACCGGATCGCCGCTGAACTGGGCCTACACCCCAAGGTTTTGCTAGAGATCAACGTGGCGACCGAATCGAGCAAGCATGGCTTCAGTGCGACCATGATCCGCCAGCAGCTGGAAGAGCTTTATCGTCTGGACCGCCTCTACATCCAGGGCCTCATGTGCATCCCGCCCTTTGATCCCACACCCGAGCACTCAAGAAGGTATTTCCAGCAACTGCGCACGTTGCGAGACGAGCTGGAAAAGTTAGGGGGTGCCCCCTTGCCCGTGCTGTCCATGGGCATGAGTCACGACTTCGAAGTTGCCCTTGAGGAAGGAGCCACGCTCGTGCGTGTCGGCACGGCGATCTTTGGCGGTCGCTGAAGCACCGCTCAGCCAACGACTAGCTCCACGGGGCAGTGATCAGAGCCATGGACGTCATCACGGATCTTGCAGGCTTTCAGGGCAGGCTTCAGGCTTTCCGAGGCTAACCAATAATCCAAGCGCCAACCAATGTTCTTTGCCCGTGCATCTGGCGTGCGCTGGGTCCACCAGGTGTAGCGGCCAGGGTTCTTGTCGAATTCGCGGAAGACATCCAGGAAACCTGCTTCGAGGTGTTCGGTGAAGCTGGCGCGCTCGGCATCGCTGAATCCGGGGTTCAGGCGGTTGCTCTTCGGGTTGGCGAGGTCGATCTCCTGATGGGAGACGTTCAGGTCACCACAGCAGAGCACCGGCTTGGTCTTCTCCAGCTTCTTCAAAAAGGCACGGAAGGCGGTATCCCAGCTCAGGCGATAGGACAGACGCGCGAGCTCGGCCTGGGAGTTCGGCGTGTACACAGTCACGACGTAGAAGTCGGGAAACTCCGTGGTGATGACGCGGCCTTCCTTGTCATGCTCAGGGATGCCCATGCCGATGGTTTCTGACTTCCAAGGCACGCGGCTGAGGATGCAGGTACCCGAGTAGCCCTTCTTTTCCGCGCTGTTCCAGACCGCTTGATAGCCCGTGAAAAAGGAAAGGTCCACCTGCTCCTGCATGGCCTTGGTTTCCTGGAGGCAGATGACGTCGGCATCGCAGGTGAGCAGGTAGTCGCGCAGGCCTTTGTTCAGGGAGGCGCGGATGCCGTTGACGTTCCAGGTGCTAAGTTTCATGGGCTAGTGAGCTAGACCTTTCGAACCAATGTTCAACCAGAACAGCAAAGACATAGAGAGTAACAAGCTACGTGGATCATCTGGCGGGTGATGGTGCTTATTGATCTGCATGGTCCCTAAACCCAACTCCCACTCCCGGTGGTTGCTCAGTCTTGGTGCTGTGGCAGCCATTTCTCTTATTTCCAACCTCAACGCCGGGGCCCCTGTGGCCACACCTTCCACAGCACCTGAAGCGGTGAGCTGGAAGGAGCACACCATCGCACCCGTGACGAACCCAATCTTCTTTGAAGATGCCGTGATCCGCTCCGAAATCCGCCCGATCTTCGCCTATCACAACCTCCACAATGACTTCATCGCGGGTGGTGGCTCTGCGCAGCTTTATGCGCTGCAGATCCGCTGCGCCATCACGGATCGGCTCGCTTTCATCGCCACGCAGGATGGCTATTTTAACATCAACAACGATGCTCTGAGCAATCCTGATGGTTGGATGGACTTGGCCGCAGGCTTCAAGTATGCCCTGATCGACAATCAACCTGCTCAGTTCATCCTGACACCTGGCCTGACCTTCCATATTCCCACGGGAGATGATCAGATTTTCCAAGGTCGGGGGAGTGGTGAGTTCAATCCCTTCGTCTCCTTCCAGAAAGGCTTTGGTGATCTGCACCTGTCTGGCAACTTGGGCGTGCGCCTGCCGATCGATGGTGATGAGCAGAGCACCCTGGCGCATTACAGCCTGATGCTGGACCACTACACCTGCCGCTGGTTCATCCCCTTTGTTAGCTTCAATGCTTTTAGTGTACTGAATGATGGCAAAGGATTGCCAATCAACAGCGAAGGCTACGACGTGATCAACTTCGGCTCCAGCCAGTCGAATGGAGCCACCCAGGGACTGCTCGGAGTGGGATTCCGATCACGGATCCTGAAGAACCTGGACGTCGGGATCGCTTATGAAAAGTCGGTGGTTGGCCCCCATGATCTGACAGATGACCGCTTCACCTTCGACCTTTGCATCCGCTTCTGAGTTTGTCGCTGTTCAGGGTTGGTTGATGTTGAAAGGCGCATGGAATTTCCCCTGTGCGCCTTTTTTGTTAGTTGCTTGAGGCCCTGAAGGCAGGTGGCACTAGGGAGGAGACCGCGCGGGCGATGATGTCCTCTATGCCCGTGGCAAAACGCGTGGGACGGCCATAATAAACCATCGCACCGGCGGCCTCATACCCACCTTCCTGCCACACGCGCTGAGAGGGAATGTAGCACGGCACGTCGTTGGTGTAGGCATTCACCCAGGTTCGCTTGGCATCGAACGCGCGTTTGAACCTGAGCCCATAGTCCACGACGACCTCACCGGGAAGATTGATCATCAGCAGACCTTGGCCAAAGGTCCAGGCCTGCACGGTGTAGGCGAGCGCGGCGGGTGGCTTTTCGCCTCGCTGCAACAGGCTAAGAAAATGGCGCGCATGACGTGCGGTCCACGGGTTTTTGTCCTGAGCACGCGCTTGCCACTCGGCCTGATCGGGCAGCGTGTCATAAGGCAGCATGACCTCCTGAACAGCACAGGCGACCGGGCCGACCACGGGCTGCAGGTCAGAAGCGATGACTTTCGCTGCCTCTGCTGCAAGGGAGCAACCGTGGAGCCTCGCGTGCTCCAGTTCGCGCCTTGGGTAGGGGTTCTGATCTGCCCCGCAACCTATGGCCGTCAGCGCCACGGCACCTGGGTAGCGAAACTCCAGTTCACGCTGTGCCCAACCAGCCCAGTCGGGGTGAGTTTTGTTGAGGCTGAGTGTCGTGCAGTGGCAGGCGTAGCTGGTCAGCACTGCTTTCAGATCCCCCGCCGGAGAACGCACACGCAGCACGGGCAGCGCATGGTCCACGGGGCCGTTGAAATTCGGCGCATTGATGAATCCGGCCTCCATGGGCAGTCGGCGATTCATGGCAAAGCCGACCTTCCCCTGTCCCCAAGCGACTTCGGCGGGACTTTGTTGATTCAGCGCCGCGATCACGACATCAGTCATCTTGGCGACAAGGAAGGTGCCATACTGCTGCACGGCTTTTTCTTCCTCGGCCGTCATCGGTTGGCCGAAGAGAAAGGGCAACATGCCGGGCAGGGCGGGAGCGCAGTGCGTGTGGCTGGAGTGAAGGGAAAAACGTGCATCCGCCAGCTTCCATCCAGCTTCGTTGACCCGCGCGAGCACCTCACTTCGCAGCGCGGCAGGCACACCGCAGTTGTCCACCGTCAGCATGACCAGGGGTGGCTCCTCTGCCCAGGTTAGGGCAAGTGCTTTGGCGAAAAGCGGCATTTCCACACCTTCGTGGGCTTTGGTTCGGCTGCCATAACCGCTGAGGCGCACAGGTTGTTCAGGCGTGATCTCCACCTTGGCCACACCGGCTTTCCAGCTCGCTGCGCTGTCATGCGCTGAGGCTAGGAAAAACACCAAACCGAGAAAAAAAAGTAGCTTTGAGCTCCGCTCCAAATGAAGGGAGATCCCACGGGTTAGATCAGGAGCTGGCATGGTGCAGAAGTCGTCATTGTCCCACAAACCGTTTTCAAAAGGGAAGCCTGCCTTTGCGTGCTCCCGAGCCACATTTCCGTGCAAATGTGACACCTGCCCCGAATCATTGGCTAAAGTGGAAGCCGTTTCTGTACTGTTCCTCCGACCCATTCTGCGCATGATTTGCGTTCCTGATGAACCGAGTGCTCCTGCCCCCAGAAGAACTGAATACCGCGCTAGCTGCCCTGCCCGGCTGGAGCCTCGACGCGGGTGAATTGACTCGCACCTTCCGCTTTGCCACCTACTTGGAGGGCGCTGCGTTTCTCACCCGTGTCGCGGAAAAAGCAGAGGCCCTGGACCACCACCCTGACCTGTGCCTGGGCTGGAGAAAAGTGACGCTGCGCGTGCAGACGCACAGCGCGGGTGGCATCACCGCCCTGGACATCGCCCTAGCCGAAGCTGCAGATTTGCTCCATGGAGGCGAGGTTTCACGCCATGCCTGATCTGCCGACATCGTCCCTCCAGCACCTGCTGATCAATGCCTCTGCTGGCTCGGGCAAAACCTACCAACTGGCCCGCCGCTATGCCCACCTGCTGACACTGGGCGCCAACCCAGAAGGCATCGCGGCGATGACCTTCACCCGCAAAGCGGCAGGTGAGTTCTTCAACCGCATCCTGCGCCGCTTAGCCGAACTGGCACGGCACCCAGACACTGCGGCCGCTTTTTTCGAGGGAGTCGAGCCCCCACCCCTAACTTCCACCGACTACCGCCTGCTGCTGCGCAAAGTCACACGCAGTCTGCAAAAGCTGCGCCTGGGCACGCTCGACAGTTTCTTCGCCGGCATGGTGCGCTGCTTCCCGCTGGAGCTCGGTCTCGCCGCCGGAGCCAGGGTCATGCAGGAAGACGAGACCGCGCTCGCCCGGGCAGAGGCTCTGGATGCGCTGCTGGCTGATCTGCACGCGGATGAAGACCGCCACGCGCTTCAGATGCTGACCGAGGCCTACAAGCAGGCGACCTTTGGGGCAGGTGAAAAAAGTGTGGAAGCCACGCTGGAGCAGTGGGCGCGGGAAGGACTGGAACTCTGGCAAGACAGCCCCGAAGGCAGCTGGGGAGATGCCGAGCGCATCTGGCAAGGGAAGCTGCCCACCGTGAAACCTCTGGCTGAAGTCGTAGCGCAGGTGCGCGCTGCTTTTTGCCCACCCCACGATCCTGGCAAAGATCTACTGGAAGAAACCCTCGACGCGGTACTGCAAACGCAGCCCGGCATGACCCTGCCCAAGCGAACCAAAGAGCTGCTGGAAAAACTGGCGGAGCAATGGCCCGAGCTGGAACGTGGCCGCGGAGAACTGATGTGGATGCGCAGGCGGATCACCCTCGACCCTGGGGCCGCTCGGGCTTGGCAAGAGCTGGCGCAGCAACTCATGCTGCGTGAGTACCTGGTGCGTGCGCAGCGCACGCGCGGCCTAGCGCAGGTGACCTCCATGCTGGCTGCACATTATCAGCGCCAAGTGCGGGCACGGGGCAGGCTGTCCTTTGCCGATGTGCAAAGGGTGCTCGCCCGTGCGGTGCGAGAGCGCTCTCCTTGGTTAGGCTCTGAAGACGGCGACCTCTGGTATCGCCTGGACAGTCGCCACGAACACTGGCTGCTCGATGAATTTCAAGACACCAGTCGGACGCAATGGCAGGTGCTGGCTGCGTTGGTGGATGAAGTGATCCAAGACCGTGAAGGCACACGCAGCTTCTTCGCGGTCGGCGACCCCAAGCAGTCGATCTACCTCTGGCGGCAGGCGGAGCCGGGTCTCTTTCAGGACATTCAACGCGCCTACCCGGCGCAAGCTGAAGGCGGTCTGCACACGCTACCGCTGAGTCAATCCTTCCGCAGTGCTCAGCCCGTGCTGGATACCGTGAACGCCGTCTTTGGCGACAGCTCGCGGATCGAATCGCTGCTGCCTGCTGGCTGCCTGAAGGGCTTTGCCTTTCAAACCCACACGGCTGCGAAAGCCGGTCTCACAGGTCACGCCGCGCTGCTTTGCCCAACGAAAAATGAAGCACAGCCGGACACGGACAGCACAACCGTGCTTGCTGCGCTTTTGCAGGAGCTTCAGCCCCTGGAGCACGGGCTTTCCTGTGCGGTGCTGGTTCGCTCCAACAAAGATGCCACGGAACTCGCCGAAGCGCTGCGCCAGCAGACCGGCATGGAAGTCGTGTGCGAGTCGGATCAGCATCCCTGCACAGACAATGCCATCACCCTGGCACTGCTTTCCATCCTGCAACTCGCTGCACATCCATCTGACACCCAGGCCCTGGAGCACCTGCGCATGACTCCACTCTGGCCCCTGCTGGAAAAACAGGGTCAAGGATGGCGCTACCACATCAGCGCCGTGCAGCGCCAGATTCTGGAAGAGGGCTTCGCAGCTTTTGCGGAGTCGTGGCTGGGACAGCTACGCGAGTTGCCTCTACCACTCGATGCTTTTCACACACTACGCCTTTCGCAGTTTGCCGACATTGCCGCCGAATTCGATGCCCACGGCAGCCGCGATGTGGATGCCTTCCTCCGCCATGCGCGCGATTATCCACTGCGCGTTCGTGGCTCTCCGCAGGCCATTCAGGTGATGACGGTTCATGCCTCCAAAGGGCTCGAATTCGACATCGTCATGCTACCGCGTCTGGACAGCGATGCGATGGACCAACTGCGACGTGAGGACTGGCTCATCAGCCGCGATGCACAGGGGGTGCGCTGGGTACTGCAAACGCCACTCCGCGTCTTCGCGGAGTTTGATCCTTGCATTCAGGCTGAGCTCACCGAAGCCAAACGGCGCGGTGCTTTTGAATCGCTGTGCCGTCTGTATGTGGCCATGACACGGGCCAAGCGTGCCCTTTACCTGATCGTCGAGCCGAAAAAAAAATCCGCCACAGCCGTCCGGGAATCCACGCTATTGCGTGCAGCCCTGGGAGATCAGAGCCGAGCTGAATCCCCTTCCCCGCTCTACGAGGTCGAATGGCAGACCGGTGACCCAAGCTGGCATTTGCGAGAAACGCGCAAGCCGAGCACCGAAGCACCAACCTTGGTTCTGCACGAACCGCTAGGGGAAATTCTGCGTCGAACTCAGCCGATGCCCCGACGCCGCACTCCCTCCGGAGAAGAAAGTTTCCGCGTCAAAGGTGCGGTGCTCTTCAGTGCGGGGCGGGAGCCTGGACGCCGCCTTGGCACCTGTGTGCATGAGCTTTTCTCTGACATCGAATGGCTTCCCGAGATGTCGACGCTGGACTCCCGATGGTTGGCTGCACGACGTCTGAGTCCGGATGACATGAACAGCGATGCCGACACGACCGAGGCCATGGCCTATCGCCTCGTGAAGGCTGTCTGCGACTCTGAGGCTGGACGCGCTGTGTTTTTGCCCAGCTCACGGCAGGCCGAGGTTTGGCGAGAACGCCCCTTTGATCTCATCATGGCGGGCGAATGGATCTCCGGCGTTTTTGATCGCGTGATCGTGGATCGAGACACCGACGGTCGGCCCGTTTCAGCCTGGATCGTGGATTACAAAACAGACGAAGTCAGCAGTGAGGCAGCCATTCAAGAAAAGATCGTCGGCTATGCGCCTCAATTGGCCCTTTATCGCCGCGCCGTGGCCCGACTCACCGGAGTTTCACTGGAAAACATCCGCACCTCTCTACTGCTGGTGCGTGCCTGCCGTTTGGTGGAGGCCTAAGACCTAGCCAGATATAGAAGACCTCACGCAGGCATCGACACCTGCTGGCTAGATACACGCACCTCATCAGCTTTCGTGCTTCCAGCTTTTTGAGCCTTAGGTGCCGGCGCATTGGACTTGGGCCCGCTGGCGTCCTGCTTCTGAGGCATGGAGCCCTCAGGGCTGACAGGCTGTGCAGTCACCTTCATGTCGGAGCGCTCAGGGCTGACTTTTTCCTCCGCCACCGCAGCGATGGCCTGAGGCACTGCTGAGGAGCGTTTGAAAAAACCAAAGAAGCCTCTCTTCTTTCGAGGAACCTCCGTCTGGACCGCCTGAGATGGTGCCCTAGGATGACCCGATGCTGCCATGTTGCTGGGCGGATTGACAGCTATGGCCACCTGATCGTGAACCGTTTCGATTTTCGCTGGACCCTCCGCATCAGTCGTCCTCACCATGGCCTGTTCAGCAGTCGTCTCAATGGAGACGAGTGCAGGCTCGCGCGGTTTTTCGTCGGGAGTAGAGCTTGGTTTTTTCGAGAAAAGGCCAAACCAGCCTCCTTGCTTGCGCTTCGGAAGATCTTGCACAGGCACTGGCCCTGTGGAGACGAGGAAGGCTGCCTCACTCGCTTTTTTTTGCCCTGGATCGCCAGAGATTGCCTCTGATTCCACTTGGGTAGCCGCTGCAGCGACGACAGTCTTCTCATCCTTTACCAGCGATTCTGTTACCGAGGGAACCTTCGCCTCGATCTCCTTGGGAATGTCAACTTTACCTGTGACCGCAGCCTTTGGTGGCTGAGGCGGCCCTGAGGCAATTTGCGCAGGATCTGTCGGCTCAATCACGGCAGGTGGGTCGAGCTTCTCAGCTCCTTTCGGCAGCCGATTCTTCGTGATTTCAACCTTGGCACCGATATTCACATCATTGAAGAGATCGATCACATCGCTCATTCCCATGCGAATGCAGCCGAAGCTCGCCGGCTTACCAAGACGCCCCTCTTCGGTCGTGCCATGAATGTAAATGAAACGCTTCATGGCATTGCTATTGTCCGTCTCCATGCCACGCAACCACAGGATCCGAGAGACAATTGGATCACGACCAGGTGCATTCGGCTTCAGTACTTCGCCATTCCAAGAGCGGCTTTTCAACACAGCCCCCGTCGGCAAGCCGTGGCCGATTTTTGCAATCACCTCATGGTTTCCGAGCGGGGTCTTGTAGCTACCCAGTTGGTCTCCTAACCCAAACTTGGAGGTCGAAATCGCATATTGCTTCTGCAACACACCTTCATGGTAGAGTCCTAACTTCTGATCTTTGACACTAACAACGATCTCAGATTTAGGACCTGAGCGGACCGTGCAGCTGACGACCCCAGGCAGGCAGGCTCCGATCAGCAACCACCGAATGCATGAGACGAACATCGGCCAATCAGAGAGAGTGGGCAGATTGTTGTGCAAGAACATCGGATATGGTTAATGGAAGTTAACTAAATTGGCAAACGTCTTGTGATTCTTGTCACTCAAAGCCTGACAAATTCATGGAAAGCGGGAAATGTATGCTTTTCCAGCGCGACGATTTCCCATTTTTAGACAAGGAAGATTCCTCAACAAGAAAGCCTCACCATCCCGGTTGCCAGCCAACGTAGGCCGCCGCCGCATAAGCAAGCTTGCAAAAGTAATGCAAGCATTGGTCTTGATGAAAAGTGGTGCGACCACTGCACTTGGCTACATCAATGGTCCAGTGTAGCACGAGTTCAATCAATCCGACTAAACAGGACCCCGTGATGACCCACACGGAGCCTGCGTGCATCAAGCAATGGGAAGCCATACACCAAATCCAGATGTCTTGAGGCCTCGCAGGGTCAGCCAGTTTTTTCAGCAAGCGCCAGTTCTTCCCCATGGCAATGTATTCACCCTGAAGTGGAAAATCCATGATGGCATGGCCGATGGATAAAGCGAAGAACGCCTGAAAGGCGGCTAGCAAATGATGCGGTGGAATCTCCAATAATCCGGACATGCCCTGCAAGCTTCTCTTCCGAGAGAGGCCTGGCAACATGAAATTCAGCCAAGAATCGGCTTAGGCCTCTTTCGTTAAAGGGGGGGGTAAAAATGAATTTAATGCCTTCATTTTTAGCTCATCCGCTGTGCCTTGATGAATGAAATCGTGCAGCCATCGAAGAAACAGAGCCGAATTCCCGATCGATTCCATAAAGGCTCGCTAGACGACAGCGGACATTCACGAACAAAATCAAAGGGGCATTGTGGTAGCACCTTTCCTGCAGTCCTCATCAGTCAATGCAGAGCCATCTGCTCGTTCTGCCTGACATGACCTTGGCAGATGAGCCCATACGGCAAACGCGGACGACGCTTTGGGCAGAAACGTCGATCCCGAGCAAGAGACGACTCAAAGACGGGCACTTACTGATTCTTCCTGCCGGCCTTGGGTTCTGTTCCATTCCACAAACGATGAATGTTCGAGCGATGGCGAACAATCACCAAAACCATGACCAAAAGACCAAACCCAAGCAAAACCCAATCCCAAGTGCCTGAACGCGCCATGGAAATGAGCAGACTCACCACTACCCCGACTCCAGCCATTATGGAGGCCAAAGACACGTAACGTAGGCTAAAGAAAAAAACCAACCAGACCGCCAAACCACCCAGCATAGCCATGGGAGCAATGCCCAGAAGCACCCCACCGGTTGTAGCCACCCCTTTGCCACCTTTGAATCCCAACCAAAAGGTGAACATGTGGCCCAATACTGCTGCCAGTGCGGTTAAAACCGCGCCCCATGAAATCAGCGATTCTGCGCCCGGCATCTGAGCGAGCCAGTGTTTGGCAACCAGAACGGGCAGCAAGCCCTTGAGTAGATCTAAGATAAAGACAGGAATCCCTATGCCCTTTCCCAAGACTCGAATCGCATTCGTGGCTCCAATGTTACCACTGCCATGCTGGCGAATGTCGATCCCCTTGAGCTTACCCGCCAAGTAACCAAACGGAGTTGCACCGCTAAGGTAAGCAACGAAGAGGGAAAGAATAAGAACAGCAAGAGGAGACATGATCAGAGCAGGTCTTGTAGCCTTCTAAACTGAGTTTTCCAACAACAACTCATCACACGGAATCAGCGTGAAAGATCGCCCTGACACAGAATACGAAATCCAGCCTTGGATAATGAATCGCTACCAACATCAATTTCGTCACAATGAATGGCTAACAAAGGAAAATCATGGGGGCGAACTAGCAGAGAGTAACAGAATTCGATATTCAACTCTGCCGCTAGCAAACAAGACAAGCAGTCGGCGAGCCGATGATCCGACTCACTCAGTTCGACCACCAAAATACGGCACTCTGCATAAGGAATGCCACGCTCAATGAATAGAAGACAGGCACTCTCGGGATCACTGACAATGAGCCGCACCAGAGTCATCTCCGTGGTGTCCTGCATGGAGATACCTAGAATCTCAATGGAATGATCTTGCATCAACTTGGTCAATGCCATCAGCGCTCCGACTCGGTTTTGCAAAAAAACTGAAATCTGTCGAATCGCAGTGCCTTCCAGTTTCCCGACCGCGGAATGAATCATAACGGCATTATCTTCAGACATAGTTCGTCCAACATGCCTTAAGCACTTGCTTTGTGCAAATCATCCCGCGGGACCTGTCGCGGAACGGCTATCATCAAACAAAGTAACACGGAGCGGGATAGTAGCCAAAATTTGACCCTTGGACTCCAGCACCCAACGATAAAGCCCCGGTTTCTCAACACGCAGGCGCTGTAGATTCATGACAATATTGCGCGTAACAAATGGCACAAAGGCGGACGGAAAGGATACCTCTACGACGGGCTCAAAGGGAGGCAGAGTTTCGTGACCCGAAGGATCTATGCAACGAATCACCAAATTGTGTTTGCCCGCATCTGACGCTTCAAAGGTGAGTCGAACCACCAAGGCGCAGGCAGGATGGACTACCGGAAACTCCCTGGCACAAAGTGTATCAAAAGCACCTAGAATGCAGAGTTTTCCAGAGTAATCGGCGGCAGAGTCACAAAGGGTAGCTAGCTGAACAGTCACAGTTTAAAAAAGAAAGAAGGCAACCTGAATACAATCATTCACGACGGAAAAGACGGCGAAAAAAACTGGCAACCGTTTTCTTTTCAGCCGTCGGTGGCGGTGGCAAAGAGCGTTGAAGCGCAGCCTCTTGCGCAGCTGCCGCTGTTGGATCAAGCTCACCTTCATCCACGGCTAGTGCCTGAGGTATGTCTTTCATCGCAGCAACAAGAGGATCATCTGTCGGCGCGTTTTCATAGTATTTCGTGAAAACCTCACGAACAATCGGGGCAGCAATCGCACCCCCGCTAACCCGCTCTCCTGGCCGACCCTCATACACGACGGAGTAAGCCAAGACCGGCTGACTAGCAGGAAGAAAACCGGTGAACCAAGCAAGGTTTTGATCCTTCGCAGGCTTCCATTGTGCTGTGCCTGTTTTACCAGCGATCTGCACCTGCTTGATGCCAGCAGCACGACCCGTACCACCATCTCCAGACACCACTGCCACCATCCCCTTCACGACCGCATCACGGGCAATCGGATCTAAATTGATTTCACGACGTATCTTCGGCTCAAAAGCCTCCACAACAACCTCGCTAATCGTCTGCACCTGCTTCACCAGCAGGGGCTGACGCATCACCATTCCATCTCCAATCGCAGCCATGCACTGACACACCTGGAGAGGCGTGGCCGTCACGGCACCTTGGCCTATGGCGATATTGGCTAGTTCTCCTCCCAAGATCTTATGGTCTGCATTGGTGGGAAGGTTGCCACGCCCTTCTCCTTTCAGAGGTATACCCGTGCGCTCAGCAAACCCCAACCGCTGCGCCATATTCGTTACCGCATCAGCCCCGACATCCAAAGCCGCTTGATAAAACCACGTGTTACAGGAGCGCTTAATCGCTGTAATCACATTCATATCCCCCTCATCATTCTTGATGTTATGATTGTGGAAGTAGCGATCTCCGATCAGCAGCGAGATGCCACAATGATATGAACTAGTCGGTGTCACTTTACCGCTTTCCAGAGCACCTAGCGCCGTGACAATCTTAAAGGTCGATGCAGGAGGATACTCGCCACTAAACGCACGCCCAAAAAGTGGCGTTCGCGGGTCCTTGTTCAGGTCAAGCCAACGCTGCTCACGAATCCCAAAAACAAATTCGTTAGGATTAAAACTTGGATTGGAGGCCATGGCGAGCAGCTCGCCATTTCGGATATCCATCACCACCATCGCGCCCCCATTCCTGGCGTGCAGCTGCAGCGCGTTCTCGGCATGGCGTTGCAAACTGTAATCCAGGGTGAGCACGACTGATCGACCTGGCAAAGGCCGGCGCAGCACCTCTTCCGACAGCAGTTCTCCGTTTTCATCAAAGAGCAAATTGATCTCTCCTGGCGTGCCTTTCAAAGCCGCATCAAAGCTTAATTCTAGTCCTTGCCGACCATCCATTTCCTCAAACAACGGATCACCATCCACAATCGGACCTTCAGGAAGACGCCGGGTTTTGCCAGTAAATCCAAGAATATGGGCCGCACAGTCCCCTTTGGGATAATGACGAATGTAGGCTGGCTGGGGGAGCAACTCCCCTTTCTCAAAGAGCGGCTTTAGCTTCTCCATTTCTTCGGGAGACAATTCCACCGTGATGTTGTCCTCAATCGAAAAGACAAGCGGCAACCATCTTCGATTTTGATAATGGCTTAGCAATTTTTCATCTGGCAAAGTCCAATTTTTCAGAAGCAGTTGATTAGCCTTTGCCATCTTTGCCTTGGCATAACTGATGATCATCTCCGGCGTGGCTTTTTCCATGAATGGAAAATTTAAGGCTAAATAGTTGACCACTCTATTTTGAGCCAACGCGATGCCATTTCGATCAACAATCAAACCGCGTGGTGCTGGAATGCTCAGGCGCATGGTGCGCGCTTCACGCTGGGTGCTTAGACTCGCAGCCAGATCCTTCCTTTTCTCATTTGTGCCTTTGGGATTCGATCCCATTAATGGCTCAGCCTTAGGGGCAAGGTCCTGCGCAAACGTCGTGGACACACAGGCCAGCAACGAGAAGACCAGTCGCCTGAAATGTTGAGTCATAAAAAGGAGCACGAAGAAAAGCCCAGAAAACCTGCCTGAGCATATTCATAAGCATGACGGCAAGCCAGCCTGACGTCAAGGCGTGTAGCCTTCTGTTTTACGCAAACCAAAATCACCTCCACTTCTTTGCCAAAGCTGTGAGCGATCGCCCCCCTTTCATACCAGCCGTAGCCTCTGCTTCTTCGATCAAGTTCCACAAACGCATCGCCGCCGGCATCGTCGATAAGGTGCGGGAGCAACTGCGTCGCTTGAAGTTCCCAAAAGGACACTCCGTACGCACCGGCTCCATCAACTATGTCGAACTCGATCTCGAAGTTGATGGCCAGGATGCTTTCGACTTTCTGGCACCTGCGAAGAAGTAGCGGGATACCTCCTCGGGCTGTTGTCGCAACGTACCAGCCACAGATCGAGATGCGTCGCGCCCTCCGGCAGCTTCGTGATGTCCACGCTGACCAGCGGCGGCTTCGTAGGGGGCGTGGCTTCCTGGCCTTCGGAACCTTTTGGGCCAAAAGCGCAGCGTTGAGGGTCAAGAAACCGAGAAGAAAGATGCGGTGTACGTTGCGTGAACGAAACGCAGGTGAGGATCTAACAGCAACGAGCTATCGCATCCGCCACGTTTCCGACTACTCGTCACTAAAGTAGTCCAAGTCGATCTTCTGAACTTGGTAAGTTGCCACAGGATTCACGCCGACGCCGAAGTCGATCATCAGTCGAGATAGCGTGTGGCCATCGATGAGGATGATTTTTGAGTCGATCTTGGAGACGAAGTCATGCGCCTCACGTGTGAAATCGGAAGTGGTGATGAAGATGCCTTTTCTCGCTCGCTGGCCTTGAAGAGCTCCTGCGAACTTCTGGATCTCAGGACGCCCGACCGTGGCCGCCCAGCGTTTGGCCTGAATGTAGATGTTATCCAATCCGAGGTGATCTTCCTTGATGATGCCGTCGATTCCTTCGTCGCCGCTTCTTCCGATCGCTCGGCCTGCGTCTTTTCGATTTCCGCCGTAGCCCATCTTCACCAGTAGCTCGACGACGATGTTCTCGAACAGTGTGGGGTCGCAGGCTTTGACATTGGCGAGGATTTCGGCGGCCAACTCGGCTCGGAGTCGCTCATAAGCCGACTCCAATGCCTCGTGAGGTGTCTGACCCGATACTACCTCGTTTGGCTCCTCGGTTTCAGAGTCTTCCTTGTCGCGTTTGAAGTTCTTGAACTCTAGAAACTCGGGAAAGCGTTCGAGATACTTCTGATTGATCTGTTCTGGCTTCTCCTTGAGCACCGTTTTCCCTCGCGATGTGATCTGGAAGTAACCGCGCTTGGGTGAAGCGAGCAATCCTGCCTTCTTGAGATAGGTTCTGGCCCAGCCGATCCGATTTGTGAAGACGGGTTGCTGACCGCTTGGCAGAAACTCGTTCTTTTCGGCTTCTGTGAGTGAAAACTCGGTCGCCAATGAGTGAACGGCTTCCTTCAATTGATGCTCACTTCCGTCTCCAGCGAAACGAAGCAACGGAAGCATGCATGTTTGGTAGTCGGGAATGGGCATGAGAGTTCGGGCGCGTTTACCGGATCAAGAATGAAAGCAGATCAGTTCGCTGTCACCTTTACATTCACGATCTTCCCCTCAAACTTCCCCTTCGCGGTGTAAGTGGCCACGGGCACTTTGTTGTCGTGGGCGAGGCAGAAGTCTTCTTTGGGCTGGGTGCGAATGAGGCCGGGGCTGGTGGCGGTGATGGGGGCGTTTTGATCGAGCTGGAGGGTGAGCTGGCCTTTTTTGCCGAGGATGGCGGTGATGCGGTGAGGTTGGTTGTCGGCGGGGTAGTCGGTCTGGGCGGTGGTGAGGGTTTTGCCGTGACGGATGGCCCACATCAGCTTGCCGCCGCTGAGATGGAGCGCGTAGCCGGTGCTGGCGCCGCCGTGGGCGATGAGGATGGCATCGCGCTGCGCGGTGGTGAGCTCGCAGGTGAGGGTGAAGGGCGTGTTGGCGATTTGCGGGGCTTTGTCGGCGTCGAGTTTGTCGCCGGGTTTGAGCAAGGAGAGGCGGTTTGTAACCGCCTTCGTGTCGGCGCTTGAAAAGCGCCGTTCCTTGGGTTTGTCGCTCGTGGGATAGAGGGTGACGGGATTTTCGACCTCACCGGGTGGGCGGCGGCTTTTGGGTTCGTTGCCGCCGATCTCGGCGGTCATCTTCTCGGCGAGCGCGGTCAGTTTCGCGACGATGTCGGGATGCTGCGCGGCGAGGTTGGTGCGTTCGTCGATTTCTTGATCGAGGTTGTAGAGGCGCGGGTTCGTCTTTGCGTCGTCCTCCGTCTGGCCTTTGGCGCGGGCGTTGCCTTGCGTCATGAGCGCGAGCTTCCACGGGCCCTGGCGCACGGCCTGGAGGTTGTAGCTGGAGAAGTAATAGTGCGCCTCTCGTGGCGAGTCTTTGCTTTGGCCAAAGAGCAGCGGGGAGAGGTCGCGACCGTCGAGCACGGGCTGCGCAGGCACTTCGGCTCCGGCGATTTTCAGGCAGGTGGGATGCACGTCGATGGTGCCGGCGACGGCATCGCATACGCTGCCGGGCGCGATCTTGCCAGGCCACCACGCGAGCGTGGGGACGCGCACGCCGCCTTCCCAGGTGGTGCCTTTGCCGCCGCGCAAGGGACCGGCGCTGCCGCCATCAGGGCCTTTGATGAGCCAGGGGCCGTTGTCGCTGGTGAAGATGACGAGCGTGTTCGTGTCGAGCTGCAGCTCGCGCAACGTGTCGAACACACGACCGACGCTGGCATCGACCTCCTGCACCCAGTCGCCAAAGCGGCCGTTTTGCGAGCTGCCCTGGAAGGCCTTGCCGGGATGGATGGGCGTGTGCACAGCGGTGTGCGGGAAGTAGAGGAAGAAGGGCTGCGCCGTGTTCTTGGTGCCTGGTTCTGGGTTCTTCGTTGCTTGGGTGCTGCGGATGAACTTCACGGCCTCGTCGGTGTAGATTTCCTCGATGCGGTCCTGGTCCGCCTCGTCGAGCAAGCGCTCGACTTGGTCATCGCGCACGAGCGGCACGACGCGGCGGCCGTCCACGCTCGCCGTTTTGAGCATGTCATTGGAATACGGGATGCCGAGGTAGTGATCAAAGCCCTGCTTTGTGGGCAAAAACGCCGGCTGATCGCCGAGGTGCCACTTGCCGATGCACTGCGTGGCGTAGCCGAGCGGCTTCAAGCGGTCGGCGATGGTGTGCTCCTGCGGATGCAGCCCGTTCTTCGCCCCCGGCGGATACACACCCGGCACGGAAACGCGTGCGCCATAGCATCCAGTCATGATCTGCGCCCGCGACACGCTGCACACCGGCGCGGCATAGAACGACGTGAGCTTCATCCCCTCCCGCGCCATGCGGTCGAGATGCGGCGTCTTCTGCTTCACCGCACCGAAGGGCCCAATGTCGCCGTAGCCGAGGTCGTCGATGAAGTGGATGATGATGTTGGGCTGCGAAGCAGCCGCGCAGAACGAAGAGGTGAGGGCGAAGAGGCAGAGGAGGAGGCGCATTTCTCCGAAACGGGATTCCTGTGGCAAAGTTACCGGTGCGGTTAACAGAAATCTTGCCCTAAGCAGAGCGGACAAAACGAGCCGCCAAAAAGCGGGCGGTTGTTTCTGGCAAACTCAGACAAATTTTTCGAATCAAACCTTCGGAGATCGAAGCCAGACAGGGTTCGATTTCTCTCATTTTCCTGACGGAATCGGGATCAATGCTCAAGAGTTGACTAACGGTGCTTTTCGCTGCGCTGTAACATGGCATAGTAGTTGTCATGGTTTGTCCTGTTTCACGGAATGTGTATCGCTCTTGAAACCATGTGGCCAGACCTTCCTCAAGGTTGTTAGCGGTCCCTCGAATTTGCGGACTCAGAAGATGAACGACCTCGTGCGAGATCTGAAAGACCGCCCGATTGTAGTCATTCATGCATTCAAGGGAGAGCTGGATGACTACATGCCCGCAGTTACCAGGGAACCAGGTTTGCGGTCCATTCGCACTAAACTCATGACCAGCGTAGAAGAACCCATCTACCCGAGGACCGAATAAACTCTCGACTTCACGCATGGCATGACTTGTTCTGGAAGCGATTGTGTAGGTGTAGCCTGATGGCTGTCGAGGATATGCGAGAAGGGGGAACATAATGGGGAAATGGTCTTTGCGGGTTCACTTCTGCCTCAACTGGGCCAGCCCATACCACTATGGAGCCAGAGGATTCACCCACGCCAAACCCGGAAAGCGTCCGAAGTCTGTGTCACAGCTCGCCATCGTCGCGCCATGCTCTTGGACAATGGCGGCGAGGTGGGCATCGGTGACGAGGTTGGGACCAGCATTCACGGCCTGGCAGGCTGCGGTGAAGTGGAGGAGGTGGTTGATGCCGGGCTCCAACGCCGTGACGTTTGGCAGCGAGAGCCAATCACGCACTTGGTCGAGTGCCTGATCCAGCGTGAGCGGCTGGCTGAGCACTTTGGGGCTGATGGACAGACGCACGAAACCCAGCAGCGCCACCCAGGGCATGCCGATGGGCGTTCCGGCGTTGATCTCCGTCTCCAACCACGTCTTCACGGTGGTGTGCTCTGCCGCATCCGCGTTCACCGCGAAGATGAGGAGATTGACATCGACGACGAACATGAGGCTTTAGAAATCCTCCGGCAGTTGTCCGAGCTTGTGTGTATCGAAACCAGGGCGGAAAGCTCCCATGTGATGAGTTTTGATGCGATAAGTGCCGCCTGCGGTTGGCGGATGGCCGTTTTGTCCGCTGTTACCTGCTTGAAACCGCTGAATGAGCAGCCCCACAATCTTTTCGACCGTGTGGGCGGTGGCTGGATCAGCCTCGCGCAGGTAATGATCAAGCTGTTCGGCGGTGGCGTTCATGGCGTGAGTTTAGCAAACGGGCTGCGCGACGGCAAGGCGTGAGATTTGGCTCACTTCTTCGCCGGCACCACCGGCCCCGTGCCCTGCGGGCGACTTGTGCGCGGCTTTTCGATCTTCGTCGCGGTGGCGGGCAGTTTGGCGGGCTCGAAGGGCACGAGCGGGGTCTCGGGCAGGACTTTGAGGCGGAGGTCTTGGATCTCGACGCGGTTGGGGTTGCCTTTGTGGAGCTGGATGGCGAGCAGGCCCTCCAGCGTGCGTTTGTCGGCGTGGTGGTCGATGAGCTCGGAGGTGGGCTGGCCGTTGATGAAGTGCTGGAGGCGGTTCCCCAGCGCGAGGATGACATACTCGTTCCACTGGCTCACATCGACCTTCACCGGCGTGTGCTCGCCGACCTGCCACAGCGCGCCCTCGGGGTCGAGCATCACATCCTTGCCGTTCAGGCCGAAGATGCCGCGACCGCGCTCCTCATACGTCATGCCCGTGTGCTCGATGGCGGGATGGATGTCGCACTGGTAGCCGGTGATCACCCACGGCGCGACGTCCTTCAGCTCGCGGCTGCGATACTGGATGCCGCTGTTGTT
>CANNQP010000044.1 GCA_947507875.1 Verrucomicrobiaceae bacterium | reverse complement strand
TGCCTCGAACGCAGCGAAACAATCTGACGCAGCCACAACGACAACACACGCCAAGCCAACCGCTGAAAAGAAGCCGACTCATGAAGAGGCCCGCTCCCCTCTAGCCACCTCGATAGACGCGGGTGCTGGAGTATCCATGAGTACCCCCGTCGCCAAGCAAGACGCCCCCATGGCCAAGCAAGACGCCCCCGTGGCCAAGCAAGACGCCCCCGTGGCCATGCAAGACACCCCCACTGCCATGCACGAGAATGCCCCAAAACCATCTACGGGCACCATGGTAGCTGTGGTTACTCCAACCCAACTGGCTCAAACGCCACCGCCACAGGCAAGTTCTTCCCAGTCCAATGCTTCTGCCGTCGGGCCGAACTCACCGATTGCTATGGAGCCATCGAGCACTGCCGTGCCAGCAGGTGTGATGTCCATGCCAGCTGCTCCCACTTTTGTCGAGTTGCCCCTACCCGCTGGATACACACCTCCTCCTCACTTACGAGAGCAAATCTTCACTCAGCCGGGTTATGTCGTTGAGCCAACTACCGGATTTTGGACCCCAGAGCAGATTTTTCCCACGGCCCCCTTCGCCAGCTATTCAGCTGAAGGAAGACGCTATCTGATCTATCGGGCTCAAGAAGTTCTAAGAGAAAAGAAATTGTATCAAGAAGCTCCTGATGGTGAAGGAAGTGTCGATATTCACAACGCGATCATGGTTTTCCAAGCGAAGAACAGTCTCAAAGCCAATGGCTTACTCGATGTGCCAACGCTTGCTGCCATGAGTTTGTCCACTGAAACCGACAACAAGATTTGGAAAGCTCCCGCATCACCGCCAAATACCAAAAAACCGGTAGGCAGCCTCATGAGCCCAGGATTGACCACCGTTCCGCGTTCTATTCCACCCAAACCAGGCAGCACTCCGCGTGTTCCTGTTGGAGGTCGCTATGCCCCTCAAATCAAAGAACCGGGTCTCTTTGAGCGTGGTTTAAACAGTATTACAAACAAAAGAGAGCGCGAGTAAGCACCGACGACAACAAACCTTTACCTTGCTCGACTTGCAGAAATACCCTGGAAAACCAAGCTCAACCAAAGCTTGCTATCTTAGCGTTCAGTTCTCAGGCTCAGACCATGTTGACGCGTCTATTCTTTGCTCTGCTAAGTAGCATACCCTGGATCGCAGCCACTGTTGCGGGTCAAATTCTCGCCGAGTCTGCGAAAATCACAAACGACGTCAAAGTCCTACCCCGTCTGCCCATCCTGGCCCTTGAAGCCTCAAAGCACCAGCTGGAGCTCCTTGAAGCTGCGGATCAGTGGCAGCCCGATGGCGGTGCAGCACTGAAGGGCAAATGGAATGCATTTAACATTCGCCTCGATGATCTACCGCTAAAGACCGAAGAAATCGCTGCGATCTTTTCATCGTCGAATTCTACTCGCACACGGATTTTCATGCGTAATGGAAAGGTGCTGTTGGGAAAGCTGAACTGGCAGGATGGCCACTTTTTAAGTGAGACAATCGGCCTTGTAAAAATCAATCCAGATCGCCCAGGAAAGCTAATCCTTCGGTCAAAAAAAACAGATACACCAGATCCAAAAATCGCCGCATGGATGATGGACAAACCCAATGGTAGAATCATTCCAATAACATCGCTTTCAAAGACCTCTCGGCTAACTTACCACACCATGTGGGGGACTTTTGCTCTAGCTTGGGAAGAGATTGAAAGCATTCGCTCGAAACGCACAGGCTCATCGGCACATCAGGTTTATCTGAAAAATGGCTCTCATCTCATAGGTTGGGCACATTGGAAAGATTCAGGCCTGCCGGTTGATACATGCTATGCCTGGGCACAACAACAAGCACAGCTAGCAGCCCTTTTGACGGATACGGCTGAACCCAAAAAGCCAATAGATCATTACCTCCAATTGAGCGACGGAAGTTTGATCCAGGGCAATCCCGAAGAGCTCACCCTATCCTGGTTGATGGAGGCATCTGAAATTCAACTCCCAATCAACAAATGCATGCGGGTGAAACAACTCGTGAATTCCGTTCATAAAAAAGAATCACCCAGTCCGACATTCGTCCTCACAACAGATCAACAAACCTGGACCGTGAAGCCAATGCGTGAAACCCTAGCTTGGCTTTGTGAAAAACAGAAACTGATCATCCCTTGGGTAGATATCGAGAGCATCGACATAAGAACCCCACCAATCCCAAAGTCACCTTCAACACCATGAGTTTATTTTGTCATGCCCTCGTGATGACTCTTCTGGTGGCTAGTGTTCAATGGGGCTTTGCCCAAGAACCCCAAGAGCCGAGCCTTCCATATGTGCCTAGTTCAGTCACAGACTTTGAGGGGAATGAATGGCTTATCGAACAGAATGGAACCATCCAGCCTAGCGGCAGCGACTCAATGATCGGAAATTGCATGAGTTTGCATTTCGGCAATCAACAGTTTTACACACAACAGGCCCTAACGACATTCGATGGCCAGGAGATCGTGATGCCGAACACACAAGCAGTCGCTGGCGTTCGAATCACCCGACGAATCTACCGCATCAAAGACCAGTCAGCCCTGCTTTATGTCGAAGAGTTTCACAACATCACTCCTCACGATTTGACCTTTAGCTTTGAGTTGCGTCACCATTTGCGTAACCAAGCACGAGAAATCACTTCTAATACCGGCCGACTGATCCAAGATAGCTTGGAAAGCGAGGAAAGCGGCCTTTTTGCGATCCCTGGCGACGCAGATAAAGACGCACCTGCCCTCCTCTTCATGATGCGCACAGCATCAGCCGCATCGACGGCCATGAAGGTGCGGGTGGAGAACAAATATCAAATTTCGATTCCACAATCGATCCCGATTCCCGCAGGACAAGTGCGAGCTTTCGTTCACGGAATCGCGCAAATTCGATCAAACGCGAAAAAAACCAAAGTATCCATTTCACAAAACACCGCCTCTTTTGCACTAGACAGATACATCGAACGATTGCCTAAAGCCATTCTTAAACAATCCCTCAATCTAGGTGACTCAAGTGATCCATGGAACCTTGCAGAATGGTTGCCGCAAACCTTCTGGGGCATAGTCCCCTTGGCATCTGACCAGCTGCTGGTAGGCCGAAATTCTATCCTCAAAGGACAAGCAAAGCTCCAAAACTTAAAAATGACACGCCCGAACGGCAGGCAAATCATCATCGAACCTTCTCTAGTAGCTGCGATAGCGGGCCGTGAGTTCACTGGCACCAACACAAGCTGGGTTTATCTACGGGATGGCCAGAGATGGAAAGGTCATCTGGAAGCTGACAAAATAACATTCTCACTCTTTGGAGGAACCGACATTCCTTTGCATGTCCTGGATCGACTTGTTCTCACTCAAGCGTCGCCCGGGGCCCAAAATGTCACGAGCAAACTGAGCCATAGTCTGATTGAACTTAAGTCGGGAGAGAGAATTGCGATTGAGCCAAAAGGCGAGCTCTTGATTGAAACGGCCTGGGGGCCCCAGACCATTCCTTGGTCTGAGATCGTGGCAATGAAAGAGGCAAAACCTGAAGAGTTCGGTCATCTTTTAATCCTTAAAAATGGCAGCAAACTGAGAATCATTCAGCCAAACAAAATATCGGTTAATACATTACATCTCGGCACCCTTGAACTCGAAGGCACCACCATCCACTCTGCAATTACCCCCCTTGCAGAGCAATACACTGATGCTGACCTTAAGCCCAACGAGAGCTACATGGAAATGGTGGATGGACAGAGACTCGTTGGCAGAATCACAAATCCATCCATCACTATCCGAAGCAAAGCAGGCACCGTATCCGTCTATCCGCAATCGATTCATGAAATGCATCGGCTACCAGATCAAAACTTCGAAGAGTCAGAGAATGAGTTTACACTTAAACTGTGGGCAGGTGGAATCGTAGAAGGGGTAGTTCAGGAAGAAATGATTCACATCCAAAGCAGAGGATACTCCTTGGAGATTCCGACTTGGCAGATTATCCGCATCGTGCATCCAGCCCCTAAAGCCGAGGCAGAACTGCTCAGGAAGATCGCAGCCTGGATCAATGACCTCGGCAGTGAAGACTGGAAGACACGCGAATCAGCAACAAACGCCCTTCGAGAACTAGGGGACCTCGCACAGGCAAGTCTCCGAGATGCCCAACGACAGACAAAAGATGCAGAGACCTCACGACGGCTTGAAGAGCTACTGGAAATGAAGAATTAACTCCAGTCAGCAAAGGATAGGGTAATCTACACCCGTTCACCATTGATAGAATCTTCGACGCACCAAGCTCTGATGGTTGGATTAGTTTCAGCCAACACAATGAATAAATCTTTAGGGCTAAACCATTAACAAAGCTTCTAAACGTTTGGCACTAACCGGCACTGCCGTGCCCAACTCTTGAGCAAAAACTGAGACTCGATACTCTTCGAATAACCAACGGAACGTCTCGCGATTTTCATCAATGATTTCATTTTGCCAACCTTCAAAATCTGCAATGGCCAAGGCCTTGTCCTTGTCCTTCGCTGGATTTAAAGACGCCCGCTCAGCCCTAATCATCATTGCTTTTAAATATCTGGGCAAATGCTTCAATTGAGCATGATCCGTAACTAGCAACATGTTTTCCGGCATTAAGCGTTTCAGATCCTCCTCCAACCCAGAGTAGCGATGCTTTTGAGAGAGAATTTTGGATTTAAAATCTTCACATTGCTTGAGTAAGGCTTGAGTGTCGTGAACCAACAGGGGGAGGTTCTTTTTTGCACTCTCACACATCATCTCAAACTTCTTTTGAGTGAGTGGCAAAATAGGATTAAGCCGCAAGGCATAAGAGAGAATGTGTTCGTAGGCTTGTTGTGAAGGTGGCACTACGAAATCCTTGGCTTTATCAGGAATGGAGAGCGAGCCCAGTCCTCTCGATACCCTTGTGGGTGAAGGTTGATCAAAATGTCGAAGCTCTTTTTGAAGCCATGCAAAGTCTTTACTCAAGACTTTTTCTGCTAGCACGCGAATGGCTCTAGGACCATACCGAATTACTTCGTTCTTTGTTTTGAAAAGACGCACATCCACTTCACCCTGATCCCTCAAGCGAAGGCCAGGAAATCCATAAACAGCAACCGAGCCGATTTCCTCGATAAAGATCTGTTCAGGAAGATCACCAAAAGTCCAACCTTTGACGTCATATCGTTCACACGCCTTGACCACACGATCCCAAGCATTCGATTTCGGCTCTAGTTTTTTTAAGCTGACCTGTAGCTGACGCACATCACGGCTCGCGATCAGCGCCTGATTATCTTTAGCAATGACTTCTAACCTGGGCTGAAGGTGCATAGGAATCGAGTCATTTGACCAATCATTAGCACACACATCAACACGGAAAACAAAGCGTAGATGCTCAGCAAAAGCTTCGAAAAAATCTCCTTTTTTCGGTTTAAACTCATCAACAATTTTCCTGACCGTCAATTCTAGCGGCATCAACTGACTACGCTTCTGTCTGGGTAGCGCTTTGATCATGCTAGTCACTAACTCTTCACGCAAGCCGGGCACCATCCATTGCAATTCAGCACTGGTGAGTTGATTTACCACAGGCAAAGGCACTTGAACTGTGACACCATCATCTTCATGACCAGGCTTATATGCATAATGTATGGGTAAAACACAGTTGCTCATCTGTGCCAGATCCGGGAACTGGACAAGATCGGCCGTCAAATCTTCTCCTCCAGAAAGATCTTGCTCAGAAGCCACAAGAAAATTTGGATCTGACTTGAGACGCTCAGCCATGAGCTTGTTCAAGTCATGTATAGAAGAAATCGAAACCCCGTGCAAAGAACGTCGATAGAATTCGAAGAGCCTTTCCTCGACCGCAAAAAAGCGTGAACTGCGAACACGAGTCAATGCTGCTTCTAATCTTTTCCGAAGCTTTTGGTTCAGTTCAAAAAAACGATGAGGCACATGCGCTCCTTCTTCTAGCAGTGCGCCTCGAATGAAGATTTGAGTCGCTGACAGCGGATTGATTTTGCCGTAGTCGATCTTTCGTCTCAAGAGCTCCAGTCCATGCAGAAGCAACTTTTCACTCACCAAGACACGACCTGCCTTTGCGCTCCAATGAGGTTCTGCATATTTTTTTTCAATGAGATGCTCTCCTAATTCAGCAGCCCAAGCTGGATCTATGCCTGCAATCGTGCGTGCAAATAGCTGTGATGTTTGAACGATTTCAGCAGCTACAATCCACAAAGGCTGACGATTTTTTTGGTGAACGAGTTTTGTGTTTTTCTCCTTTCGCTCATAAAGATTTGAGCCAGGGAAAAGCATCACTTCTCTATTTCCAGAAGCTTTGTAGAGATTTCTTTCCTGGCGGAGTGCGATATGCCCAAGGTGCCCTGCGACAATGCACTTGTGCAGCAGGTTGGATGAATTTGCTTCTTCAAGGTGGCGATCGCTCTTTAGATGTTGTGATGAGTCTTTGCCAGGCAGCTGACTTATGTTTGAAGTTTGAGTATCCAAAGTTCGGTGCAATTGCAGCCAAACATCACGCCACTCCGTCATTCGGGTGAATGATAGAAAGTTTTCCCGACAGAACTTTCTCAGGGCATTTTTAGACCCTTGCTTTGGTTCAGGTGCAGCACGCCAGATCCTAAGCAAGCTCATGAAATCACTTTCTTGACTAACAAATTTTTTATGGGCTTCCTGAGCTAATTCTCGTTTATCGTCTGGACGCTCACGCGGATCAGGGATGCTTAAACCTGATGCAAGGACGAGCATATCATCCAGACAGCCCTCATATTTCGCCTGCACGAGCATTCTTCCAAGAGTTGGATCAAGAGGAAGCATTGCTAGCGAATGGCCTAGCTGAGTTAGCTCATGAGTCTCACTCAGCGCGCCGAGTTCATGCAACAGTTCATATCCAGCTCGGATCGCAGAATAGCTAGGCGGCTGCAAAAAGGGAAAATCCTCTATTTCTCCCAACTGAAAAGCTTTCATGCGAAGGATAACTTCAGCCAAGTTGCTTCGCTGGATCTCGGGTTGAGTAAACCTCGAACGTTTGAGATAATCATCCTCACTATAAAGCCGAATGCAAAGGCCTTCACGAAGGCGCCCGGCACGTCCGGCACGCTGGTTGGCACTACTTTGCGAAATTGCCTCAATAGGTAACCTTTTTGTGCGTGTCTTGGGGTTATAACGACTCAAACGAGCAAGACCTGTATCGACGACTGCAGCAATCCGAGGAACGGTGATGGAAGTCTCAGCCACGTTGGTTGCCACGATGACTCGCCTTTTTGCAGCAGGAGCAAAGATACGTTGCTGCTCGTGCGCTGCCATTCTCCCAAAAAGGGTTAGAACTTCGTAATGATTTCCCAAGCGTCCCTGCAATGCATCACGACACTCGATGATATCTCGTTCTGTTGGCATGAAGACCAACACATCACCATCACTCAATTCAATTAGAGCATCCTCAATCGCTCGGATCGCCGCATCGACATGGGTCGGATCTTCATCGTTTTGACCGACAGGCTGATATCGAATTTCAACTGAATGAAGACGACCAGAAACTTCAATGATTGGAGCGTCCCCAAAATGACGACTAAAAAGCTCCGTATCAATAGTAGCTGAGGTGACGACTAACTTGAGATCCGGTCTTCTGGGCAATAAAGTTTTTAGATAACCCAGTAGAAAATCAATATTCAGAGATCGCTCGTGAGCTTCATCGAGTATGATTGCCGAATAGGATCGTAGCATCGGATCGCTCTGAATTTCTGCGAGCAAAATGCCATCCGTCATGAACTTCACTTTCGTCCGAGAGCTAGTTTCATCAGAGAATCGCATCTTACAGCCCACTAGATCTCCCCAGGCTACATTTAACTCCTCGGCCACTCGCTTGGAAACTGACATAGCAGCAACGCGTCTGGGCTGCGTGCATCCAATTTGGCCTCTTTGCTCAGCCAAAACTTCCAAACACATCTTCGGCAACTGCGTGGTTTTTCCTGAACCCGTCTCTCCAGCAAGCACGACCACCTGGTGATTTCGAATAGTCGCCAAAATATCCTGATGGCGAGCGCTGATGGGAAGGTCTTGAGGATAACGTAGGGTAAACACAGAAAGAACTCGATTACTACTTTTTCAGGAAGGGATAAGCTCAACACGAACTCACTTCAGGTACAGTTTTTTGTAAAGAGCAGGTTAAAGTTAGCGCAGATCCCCCCTGTCGCTGTTTCATGGAAAAATGAATCTAAACAAGTTTATACCTAACAGGTTTTTACGCTGGATCATGGTGCTAGCCGGAGCCGCATCTGCCGCTGAAGCTCCTGTAGTCAAGATTCAAGAAACGGGAGGAAGACGCGTCATTACGTCCAATGGAATCCCCGACCATGAGACGGGATCATTTCCGAATCAGGGCAATCCCCACCACATGGAAGCTCAGCGTCATCGTTTTGAAATGACTCTGACACCGAAAGCCGAAAATCGACCCATTCCATTAGGTCCATCTTTCTTCGGAGTGGCTGTCAATGGAATCCCCTTCGAAGCAGGAACAGCAGAGTTCTGGAGAGGTCAACGTGCGTGGAACTATGAGGCAAAAAGTGGAATCCTTGATTTGGGTCTGGATCAAAACGATGCTCACGTACAGCCAGGAGGGGTTTATCATTATCATGGACTGCCAGCAGGTTTAATGCATCAATTGTCAATCGGTCACGAGGGCCAGATGATTCTGTTAGGATGGGCTGCCGATGGTTTTCCGATTTATGCGGGCAAAGGCCATTCTGCAGCCATGGATGTCACCAGTCCAGTCGTCCAGCTTCATTCGAGTTACAGGCTGAAAACAGGAACAAGACTCAACGGAAATCGCGGGCCAGGGGGAGCTTATGACGGCACTTTCAGCAACGACTATGAGTATCAGCACGGCACTGGTGAACTCGACGAATGCAATGGTCGATTTGGTGTTACTCCTGAATATCCTAAAGGAATTTACCACTACCACATCACCACAGAATTCCCTTATATATCCAGACTCTGGAAAGGGGAACCTGACCGTTCTTTTTTCAAACAGCGTGAACCTCGTTTTGGACCTCCAAATCATGGACGCATGGGAGGCCCTGGCTTCCCACCCCCTGGTCGCAGACTTATAAACTGAAAACGGCTCGAATGAATCGAGAAACGAATAGGGCTAAATCGAGTTTATGAGGAGTGTAAACCCCGCACCATAATGCGCAGATGATTGACTAGGGATTGTAAAAAAGGTTGCCCGAAAGACTCATCTCAGATGGAATTATGTAGTTTACTCCAAAACCATGTCTCACACCGATTCCCAAGATCAACAGCCAGATATGAAACTCTTCTGGGCCTGTTTCATTGCACTAGTCGCGACTTCCTTTGTATTTGGCGTTCGTGCCAATACCATCGGGCTGCTGCAGGATGGATTCAATCTCTCTGAAAATGAGAAGGGGGCCATCAATGGAGCTGGAATGTGGCCTTTTGCTTTAAGCATTATCTTCTTCAGCCTTGTTATTGACTGGATTGGTTACAAAACCGTAGCCCTCTTTGCCATTGCCTGTCATCTGACATCCCTAGTGCTCACTTTGCAGGCCAGTGGGTTTCAATCGTTCTACTGGAGCACCTTATTGGTCGCTGTGGCCAATGGAACGGTCGAGTCATTCATCAATCCAGTCGTAGCCACCATTTTTCATAGCAACAAATCCAAGTGGCTGAACATCCTGCATGCGGGATGGCCTGCAGGGCTTGCGCTAGGTGCAATGTTTTGCGCCGTCTTTCCAGAAGCGACATTCGGTTTTGATGCCGTCTGGAAGTTTCGCTTCGCTCTCTGCTTCGTGCCTGTCCTACTCTATGCAGTGCTAGTTTTGCCCTGCAAATTTCCGATCAACGAACGCGTCGCAGCAGGAGTAAGTTATCGTGAAATGCTCAAGGAAGTGGGTGCCGTCGGCTTTTTTATGATCAGCTCACTGATTGCTGCCGCTATTTATCAAATGGCAGGAAAAGAAGTGAATTGGACGACTGCTATAAGCTTTTCGGCAATAGTGGCTATCTTGATAGGTGTTTACACACGGTCCTTTGGAAACTGGCTTTTCCTTCTGGTTCTCGTGATCATTGGGCCTCTAGCCACGACTGAACTTGGAACAGATGGTTGGATGCCGGAACTCCTGAAGTTAAATAGCCCTGCTGACTCACCAAATTTTGCAGCATGGGTTTTTGTTTATGTTTCCACGATCATGACGGTTCTTCGATTTTATGCAGGCCCCATCGTTCATCGATTCTCACCCGTAGGCCTTTTGGTCGTTAGTTCAGCCATCGCGGTTATTGGACTGGTTCTTTTGTCACAGAGTGTGGGCTGGGCCATCGTCGCAGCATCTACCATCTATGCCTTTGGTAAAACATTCCTTTGGAGCACAACGCTCGGATTTACCTCAGAACAATTCCCCAAAGGTGGTGCATTAACCTTGAACGGAGTATCAGCGGTGGGTGTGCTTTTTCTTGGCGTTCTCGGCAGTCCCTTCATTGGTTACCAACAAGACCAAGATGTTCATCATCGACTGGAGAAACAACATCCTGCTCTCGTTACCAAAATATCAGGCTCATCCAAGCCAAGTCTCTTTGGCGATTCGCCGAGCCTAGATCAAGAACGGATTCGTAGCCTAGATGAAGCTTCTCTCACGACACTAAAAGCCGTTCAGGCCGAAAGTAAGCGCCAAGCCTTCAGCACTATCGCTGTTTTGCCCGGATTTATGTTTCTTTGCTACTTAGGCATCTGGTTTTATTTCCGATCCAAAGGAGGCTACCAAGCCATCTCGATAGCGAACCACTAGGGTCGTAGGTAGGCTCAATCCCTTCCATCTTGAACTTTGGCTATTGCCCAGGATGACGCTGAAAGGCATCATCTAAAGTCGCTCACTAGGACCTAAACGACGGCGGGTATCCTCATCGCTGCTTCGCGCTCTGACGGTGATAAACGCACTAGCACTAAGGATCAAAATTCCACAGATGATCGACAGCGTTTGGAACGACATGACTGTAAGCGCGGCAAACGCCAAGGGAGGTGCCAGAGTTCCCCGTAGCCCTGTAAGAAATGAGTGTACACTCATGTACTCGGCCACGGCATGCTTGGGAGCTAATTTGGTAACCCAGAGTCCCCAGGTGACATTGCCACCGGCATTGGCCAGTCCCCAAAGCCCCATCCCTAGCCCCCAGGCGAAATGGGTTTTCCCAAGAAAAAAAGTCAGGATCGAGACCGCAAAAATCACATTCAAAATCGAACGGACTGTAAATAAGCCTACACGATCGTAAATGAGTCCCCACGGGTAGCTGCTTATCATCCTGAGGCCCACAGGCACGACTCCCGTGATCCATGCTACTTCTCGTTCGGGTAGATTGATCCCATGCTTTGGGTTAGCTAGGTATTCAACGAAAAGGCTTGATGCGATGAGGTTACCTATCCCCATCAACATCCATGAAATCAGTAGTGTTCTAAAGTCGCGATCCTTCTTTACCCATCGCAGGGCAGACCATAAGCGAGTCTCGCTAGTTTCAGAATCCCAGATCACGGAGGGTAAGCCTTGGGTCCACCATCCAGAAAGAAAACCCGAAGCAGCAAAACAGACCAATAACCAAGAATAATAATCCATGCTGATACCCAACAGCCAGCCTCCTCCAAAACCAAAGGCCACTGCGGAAGCTGCCCGCGTCACTCCGGTAAATGCATACAGTCTACCACGCTGAGCTTCAGGGTAGTTCAACCTGTAGATCTGCGTCATCAGTGGTATCTGCATCGAAAAACAAAACAAACCCGCACTCAGACCAAGAATGAAGACCCAAGGTTCCTTCGGAAAGAGCGCTGCAACAGACATGCATAAACCACCTGCGATCTGAACTCTTGATGCCGTTCGGCCAATGGTGCTTTTCGCCCTAAGCAAAATAGGAATGACAAAAAGACTTGTGATCAGTCCACCGCTCGTGGCGCTAAGAAAAATAGATTTCTCCAACTGCCCCAGGTGGAAGACACGCACCGCGATTAGCATCCCAAACGTGGAGGCCATGGTATCCAAAACACCAGCTGGAATCGAGCGCCAGACTTCGTTGCGAAAGGTCAGGCGGGTCGCGTCATGAGCAGTGTGCATGGATTAAGCTGGAAGCTTAGCTAACCCAGCTATGAAGAACCAGCAGAACTGGCCGTGGAGCTAGCGCTCGAAGATGAACTACTGCTCGACGAACCCGTTGAACCTGAAGACGTAGATTCTTTTTTTGCAGCCGCCTTGTAAGCATCACTTCGATAATCGGTGATGTAGAATCCACTGCCTTTGAAGATAAAACCAGCCCCTGCTCCAATCCGTCTTTTCACAGGTCCGATGCATCCAGATATTGGGCATTCTGTTAAATGCGGATCTTTCATGGATTGTCGGGCCTCGAACTGATGGCCGCAGGACGTGCATTCGTAGTCGTAAGTGGGCATGATTTTCAGTGATTCAAGGTTCAGACCTCAAGCTATGTAAAAGACGTGTGAATATGCCAAACGTTTTTTTCACCCATGGCATCTTCTCGCGCTGCATTCACCAAGAATCCCGTTCACAAAACAGCTTTTAAACAACATCCCGCAAGAAACTTCATCCCCTGGTGAAAAAGATCGCTCTTGTCGTAGGCTTTTCTGTCGAAACTGCCGAAGGCAATAAAAACTGAGCAGCACCCAAACGAACCGCACCTAACTCCGTGGAGGCCGGCTGACGGAACACACCCGTGAATGTAACTCGGCGCGGCCTTGGCGTTTCTTTGATCAGTGTGAAATCCCCAGAAAAAACTCCCGTTGTCGGATTGATTGAGGTGATTCTCCAGCCAGTGAGGTTAGCCGTTGGATTCGTCACTGAAACGCGATTTCTTGGAGTTACCTCCAACCTCAATCCCACAGGAAGGTCAGCAAAAGAAAGACTTGGGAAGCTCTCGTGAACCGCAGAAAACTGAGCTGTTGAGCGTAAAGCAAAGCGCGTAAGCAAAGTTGCTGCAGCGGTCGGTGCTCGCCACGGATCAAGAGTTACGTTGCACATCGACGCTGCAATTCCAAGCGGGTAAGTGGCATCAGAAGTTCGCGGAGCTTTTGCCCAAAAAAGCTTCTGCAGATTCGAATGAGGAACATAGTATCGGCCAATCAATGTGGGATGGGGCACGAGATCAAGCCAAGCTGAAATGAAACTATCCTTGCGATTAGCGTATGGATAACTAAAAAGTCTATAGCTCAACTTAGCAAGACTAGGAACCACCGTAGGTTTGAGACTAGACGTGAAGGAGGTCCCATCACCTAACTTGCCTGCCAGCGCCATGATCCCGAGATTGCTGACCTTTGCCGTAGCATGCCCTATCCCTGTAGGCATTGGATTGTCACTGGGAGATAAATGCTCTGCAGCATCCATGATGATGGTATGGTCACCAGCATATGAAATTACAGGATTCGTTGCTGGAACATGAATTTTTCGCCCTTCAATACCTTCTCCAATCTTTATGTTATTCACGAAGGCTGATGCCCTCATGCTACCATCCAAAGAAGTTTCCACATCAGCTCGATAAACCATAGTCGTCGCGCCAACACGGCGTGAAAAGAAACAACTGCCAGACAACTTTTCCGTTTCGGCATCTATCGAAAGGGTGCCGGACAAAGGTATCGAGGCAGCCTCTGTTGGCAGCCATAGCTTACCGGTGCAAGCCATCGTGCTTGGCTGTCCACTTAACCCGCTTTTTACTGCAGAATTCACCAGCAAGTCCACTTTGGCAGCAGGCACGCTCTCTGAGACCTTTGAAAGAAGGTTTTCATACTCTCCCACAAAAGATCGAACCGTGAGCTTACCTGAAACAAGCCTCAGGGTATAGTTTGATGATGCACCTCCTGACAGTGTGATGGGATAAACGCCACCAGAACTCATGATCCTGGCGGAGGTGGTGATGGAGGGCTCTCGAACGGTTGCTGATGCAGGGATTGTGAAAACAGAGCTTCGGTTATCGTTACCAAGAAAGCCAATGTAGCTGATGGTTAAAGGAGGATTGGCTTGGCCAATCAATCGACTTTGATCATCTGCAACGGCTGTAAGGATCGCCTTGGATATGACAAAAGCACCCATGCGAACCGTCGTTGTAGAACCAGAAACAATAGTCGCCCGAACTTGATAAGTTCCAGCATTGATCGGAGGATTGGTCATAAACGCGCCCGATCCCAGACGATACTCTAGAGTTGTTGTGCTCCCCACGGGCGTGCCTGCGACGGATACCTTCAAAGGCACACCTTGATAAACTTGGCTTAAGTGGCCGAGGGTCGGTGTGCGCGCATCGACCGTCACAAAAAAAGATGTCTGAACCATGGCTGGCGAATAGGTGTCATCACCTGGCTGAATGGCTTGCACGACAACAATACCTATTTTCTTGGTTAGACTAATGGTGCTGCCGCTGAGCGTAGCTGGTCCAGAAACGATCTGAAAAGTGACTGGCAATGAAGAAGATGCGCTGGCAACCAAATTAAACGGAGGACTATTCACGGTGCGCTGAGCAGGCGCCTCAAAACCAATTGTCTGGGGCAGTAAGCCGAAGCTTCCAAGATTGATCGTCACCACACCGGTGTTGGAGACGGCATTGCCATCGGTCGCGGTGAAGCTGAAACTATCCTGGCCTTCGGCACCTTGATTGGCTGTGTAAGTGAAAGCTCCTGTAGAGCCGTTGAAGTTGAGTGTTCCTTTCGTGGGTTGGTTCGTAAGATTGAAGGAAAAGCTATCCCCATCAGGATCCAATGCCGTGAGATTGCCAGAACGAGAAGCACTAGGTTGAACACGCAGCGTCAAATCGTTCACGATGGGAGCGCGATTGCCTGCATTCACTGGAGCCATTTTGAACATGGCAACAGCCCCGCCACCCAATTGATAATCGTGGGTTTCTAGAGCAACACTGCCTGAGTAGTAGCGCACCACATTCTCTGGGCTCAGGCGATATGACATTCCAGACAGAGGAACATCACTCTCAGGATCTGAGGCAAACGTGGCATTTAGCTTCACGAAAAAGAACTGCGTCGCAGTGGTTCGGGAACTGCCTTTGTAAAGCCAGGCATAGATTGTTTTGCCTGCAAGACTGTTGCTCCCCGAAACACGAGTGTCTTCACTCAAGGATGCTTCCATCACACCACTCGTGGAAAAGCTCGCTAGCGTGAACGGACCGGAAGTTGAGTCGAAAACTTGAAAATCAGCATTTATTGCTGCCAAGTTGCCACTCGCGACCGCATCATCGATTTCAGCATCTGAAAGTGTCCTCATGGTGCCAATGACGCCACCTGCTTGGTCAGAAGAAGTAATGCGAAGTGCGTCTTTATCAGCGATACCATGAATCGCCGTGGAGGCGGCGTTGTAGTTGTTCCAAGTCAGAGTCAGCGCCCACGCGCAGGACTGAAGCCACAAAAAACCAACAAGTTGTAGAAGCACAAAACTCGTTCTCATATAGGCATCGAAGAAGTATTCCCTAGACTGTTCTGATTAAAAATCGCCCTGATTGAGGGTAAGGGTGATCGGTGGGCCGCGACGCAGGATGACATAAGCACCATCAGGAAGTGCCATGTTGTCTTGGTTCTGGGTGCCTGCTCCAATTTTGCGCCAGCCAGCACCCGCAAGGCCTCCCGTCGAATAGTAAAACTGATCGTATCCCGTGCCATTCCAGAGCAGCACAAGATCCGCAAGATCAGAAACGGTGCCACCTGTCAGGCCCGTGGCGAGGCCAGAGTTAGCGAGCGTTCTTCCCTGCACCGAAGATCCTGTTCCTGAATAGTTCACAGGACATAAATTGGCCACATAGTTATGCCCACTGCGAAGCATCAGCTGCGTACTGCCTTGTTTGACTTGGCCAACGAGCAGGACCGTTTTGGCGCTCTTCGCGAGGATAGCCATGCCATGGGTGAGGAGGACCGGAACATTGGCTTGACTGGCATTGCCTCCCTCCGCCAAGCGCCATCCGATTCCTTGAGCGCCGCCGCTGGAGTAGAAGTACTTTTTGACTACGCCCGCTGGATCAGGCAGCAGAATCAAATCTGCCTGGGCCGGCGTCTCGGCGGACGTTAGGCCTGCGGTGTTGCTAGCACCAAAAACATCTGCCAAACACCACAGTTTCCATACCCTAAGAATTGCTCCATCGGGCACACTGGGAGGCACTTCTTGCGCTAGAGTCAGAGAATTTCCAGCTGCCTGCGTCGCGACGATCACACTGGTAAATCCCTGTGAACTTCCTGAACTTATGATTTCAATGCAATGGGTGGGCAACAATCCACCACTGAATTGACCGTCTGCTAAGGACACTCCTGTTCCTTGCAGCCAGATCTGCTTTCTGTCGCCTGGAGAAACATGGAAGGGAGATTGTACTTCCATGGTCGGAAGCAAGGCAAAGCCTATAAAATTAGGTCCTGTTTGAAGATGAAGCTTCAAAAAGCCGACCATCTGCGAGGTAGTCTGTCCCTTCACACCGAATAATCCCATGAAAAAAAAGAGGCACTGCAATAGGACTAATCTTGTGATCATGGCTTATTTTCGTTTTTAAGGCGAGTTCCTGTATCTACTTAGCACATCACCTCCAAAAAGCACGTTCTGTTACAAAATTCTTATCCGCAGACGAAACCATCGCCGTCTTTTTCTAAGGCCTTCTTTTTTGATTTATGCAACGAAGCTTTCAGCAGCAAACCCTTCTGTCTCATAGGCACCTGACGGCTCTGCTTATCGCGTTTGCTTGGCCTTCCTTGGCTCAAGAAACGACATTACCAGAAAAGCATCATTTTTATCTCTATCTTCTGGTAGGTCAGTCCAACATGGCAGGGCGTGGAACGGTCGAAGACCAAGACAAAAGCCCGCACCCCAGGGTGTTGGTCCTAGACAAAAATGGGATTTGGGAGACTGCCGCCGAGCCACTGCACTGGGACAAACCCAGCGCAGGAGTGGGGCCAGGGCTGGCCTTTGGCAGAGAAATCACTCGCTTGAATCCAAAGATCGTGGTGGGGCTCATCCCCTGCGCGGTCGGTGGATCGCCAGTGGATGCTTGGCAGCCCGGTGTTTACTTCCCAGCAACACGCTCACATCCCTGGGATGACGCGATTCAACGAGCCAAAATCGCGATGCAAAAGGGAACCTTAAAAGGCATTTTGTGGCATCAAGGTGAGTCTGACTGCAAACCCGAACTGGCTCCTTTTTATGAAAAGAAGCTCCATTCACTCATTCAACGGTTCCGAAGCGGACTCAAAGCCGACGGACTGCCCTTCATCGCAGGACAGATGGGCAAATTTTCCGAAACTCCTTGGACACCAGAGACGGAACACGTTGATAAAGCCCATCGAGATTTGCCGAAAAAAATCGCAAACACCGCTTTTGTGGGATCTGAAGAGCTCAACCACCGAGGCGACCGGTTACATTTCGACAGTCGATCGTCGCGTGAACTAGGCAGGAGATACGCCGAAGCGATGGCCAAATTTAGCCCCTGATTCGAATCCAAGTCACTCGATCATCAAAGGATGCGGTTTGACGCCTTGCCTGCTGCACATTATCGAGCGACGCCAGCATGATCCCCAAACTCACTGTTAAAGAATCAACTACGCTCTTACCGTTCTTGTTCAAGAGCTGGCCTGAGGTCAAGCGCACTCGAGTTCGTCAGTGGCTGAAGTATGGCGCTGTTCGCATCAATGAACAGGTCGTGTCTAGGCATGATCACCCTTTGTCTGTTGGAGATACCGTCAGCGTGCTTCCTGCCAAAGCGCCTCCGCCACCCTCCAAGGACTTACCAGAGGGCGTTCGCCTCCTTCATGAAGATGCGGAACTCTTGGTGATTCATAAACCCGAAGGCCTGCTGACCATCGCGACTGAAAGCGAAAAAGAACGCACCGCCTACTCATGCATGACGACTTACCTGCGCGATGCCGCTCACAGTGGCAAGGCTCGCGTTTGGATCGTCCATCGGCTTGATCGAGAAACCTCAGGTGTCTTGCTTTTCGCTAAAACTGAAGCGGCCAAAGAAATGCTGCAGGCATCTTGGGCGAGCTTCGAAAAAACCTACCTCGCGATCGTCGAAGGCGCTCCGCCTGCCACCGTAGGCGTGCTCAAACATCACTTGGATGAAAGTCAGCCACACCGCGTGTTCATTCGGCAAGGTCCTGGTGAAGGAGCACGCGAAGCCATCACGCATTACCGGGTTTTGCGTCACGGCCTAGGGCGATCACTTTTGGAACTACAACTGGAAACAGGACGGCGGCACCAGATCCGCATCCAGCTCGCCGAGATCGGCTGCCCTGTGGTTGGAGACCCAAGGTATGGAGCCAAATCGAACCCTGCAAGACGCTTAGCTCTTCATGCAACGAGCCTGAAAATTCATCATCCGAGCGATGGGAAAGAGCTGAACTTCACGTCTCCTCTTCCTGAAGATTTGGCGAAGCTACTGCCAAGTCGTTATTGATCCACTCGTGATGCCAAGACCTAGGGCACACGCCCTTCATCGACGTCGATGTAATTGGCAATCGTCTGAATATCGAGCCGATGCGCTAAACCGCTCTCTTCTTTTCGACGTGCCAGCGTCGCCGAGAGCAAATCGTTCCAGCCGAGCTTCTCGACATAGTGATTCCAAATGCGCTTGGTTAAATCACAAAGCTTTCGACCATTCGCTTCACACCAAGCAAGCAGGGCTTCGTCATCAGCACCACTCAAGACTTGGTGATGCAGATCTTCGTATTTGATCTGCAAAAATGCCATACAAGCAGCATCCAGCCCCTGCCCTAAGTTCGCGTGTAATTCTTCCCAAAGCATACCCTGAGCATGAAGACGAATTTTGCCGGTCATGCGGGCAAAATACTTGAAGCCCGCAGTTTCATGCAAAGGACTGCAGGGGAGAGAACTCGGGTCAGGTTTAATCGACATGTCGGCAATAAGAACTTTGCATCAGGCGTTAGCAAATCCTTCCCTTCCGATTTCTTTTTTCACCCATCAACGAATAGCCAGGAAGGTGGCTGTTTTGAAAAAAGAAAGACAGCATCTTCAGAAGCTTTTCCGTTGCTTGCATTCGCGCTACGTCTGCTAGACTCAGGCTTCCCTGCCATCTCGGCTAGTCAGCCTCTTTTTGTTTTCATACCCATGTCTCATCGAGTTCTTATCATCGGAGCCGGCGGCGTAGGCCGCGTCGTCACCCACAAGTGTGCCCAATTACCGGACGTCTTTGGTGAGATCATGCTCGCCAGTCGGACAAAGGCGAAGTGTGATGGCATAGCCGCAGAGCTAAACCGCCCTATTCAAACCGCTGGGGTTGATGCCGATCATGTGCCTGAGCTCGTCAAACTGCTGAACAGCTTCAAGCCAGAGGTCGTGATCAATGTGGCGCTTCCCTACCAAGATCTCACCATCATGGATGCCTGCCTTGAGGCTGGAGTGCACTACATCGACACAGCGAACTACGAGCCTCGGGATGTTGCCAAATTCGAATACCATTGGCAGTGGGCTTATCAGGATCGCTTCAAAAAAGCAGGTCTAACCGCCTTGTTAGGCTGTGGCTTTGACCCGGGGGTGACGAATGTTTACACCGCCTATGCGATGAAGCACCACTTTAGCAAAATCGACACGTTGGACATCATCGACTGCAACGCTGGTGATCACGGAAAAGCTTTCGCCACAAACTTTAACCCTGAGATCAACCTTCGTGAAGTCACCGCGAACGGACGCTACTGGGAAAATGGAGCATGGGTCGAAACGAAGCCTTTGGAGATCAAAAGTAGCTTTAACTTTCCAGATGGCATTGGGCCAAAAAATATTTACTGCCTCTATCACGAAGAATTGGAAAGCTTGGTGAAGCACTTCGACATACAACGCGCACGTTTTTGGATGACCTTTGGAGATGCTTACATCAAGCACATGGAGGTGCTAGTCAACGTAGGCATGACTCGCATTGACCCCGTCATCCACAAAGGCGTGCCCATCATTCCGATCGAGTTTCTCAAAACACTACTTCCAGAGCCCGGCACACTAGGACCAGACACCAAGGGCAAAACCTGCATCGGCAACTGGATTGAAGGCACAGGCAAGGATGGACAGCCTCAGCGGTACTACGTTTACAACATTTGTGATCACCAGGAGTGCTACAAGGAAACCAACTCGCAAGGAGTCAGCTACACCACCGGAGTGCCAGCCATGATCGCAGCGAGGCAGCTGCTTACCAATCCTAGTGAGTATCGTCAGCCGGGCGTCTGGAACCTGGAGCAACTAAATCCAGACCCATTCATGAACGACCTGAACGCCTACGGATTGCCTTGGGTAGAAACTTGGCCGACTCACCCTCTGCCAGTTGAATGCTAACCCTGAGGCAAGCTCGTTGCTTGAGTCAAATTCCTGAAGATTTGGTCATCTTCGATTTCATACCGACGAATCGAAAACTTGGTTCGTAATCATGCCCATGATTCGAACAGTTCGATGGTTTGCTTGGATCGTTTTACTAACGATGGTTGGTGTCACCACGTGGGCTAGCATGCACTGTGCCCTATGGATGATCCCTCCAGACATCATCCGGCATCCGTGGTTCATTGCCACTCTGGCGGACACCTACTGGGCCTTTTTGACCTTCTACCTTTGGGTTTTCTACAAAGAGAGACATGCATTGCCTCGTGTCGCTTGGTTACTTAGCATTCTGCTCCTGGGGAATCTTGCGATGGCCATTTATCTGTTGGTGCAGATCGCCAAGCTTCCCCAAGGAGCTGGATTCGAAGCTTTGCTGCTGAAGGAGGCCCAAAAACCATGATTCTCTCCCTCACCATCGCGGCATTGCTTCTCCTGTTCTTCTCTATCGTCTGGTGGTTCTGCGTAAAGGTCAGCAACTACTCCTGGGTCGATGTGGCTTGGTCCCTGAGTTTTGCCCCTGTCGCCTTTGCTTTTGCTTTGGGTGAGGGTGGCTGGTGGCTTAGACGGCTCGTCGTCGCTAGCCTCGTGGCGGCCTGGAGCCTACGTCTTGGCATCTATCTTTGGCGTCGCGTGGGTGCACACCATCCTCGCGAAGATGCACGTTATGCTGTGCTTCGAAGCAAATGGGCTACTCACCTGCACCGAAACTTTTGGGGCTTTTTTGTCATGCAGGGAGCCCTGGTTTGGCTGCTCATGCTGCCCGTAAGTCTGATCTGCTCACGCCCTGAAACTCACTTTCATCCTGCAGAAATCATCGGTCTTGGCCTTTGGTTTTTGGCGTTGATCGGAGAAGGCATCGCTGATGCACAGCTGGCTGCTTTCAAGGCTTCTGAGCCGAATCCAAAAGCCGTCTGTGATCGAGGACTTTGGTCCTGGAGTCGGCATCCCAATTACTTTTTCCAATCACTCCTGTGGTGGGGACTCTTTCTCATGGCCCTGCCCGCACCTTGGGGCTGGACTGCCATCGTGGCACCCATCGCGATGCTACACTTTCTCCTCAATGTCACAGGCGTTCCTCTTACCGAAAAGCTCGCGCTGGAAAAAAAGGGGGATGCCTACAGAACCTATCAGCAACGCACCCGCTGCTTTATTCCTTGGCCCCCTAGTCGATGACGAGTTGATCGATTGACCGATTCAGCGATGCTCCATCACCCGTTCTAGCGATGCAGGCCAGAAGCAACTGCATGAACCACGCTATCCGATCTAGCATGAGCCTAGTTCTTCTTTTCTAGATCAGCCACAAGGTGTTCCACTCTTGCCGACCATGTGTTATTTCGCGGTGGCTTTGCCTATCCACCGCACCGCATTCTCGATCACGCGCAGCGTCTCGGCCTGCTGAAAGATGGGATAGGTCTCGTGGCCGGGGCGGAAGTAGAAGACGCGGCCCTGGCCCACGCTCCACACGCAGCCGCTGCGGAAGTGCTCGCCCTTGTCCCACTTTTCCTCGAACACGACTTCATCCGGCGGCGGCACGTGGAAGGGCTCGCCATACATCTCCGTGCGCGGGATGTCCCACTGCACGGGCAATCCGGCGGCGATGGGATGCTGCGGCAGCAACGTGGTGACGTGCGATGGCATACCGTCGTTGCGATACACAGGGAAAACGCAGGCTGGCAGCGAGAGTTTCCACACGTTATCCTCCCTCTTTTCAGCAAACGGTGTGATGCGAGCCGCACGGCCAACGCCTTTGTAATATGGCTCATCATTGACGAACTCCCACTTCACCGTCGCCCGCTCCGCCTCCGGCACCTGCTTCAGCGCATCGGCTTTCGCCCGCTCCTGCATGAGCCGCACAAACGGCTTCGCCCAATGCGCCGAGTGCAGGCCGATGAAGCCGAGTTTGCCTTCCTTCACCCGTTTCACCACCGACTCCGCCCGTGCATCGTTTTGCTCCTTCGCACGACGATGACTCCAAAAGATGAGCACGTCCGTCGCAGCGAGCGCAGCATCACTCAGCCCTTGGTCGGCTTCGTCGAGCTTTGCCGTCTTCACGGCGAGCTCCGGCAGCTTCGCCAGATGCGCAGCGAGCGTTTCGCCGAGAAATTTTTCACCATAGCCCTGCTTTTGCTCCGGCTGCTGCTCATCCCACACAAGCACACGGACGGGCTCGGCGGCATGGAGCGTGGTGAAGCAGGTCCAAACGAAGGTGAAGAGGAGGGTGAGCTTGGGTTTCATGAGCGGACATAAGATCCATAACTCCCTCAGCGCCCGGCTGTCAGTGGAAATCTGTCCACGCAGGTCTCGTCGTTGGTGATTTGATTGGCACTGCCCGACGTGCCTTCGATAGGGAGTCTATGCTGCGGGATGGGTGGGCACATTGGAGACGAATGGGCGGGAAAAAACTCAGCCGCTTGGACGAAGGTGGATTCTGAATACGCCACCGTGCGCCATAGATAGTCGTGGGAAGACAGATCGGCAGTGCTGGAGTTGTAAATGTCTTGATCATCATTGCTTCATGTCGGTTTTCCTCTCACCGCTTCATTTCCATCGTCTGCTAGGCAGTCTCGTGCTTGCCTCGGGCATGGCGTGGGCTGCTGGGGTGCCGCCGCAGATTGAGCGGAGCTGCATCGAATGCCATGACAAGGAGACGACCAAGGGCGGCCTCGATCTCACGGCGTTGCTGTTTGATCTCAAAGATCAGGCCACTCGTGAGCGCTGGGTGCGCATCCATGACCGCGTCGAAAAGGGTGAGATGCCGCCGAAGGCCGGAGACATGTCGGCGGAGGATCGCGCGGCACTGGTGAAGACGCTCGATGCAGCGCTCTACGAAGCGGATCGTGCGGAAGTCCTTGCGCAGGATCGTGGCCCCCTGCGTCGGCTGAATCGCGACGAATACGAGCAAAACCTCCGCGACCTACTGCACCTGCCCGACCTGGAGATTCGCGATATTTTGCCCGAAGACCGCGAGGGGCATCGATTCAACAAAACGAGCGACATGCTGGACATGTCGCGGGTTCAGCTCACGGCCTATCTCGACGCGGCAGAGGCTGCGCTGCGTGCGGCGATGGTCACGGAGCCTGCACCGCCGCCAGTGATGAAGCGCCGCGTGGTGGGCACGGATTTGTTTCCGGGCACCGGCACGTTTGGGAATCGCGAGTCGATGTTCTTTGCCCGCGACAACAAATTCATCGACTGGGATCGCAAGAAGGACAAAGACGCCGTCAAACGAGGTGCCAAGGATGAAAGCATCGAGATGGCACTGTTTCGTTCGGCGAGCTGGCCTTACATCGGCAATCCCAAGGGCATCGTGGCCAGGCATCCCGGACATTACCGGGTGCGTTTCTCGGCTCGAGCGGTGCTGCAGCAGGCCGGATATGTTTTGATTCCCGCGAAGCAGCCGGTGCCGATGACCTTTCGCACACGCAAGCCAGCTGGAGCGGACATCATCAATGAAGTGCGAGCCGAGGGCGGCATCCTCGACATCCAGCCTGACAAGCAGGTCTATGAAACGACCGTTCGTCTAAAAGTGGGTGAGGCGATCGAATACAGTCTGCTCGGTCTGCCGATGCCGCTGGCGCAAAATCCGAACGGCTCGGCGCCGACGTATCGTTATCCGCCGTTCCCTGAAGGCGGTCAGCAGGGCATCGCGGTGCAGTGGCTCGAAATCGAAGGCCCCATTCCACCGTCAAGCTGGCCGCCGCAATCGCATCGCGTGCTGTTTGATGATCTCGGCATCGACGTGGAGCCGAAAGATGCTTCCAAGGATGCGAAACGTCTGCTACGACGCTTTGTGAAGCTCGCGGCGCGTGAACCGGTCTCGGAAGACGATTTGCGCATGTTCGATGCCTTGATCGAGCAGCGGCTGGAGAAGGGCTCATCGTTCAAAGAGGCACTGCTGGCCGGCTACAAGGCCTTCCTGGCCTCCAGCGAATTCATTTACCTGCGTGAGCCAGAATCGAAGGATGATCACTTCGCCATTGCATCTCGCTTGTCGCACTTTCTCACGAATTCACGGCCTGATGAGCGATTGAGCGAACTCGCGGCGAACAAGCGTCTGCATGATGCGCCGACCTTGCGTGAGGAAACTCAGCGTCTCATTGCCAGTGATGACTTCGAGCGCTTTGTGAAGAACTTCACCGACTGCTGGCTCGGTTTGCGACACATCCGCCGCGATGACCCTGACATCCGCCTCTTTCCGGAGTATCGCTTTGACGAGTATCTCGTGGAAAGTATAGAGCGTGAGACGCGCACCTTTTTCACCGCGATGATTCGCGACAACCTGCCCGCGAGCGTGCTCGCGAAGGCGGATTTTGTGTTCGCGAACGATCGCCTGGCCAAACACTACCAGCTCCCGCCGCTCAACGGTTCGTCGCTGCGCAAGGTGCCCGTGCCTGCAGGCAGTCCGTTTGGTGGATTGCTCACTCAGGCGGCTGTTTTGAAGGTCAGCGCCAACGGCACGAATACCTCGCCCGTCGTGCGCGGCGCGTGGGTGATGGAGCGCCTCATCGGCCAGCCGCCGCCACCACCACCGCCCAGCGTGCCTGCGGTGGAGCCGGACATTCGCGGTGCGAAGACGATCCGCGATCTGATGGCGCTGCACACGAAGGAGAAATCCTGCGCCGGTTGCCACGCACGGTTTGATCCCGTCGGTCTCGCATTGGAAAGTTTTGACATTCTCGGCGGCTGGCGCACGCGCTATCGTGGCATCGAGGAAGGCGAACGCATCACCGGCATCGACCGCGCGGGCCATGATTTTAGTTACACACTCGCCGCGCCGGTCGATCCGAGCGGCAAACTCATCGACGGCCGCGAATTCAAGAACGTGAACGACCTCAAGGCCATTCTCGCCGCGAACTCACGCCAACTCGCGCGGAACCTGCTTCAGCAATTCACCGTTTACGCCACTGGCACGCCTGTGCGGTATTCAGATCGCCGAGAGATCGAAGCGATGCTCGATGCTTGCGCGAAGGATGGTTATCGTGTGCGCGATTTGATGCTCGTGCTGGTGGAGAGTGAGATTTTTATAGGCCAGTGATGACTTTCCACCGATTCAGAAAACCCACAGATTAGATTCAGATCAGCCCAAGCTGCGGGTTCTCTGCATCTGCGGGACAAATTCTCTACCATGAACGCCCCTCACATCGCCAAGACCTTCTCGCGTCGTCGCTTTCTGCAAAGTGCGGGTGTCACGCTGGGATTGCCGCTGCTCGAATGCATGACGCCGGTGTTTGGCCGGGCGGCACAGGCGAAGGCACCGCGCCGGATGCTGATCATCTCGAACAACCTCGGCTTTCTGCCGAAACCGTTCTTCCCGACGAAGGCCGGTCGCGATTATGAGCTGACGCAGACGCTGGCACCGCTGGCGGAGGTGCGGAGCGAGTTCAGCCTCTTCAGCGGCATGTCGCATCCCGATGTGAATGGCGGACACAGCGCGGAGAACTGCTTCCTCACGGCCGCACGCGGGCCGACGAAGAGCGGGTTTCGCAATCAGATCTCGCTCGACCAGTTTGCGGTGGAGAAGCTCGGCCAGCTCACGCGCTTTCCGACACTGAACCTCGGCGTGAACATCGACAAGGCGAACCGCAGCCTGTCGTGGACTCGCGATGGCGTGTTGCTGCCTGCGGAAGACAGCGCACCGGCCTTGTTTCGGCGGATGTTCCTTCAGGGCGATGGCGAGGCGGTAAAGAAGCAACTCCATGCACTCGACGAACGCGGCAGCATCCTCGATACGCTGCTAGATCACACGCAGAAGCTGAGCCGCAGCCTTGGGAGCGATGACCGATCGCGTCTCGATCAATACCTCACCTCCGTGCGCGAGGTGGAGGAGCGGCTGCTCACGGCGCGTGAGTGGGAACTGAAGCCCAAGCCCGTCACCACGCGGCCGGAGCCCGCGGACATCCAGGACAAGAAGTTGATCTTTGAAAAGCTCGATCTCATGCTCGCCATGTCGCAATTGGCCTTCGAGTCCGACTCCACGCGCATCATCACGCTCATGGTCGATGCTTTTGCCACGCCCGCGTTCAAGATTCACGATGGCGAAAACACCACGGAAGGCTACCACGGCCTCAGTCATCATGGCCAGGCTCCGGCCAAAGTGAAACAGCTCGAAGACGCCGACCGCCAGCAGATGGTGCTGCTGAGCAAATTGATCAAAAGCCTTGCCGCGAAACGTGAAGACGAATCCCGCCTGCTCGACCGCACGATGGTGCTCTTCGGCAGCAACATGGGCGACGCCAACAAGCACGACAACACAAACCTCCCCATCGTCCTCGCCGGTGGCGGCTTCCACCACGGCCAGCATCACGCCTTCAAGACCGACAACAACAAGCCGCTGTGCAATCTCTTTGTGTCGATGCTGCAGCACATGGGAGCGGAGACAGAGGCGTTTGGATCGAGCACAGGGAGTCTGGCTCTTTGAGGCTCTGTAGCATCTAAAACCGATCTACCAGCAACAGCAGCAATGGCAATGTCCCGAACCCAAAAAGGCACAGCAGCATCGCGTTGCAAATTGGAATACCTAATAAACTAAGCACTCATTTTGACCTTTTCACGCACCAAGTGGGTATCCATACCGCCATAGTTGATTAAACAGAAGTGGCATCTGGATAAATGCCAAGATGCGAACTCGCTTCGAGTCATTGCAACTCCACGATGGCCGCACGCATTGCGGCGAGCACTTTCACGATCTCAGCAGCGGGATCGTAGTCTTTACGGCCCATGGAGAGGGTTTCGATGGGAACGAAGCCGCGATAGCCGCCGTCATGGAGAATCTGGGTGAGCTTCTTGAAGTTGGTGGGCGGGGTTTTGAGGCTGCTGCCGAGGGTTTCCTTAATCTGCCAGTTCACCGCATGCGGCACCATCATCGCGATGTCGGCATAGGGATCGGCAGTGAAGTATTTGCCCGTGTCCACCAAGGCACCGCACCACGCGTGATCCACACGCTTCAACAGACTGAGGTGCTCCGGGCCGGTGGCGAGGAAGTCGCCATGATTCTGCACCGCGACGATGACGCCGAACTTCTCGCCATGCTCAGCGCACTCGCGCAGCGCCTCAGCCATCCAGTTCTCCACTTCGACGCGTGAGGCGCCCCCCGCGGCGCTTTGCCAGTCCTTCGCGTTCTTTCCATGAGGACCGGCAAACACGCGCACCACTGGCGCACCGAGTCGCGCGGCGACCTCGATCCAGAGTTTCGTCAAAGCCACACCTTCGGCCCACACCGCCTTGTCCGCCGTGGCGAAGTCGTTTTTCACGCCGGTGCCGCTGATCGTGATGCCACGATCATGCGTGTAGCGCTTGATGCGGGCGATGTAGTCATCCGACGGCGCTTTCGGATAACCAGGGAAAAAGTAGCCCGTAAGGTCCACCGCCTCGATGTCATGCTTCACGCAGAAATCGCAGACGCCGAACAGATCCATACCCGTTGTTGGATCGGCAATATTCGCGTTGAGCTGTTCGAGGAAGGAATACGCATTCAGCGTCGGCGTGAAGCGTGCGTTGCCTGTGCGCGGGAGCGGCGAATAAGACGCGTGCGCCGTGGTCGCTGCGAGAGGAGCCAGAGCGGCGCGTTGAAGAAAGTGACGGCGGTTCATGAGAATAGAAATAGGCGGAAAAACGGGGGCAGAAGAACAAATCTATTCATTTCCCATTTTTGGGCAGCTCCGCAAAAATCCTCTGCGCCACCTGCTTCGCCATCACGACAAGCCTTTGGCCTGAATGTGGACATTGCGCGGGGTTTGCTGCTCGGCCTGCGGTAACTTCACGAGGGACCAGGGGTCATTCCAGGTCACGCCTTCCTAAATCATAACATTCATCGCGATCTCGTTTTAGGGCAGCTCGGAGTCCTTCACGTACTTCGCGGCATCGCTCTCCGGCACAGGCGTGGTGCTGGCAAAGATGAGCTTGGCCCCAGTTTGCTTCAGCCGCGCGATGATCTGTCGCAGGTTCTTCTCATACTCGGCTGGCGGCACGTTTTGATGCCCGCCGTTCGTCGGCGAGGCGTATTCGCCCTTGTCGTTCTTGTCGCGATCATCGGCGAAACGATACGAGAGGTCATGCAGACCGTGATTGAAGTGAATGACGTCCCATGTCTCGTTCGCGTCCGGCAGCCAGCGTTTCAGCCCGTAGTAGCCGAGGGCCACTTTCGTCGAGCCACAGTTCGCCGGCACGCGATGCACGTTCGCCACGCCCGCGAGGAGCTTCCGCACCTCCAGGGCATACGCGATGGATACCGAGTCACCCATCAGTAGCACCCGCGGCAGCTTCGGATCATCGGTGATGGCGACGAACTCAGGCGATGTGGGGGATTTGGGCTTGGCCGGAGTATCGACCGCTTGGAGTGCGGTGAGTGTGGCTCCAAGGAGAATGAGCAGGTGTAGGGAGACGGTATTCAGCATGGGGGACGGCAGTCGGCGAGAGCGCCCGTCCTCTACGCCCTCAATCCATCGCATCTACCGCCTCAGCGCATTGATCAGCTCATCCATCTTGTCGAAGAGCATCTGCATCTGCCACTGTTGGTGAGCACGTCGTCCACGGCATCGGTGGTGCTCGGCGAGAAGTTGCGCACGGCGCTCAGCCAGGTGCCGAGCACGTAGTTGGCATACTTCGCGTCGTTGACGCTGGCGGTGATGTCGGCGGCGATGACGCCGAGCGTGGGGCCGTGAAGGGGAAGTTTCACGCTGTAGTTGTCGAGCCAGTTGACCTGGTCTCCGATGCGGCTGGGATAATAGACTTGGCGTTTCATTTTGGTTCGGTTGTTGGGTTGTTTGGGTGGGCTGAAATAGTCGGACGGCTGGTCCCAAAAGCCGCTGTCCCAAGTGGATTGGTCCCAGTTCATGCGGGTTCAGTTCTCGGTTCGCGGTTTACAGTTCCCAGTTGGGTGTCGTCGCGGCGCGGTTTGGGTTCGATACCCTGCGGTGGACCACGGAACCCGCAGCGCCCGGGTTGGATCCTGAAGCAGCCGGGTAGGCCGTTTGGAGGCCGAAAATGCGGCCCGAGGGGCAAAACAGCGCGGTTCTGAGGTTGGGGAGGCTCATGGCGGGCGTCGGATGTGACGCCGCCGATGAGAGCACAGGCCCCACGAGAGCCGTTAGTCAATCATAGGTGACGGGGCTTCACTCGCCATCGTCCTCGTCTTCAAGATGATGGGTGAACTGCTCCAGCGTCATGCCGAGTCCGTAACTGAGCTGAGCACTGACCGGCAGGGTGGGGTTCGCTTTGCCTCGCTCGATCTTGCCAAGGTATTCCCGGCTCACGCCACTCTCACGAGCCAGACCATATTTCGTGAAACCGGCGGCTTCCCGAAGTTCTTGCAGGCGTCTCGGCAGCCGCTCGCGGATGCGTTCGGCGTAGTCGTGGGCGTCGTGGTTGTCCGGCGGGGCGGGCATGGAAAGTCATGCTGGTTGCAACGCAGCTAGCGCAACTAGCAGCGCAAGCAGCAGGGCGGTGAGGCGGGCGGGGAGTTGTTACTTGGTTTTGGAGTCCTCCTTCGCTCCAGCCTCGATTCGATCGGCCTTCTTCTGGATTTCGCGGTCGAGAGTGGTGGAAGGCGTGCGTAGTTCAGCAGGAGGTGGCGCTGGCAGCTGGTCGGCGCGCAGTTCCCCGCGGCTCAGCACGCCTAAGGGCAGGGCAATCGATGTTCCGTAAGACGGGTTCTTGTTGGCCTTCCCGTCCCAGCCGATGCACTCCCAAACCTTGCCCTGCTGCGCACGCAGGTGGCCCAGCCAATGCCGCTTCATGGTCTGCGCCAACTCCGGATGCTCCGGCTGCAGGATGGTCAGCAGCCAGCCGACCGGGACGTGCCAGTAGGCGCCGTTCATATACCTGTTTTTTTGGGGTCTGGCTTTCTCCCACATGGTAGTCGGCGAGAAGTCGCCGCTCAGCGGGACGTGGCGCAGGGCACCCTCGAACTCGATCTCACCGGTCTTACCCAACGCCGCCGTAATCGTCCTGAGCAAAGCCGCGCGGGCCTCACCCTCAACCGCGCCGATATAGATCGCATAGATGCTGCCCCACACATCCGACTGCGCAGAGATGCCGTTGGAGGCTTTAAGCCAGCCGCCATGGGTGCCATCGGTGACGGCAAAGACCGGTAGGATGTGCGAGCGGATCTGTCGGGCGATGTCGGCATAATGTCTGGCGTCTTCCGGTTGGTCCATCTTGGTGGCGAGCCAGGCGAGCTGCAGGGCCGCGCGGTAGCGGATCAGCGAGGCCATCAGGAGGTCGCCCGTCATCTCGACGGCATCATAGAAAATGAATCCGACCGACCGCCGCGTCGCCGTGGTGCGCACCAATTGCGTGGCCGGATTGATCTCCGGCACGGCAAAAGCCAGCTTCAGCCGCTCATAGACGGTGCGTCCGCCGACCTCGCGGCTCAGCAGCGCTTTGGCATCACCACTGCGAGCGAGCATGTGGGCGAGCGAGATGACTTCAAACTGGTTGTTGCTGGGCGGGCGGAACCCCCAGTCGCCATTCTGGTTGGCCAACGGATCGTAGGTGCCGGGAAAGAACACCGGTGTGCCGTCCACGTTGATATGATCGGGGATGGCGTGGGCGGGTATGACCACCTGCTGGCCCAGATCCCTTGGCTCAGGGCCGTTTTGCTTTTCCAGGATCAGTTGGAGGTGCCGGAGGCCGTCCTCGCGCGCAATCAAGCCGCTGGAAAAATTCATGGTGAAGTCCAGGATCCAGATCGCCGGATAACCACCCGGCGTGATGGCTCGGAATCCCAAGGTGTTCGTTTTGTCGCCGGCGATGGCACCCGGATCCACCCCGCAGGTTTTGAGGGTAGTCGTCGCCAACTCGCGGACGAAAGCCATTTCTTCCGGCAGCAGAATCTCGGGCGGGGCCGCGCCATTGGCAATACCATCGGCAGCAGGCAGAACATCGGCCAGCAATGAGAGCATCAGGGCCGTGAGGAGGGTTTTCATTTTGAAGCTTCTGGTTTGGCGAAAACCACCGGCACGGGCGCGCCGCTGGCAGTTGAGGTGGTGCTGTAACACTCGGGCCAAAAGCGCTGCTCCTGACTGGTGCCGTCGGGATACGCCAGCTTGACGTTGATCGAGAGGTTATCGAAGGCCAGGCGGGAGAGCGTGCCCTCCTCGTAGTTCTTCCAAATCGGCTTGGGCTCCTTCGGGAAGAGGTAGAACCCATCGGC
>CANNQP010000043.1 GCA_947507875.1 Verrucomicrobiaceae bacterium | reverse complement strand
GTGGAGAAGGTCTGTCAATCTCTCTCAGAGATCGCTCGTCGTGATTTGCATGATGATGACGGATGGCTGCCGACGGAGCGTGAGCTGTCCGCTCAGCTAAGAGTCAGTCGAAGTGTGGTGCGAGAGGCCGCAAAGCGTCTGGAACTTCAGGGGCTGCTGGAGATTCGTCAGGGCAGTGGCATGAAGGTCGTGGATAAGCTGCACAAACCGCTGAATGGTTCTTTGAGCCTCCTGGTTCCGGATGAAAAGCAACGAATTGCACAGCTCACGGAGGTGCGACTCGCCCTCGAACCTGAAAATGCACGTTTGGCAGCAGAGCGAGCCAAAAGTGCGGATCTGCGCGCTTTGACCGCCTGTCATGAGCGACTGGTGGAGTCGTCGAGCTTTGAGCAGCAGGTCGCCGCGGATGGCGATTTCCACCGACTCATTGCTGAGGCTTCGGGGAACAAGATTTCAGCTCTTTTGATCACGTCGCTCTCGGATTTATTGACGGCCAGCCTGAAGCATGGCTACAGCCGCGTCACCAAGGACCTCGCTGTGGCGGACCACGCCAAGGTTTTGAAAGCTATCTTGCATCAAAATGGAGCCGCCGCCGCGCGTGCCATGCGCACTCACCTGGAACACGCACGCGAAGACCTTGCCTTATGAATGCATCCATGGATTTCTCACGTCGTGACTTTTTGAGTCACATGACCACAGGCTTGACGGGTGTCGCCTTGTCACGTCTGTGGGCGGCTGAGCATCGTCAGCAGTCCCACTTCCATCCCAAGGCCCGGCAAGTGTTGCAGATTTTCTGCCCAGGTGGTGCTTCTCATGTGGATCTTTGGGATCATAAGCCGTTGCTGGAAAAGCATCATGGCATGCCGCTGCCGGGAGCGCCTGAGGTGAGTTTTCAGGGCAAAAACGGCAACCTGATGAAGTCACCGTGGGCCTTTCAAGCTGCCGGCCAGAGTGGCAAAATGATCTCATCTCTGCTGCCACATCTGGCCCATCATGTGGATGATATGGCATTCATCCATAGCATGACCAGCCGGACCAATACGCATGGACCTGGCTGCATCGCGATGAACTCCTGCTTCACGCGAGAGGGGTTTCCTTCCGCGGGTTCTTGGGTCAGCTATGCCTTGGGTTCGCTGAATGACAACCTGCCCACTTATGTCGCGATTCAGGACCTGCGTGGAGAGCCGCCAAACGGCAAAGCCAACTGGTCGAATGGATTTCTGCCAGCCCAGCATCAAGCGGTCACGATGTCTGCTCAGCAGGCGTTGCGAAATTTGGTGCGCCCGCAAGCCATCGCAGAGAGCGAAGAAACAGCCACGCGTGACTTTCTTCAGCGCATCAATCTCCGACATGCCCAATCTCACCCGGGCCATCATGAGTTGCAGGCGCGGATGGCAGCCTACGAAATGGCGGCAAAGATGCAGCTGACGGCTCCCGAAGTCAGTGATCTTTCGAAAGAACCTCAGCATGTGCATGACCTCTACGGAACTCAAGATGCCAACGGGCTGAAGGCAGCTTATGCGCGCAATTGCCTGCTAGCGAGACGCTTCCTGGAGCAAGGGGTGCGTTACGTCAGTCTCTATTGCGCCTCGCGAGCCAGTGCGGTGGATGGCCTCTTGAACTGGGATGCTCACAAGACTCTCAAAGCCGACTATGAGCGTCATGGTCCGATCTTTGACCAGCCCACGGCAGCGCTGCTGACCGATCTGAAACAGCGGGGGATGCTGAATGACGTGCTGATCATCTGGTGCACTGAGTTTGGGCGGATGCCGACGCACCAGGAGGGCACCAGTGGCCGTGATCACAATCCCGATGCCTTTACCACCTGGATGATGGGCGCGGGGGTGAAAGGTGGCGTGAGCCACGGCGCGACGGATGATTTTGGCCGCCGTGCAGCCGTGGATGTCACCACGGTTTATGATTTCTACGCCACCGTGTTGCATCTCCTCGGTCTCGATCACGAGAAGCTCACTTATTACCACAACGGAGCCAAGCGCCGCCTGACGGATGTGCATGGTCATGTTCTGAATTCGATCCTTGCCTGAATCATGAAGCTTTTCTTTTCATTCATCGCAGGCGTCTGGGTTCAGACCGCATTGGCTAGCCCTGAGGGGCTGCTTTTCTTTGAGCAAAAGGTGCGCCCTGTCCTGGTCGAGCATTGTTATTCCTGCCACAGCGCGGAGGCCAAGAAGCTCAAGGGCAACCTTTATCTCGACTCCAAAGCGGGTTGGCAGAAGGGTGGAGATAGCGGGGAGCCTGCGATTATCCCGGGCAAACCGGAGGAGAGCTTGCTGATCCGCACCATTCAGCATCTGGAAGAAGATCTCGAGATGCCGCCGAAAAAGCCTAAGCTAGCGGCTGCAGTCATCGCGGATCTAGTGACCTGGGTGAAACTGGGGGCTCCTGATCCACGTGAAGGTGGGAAAGTGGAGGTGAAGCGTGCGGACAAGACCTGGTGGTCTCTGCAACCGCTTCGCGATTTCAAATCTCAAATCTCAGATTTCAAGAGCGCTGGTATCGATGATTTCATCTCAGCCAAGCTCAAAGAGAAGGGGCTAGACTTTAATCCACCTGCTGATCCGCGTGCATTGATCCGCCGCATGACTTATGACCTGCATGGTTTGCCGCCGACCCCGGAGGAGGTGGAATCCTTTGTGCAGAAGCCCGATGTGGCAGCGCTTGTGGATCGTTTGTTAGCTTCGCCGCGCTATGGGGAGCGCTATGGTCGTCATTGGCTGGATGTCGTTCGTTTTGGCGAATCCAATGGATTCGAGCGCAATTTCATCATCGACGATCTCTGGCCTTTCCGTGATTACGTCATCCGTAGCATCCATGCCGACAAGCCTTTCGATCAATTGATCATCGAGCATCTTGCGGGTGATGTGATTGGAAAAAATCAGCCTGAGATCGAAGTTGGTAGCGCCTTCCTCGTCGCTGGTCCTTACGATGATGTGGGCAATCAAGATCGTGTGGCGCAGGCAAACATTCGCGCAGCAACTCTGGACGACATGGTGACTGCGACGAGTGGCGCTTTCCTTGGACTGACCATCAATTGCGCCCGCTGCCACGATCACAAGTTTGATCCGATTCCTGCGGAGGACTACTATCGCATCAAGTCTGCGTTTGAAGGCGTCACTCATGGTCGTCGCGTGGTTGCCTCGGCTGAGGCACGTGTCGCTCATCAGCAGGCTTTGAAACCGCTGCAAACCGAGTTGACTCGTCTCATGGCAGAGCAGGATGCGCTGGACAAAGCCTTGAATGACCGTGCCAAAACCGCGGTGGCTCATCTGCGCTTCACAAGGTCTGCGGTGGATGCTCATGGCACGGAGGAAAGCTTCGCTCCTGTCACGGCCAAGCATCTGCGTTTTGTCATTCACAGCTTCACCAATGATTATCAGGGCACTCCCACCAAGCGCGTTGGCGGTGGCAAATTGACCGAGTTCGAGGTCTTTGACACTTCGGGCAGAAATGTCGCACTGGCTAGCCATGGCACTCAGGTGGAAGGCGCACGCTCTGCCGTGGCAGAAGATTTTCCTCAGGCTTATGGGCCGCAATACTGCATTGATGGTGCGCGAGGTGAGGCTTGGTTCATCGGCAATCCGCCTGTGCTCACACTGACTTTTGCCAAGCCTGAACGCATCATTCGTGTGAACTTCATCAATGCTCGCGGCGAGCGTAGCACGGACGAAAGCAAGGTGCGTGGGGCTACGCCGACGGAGTATGAAATTCAAGTCTCTGAGGATGGCCAAGTGTGGACAACCGTGGCGACGGATGAAGGTCGCCAGCCTGCGACATCTGGTCATGCTTTGGCCAAAGCCAGGAAAGCGATGATCAGCCAGGAGGAAACGGCACGTCTCGCAGCACTGCAAAAGCAGATCTCAGCGATTCAGGCGCAGATTGGTCGAGTGCCTGCCTTGCCGCAAATGTGGGTAGGCAATCACGCCCAACCCAAAGAACCCACAACACTGCACAAAGGTGGTGATCCAATGAAGCCGGGGGAAGTCATTGCACCCGCCAGCCTAAAGGTGCTGAGTGAGGTGACGCCTGCTTACGAATTGCCGGCCGATGCTCCTGAAGGCGAACGTCGTCTTGCTTTGGCCAAGTGGATCACGCAGCAGAATCCGCTGACCGCTCGCGTGCTGGCCAACCGTGTGTGGCAGTGGCATTTCGGCGCGGGGATCGTGGATACTCCGAGTGATTTTGGCTACTTGGGTAGTCAGCCCACGCATCCTGAGCTGCTTGATTATCTAGCCTCACGACTGATCGCTCACGGTTGGCGTTTGAAGGCATTGCACCGGGAGATTTTGCTCTCGAAAACCTACCAACAAAGTGCGGCTTATCGTGAAGACGGGGCGCGTCTGGATGCTGCCTCGCGTTTGCTCTGGCGCTTTCCGCCGCGACGATTGCAGGCTGAGGAAGTACGCGACACGATGCTGTTCACGGCAGGGCAATTGAAGCTCGAACCGATAGGAGGTCCTGGCTTCAGGCTCTACAAGCACATGCAGAACAATGTCAGCACCTATTCACCGCTGGATCAGCATGGTCCTGACACCTATCGTCGTGCGGTTTATCATCAAAATGCACGGGCTAGCATTGTGGACGTGCTGAGTGATTTTGATTTTCCTGATACCGCGTTTGCGGCGCCTCGGCGAGCCAACACCACGACGCCACTGCAGGCGTTGACGTTGTTGAATCACAGCTTTGTTCTGGATATGGCCGGTGCGCTGGCCGATCGGCTGCCTCAAGCGAATGCGGTGGAAGCGGCTTACCAGATTCTTTTCCAGCGCAAGCCCGAGACGATGGAGGTCCAGGCCGCCGAGCAGCTGATCTCTGGCCATGGGTTGCGTGCGTTTTGCCGTGCTCTTTTGAATGCGAATGAGCTGATCTACTTGGATTAAGTTCGAGACAGTCTCTGACAAAAAGAAGCCGCGCAGAGGTGATCTGCGCGGCTTGGTTTTGCCGGGAGGGCTGGTTTGAGACTTGGGGGGATTATTTCAGGGCCTTCTTCAGGGCTTCTGCCTTGGTGGTCAGTTCCCAGGTCAGATCAGCATCGTCGATCTTGCCAAAGTGGCCATAGTTCGTGCTCTTGCTGTAGATGGGGCGAAGCAGGTTGAGCTGCTTCACGATGTCCGCAGGTTTGAAGGAGAAGACCTTGAGCACTGCGTCGAGAATTTTGTCATCACCCGCGATGCCGGTGCCGAAAGTGTCGATGTGAACGCTGACAGGCTTCGGATGGCCGATGGCATAGGCGAACTGCACTTCGCAGCGTGCGGCAAGGCCAGCGGCGACGACGTTCTTGGCGACCCAGCGGCCCATGTAGGCAGCGCTGCGGTCCACTTTGGAGGGATCTTTGCCGGAGAAAGCGCCGCCACCGTGACGGCCCATGCCGCCATAGGTGTCCACGATGATTTTGCGACCGGTCAGACCGCTGTCGCCCTGAGGGCCGCCCACGACGAACTTGCCGGTCGGGTTGATGAGATACTCGGTGTCCTTGGTGAGCATGTTCTTCGGCAGCACCTTCTTGATGACCTGCTCGATGCAGAACTTCTCGATCTCTTTGTGCGTGGCGCTTTCAGCGTGCTGAGTGGAGATGACCACATTCACGATGCGGGTAGGCTTGCCATCGACATACTCGACGGAGACTTGGCTCTTCGCGTCGGGACGCAGCCACTTGGCTAGCTTGCCAGCTTTGCGGATCTTGGTCAGCTCGCGGCCGAGGCGGTGAGCATACATGATCGGCGCAGGCATGAGCTCGGGCGTTTCATCGCAGGCATAACCGAACATGATGCCCTGGTCGCCCGCGCCCTGTTCGGCGTGTTTTTTGCCTTCGGCGGCGGCGGCGTCCACGCCCTGAGCGATGTCGGGGCTCTGGATGGTCAGGTAGTTGTTGATGAAGAGTTTGTCGGCGTGAAACACGTCGTCGTCATTGACGTAACCGATGCCGCGCACGGCTTCACGGATGACTTTGCCGATGTTGATGACCTCGTCGATGGGCTTCGTGGTGCCGAGCTTCTTGTTTTGAAGCTTGGGGATGGTGATCTCACCACCGACGACGACGATGTTACTCTTTGCGAAGGTTTCGCAAGCCACACGGCTGCTCTTGTCCACGGCCAAGCAGGCGTCGAGGATGGCGTCAGAGATGGTGTCGCAAACTTTGTCAGGATGGCCTTCGCCGACGGACTCGGACGAGAAGATGAAACTACGGGACATGGTGTGGGTCGTGTGGGTGATATGGACGAATCATGATTTGATGATGCGTCCGGGACGGCCCGGAGAGTAGTGCCCAAAGCGATAGCGTCAACGGCCTTTTCCAGCAGTCCATTTTGCCTTTGACATCGCGCCTAGCCTCAGGAACGCCCTTGATCTGTCAAAGGCATCCCCTCTGGGGTGTCGCTACGGTTATCCTTCCAACTCTACCTTTTCATTCCTGCATGTCTGTCTCTGCTGTTCTCCTCTTTGCTGGTCAAGGTGCTCAGAAAGTCGGCATGGGCAAAGACCTCGCCGAGGCTTTCCCTGCTGTGCGTGCTTTGTTTGATCAAGCCGATGCGGCACTCGGTTACTCGCTGTCCCAGGTCATGTTTGAGGGGCCGATGGAAGAGCTGACCCGCACCAGCCGCTGCCAGCCTGCGCTGTATGCGCACGGTTTGGCGATTTGGGAGATTTTGAAGCAAAAGGTGCCTCATTTGCAGGTCGCGGCGACGGCAGGTCTTTCTCTTGGGGAGTTCACGGCTCATGCTGCCGCTGGCACGTTTGATTTTGCGACAGGCTTAAATTTGGTCTTCCAGCGCGGCAGCTTCATGGAGGAAGCCTGCGAAAGCACACAGGGTGCCATGCTGGCCATGCTGGGTGGGGAAGAGTCTGCCATTCGCGAACTCGCCGCCGAATGTGAGGTTGATGTGGCCAATCTCAATGCGCCTGGGCAGATTGTTTTGAGCGGTAGCGTCGAGGGCATCCAGGCCGCTGCGGCAAAGGCGAAAGACAAGGGCATCAAGCGTGCCATCCCGCTGCCGGTGGCGGGTGCCTACCACAGCCGTTTGATGAAGGGTGCCCAGGACAAGCTGGCTTCCGTTTTGGCCGCGGCCCCGCTTCAGTCGCCAAGCGTGCCTGTGATCTGCAACTTTGAAGCGCGTGCGGTCAGCACGCCTGAGGAGATCCGCAGCACGCTCACCTCTCAGGTCACGGGTAGCGTGCGTTGGGTCGAGTCCATGCAGGCGCTGCGCGCGGCAGGGCATGAGCTTTTCATCGAGCTGGGACCGGATGCTACGCTCGCCGGTCTGATGGGCAAAATCGACAAATCGGCCAAGGTCATCAGCATCAAGGATCTGCCTTCGCTGGAAGCCGCTATTGCTGAACTGACACCGGCTTGATCTCACCACGGCCTTGAGCGCTTCTCCCTTCATCCTTGGCATTGATCTAGGCACGACGAATTCGCTCGTCGGGGTGGTGGATAGTGGTTTCCCGATCCTGCTGGCCGATGAGTCGGGTAGCCGAATCACACCTTCGGCCGTGAATTATGTGGCAGATGGCCAAGTCTTGGTCGGGGGCGCGGCTCTGCGCAAACGCAGCCTCGACCCACAGCGCACCGTGACCAGTGTGAAGCGACTGATTGGACGCCGCCCTGGGGAAGGGGATTGGCAGCCACCGTATCATTTGCGCCAGCTCGGCACCACGCCGGTGCAGGTCTCCGCAGAGATCTTGCGGCGGCTGAAGGCCATCGCCGAGCGTGCCTTGGAGCAACCTGTCAGCCGCGCCGTCATCACGGTGCCAGCTTATTTCAATGATGCCCAACGCAACGCCACCAAGCAGGCGGGGGAACTGGCTGGGCTAACGGTCGAGCGCATTGTCAGTGAGCCAACGGCTGCCGCGCTCGCTTATGGGTTGGATAAACTGGGCGAGCACCAAAAGATCGCCGTTTATGATCTAGGGGGAGGCACCTTTGACATCAGCATCCTGGAGATGCGTGAGGGTGTCTTTCAAGTGCTCAGCACAGCGGGCGATACCCAGCTCGGTGGCGATGACATCGACCGTGCGCTTGCCGCTCATCTGGCACCTGCGGGGACAGATCCTGCGGTGTTTCTGGAGGTCGCTGAGGCGGCCAAGAAACGTCTGTCTAGTGGGGAAACGACGCGGGTGGAGCTGCCCTTTTATGATGGCAAAAATAGCCTCAGTGTGGAGCTGAGCCGCGAGACCTTTGAGAAGCTGATTCGGCCTCTGATTGAGCGGACGAAGTCGCACTGCCTTCGGGCGTTGAGTGATGCGGGGCTTTCTCCAGATCAGTTGGATGAGGTGATCCTCGTCGGTGGTAGCACGCGCATTCCCCTGGTGCGCCGCTTTGTTGCCAAGCTTTTTGGGCGGGAGCCGAACATCTCACAAAATCCAGATGAAGCCGTGGCCATGGGGGCCGTGATTCAGGCAGGCATTCTCAGTGGCTCTTTGCGCCATGTTTTGCTGCTGGATGTCACGCCCCTTTCGCTCGGCATCGAGACCTTTGGCGGCTTGATGAACATCATCATCCCACGCAATTCCACGATCCCGTGCAAGGCCGGGGAGATGTTTACCAATGCCGTCGTCGGGCAGAAAGACATGCTGATCCGTGTGCTTCAGGGCGAACGTGAACTCGCCAAGGACAATTGGGAGCTGGGGCGTATCGTCGTGCCTTTTCCGCCAGGTCCCAAAGGCAGCGCACGCGTGGGTGTTCAGTTTACCATTGATGCAAATGGCATCCTCCAAGTCCTCGCTCGCGATACAGCAACGGGGCAGGATACGGTGCTAGAGATCCAAAACACGGCTGTTGATGTTGATGATGAGCGTGTCGAGCAAATGATCGCCGAGAGCGTCGAGCATGCCTTTGAGGACATGAACGAACGAGTCTGGACGGAGGCCAAGCTGAAGGCGGAGGAACTCTTACCTGCGGTCGAGACGGCGCTAGCCCAGTTTGGCGATGCCGTGAGCGAGGATGAGCGCGGGCTGATTCAAGCTTCGGCTGCGGACGTTCAGCGACTGCTGGTGGCGGAGCCTCACGACGCGAATGCGCTAAAAAAAGCAACGGCGGTGCTGGACGATGCCACGCAGGAGCTTGCTGTGCGGCTCGTCGAGCGTGCGGTGGAAGAGTCTCTGTCCCGACGGGGAATAACCTGATGCATAGCCTTGGAGTGGGCTAGGTTTTTGGACACCATGGGGTTGCAAAGCTTGTTGCTCTGCGAGAGCCTACGGGCTCTTTTCCTTTTTCCAGCCTCCCTTTTTCACGTCCCATGCACATCCTAGTCACCGGCGGAGCCGGCTTCATCGGCTCCCATACCGTCGAAAGGCTACTCACCCGCAGCGATACCCGGGTCACCATCCTGGATAGCTTCAACGACTATTACAATCCCGCCATCAAGCGGGCCAACCTAGCTGGGCTGGCACAAGGCGTGCAGGTGCGAGAGGGCGAGTTGACCGATGCGGCCTTTGTTCATCGAATCTTCGAGGAAGGTCGCTTCGATGCGGTCATCCATCTCGCCGCGCGGGCTGGTGTGCGGCCTTCGATCGCAGATCCTGAGCTTTACATGGATACCAACATCAAAGGCACTTTTCATCTGCTGGAGGCCGCTCGCCGCACCGGTTGTGGCCACTTTGTCTTTGCGAGCAGCTCTTCCGTTTACGGGGTGAACAAAAAGGTTCCGTTCAGCGAAGAAGACCCGATTTTGCAGACCATCAGCCCCTATGCGATGACCAAGATGGCGGGAGAGCAGATGTGCTCGAACTACAGCCACCTGCATGGCATCCGCACGGTTTGCCTCCGCTTCTTCACCGTGTATGGGCCTCGTCAGCGCCCTGACCTTGCGATCTCCAAGTTCACACGTTTGATCGAAGATGGACAGCCCATCGACAAGTATGGCGATGGCAGCACAGCTCGTGACTATACCTTCATCAGCGACATCGTGGATGGAATCCTCGGGGCGGTGAATTACCGCAGCGGTCCTCTTTGTGACATCTTCAACCTCGGCGGTTCGCAGACGGTGACGCTGAATGATCTCATCGCCACGATCGAAGAAGCTGTAGGCAAAAAAGCCCAGATCCGCCAGTTGCCTGATCAGCCGGGGGATGTGCCGTTGACCTCAGCAGAGGTGAGCAAGGCGGTGCGCTTGTTGAATTTCCGACCCACCACCACCATTGCCCAAGGTGTGCCGGAGTATGTCCGCTGGTTCCGTGACATGCGCGCCCGTGGATTGACGGTGTGCTGATCCCCCCAGACCCTCTGCAAAAGACGTGAATGCCATGCTGCCGCTGGCACCTGCTACTTTTCCTGAGAGCGAAACACGGGAGCCAGCAGCTCCAGCAAGGTGCCACGTGCGATGTAGAAAATGTCGGCGTCACCTTGAAGCTGGCCATAGAAGAGGGCTGCGTTCATGTTGTCCGCCTGGGTAGGGCTGAAGCTAAGCACAAGATCACGTGTTGGCCCCGTGCTGCTGCCGGGTTCACCCAGGGTGATGACGACGCGCAGCGCTGGGTTTTGTAGCAGAGGAATCGCCGCTGTAGTATCACCGACCCAGTCCTGCACATTCAGTTTGGCGAGTGAATTGGCTAGGCGGTCCGCTTTGACTCGGTCGATCAGGGGCGTGATGTCTTTGCCTGCACGGCTGCCGGTCCACTGAGCCGTTGTGGGATCGTAGCTAAGCAGAGTCGGCGGAGCCGTGCCCGCAGAGAGGCTGATCTGCCGCAGGGCGAATTGGCTGAAGCGCACGATGCCCAAACCTTTCCACTTGATGCCCTCCTGCGGTACCGACGGCAAGATCGACGCATCTACCCGCAGCACGGAAGGTTCATTGGCATACTTCGCGAAGAATTCTGTACTCTCGGCATTCGCGCCGAATTGGAGTGTCGTCTTTTTTCCCGCCGTGGTCCAGGTGACATTCAAGAAAGGGGCCGCCAGGCCATAGGGAGCCAAGTTGGCGGCGCTGTCGGAGGTGAATTCCAGCACCTGAAAGGCATTCAAGGCCTCGAAAAAGCGCGTGATGCGGTCGCCGTTCGCCGCGGTCCAACGGTCGTTGCGCTGAATGAACCAAGAATCGTCCTGTTTTTCCATCTGAATGGGAAGGTGTAGAGCACTGGTGATTTGGATCGTTTGGACTGAATCGCGGTCGATCCTGGCCAACATGCGGTCGCGTAGCTGGTTGGGCTCTGTCCAGAGAGAGTTGAGTGACTTCGAGAGGATGGTGAAAACCGGCCTACGAAGATTCATGCGTGCGGTGGTTTCAGACGCACTTGCAGCCTCTGGCTTTTCCAAAGTAATCTCGACGGGTTTGACGAAGCCTTTCAGTGTTAGTTCGGCGCGCAGTTCCTGTCCTCTAAGGCCAGGAACTGCCACGGAGGGTATAGCCTGAGAACCCGCAGCCGGTTCGGTGGCGCTTTTGATGGTGAGATTCAGCAGGGTCGAAAGTAGGTCATTGATGCGCTCACTGCTGCCCCGAACGCGCAGGGGCTTGATTAGCTCCCAGGGTGATTTTTCATCCACTCGCATCAGCTCGATCTGCCCCCCCGCATGGACTAGCTTCACTCCAGTGACTAGGTTTGCGGGTAGGCGTAGCAGCTTGCTATCACGCCATTCGGCCGAAGTGGCCTTTAGCATTTCGGGTAAGGGCGTGCGGGCTGCGTAGGCAGCGGGTTTGGCTTTGTCCGAAGTGGGCTGCAGAGCGACATAGTGGCTGCCTTCTACAGGGGAAGGAGCCCCCACCGTGAGGTCGAGTATGCAGACTGAACCTTCATTCAGACGAATCCGATGGCGCGGCTTATCCAGCAGCGTGCGATCCCAGGCGTCATCGTCGAACTCATTGCGGTGCACGCGTTGCAGCCAGCCTGTGGATTGGATTTCGGTCAGCAGCTTGGTCACGCGTTCAGGGTCAGCCAAATCATTGAAAGGCTGGCGCACCCACCATTGGCCTCCATCCCATTGAAGGCTGACATGATCACTGGCTCCTGGATGTTCGATCTCAATTTGAGTGACTTTTTTGGGGTCGAATCGTACCGGGCCTTTGCGCATTTCGGCCAGTTCACGCGTGCTGGGTAGGTAGCGCTCGATCCCTAAAATAGCGGCTCCCAGAAGGGCGGCGGCAATCAGTAGGAACAATGTGGTGCGAAAACTCATAAGCCGGTAGGCTAGGCGCTGCTAATGGCCCTGGCAAGAAATGCGCGCTCCAGAGGCGTGGGATTGCTAGAGAAAATCCGGATTGATGATCTGCCGTTGCCCATTCTTTTCCAAAGTCGAATGGGAGTCTTGTCTTGAGTCACCGTGGGTCCAGTCGTCATCATCTCAAAGAGTCTATTCCTTGTGCGGCTGGTTGAAATCGCAGATGAGGCGAGCTTGCACTGCCCATGATCCCTTAAATGGACAAACTTCATCCTTAGCTCAGAAGTAGTAACCTCGGTTGACCTGGTACCGGATCTGGAGCCCGGTGTATGCAAGGCGGGACGGGGCTTCCAGGATACTGGGTGGCGATGCGCCAGAGATGACCCACCCCAAAAGCATAAGGCTGCGCGCCGGGCAGTGGGTGATAGTGCAGATCATGGAAGTGATCGCCTAGCCAGTCCGCGAAGCTCTCGTCATCATTGCCCCCAAACTTTTCCAACAAATCATGACGGGCGGGTGGATGCTGTGGGCGGGCGATGGCCTGATCATTCGGCAATCCCAACGAGCAGTCGCCGTGGTAAGTGCAAAGCCAGGTGTCGGCCTCAGCTGTGGCGCTATCGGCATGAAACGAGCACACATCTGTCCGGAGATAATCCTCCTCTTGTGGGTGCAGATAACCGTGAATGCCATCCAGGGTAGGTTCGAGGCCCTCCTGGCGCAGTCGATGCAGGTCGTCGAGCATCATACGGACGGCCAAACTCCCCGCTTCTGGCAGCTCCAGGCTAGCTAGCTTGGTTTCGTCCAGTGAGGTGATGCCTTTGGGTAAATCGAGCTGGGCAATGACCTCTGTGAAATTTCCCAACAACTGGCGCGGCCAGCACAGGGCATTGATGCCATTTTCAAAGCGCGTGGAAAGGAGTTCATCAAAGCTTCCGACAAAGCGAACGCAGGCTGGAAACTTGGAGGAAAAAGCGGAAAACATGCTGAAAACGGAGAACGATGGCTATTTTGTCTGAAAGCTTGGCAAGGCTTGACCCGTGCGCTGCTTTCAGTGTTTTTCTCCATTTGCTGTGACTCCAGAACAAACTCAACTCCTTCTCCTCTCGGTTGCCTCGGTCGCCGTGCTCATTTTACTGATTGCATGGGTTCGCCTGAATGCTTTTTTGGCCCTGTTGCTAGCCGCAATGGTCATGGGCCTCGGTTCAGGAATGGACCCCTTGGCAATGATGACTGCTTTTGAAAAAGGTATGGGCGGCACGCTGGGCGGTATTGCTGGTATATTGGGGTTAGGCACCATTTTGGGAGGATTGCTCGCTGCCTCAGGGGGCGCAGAGGTTTTGGGAAAGGCGTTGATCGGTTTGTTTGGGCCTAAGCGCGTGCACTGGTGCCTCATGGTTTTGGGCCTGCTCATCGGGCTGACGACTTGGTTTGCGGTTGGCTTGGTCATGTTAGTGCCTATCCTTTTGACACTGGCCCGCGAGACGAAGGAGCCTTTCCTCAAGCTTGCCATTCCTCTGCTAGCGGTGCTTTCTATCATGCATGGGGTAATGCCGCCGCACCCGGGGCCTGTCGTGGCGCTTCAGGCGCTGCATGCAGATTTAGGAAAAGTGATCCTCTGGGGACTGCTCGCAGCGGTGCCCGTCGCTGCGGTTTCTGGTCCGATCTTTGCCTACTGGGCCATCCGCCATGTACAGGTGGATGCACCGGAGCCTCCCCCCGTGGACCCTGCGATGGCGGCGCGTCCTCAGCCATCCTTGGCCATGACCGTCACGGTGCTGACGGTGCCCATACTGCTTCTGCTGACGCAAACGCTGGCAGAACTGTTTTATGAAGACAAGACGCACCCCATGCGCCAAATCTGCGCCATCATTGGAAACCCCACGCTTGCGCTCGGTATTTCGGTGATTTTTGCCGGCGTTGCGTTTCGATTTTCTCGCAATGAAGCCCTGAAAATGGGGGAAAAGGCCATTGCCGCCGTCGGGATGACACTGCTGGTCGTGGGAGGGGGGGGCGGCTTCAAAGGGGTCTTGGAGGCAAGTGGGGCGGCTACCGCGATTGGTGCGATGGCCACCGCAGCCCATCTGCCGCCGATGATTTTTGGCTGGCTCTGTGCCGCACTCGTGCGTGTGGCTACAGGTTCGGCCACCGTGGCCATCACCACAGCCAGTGGGCTGGTGGCCCCGGTGGTTTTGGGCAACCCGGAGGTCAATCCCGAGCTTGTTGTCGTCGGGATTGGCTGCGGTTCGCTGTTCCTCTCCCATCTCAATGATGCCGGATTTTGGATCGTGAAAGAGACTCTTGGGATGTCGGTGGCTCAGACCCTTCGCACTTGGACTGTAACGGAAACCCTGGTAGGCGTCACAGGCCTGCTGGTCGCCTGGGGACTCGATAGCATTTTCTAAACCGTCAGGGAAAGCGGTGGACATTTTCTGCCGCCAATCGCAAAATCTCGAACTACAATCCTGGATTGACCGCGTAAATACACGAGCCCATTTTGTCATGACCCGTTATACTTTGTCCCTCGTGGCTGCCGTTCTGGCGGCTGTCGTTCCAGTTTCATCCCGCGCGGAGACCAATTTCGGTCAAGTGGCGATGCATGTGGCCTACATGTTACAGAGCCAGCACTATTCGCATCGTGATTTTGATGACGAGCTGTCTGCGAAACTACTGCAGAACTACCTGAACATGCTCGACTTTCGCCACATCTTCTTCACCCAGCAAGATGTGGATTCGTTGAAGTCCAAATACGACTCCACTCTGGATGATCACGTGCTGATGCGAAATATAAGTCCAGCGATTGAGATCTACGATATTTACAAGCAGCGCGTGAAGGAACGCCTGGAGTTTGTGAACAAGACGCTCAACTCACATCAATTCACTTTTGACTCCAATCGTAAGATCGAGATCAAACGCGACAAGGCCCCTTATCCCAAGGACGAGGCTGAGCAAAATAAGTTGTGGATGGACATCCTCGAAGAAAACATGCTTCAGGAAAAACTCGCGGATGACGCCAAGGCCGAAGAAACCAAGAAGAAGGCGGAGAAAGCAGCAAAAGCCGGAAGTCAAAAAAAGACCGTAGAGCCTGCTGCTAATGAGGTCGCTGTCAAAAAAGACGAAAATCTAACGCCTGTGCAACGGGTGCAGAAGGACTACGACCGCTTGCTGGAAAGCATCAATGAGAATGATCAGGAAGATGTTGTGGACTTCTTTCTGTCCAGCCTTTCCCAGTCTTATGATCCTCACACCGAGTATATGAGCCCAACAGAAACGGACAGCTTCAACATCTCCATGAAGCACAAGCTGGTCGGTATTGGAGCGCTTTTGGGCTTGGTCGATGATGTTGCGCAAATTCAGGGTATCGTCGTTGGCGGTCCTGCGGATAAGCAGGGGGAGTTGAAACTGAATGATAAAATCACGGGTGTCGCTCAGGGGGATGCTGAGTTCGTGGATACCAAGTATTTGAAGCTACAAAAAATTGTCGATATGATTCGTGGGAAGGAGGGAAGCACCGTTCGCCTCCGTGTGAATCCTGCCGATGATCCAGGCTCAACAAAAATCGTTTCCATCATCCGTGGCGAAGTCGAACTGAAGGAAAAACTCGCCAATGCGGAGATGCTCGTCACCCCATCGGAAGATGGCAAGGAATCCTTAAAGCTCGGTTGGATTAATTTATCCTCCTTTTACGCAGATATGGAAAATGGCACGGTCTCGACCACTGACGACGTGCAACGTTTGCTGGCTCGATTGATCAAAGAAAAGATCGATGGTCTAGTGCTCGACCTTCGTGGCAATGGCGGTGGTTCTCTTGAAGAAGCCATTCGCCTGACAGGTTTGTTTGTGCCTGCTGGTCCAGTGGTGCAGGCTAAGGATTGGCAGGGCCGGATTTCATATCGCGAGTGTGAGAATCAAAAAGCCTTCTACGAAGGACCCATGATCGTGCTGACGGACAAAACCAGTGCCTCCGCCTCAGAGATTCTTGCTGCAGCTCTCCAAGATTATCGTCGTGCCTTGATTGTCGGTGACAAATCGACCTTCGGCAAAGGCACGGTGCAGACCATCCTTCCCGTGGAACGCTTTATGCCTTTCTTCGCGAAGAAAGACCGGGCGGGAAATCTGAAGGTCACGATTCAAAAATTCTATCGTATTGCAGGGGGATCGACCCAGCTTAAGGGTGTCGAGCCTGATCTCGTGTTGCCTTCGATTCGCGATGTGCTGGACATTGGTGAGGCATCAACGGACAATGCTTTGCCTTACGATACGATTCCTGCCCGCAAGTATAACCTCATCCATGAGAAGCCCTATCCGCTGACCGAGCTCAGCAAACGCATGAATGAGCGGGTAAGCGCTAACCCAGAGTTTCAATACATTATTGACGAAGCAAAGCGTCTTAAAGAGAGAATTGATCGCAATACGGTTTCTCTAAGTCTCGCTGAGCGTCAGAAAGAAAGTGCGGAGAGCAAGGCGCGCCGTGAGAGGCAGGACGAGGAACGCGACCAACGTGTGAAATCCATTGCTGAAAAAAACAAGGAGGGTGGATTTAAGATTTATCATCTCACCCTCGACAATGTGGATAAACCTGAGCTCGTGATCGAGTCCGATTTTACTCGTGAGCAAAGCACGGGCATGCGCATGGCAAAGAAGGATGATGATGAAGAAGAAAGTGGCCCCGCCTCTTCGAAGCTCCCCTATGGTTTGGAACCGATGAAGCTCGAAACCGTGAACATCATGCGCGACTTCATCGACCTAACAGCCAAGCGCCCGACGACTGCCAAGGCCGAAGGTGCCGTGGCTAAGTGATCAGGAAAGCCCTAATGGGCCCATTTTTCAAATAGGCCAGTGGTTTCCCATGGGCTCCTGATTCATGCGGATGGGACGAGAGTAGCGATAACCCTCAACTTGCCAGTTTTGATGTGGAGCAAGTAGGGGAATCGTTTCTCTTACATATTCTCCGCCTTCCACCTCCTCTAGCTCATCGAGTCGAAGAACTCCTGGTGCATCGACCTCCCAAATTTCCCCCAAGATACTCTGCCCACCAGAGGCTACACGCACTAAGCCGGGATATCCGCCTAGATCGAAAAGCAAGAAATCTGGAGTCGTCGTTGCATCAGCGATGAATCGCTGGCCATGCATCCATTCATGGTTCGTTCCACCCCGTTTCAGCGTGCCATATACAAAAATCAACATAAGCAGAAGAGGCAAATGTGCTTTAACCAAGGAGATCATCTCGATCCGTGAGCCATTGTGGCAGAGAGAATCTTTTTTCGACCAACACCTCGGCTCGATTTTGCACGGCTGTGGGCACTGCTGATACAGTAGTCACCTGCCGCGCGATTTGCGCAGCCCAGTTTTGCCAAAACGAAGGCTCTAGCTTCACATTTTGCACGCTACCTTGATGAAGGATACCCAGCCGACCGCGCCGCTGGCCTGCTCCTGCGATTTTCAATGAGTCCCTTACCACATCGTGCAAAGCCGGGGCAGTGAAGCACAGTGGGCCTTCGATGACATCTTCCATCTGCGCTAAGCGACAACCTTCGTAACCTGCATCGACTAAGTGTCTGGCAAGCGCTCGATGGATCTGTTCATAGCTCTGAACGGCAGGGGTCTGTGCCCATGGAACCACAGCTGGGATCATCAGAGAATAGGTGTGGTCTTGATCGTGCATGACCACACCGCCACCGGTCCAGCGCCGCACCAAGGGCCAATGGGGTAAGTGCTCCATCATGCGTGCCAAGCTTTGGGCATAGCCCAAGGTCACGGTGGGCTGATCCCAGTGATAAATGCGCAGCACCGCATGGTCTGATGTCTCTAGCCAGGCTTGGTCGATCGCCATATTCCAGGCACCGTCATGAGTGCCGTCCTCATGGAGAATGAGATGATCAAAAAAAAGCGGGGATGAGCTCACGGCATCTCTTCTGGCACGGGTGGATGTTTCTGTCACAGAGAGATTACAAAAGAAGGGGTGTACTCGCTCATTGCCTCTTGCTCTGGCCTAGTTTATCTTCCCATTGCATGTGCTTCCAACAACTGCTTCGCAGCGCTGCTCGCTGCATGTTCATCGCCTTCTGCATCTTGCTCTCCGCGTGCAAGTCCACGCCGCCAACCTCTCCCCCGCCACGGTCCGTTGTCAAAAAGTCCACAGGCTTGTTTGAGTGGAAGGGTGACAGCAAATCAATCACTTCGATTCAGATCCATGTCGATGAGCAGAAGGCATATCTTTATCATGGTGAAGACCAAGTTGGCTGGACTTATGTGGCTACGGGAATCACAAGTTTCCCTACACCCACGGGGGAGTTCAAGGTGTTGGAAAAGATCCAGGACAAAGTTTCGAACCTTTACGGCAAAGGCTTCGATGCCAGCGGCAAGCTCGTGAATTCAGATTTCAAAGTCGGGAGAGATCTCTTGCCTCCCGGCGGAAAGTTCGAACCTGCCAAGATGACCTATTTCATGCGCCTAACTGGAGATGGAGTCGGGATGCACATCGGACCAATCCCCAAGCCTGGCCGCCGTGCCTCTCACGGTTGCATCCGACTTCCCTCGAAATTTGCCGGAACCATCTTTAGACACACGGCAATTGGCACCCCTGTCAAAATCACAGGTGCAGGACCTGATTACAAAACCTACCTTAAAGAGGCCGAGAAGAAGTCGAAAGAGAATGCTGCCAAGCTTGCGGCCGCGAAACTGAAAGCTGAAGAAGCCGCTGCTGCCGCCGCTGCGGCAGTCGCATTGCCCCCGGGTGATCCAAACGGTCCTGTGGAGGAGGTCAAAACGGCAGTGCCTGCTGGCTCTGCTAGCCCTACGACGGGCTCAGGCACAGTGCCCGCTTCACCCATGCCACCTTTGCCTGCTCCTCTGGAGCCCTGACCCCGACTCCAAAGGTTCCCACTTTCTTAGAGAACTAGCTTTTTCTTTTTTCGCGATGTCTGTTCCTTCCCCTCTCGTTGTTACGCATCCCTTGGCGCAGATTCATCTGACGGAGATGCGCTGCAAGGAAACTCCAGCTGAGCGTTTTCGCTGGCACTTGCATCGCCTGGCCGAGATTCTCTTTACCGTGGCTTCTCGTTCTCTTGAAACGCAAACCTTGACGGTTCAGACACCTCTGGCCTCAACGGGAGGCCATGCCTTGCTGCGTCCGATCATTCTTGTGCCGATTTTGCGAGCAGGATTGGGTTTAGCGGACGCCATTCACCCCTTAGTGCCTCAGGCAACAGTGGCCCATATCGGCATCGCCAGAGACGAGGACACCGCTCTGCCACGTCCGTATTACACCAAATTGCCTTCCCACCTCGACGAGGCTGAGGTCTTTGTGCTTGATCCCATGCTCGCCACAGGGGGCAGTGCCTGCATGGCGCTGCAGCAGCTGAAAATGGCAGGTGCAGCAAGACTAACCTTTATTTCTGTCGTGAGTTGTCCTCAGGGGCTGGAGGCTATGCAAGCCAAGCATCCTGATGTCGCGGTGATCACCGCAGCGATTGATGATGGTCTTGATGATCGCTGTTACATTGTGCCAGGGCTGGGTGATGCCGGGGACCGTTGCTTTGACACCTGAGCCCAACGAACTAGCTGGCGGGGGGGATGTAGGTGAAGCGGAAGAAGGTTGGGGCAGTCCCCATCGTCACGGGATGCTCCAAAAGTCCCGTTGTATTCGCCGTGACCGTCGTGACAAAAGTCCATTGTGCCAAATTGGTGGAGGATTCCACCCTGTAGCTAAGGCCAGGAACAGCCGTGGCGGTAAACACAGCTGAGGTAGCGCCGAGGTTTGGCTGAAGTCGTGCTGCACTTGCGGGTAGTACGATCAAGGTCAGCTGCCCTGAGGCATTAAAAGGACTGGACCACTTGGGGGCAGTGTAAACGGCGCTTCCAGTCAGGGTGCGTAGAAAAGCGATGAGTTCATCGCGCCTAGTTTGATTAAGATTCAAAGGTGGACGGTTCAATCGTTGATCGAGACTGGCATTGGTAGGTGGTGCTACGTAATGATTGATCATGGCAGCGAGGCTGGTGAGACTGCCATCGTGCATCATCGGGCCGTTGAGTTGACCTAGTGGATTCAATAGGTCTCGTAGGCTCGGAGAGCGTGTGTTGGTTAGGTCTGTGCCGCCACCTAGCTTGGAAATGATGCCGTTGTTTAAGCTGTTTGGATCAATGTCGAACTCGGGGGGGCGATGGCAACCTGCACAACCTGCTCCGCCCTGATTGGGTGGCGTAGCAAAGAGGGTTTTGCCATTGTTCTCAGCCTGAGTGAAATTCGGGAACGGGTCGTTGTTGTTCGCGACCTGCGCGCGTCCGATGTCATACTTGGAATCAAAGGATTGAATGCTACGCACAAATTGAGCCAAGGCTCTTTGCACACGCGGCTCGGTGATCGCCGCGTCTCCATAAACGGAAGCGAACAGCACTCGGTATTCCTCAATGGCAGACAAGCGCGTGATCAGATCGCTAAAAATGGGATCGCCCTCCGTGCCGGAAAACCCCATCTCTGCATGATCTTGAATGGGCCGTGTCGTTTGATCTTCGAGTGAGATGGCACGCTCATCCCAGAAAAAGCGGCGTTCAGCGGCAAAGCGGCTATTAATCAGACGCATGGAGTGTCTTCCGGTTGTCCCGGCCACGCCTGTACTTGACGTGGAATTGTCAGAAAATGCTACCGATTGCTGGTGGCAGGAAGAACAGGAGACAGTGCTGTTTTTGGACAGCCGTTTGTCATAAAAAAGCACACGCCCTAGGGTCGCACCTAGATTTGTAATCGCATTCGCTGGTGGGTTTGGTCCCTGAGGTGTATTGTCACGTAAGATGTAAGGTGGTTTTGGCTGATTGGCGTAGTTTTCCAGTTGAGTCAGATCTAGAATCCCAGTTTGAGCCATGGCTCCACTAACCATGAGAGAACATAGAGAGGTGAGGAAGATGGTGAATTTCATCTTGGGATTGAGGTTATAACTCTAGGGTGAACAACAGTTAGGCATCTGCCCATACCGTTTACCTGCGCTTAACAAAATACATCACTCCTGAGTTTTTCTGTCCGCCACCAAGTTGAATCATTCCGTTAAGCCCTCCCTTCAGGCACTGGGTCAGGAAGGGTGAGCTTCTCATCCGAAGAACTGGAAACGGTTATCGTCTTCCCGTCGACTGAAGGCTTGCTGAAGTGAAGACTATGGGATCTCGGCCCAGGTTTCTTTCGAGCGCTTGTGCTTCACTCGTGTGGCACGAAGCCGTTATTTGCTGGCTGGCGAATGGGCGTCTAGCCAGCACAGTGCTTCTTCACGTGTGACAAAAACACCTTCAAGTTGGGCATCCTGTGCTTGTTTCAGAAGTTGACCGAGTTCTTTCCCAGGTTGCCACCCACGCTCGATGAGGTCACGTCCGTTCAATAGCGGTTCTGGAATCAGTGGGGCTTGGGCAAACTCCTGAGCCTTGCCTAGCATGAAGTGGTAGTTGTCCAGATTGCCATTGGAGCCCAGGCAATCGACGCGGTGCAATGCAAGCTCGTCGGGCCATGTGGGCCGGGCCATCATGCGTCGCAGGGTGCTAGTGCGCATCTTCTTCACATCTTTGAAGACCATGTGATGCTCGACTGCCGTGCAGGTTGGTTCGATGATGTCATTGGGAAAGCGCAGTCGCTTGAGGATGCGTTGTGCCATTGCTGCGCCCAGTTTGTCGTGGCCGTTGAAACGGATTCGGCCAGTCTCATCCACGGAAAAAGTCGCGGGTTTGGCGATGTCATGCAGCAGGACGCTGAGCACGAGTGGCAGGGAAGCTTCTGCTGGCAGCAGGCTGAGCATGAGCCGCGTGTGGATAAAAACATCGCCTTCAGGATGCCATTGGGCTGGCTGTTCCACGCCTTTTAGTGCCAAAATTTCCGGTAGGATATGCAGCATGAGACCGCTGTTCACGAGCAGGTCGAACCCACGCAACCGTGAAGGATGGAGGAAAAGGCGGATGCATTCCTCACGCACCCTTTCTGAACTGACCTTTGAGATCGAGGTGGCATGATTCACGATAGCCTGCCAGGTGGCAGGCTCGATTTCAAAGTCGAGCACGGTAGCAAAACGCACCGCTCTAAGTAACCGTAGATGATCTTCTTGGAATCGCTGGGCTGGATCGCCGATGGCCCTGAGTATGCGTTTTTCCAGGTCAGCTACGCCGCCGACGTAATCAATGATTTGATTGCTGATCGGATCGCGAAAGAGTCCGTTGACTGTAAAGTCACGTCGTTTGGCGTCTTCTTCAGGCGTGGAAAAGTTGACGCTGTTTGGCCGCCGACCATCTTCATAGCTCCCATCAGTACGGAATGTGGCTACCTCGATCTGTTCACCTTCAAGCCGTACGATGACAACGCCGAAATGTGCTCCCACTGTCATGGCTCCGGGAAAAAGGCGGATCACTTGCTGTGGCGTTGCGTTGGTGGCCACGTCGTAATCCTTTGGCTTGCGTCCCAGCCACTCATCTCGCACACAACCACCTGCCAGCAGGGCCAGATGGCCTGCTTGGCGTAGCCTGCGAATGATTTCAGTGGCGGTGTGTAGCATGATGTATAGCTAGAAGCAGACGCCGCCAGCCCTGGCAATGTACATTCTCCGAATGCGGTTCGTCAGCATCAAGGCGAGATGCGGGCTCCGGCCTTTTTGAGTTCCTGGACTTGTTTCTTGGAGTCTTCACTGAGGGGACAGTCGGTAAGGAAGATCTGGCAGTAAGGTGCCCATTCACGGTCGCCTTCGGTGTCCTTTTTCCATGCGCGATACAGTGGCGAGATGTCAGTGACGGGGTTTTTGTCTAAAAACAAAAACTGAAGCTCGGTTAGCGATTCTAGCGGCGTGATGTCGGCCACTTGGTTCCCCTTCAGCGATAGCATGGAGAGCCACTTCATTTGGCCGATGCCGTCCAGCTTGGCGATTTGGTTGCCGTCCAGGTAAAGGGTCCAGACCTTGACTAGTTTGAAAAGCGGACTCACTTCAGCGATCTGGTTTCCCGCGAGATACAAGGAATTCAGCGTCGCAATGCCACCCAAAGGTGAAACATCGGTCACTTTGTTGTTGGTTAGCTCGAGGTATTGCAGTGCCTTGCATGTGGCCAGAGGTGTGAGATCAGCCACTTGGTTGTTGGCTAGGTCGATGAACTGGAGGCGCTCCAATCCCTTCAGTTGAGCCAGGCTAGTGATCTTATTGTCAGACAGAGTCAGCGAGGCGAGTGCGGTGCATTTTTCCAGTCCACTGAGATCGCTGATGCCAAGGCCTTTGCCCTCGATGATGGCCACGGTGGCGACATCTTCAGCGGTGAGAGGTTCCTGGTTGTCTCGTTTGGCAAAGACTTGCTTTCGCACAGCGGTTTCGAGGGCTTTGTCTTTGAAAACAGAGACTGGTTTCGGCGCTGCTGGGGGAGCTGGGGGTTGGTTGGGCACCGAGGCGGGCTTGGTCTCGCTAGCGGGCGTTGGTTTCTGAACCGCTGGTGTTGCGGGTGGCGAAGGTGGAGTTTTCGGTGGCTCCGATTTGGCCTTTGCCGGCGCTGTTGGGGGCGTTGACGCCAAGGGGGGAGCTGGTGTTTCTGCTTTGGCTACGGGTGGCTTTGCTGAAGCAGGTTTTGTGTCCTGCGCTGGCAGGGCAGGGGCAGACAGGAGGAGAATCAGGCTAACGTGAAGGGGCTTCATGTCTGTGCGTTGGGGGTTGTGCGCAAAAATACGTACCGAAATAGCACTTCTTCCGTCTCAATCTTGCTCTCAGATGATGCTTGGTGCAAGCCGTAGGACTTGAGCCAAAAACTCAAGTGCGTTCATCGAGATGCTGGTGACCGGACCGGTGAGCAAGCCTGTCCGGTAGCTGATGCGGTGAAATAAGGAGATGACCCGAGCAGCGGGCAAGGCCATGCCATCGACGGCCAGGGGATCCTGTTCGGAAACGATGCCCTCCTGGCTGACAGAATGAACGATGAATCTCGGTCCACTGGCATGGCAAGCCAGCATCTCAAGGCGGATCAGACGAGCATGAGCGCAGGGTTTTCGAGGAGCTTACGCATTTCCTGAAGGAAGGTGGCCGCGACAGCACCATCGACGACGCGGTGGTCACCACTTAGGCCGATCCACATGCGCTGACCCGCGACGACATTGCCTTTGTCATCGACGACAGGGACCTTACGGATGCTACCCACCGAGATGATGGCAGCCTGTGGTGGATTGATGATCGCCGAAAACTGATCAATGCCGTAGGAACCGAGGTTCGACACCGTGATGGTTCCTCCAGCGAAGTCATCCGGGCTGAGCTTTTTATTCTTAGCCTTACTTGCGAGATCTTTTACGGCAGCGCTGATGTCAGCCAATGTCTTTTTCTCTGCCTGTTTGATGACGGGGGTGACAAGACCATCGTCGATGGCAATGGCAACACTGAGTCCGACGGACTTAAACTTCACGATCGCGTCGCCATCCCAGGCGGCATTGATGGCTGGTTGTGCTTGGGCAGAGCGGATCACGGCCTTCAGGATGAAGTCGTTGACGGTGTATTTCACACCGCCAGTCTTCTCGGCGCTGGCATTCAGATGGGCGCGGAAGTCCATGAGCGGAGCGGAATCGACCTCGATCTGGAGATAGAAGTGGGGGATCTGTGTCTTCGAAGCCAGCAGACGTTCAGCGATGATGTTGCGCATCGTGCTGGTCGGCGTTCGTTCATCCTCAGGACCATAGGTCGGGCGAATCGCAGGTGTGGCAGCGACACGAGCGCTGCTGCCACCTCCGACCGGTGCGCTTTCGACATCAGCGCGCAGGATGCGTCCGCCAGGGCCAGTGCCGGCCAGGGTCGTCAGGTCGACACCTTTTTCAGCGGCGATCTTTTTGGCCAGTGGGCTTGCTTTCACGCGCACATTGCTGGCAACGGCGCGGCGTGTGGGCTGTGGCGCCGTGGGTAGGCGGGGCCCTGGAGCAGAGACTTTCTTGGATCCACCACCGGCGGGTTTTTCTTCTTTCGGTGCGGGAGCTGCTGCTGCTTGCGCTTTGGCGATAAGCTCATCCAGATTGGCGGGCGCCTCTTCACCCTCTTCGAGGACGATCGCCAGGGGGCTGCCTAGGGGAACTTTGACGCCTGTCGCTGCGATGATCTTGAGGATCTTGCCTTCGAAGGGGCTGGCATACTCCATGGTCGCTTTGTCCGTCTCGACATCAGCGATGGGTTTTCCCACTTCCACCGCGTCACCCTCTTTGACGGTCCACTTGGCAAGGGTACCCTCGGTCATGGTGTCGCTGAGCTTGGGCATTTCGATGATCTTCGGCATGGCGGTCGTGGGGAAAAATGAGGTTTGTGGGGTCTAGGAGACGGTGAAACTAGCGTGTCCCGCGCCAGACTCAAATCCGTGTGGCAGGAAATTTCATCCTGAGATTCGCCTTTTTGGCCTTTTGGGACCTAAAAAAGCCCGGGACTCGCGCCCCGGGCTTTCCTTTGTCATCGTGGGGATGGACCGGATGATTACTGAATTTCCAGGCATACACCTTCTACGGTGCTGCGCGCGAAGAGACGATCGTAGGCTAGCACGGGGTAGCTCCAGACCTTGCCGTCCAGCACATCATCGCGTTTCAGCTCCGTGTATTTTTCAGGGCTGGCTTGGACGATCACAACCTCGCCTTTGTCACTGAGGGCAATCACCTTATCTCCGCTCAGGATCACTTGGCCAGGGCCGAAACCGCCTTCCTTCCACATGTCTTTGCCGGTTTTGATGTCCACGCAGGCCAGCGGGCCGGAACCGTATTCTTTGAAGCTGAACATGCCATAAAGGTAGCCATCTTTCACGATGGGGGTGCTCCAGTGGTTGAAGCACTCATTCTCGCGACGCCAGATATGCTCGGCAGAGAGGCTAGAGCCGCTCTGGCTGATTTTGAAGGCACCCGCCCCGACGCCATAACCAGCGGAGCAATAGACGATGTCTTCATAAACAACCGGGCTGGCTGCTGTAGAGACCTTGAACGGGAAATCTGCACGCCAGAGGACTTTACCTGTCTCGGGGGTCACGGCCACGAGGCCTTTTTGGGTGAAAAAGATGCACTGATGTACGCCATGGATGTCAGCGATCACGGGCGTGGCGTGGGTCATCTTGTCGCTTTCGCCTTTCCAAATCACTTCACCGCTGGTTTTGTCTAGCCCGAGCAAGGCCTGACCTTCTCCACCACCGCACATGAGCAGCACATTGCCATCAATGACGGGAGAGGCGGCATTTTGCCATTTGATCTGCACCCCGGCGTTTTCCTTCATCACATCGCGGTTCCAGATAGGCTTGCCGGTGGCCGCATCGAAGCAAAAGACACCCAGGTTGGCGTCGATGGCATAGACCTTGCCATTGTCCACAATCGGAGTGGAGCGTGGGCCGTCTCCGCCTTTGTTGTCATTGGAGCCAGCATCTCCGCCGCCATCATATTTGTTGATGACGGTCAGGGGCTTGCGCCATTTTTCCTTGCCCGTGCGCACATCCAGGCTGAGCAAAACCTCACCGGTATTGCCTTCCGTTTCACCTGTGATGATGGTGTACGCATTCGCTCCAGCGACTGCGAAGGAACTGAATCCCGCTGGCGTCTCGGTCTTCCACAGCTGCTTCAGTTTGGCTCCTTTCCAATTGCTGACCTTGAGGACCGGCGCGGTGCCATCATGGTTTGGGCCCCGAAATTGGGCCCATTCGGCCGGGGCTGCAGTCTGGGCGGAGAGGCTGGCTGCGGAGAGCAAAGCGCCGCTCAGGAGGAGGGTGGTGCGATGGATCATGGGATGGATGGTAAGGAGACTAGGCGTGTCCAAACGGGACACAGGGACACACTCTTGCGCCTTCGCGGATTCCAGCAAACGAAACCGACGGGCATGAGGTAGCCTTTTGCCTCCATTGAGGAATGCCTTGCAACCTTGCCAAGCTCTGGCATCTGGGCAGCCTTCCAATCGAATGTGGGACTTCGTGACAGAGCACTGGCGCGATGGCGTGGAGATCATCATCCTCGCCGCGCTAGCCTATCATGGTTACTTGTTCTTTCGCGCCACGCGTGGAGCACGCATTCTGACAGGCCTGCTGATCCTCTTGCTGAGTCTGGCGCTGATTTCCCAGCTTCTCGAGCTAGAGGTCATCAGTTGGCTGTTGCAGCGCATCTCGGTCTTTTTGGCGGTGGCGCTCGTGGTTTTGTTCCAGCCCGAGTTGCGTCGTGTTCTGGCGGAGTTGGGGAGCCATCGGCTTTTTTCCTTCAATCGGCCCGACCCCGAGTCTTTGGATGTGCTGCTGGAGGCCATGCAGAAGCTCTCTGCCCGACGTTGTGGGGCGCTTTTTGCGCTGAAGCGCGGGATCGATCTGACGCAATTCGTCGAGACAGGCGTGGAGGTGGACGCGGCCATGAGCGTGGAGCTGATCTCCACCATCTTTCATCCCAAAACGGCTCTGCATGATGGCGGCGTGATCATTGATCAGGGGCGCATTCAGGCAGCGGGTTGTGTCTTTCCGGTGAGTCAAAAAGAAGTACGCGACCGCGCCATCGGCCTACGCCATCGCGCGGGCATGGGGGTGACGGAAGAGACGGATGCCATCGCGCTCATCGTCAGCGAAGAAAGCGGGGCCTTGTCTATCGCCTACCGTGGCAAATTGGAGCACGACTTGGAGCCTGAGGATTTGAGAAATCGACTGAATGAGCTCCTGACTTTCGGTACTGTGAACCCCGAACCCCCGACGGAGGAACCGACGCGTGAGCTGGGATCAATTTAAAAACATCTTCAGCCGCAACTGGAAAGAAAAGCTGCTCTCTCTGGTGCTAGCCTTTCTCTTCTGGTTCATGATCAAGGGCCAGGCTGCGCGCACCAATCTGCCTTATGGTTATGGCACCGAGCGCTTTGGCCGTCCGACCCAGCCGCAGATCTTAACGCCTGGGTCGTGATCTGCGGCGAGGCCTTCAATCATACTCTAGCTGAGCACTCACGATCGCGTCTGTGTCGCTGACACAACGCAGCCAGTAAGCACCGAAACTCGTGGGGAAGGTGTGGCTCTTGTCTTCTCCTGGAGAGACATCGAAGCTTTGGTACTTCACCCACAAGCCCGTGCCGGTCAGGTCTGCCTCCACGGTGATACGGGCAGGCGCATCGGTGCTGAGCGTGAGTTTCTTCCGATCATAGCCGGTGAACAGGTAGGGGTCGCTACATGCACCTGCCTTCACTTTCGTATCCTTCCAGGGGCCGCCGAGACCGCGTGGCTTGCCGAAGCGCCAGAGATCATCCACCGCGCCGACCCAGAGAGCCGTTTGACCATCAGTGGAGCGCACGAGGTGCTCGCCCTGTGCATCCTTTTTCACACCACTCATCACCAGCAGGCCGCGGTAACTGGCATAGTCTTTGATACGGCGGTTGTGGGTGGTCACAGGCCGCACTTTGGCAAAGCCGCCCGCATTCTCCGCAGGCAGTTCGAAGAAGGTGCCACCTGCATTGAAAAGATCACGCTCCGTGCATACCTCGCGGCACACTCTCTCTGCGCCTAGTGGCCCGGTTTTATCCAGGGCCTTCGTGCCGCGTGGTAGACGCCAGCGGCCTTTGTCATCCACGTAGAGGAGGGAAGCGGCGTCATGATTCAGCACACCAGTGGGGATGGCTGCATGTTCGGCGGTCCATTTGATCCCCGCGGCGTCTTTTACCGGCGTCAGGTCAAAGTTTGCTCCCAGGTCATAGCAGGCTTCTGAGGTGGTGACATAGCGAAGTGTCTTGAACCCAGCGCCACGCGCCAGCATCACGCCACCTGTCACCTCTGCGTCTTCGGCGGTGGCGATGCCATCAAACATCGCATCCGCTTCGGCGGTTCGTGGATCATCGTTGCGGTAGTGAAACATGGCCGTGACTTTCGGGATGTCTTTTTGCGCGCGTAGCCTCACCCACACGCCTTGGTCTTGGGCGGGGAAGTCGAGCCAGAGATGGTTTCCGCCACTCACAGACAAGGTGTTTTTCGCTGTCCAGGTGCCGTCGCCTTGCTCATCCACCTCCAGCGTGAAGGCCGATGTCGGCGGAGCCACAAGGTGCAGCGATCGATGCTGGTAGCCGCTGAAAAGATAGGGCTCGCTGGCCTCTCCAGCCTTCACTGCATCCTCCAGCCAAACGGCTCCACGTCCAATGACCGGGCCGAGTTGGTCTAGCTTTTCCGGTGCGATGAACCAGAGGTTCGATTGCGATTGGCCCGGGCCGGCGAGCTTGCCCTTGGCCTTGCGGACGTTGAGGAATTCCTTGTTGGCCGAGTCGTCGCAGCCGAGCACCAGCCGGTCGCCCCAGCGGGCGAAGTCGCCGATGACTTTTAGGTAATTGCTGCGTGGCACGATGCCTGCATTGTTCGTTGGGCTGAAGCTCTTCGGGAACCGCCAAAACGCACCGTGCATGGTCATGAGCAGGTCTTTTTCCCCAATGTCCCGGATGCGTGGCCACTCGGTATTCCAGCCGTGGGCACCATCGTAGCTATGGCTGGACTTGGGCAGGCGAAAAGCTTTCCAAGTGGCATCGGCACTCTTGCCCGCAGCACGGTCCAGACACATCAGAAGGAGAGAGCGATGATCCCAGCCGATGCTCCAGATCGGGTCGTAGTCAGGGTGCTCACTGCCAGTGAGGCCGCCAGGCCCAGTAACTTCGGTGAATTGGTTGCGCCGCACGAGGCTCCAGTCCTTGCCGGGCGCGGTCCATTCGCCGAGAGCTCCGCTCGGCGTGGCAGGTTCAAAGATCACTCGCTTGTCGCGGTCACCATTGTTCGCATAGACCAGACGCCCCTGGCTGCTGTAGAGGCCCTTGCCATGATAACCGGGCAGCTGGGAAGCCAGCGTTGCGGGTCGAGCTTCTTTGGAGAATCCTTTCTTCGGTGCATTGCCATCTCGGATGAGACCTGTGACTTCCAGCGTCTTCAGGTCCACTTCATACAGGCCTTCTTCCATCGTCGCGTAGTAGGCCTTGGTGGCGGGAGTCGTCAGGTGGCGCGCAGTGCCCGTGAGGCGTCCCGGCATGCGATTCGGTGGAATGACGCGCACGTGGCGCTGGGCGTCGATGACATAAGGACCGATCAAAAGCTGCTGCGTCTCGCGGTGGATCATTCGGTTCGCGGGTGTGCCGCCCACGCTCTCTGGGCGGATCACCTGCTGAAGTTCGGGAGTGATTTCGTAGAGTTTGTCACTGCTGCCAAAGGGCAGGTGTGGCCCATAGGTGATGACCCAGAGTCGGTCAGCCCATGGTACCACGGCCCCCGTGCCACATTCGCCTTCGTTGTTGAACATAGCTAGGTGCGGATAGATGCCGCTGATCTGGCGGGGCTCCTGGCCAGAAAGCAGAGCGGTGGCGAAAAGAAAGAAAGGGGCAAGACGACGCATCCAGCCAGTGGAGCATGAAAGGCGGCGCGGTGGCAAGCCTGCCGACTTATGCAGGATGGAAAAGGCTTACAGGCAGCATGAGACAAGGCTTGGCGTTGGCGGGGCATCACGTAATCTGCGTAGATGACGACTCCTTTCCTCCTGGCTCCGATGCTCTGGCAGAGCCTGCGCTTTGACTGGCTTTGGGTTTATCGTGGCGCGGTGCCGGTGACGGAAGGGTGGTCAAAGGTCATCACGGTGCCTGCAGGCTGGTTTTGGGTTGAGACAGGGTGCGTAGGGGTGATGGCTTCGGGGCGAGAGGTCGCGGTCAAGCCTGGTCAGAGCTTCTTTTCTGCGCCAGGAACTCGCCAACAAAGGTTCGCAAGGGACACGCGGCTACTGTCCGTGGGATTTCGCTGCGATTGGCCCTCAGGCGAGCCGGTCTTCCAGTCGGGATTGAATGTGGTGCTTGCTCCTGCCAAAAGTAGGGCCCTGTTGATGGCCACACATCAGCTTTTTCGTGCCGTTCATGGTCCTCGCACCGAAATGACCTATCGCGAGGCGATCCAGCCATTGTCCGCACCCCTGAAGCACTGGAGCCAGCGCGAAGTCGCCTTTCGGGATTGGTTTCATCATTATCTAATCGCTATGGAAAGCCTCGGCGTGTCGCTGCAAACGCCCGATCAGGTACATCGTGGCTTCGGCCCTGTACTGAAGGAGCTTGAAGCATGGCCGCTGCATGAGCCGCTCCGATGGGCCACTCTGGCAGCGAGCCAGCGCCTGGGAGAGCGGCGCCTGCATGATCTGCTGCGCAGCCACTTGGGCATGACCCCACAGGCCTGGATGGATCGTCGTCGCCTCGATGCCGCACGCGAGCGATTGACCACGTCGAATGTGGCGCTGAAGGAGATCGCCTTTGGCCTCGGCTTCCGCCATCCGCCGCATTTTACGGCCTGGTTCAAGCGCCATACGGGACTGACTCCGACGGCTTTCCGCGAAGGCGGCGGCCTAAATGGAGCCTAAGGTGCGGATTTGCAGCGACACTGCAAATCCCGTGAAGAAGCCCAATCCTATGCTCCAACACACATTCTTTAGGTGGGCTTTGCTTTCATGGGCTCTGCGTTGTCTCTTCAAGAAGGCCAATTGTGACGAGTCTCCTTCCAAAGGTGACTTTCTCCGGGCTGTTGACCGTGGCCTAGCAAGACGGTTCCCAGCCTCCTCGTATG
>CANNQP010000042.1 GCA_947507875.1 Verrucomicrobiaceae bacterium | reverse complement strand
TCCTCCCCGCCAACTGGGATCCCGCGCTCGCGGGGGACATCGTCATGCAGCGTCTCATTCGCGTGACCGCACCGCAGGTGAAAGGCGCTCACGATGCGGAGTTCGTCTGTGTCGGCGAGCGGGCTTACATTGTCGAGCATGACAACGACGTGGCACCCGGCCACGGCGCAGGCGCGGCGATGTATTGCGTGCTGACGGTGGTGAATCTGAAGTCGCTCAAAGTGGAAAAGACGCACCTCCTTGCCAAAGCAGGCCAGGCGTTTGCCAATGTCACGCTGCCGGAGGCGCAGGTCTTTGTCCCGCGCATCATCCGCAAGGACGAGCACACGCTGCGCACCTACTTTTGCAGCAAGTCGGCGAGCGAGCTGACCTGGTATCGCGACTTCGATCTGCGCACGCAAAGCTTCGAAAACAGCATCCGCAAAGCCAAACTCAAAACCGCAGCAGGCACCTTCGACATGGAGCCGAGTCATTTTCATGCCGATGCAGCCGCCCAGGGCTTCAAAAAAACCGCCGTGAACCACGGCCTCTACATCTTCGACTCATTCAAGGAGTTCGACGGCAAGCGCTACGTCGCGCTCAACAACTTCCCCGGCAAACAAAACGCCCTCGCCGTGCTGCACGATGACTTCACCACCTTCGAAGTCATCGGCCACTACAACGAGCCGCAGTCGCAGCAACTCAGCGAATCTGCCGTGAACCGGCTGCCCGACGACACCTGGATGGCCATCGTGCGCAACGACGCGGGCAACTACCACTTCACCACCAGCCAGAACGGCAAAACATGGACCGTCGCCGAGCCGAAGCCCTTCGTGCCGAACGGCCTGAACTCCAAACCGACCTTCGATAAGTTCGGCGGCGTCTATTACCTCGGCTGGCAGGAGAACACCAAGATCCAGAACTGCAATCGCAGCGTCTTCAACGTGGACATCTCCCGCGACGGCAAAACTTGGCAGCGCAAATACCGCTTCGAGTCCCCGCACTCGTTTCAGTATCCCACCTTCCACGAGCACGAAGGCACCCTCTGGCTTACCGTCACTCAAAGCGATCACGGTGGCTCCAGCGACCGCATCATGTTCGGCAAGCTCGAAGCCGTGGGCGAGTTCGAATCGCAAAAAGGCCAAAAACGCATCGAATGGCCCGCCCCGCCGCCACCCGCACCCGCCGTCATGAAACGCGGCGTGACACTCTTCACCGACCGCGACTACGTCATAGATGAAATGCCCGACGCGGTCAAAAACCTGCCGTTTCATCGCACCAGCATCGAAAAGCTCGACGTGACCATCACCAAGCCCGGTACCCTTTTCGCACTCACGCCAACAATCCGCCCCAAAGCCGCGAGTCAGGAGGAAGCGCTGCAAAAAGCCGGCTTCACCAAGGTCGAAGTGCCAGAAACGCAGCTCTTCCCCGGCGAAATCAATCGCGTGAGCCTCTACCGCAAAGCCGTGAAGGTCGGTGAGCGGCTTCAATTCAAAAAAATGGTGCTGCTGGTGCTGGCGGAGGGTGCCGCGATTCAGGAGATGAATGGATTGACGCCTTCCGTCATCCTGAACCCCGGCGCGGAGTTTCAAGACGATGCACGCGGTGGCGCGATGATCATCGGCATGGATCGCACGCCGAAGGGGCGCATCTGGGGGTGCTGGACGGGTACGGGGGACAAGCCGGATGGGTATTTCCTGCTGGCGACGAGTGATGACGATGGCGCGACGTGGTCGAAGCCGCGTCTGGCGGTTGGGGCGAGGATGGAATCGGCGCAGAAAGTCAGCGGGGCGCTGGTGGGGAATCTGTGGACGGATCCGAAGGGGCGTTTGTGCCTCTTTTTCGATCAACAGCTCGGCGATCCGCAGAAGCGCATCACGAACTGGTTCATGCGCTGCGATGATCCTGATGCGGCGGAGCCGGTGTGGAGCACGCCGGTGATGTTTGCGGAAGGTTGCACGCTGAACAAGCCGACGGTTCTCAAAGAGGGCACATGGTTGCTGCCGGTGTCGGACTGGCATCAAAAAACGTGCCGTGTCTTTGAATCGAGCGATGAAGGTGCGTCATGGAAGGAGCGCGGCAGCTTGCAGTTCCCGGATTGGGAGTTCGACGAGCACATGATGGTCGAGTTGAAGGATGGTCGCCTGTGGATGCTCGCACGCACCAAAGGCCAGCCGCATGAGAGCTTCTCCAGCGATGGCGGCAAAACGTGGAGCACGCCGAAACAAGCGGCAACGGTGCAGAATGTGAACGCGCGCTTTTTCCTGCGTCGGCTCAAATCGGGCCGCATTTTGCTGGTGAAGAATGGCTCGCCTGCGGAGCGATTGCCAAAGCGCACGCACATGAGCGCGTGGCTTTCCGAGGATGAAGGCCAGACGTGGAAGGGCGGCTTGCTGCTCGATGAACGCAACGCGGTGTCGTATCCCGATGGCTTCGAAGCGCCCGACGGGCTCATCCACATTCTCTATGATTGGAACCGGCACGCCGACGCGGAGATCCTGATGGCCAAGTTTCGCGAGGAGGATGTGCTCGCGGGCAAAATCGTGTCGAAGGACGCGAAGCTGCTCATGCTCGCCAACAAAGCCATTGGCCCGAAGCCCGAAAAGCTCTACAACGGCATCGAACTGCCCGACCAATGGCCGCCGCGCTACCGCGAACCGAGCGATGCGGTGATGGAAGTGCCTTATTTGAAGAAGAAGCCGAAAGTCATCCCCATCGACCTTGGCAGGCAGCTATTCGTCGATGACTTCCTCATCGAGAAGACCTCACTCAAACGCACCTTCCATCAGGCGAAGAAGTTTGATGGCAATCCAGTCTTCAAAGCCGAAACCGAGCGCGAACTCGGTCCGGCCACGCAAGGCGAGAAGGGCGAGGAAGCGACCACTTTCACCGGTCAGGGCGGCGTGTTTTACGATCCGGCCGAAAAGCTCTTCAAGATGTTCTACGTCGCCGGTTGGCGCGGGCCGCTGTCGCTGGCAACGAGCCCGGACATGAAGACGTGGACGCGTCGCGGCCAGCTTTTGCCGGAAGGACTGCGCTGGACCGGACCGAAGCTCGTCACTGGCGGCTCCGACAACTGCGTGTGGCTCGATTTGAATGCCCAATCACCCGCGGAGCGCCTCAAATACCTCACCTGCTGGCTCCATGTGCCGCAGGAGCAGCGGCCCCAGGGCTTCATGCACTCGCTGCATGTCTCCGATGGCAAAACGTTCTCCGATGCGGTGACGACGAGCATCGCGGCGGACGATTACTGCTCCTTCTTTTTCAATCCCTTCCGCGATAAGTGGTGCTTCAGCATCAAGATCGGCACCTCACGCGGTCGCAGCCGCTACTACTACGAGAGCGATGATTTCCTCGCGGGTGCCGACTGGAAGAAGAGCGTGTTTTGGACCTGCACGGACCAACTCGATCTGCCCGAGCCGCAGGGCCGCTATCCCGGCGCGGGCGAGCCTGCGCAGCTCTACAGCCTGAATGCGGTGGCGTATGAAAGCCTCATGGTCGGCATGCATTACATCCATCGTGGCCCGAACAATGGCGTCTGCGAGAAAGGCAAATTTCCGAAGCTGCTCGATCTGGAGCTTGGCTTCAGTCGCGATGGCTTTCACTGGGATCGGCCGGATCGCAGCGGTTTCATCGTGGGATCACGCACGGAAGGTTCGTGGGATCGTGCGTATCTGCACGGCGCGGCGGGTGTGTTTGTCGTGCTCGATGATCAACTCGTCTTCCCCTACATGGGCACCAGCGGCATCGCGCCGAGCGGTCATCGTGGCATGTATACCGGCGGCAGCATCGGCCTCGCTACCCTGCGTCGCGATGGTTTTGCCTCGATGGATGGCCCTGGCGAGCTGACAACGCGTCTGGTGAAGTTCAAAGGCAAGCATCTCTTCGTGAATGTGAACGGCGAGGTGCGGGTGGAAGTGCTCGATCAGGCTGGAAAGGTGCTGCGAAGCTCCAAGGTGGCTTCCGGCGACCAAACAAAGCTCAAGGTGGAATGGAATGACGGCGCTGACCTGAGTGCGCTGATGGGGAAGGCGGTGAAATTGCGCTTCCATCAGACAAAGGGCTCGTTGTATGCCTTCTGGGTCACGCCGGATGAAAACGGCACCAGCGGCGGGTATGTCGGCGCGGGCGGACCGGCCTTCGATGGCGTTCGGGATTCACATCCTTGATGCAGATGAAATCCCCCAGCCTCAGTTCATGGGGGGCTTAGACTTTGACCCAGGTTCGCGATTGGCTGCTCTGCAGGATAGCCTCACAAAGTTTGACTTCGTGATGGCCATCCGCGGCGCTTGCAAAAAGGGCAGGGGTCTTTTTTCCAGAGGCAATGTGTTCGTACACGGCACGGTAGTGCATCTTGTGCGCGTCGCTGAAACCTTCGGGGTGTCCACCTGGATAATCGGTGAAGTTGGCCACGTCTTCCGTGAAACCTGCGGTCGCACGTTGCCGCACTTGATTGGGTTCGTCCCGACGCCCGACATAAATTTCATTCGGTTGCTGGAGATCCCAGCGCACGCTTCCTTGGGTGCCGTAAATGCCGAGCCCAAGGCTGCATTTCCATCCTGCGGCCACCTGAGAGATAGATGCATTGGCATGGACACCGTCAGCATGGCCGTGCTTGGCTTTGCCAAATTTCAGCAAAACGCTGCCGAAGTCTTCGGTGTCGACTTTGTAAGGCACCATGGTCTTGGGGTCCACTTTGGCAAAGGTTTTCACTTCTCCTTTGGGGCGCAAACGCTGCTTATGAAAGGTCTCGATGTGAGCAAAGACATTCGTGGCTTTGGCTCCTAGGATGAAACTGACGGCGTCGATCCAATGTGTGCCAATGTCACCGACAGCTCTGAGTTTCCCGCCTTCGCTAGACAACACACGCCAGTTGTAATCCGTCTCATGCAGTAGCCAGTCCTGGAAGAAGTGACCCTGAACGTGAATGATTTTTCCGAGCTCGCCACGTTCAACCATGGCGCGCATTTGCAGCACGGCCGGAAAGAAACGGCACATGTAGTTCACGGCAAACACAGGTCCTGATTTGCCGCCTTTTTTAACGGCATTCGCCACGGTGGCTGTCTCCGTGGAAGTCATGCCTAGCGGCTTTTCACAGATAACATGCTTGCCCATGGCGAGTGCTTCTAGGCATTGAGGCACGTGGGCTTTGTTGGGAGAGGTGATGTGCACCACATCGACGTTGGGGCTGGCATACATGGCCTCGTAGTCGTAGTCGCCATACACCTCCGAGATGCCCCAGAGCTGGGCTGTTTTTTTCGCGCTCTGCGTTGAGCCACAGATAGCGGTGACTTGAATGCCCAGACGCTTCAGTGCCTCAATATGAACGGGAGCAATGAAGCCTGTGCCAATGATGCCTGCGCGAAGATGATGAAGAGGAGTCATGGAGGGTTGCGGTGGGTTTGTTTCTTTTTAGGCGGAACCGTGCGGCACATCAAGACACCACAGTGATGCCTTGAAACTTCGAAAAAACGACGTGCACGGCGTCAAAGGCCTTTGGGCATCCAGGCGTCGAGTTGGCTGACTTTTTCTTTGGCTGAGGAGCTGACGGGAATGCCCCAAAACTCAAAGAATGGCCCGAGGTTGCGCTTTACGATCTTGGAGTATCGGATCAGAAATTGATCGCGAGCTTCGCTGTCGTTGGTGGGGTCAGGCCCGAAGCTGCTGTCAGCAAAGCTGTGCAGGTAGTTGCGCCAGCTTTCCCAGCCGAACTCCTGCACGAGCTGGATGTAGGTCACCAGGGCTGTGAAGGGTTCGCTCTTCCAGGTTTGCCACTTGTCACTGGCACCTTTGATTTTGTCGATGTTCTGCTGCCGTGATTCCGGCGTGATGGCACTGTGTCCGATTAACCAATCTTTTTTTAGCACTTGATGGTAACAATACATGCCAATGACGTTGTTCGTGACCTCACCCGTGCCATCGAAGGTGAAGGTGCGGCGTTGGTGGTTATGACCGATTTCATGGTAAAATCCCCAGCCTGGGAAGCGGATCCGGTTCAGCGTAACCATCTCTGGTGCGGCGCTGGTCGGGATCATGATGGGATAACCGCTGTGCATGTAGCCTGCGCTGATTTGAATGTCGGAGACGATGCGTTCTGGGCGTTTCCGTTCGGCAGCTTGGTTGCAGATGTCATCCTGAGCTTCGACGACCTTTTGCCAAAAGGTCATGAGTTCAGTGGGGTTGTTGATGCTCTGCGCGACGAGGGAGGGTAGCGTGATGATGAGCTTATCACAGGCGAGCTCTGCCCAGATGCCAGGCTGCTTTTTGATCGCGGAGGACCATTGTTCGTCGGTGTGTTGGCCCAAGACGAAAAGAGGTGAAGGAATGGCGTTGGCCACGGTCGCCACAAAGGGGGTGGTGTCTTGGGCATTGCCTGGCACTTCCACATAGATCAGGCCGCCAAAGGCGCTGGCCACTTTCATCTCAGGTTGATTGATGCTGATGGATTTCGTGATGTCTGGTGCGCGTTTCCATTCATCGAGATGGTAAAGTGTGTCGCTATGGCAGCCAATGCGCACCGCATAGCCTTTCTGCACGATGTCGGCGGGCACACGTAAGGTGAGGGTCTCCCCGGCACAAGCATACAGACCAGTGCTAGTCCAGCCAGGGATCTTGGGGTCGATATTCACTTCACGCGACACGCGCGGTGATTTCGCATCGCTTTTCCCAGGGAAAAACACATGCGCGGGGTGGGCTGTCGTCATTTCACCGCCCGCCAAGCGCAAGACGCGCGTCTCCATGCCTAGGCGCAGGCGTGCTGCGTTGTCCTTGGCCGTCGTTAGCGGTGTTTCTGGCGTAGGCAAGGGGCCTGCTTTGTCCCCAGGGTTACCCAGTGCGGCGATCACGGCGTCACGCAAGCTGCTGCGATCCGGTGGCTGTGCCGATAGGGCGATCTGGATAGCATTCGTTCCCTGTTTGATTGCCTGTGCATCGAGTGTGGGCCCCCCTTCGCGTTGTTTTTTGATGGCCTGGATAGCGCTGGAGGCATTCATGAAGATCGGCAGATCCATGCGGGCGCTGAAGTTGTTGAGTCCATCAAAGGCACTCATGTCGGTGATGGCTACGCCAACAGGCATCAGCGCTTGATTGACACCGTGGGCCAAGGCCAATTCTTTGCCGCCACTGGTTTGGCCAAAGGCCCAGCCTGTCATGCCAGCGATCACGCCACCGCCAGTCTTGATGTAATCCGTCAAGGCTTTGCCTTCGTCCGCCCCCGTTACATTTTGGATGTTTATGACCACGACGTCATAGTCGGACAGGCTTTTGGTTTCGACCTTTTCAAAGCGTTCGGTGCGAAAGCCAGCAGCGTCTAGCACATCGCCTTTCACATTCAGCAGACCAACGCGAGGTTTGTCTTTGGCTCCTGCCCAGCGAATGCAGTTTTCGAGGAGCTTGGCATGGTCAGCTCCTGAGCTTCCGTCCAGGTAACTGTTGTGCCCGAAGATGATGATGCGACCTTTAGCATAACCGGCTGCTGCAGCGACCGCGATCTCGACTCCGTCCTTGTCAGGCGCAGAGAGAAGAGGAAACGCCATCGTTCCCCAGATTCCTACCGGACCGGGTGAGCCACTTTTGGGCACGGTGTTGACGCCTTGCAGGATCTTGGCACGCTCGGCCTTGACCAGTTCGGGTGGCATCTGCGCGTAGGCGCTTGTGATGAGACTGATCAAACTGATCCAGGGTAAACAATGACGTGCTTGTGGCATGGTTGGCTTCGTGAAAAATCAGCGCGCCATGACATCTAGAAATGGGCGAGAGGATTCTTGCCCAGGTTCACGATGGCAGGTGCGGCTTGCCTCGGGTTGCTAAGGGAGCCGATATAACGGGATGAATTCCACGGAATTAGCTTTGATTCAGTGAAATCCCAGCTCGGGCTGAACTCGAATTCAGAAGCGCCTCAGCGTTGTGTCGCTCGCGGGCCTTGCCTCATCTTTTTCTGGGTAGTCCAGGGTGTAATGCAACCCGCGGCTTTCGTGGCGGCGGATTGCGCATTCAACGATCAGGGAGGCGGTTTCCACCAAGTTACGCAGTTCTAGCAGTTCACTCGTGATGCGAAAGTTCCAGTAAAACTCCTGCACTTCGCGCTTCAGATTCCGCAGGCGTGCCGCCGCACGCTGGAGGCGTTTTGTGGTTCGCACAATCGAGACATAGTCCCACATGAGGCGGCGGATCTCATCCCAGTTGTGATAAATCACCACAAGCTCGTCATTGTTCACCGCTTCGCCGCTTTGCCATGGCGGGATCGCGTGTTCTTGCTCATGCGTTTTGCCGATAGGCATCTTGCGCAGCAGGTGCTCCACCGAGCGGTGGGAGATCACGAGGCATTCGAGCAGGGAGTTCGAAGCTAGACGGTTCGCTCCATGCAGACCGGTGCAGCCGACTTCGCCCACGGCACAGAGCCCGCGAAGGCGCGTGGCACCGTTCACATCGGTCACCACACCGCCGCATTGGTAATGCGCAGCAGGAACGACGGGAATGGGATGTCGGGTGATGTCGATGCCGACTTCCAGACAGGCTTTGTGGATGTTCGGGAAATGGCTGGTGATGAAGTCCGCAGGCTTGTGAGAGATGTCCAAATACACGCAGGGCCCCCCGGTGCGCTTGATCTGGTGATCGATCGCGCGAGCGACGATGTCACGCGGCGCTAGCGAGCCGCGTGGATCGTACTGCTGCATGAATTCCTTGCCATCGGCTCCGATCAACCTTGCTCCTTCTCCACGCATGGCTTCGGTGATGAGGAAGGACCGCTTTTCAGGATGGTAAAGGCAGGTCGGGTGAAATTGGATGAACTCCATGTTCGCTACACTCGCTCCGGCACGCCAGGCCATCGCGACACCATCGCCCGTCGCGACGCGCGGGTTCGTGGTGTAAAGGTACACGCGTCCGCAACCACCCGTGGCCAAGATCACTCGATCCGAGCGCATGGTGATGACTTCGCGCGTTTCCTCATTCAGCACATACAGGCCTAACACGCGATCTTCGGAGACATAGCCCAGCTTGCCTGTTGTAATCAGATCAATCGCAAAGTGGTTTTCGAAGACGTGGATGTTCTTCTTTTCTCGAACGGTATGCAGCAGCTTTTCGGTGATTTCTTTGCCGGTCGCATCAGCCGCATGGAGCACGCGGCGGCGGGAATGCCCGCCTTCCTTGGTCAGGTCAAACTCCAGATGGCCATCGGCTGCTTCTCGTTGATCGAAGCTAACGCCCCATTGCACGAGCTCTGCGATTCGGCTGGGGCCTTCGGTGACGATGGTGCGCACGGCCTCTTCATGGCAAAGACCTGCTCCGGCGATCAGGGTGTCTCCGACGTGCTGTTCCACGCTGTCCATCTCACTGGTGACGCAGGCGATGCCGCCTTGCGCCCAATTGGAGTTGGAGTCCAGAGCGCCGCGTTTGGTGAGCACTGCCACGCGTCCATGTTCACTGGCGTGCAAGGCCGCGCTCAATCCTGCAGCGCCGCTGCCCACGATGATAAAATCAAATTCGACCATGAAAATTAGGTGACGAGCCTGCCACGTGCTCATCGTGAAAGCAAATACGGGCAGAACTCTTCCCGTGTTCCATCTTCTCTATGCCCATGCCCTTTTCTCTCCTCATTCGATAGGATGACCTCTTAGCGCATCTCTTTTAGCTGCTTGGGCCAGGGATCGTCAAAGCTGCCCCCGGCTTGCCATCGTGCAATTTCTTCGTCGGTGCATAAACATGAGGCCAGTTCCCGCATGAAAATTTCTCGATCACGCGAGGTGCCGATGACAGTGATTTCATTCAATCGATCCCCAAAGATAGGATGCGAGCTTTCGAGTTCTTTTTGCAAAAGCGCGATTTCTTCGGCCACGAGTTTGCCCAAAGGATCTTTCACCACCGCCGCCTTCCAGTAGGCGAGCAATTCGAGGTCGATGCCGCCAGCCGCTTGGTTCCACAGCAGCACTTGTGCATCACGCGAGGCGAGCCAAACAAAACCTTTGCTGCGCAGAATGCCCTGCCCGAGTCGCTCACGGAACAAGCGCCACAACCGACGTGGATGAAAGGGTCTCGGGTCGCAAAGCACCGTGCTGCCGATGTCGTAGCTCGCCGCGTCACCTAGGGCTTCCGCCTTGGTTTTGTTCCAAGAGGCAGCGATGACGCGTGCACGATCCATGCTAAATTGACCCGTGCCTAGCACTCGCGCTGCTGGCACTTGGCCATAGTTCACCGCATGCACCTCCGCATGAGGGTTCAGCAATTCCAGGCACTTCAGCAGGAAAGGAAGATCCTCGGGCGGGATACAGTCGGTCTTGGTCACCAGCAGCGTGTTGGCGAATTGGATTTGCTCCGCCATCAGGTTCTCCCGGCTGCGCTCACCGGTTTCTTCGTTTCGAATGAGTCGCTCAAAGAGTGCTTGGCCTGCCCCATAATCTTCCACAAAAGCTCGCGCATCAATCAGGGTTACGATGCTCTCTAGCCGATAGTCTTCAGGATGATGGAGGATCTCCTCGATCAGTGGCCACGGATGCGAACTGCCGGAGGTTTCGACCATCACATGGTCGAGGTCGCTTTTTCCCCGCCAGGCATCGAGCGCTGCAGCAAACGCCGCCCGCCGATCTCCGCTGATCGAACCCGCGTAGAGGCTGACCAAGTTTTCTTTTTCCTCCGATACATGCTGACCCGAGCGCAAAAGATCACCGTCCACTTCCAGCTCGGCCATGTCGTTCACGATGACCCCGAGCCGTAGAGATGTCTGCTCGCGCAGCAGACGGCGCAGCAAGGTGGTTTTGCCAGAACCCAGAAAACCAGAGACTAGGGTGATTCGAATCATCGGGGAAAGGGCAACTTGATTGCAGAACAGTCCACTTCTATAAATGCATAGCAGTTGCATTAAAAACATGAAAAAGACACGCGCTAAACTCCCCGTCACCGTGCTTTCTGGCTTCCTGGGCGCTGGAAAGACCACGCTGCTCAATCACATCCTGCGCAATCGCGACGGCCGAAAGGTCGCTGTGATTGTCAATGACATGAGCGAGGTCAATGTCGATGCTAAGCTCGTCAAAAACGGAGATGCGAAGCTCTCCCGCACCGAGGAAAAGATGGTCGAGATGAGCAATGGCTGCATCTGCTGCACCTTGCGTGAAGACCTCATGCAAGAAGTCGCCAAGCTAGCGAAGGAAGGTCGCTTCGATGCTGTCGTCATCGAATCCACCGGTGTCTCGGAGCCGATGCCAGTCGCGGAGACTTTCACGTTCACCGATGACACCGGTCGCAGCCTGAACGATCTCGCTCAACTCGACACCCTGGTCACCGTCGTCGATGCACGAAACTTCCTCGACGACTATCACAGCACGGACGATCTTCAGGACCGCGAGATGGGCGTCACCCATGAGGACGCCCGGACCATCGCGAATCTGCTCACGGATCAGATCGAGTTCGCCAATGTGATCCTTATCAACAAAACCGATGCCGTCAGTGCCGAGGAACTCGATGAGATTCAGGGCATCGTCCGCGCCTTGAATCCCAAAGCAAAAATTCACCTGACGCAGCGCAGCGAAATCGGACTGCAAGAAGTGCTCGACACGGGCCTCTTTGCGATGGCGGAGGCCGAGCAGAGCGAAGGCTGGCTGGACAGCCTGCAAGGTCACACGCCCGAGACGGAGGAGTATGGCATCAGCAGCTTCGTCTATCGGGCCCGCCGCCCTTTCCATCCTCAGCGTTTCCAACAGCTCCTCAAGTCGCCGTGGAAAGGCGTCATTCGTGCCAAAGGCATGTTTTGGCTGGCCACGCGCCACGAAATCGCCGGTTACGTCTCCCAGGCTGGTGTGCTGCGTGACACGCGTGCCATGGGCTTTTTCTGGAGTGCCGTGAATGAAGCCGAATGGCCGCAAGATGAGCAAAGCCAGGCCGAAATCCGCAGTCACATCCAGGGTCTTTATGGTGACCGCCGAACCGAGATCGTCATCATCGGTCGTGACATGGACCCAGCCGCGCTCACGGCAACCTTTGACGCCGCTTTGCTGACCGAGGCTGACTTTGAACAAGGCCCCAAGGCTTGGATGCAGCTTGCCGATCCCTTTCCGCAATGGCTGCCTCAGGCACCGCTTGAGCCTCAAGCTTGAGCCGAAAGGCCGTCTTTTCTTGCGTGTGAGCCGGTGGCCAAGCGTAGCTAACCTCATTCACGCTGACACCCACAACTACGCCAAGCACGACATCGTCACCTGCCCGCTGTGCGCGGAGAGCCATGTCTGTCTGTGCAATCGCGCTGCCGACTGCCCCTGCGCTCAGGTGAATCTCACGCGGGATGAATCCGAGTGGATCGGCTGGCAGACAGGCAATGAATGCGTCTGCATTTCCTGCCTTTTGAAGCTCAGGGAGCAGGCTCGTGTTGTTTTGAAGCCACCTAGCGGCAAGGCGCCCTGAAACACAAAAGCCGCGCTGCCTTGCAGCAAACGCGGCCTCCTTGAGGAAAAGCAGATCAGCGGGATCAACCCGGAGATCAGCCGTGGCAGTGGCAGCTGTTCTGACAGCAACCTTCACCGGACTGGTGGCCATCAGCGCAGGCTTGGCTGCAATAATCCTTGCCGTCTTTGGCGACATGGTGGCCTTCACGGACTTCGCATTGGCAGTCAGGGCAGGCGCATTTGGAGTGGGTTTGAGTGCTCATACGACGAATATCTGAATATACGTTCATGCTTTCGTCAATTGCCATTCCCTGTGCTTCATTAAACATCCCTTGTTCATGACCGCCCGCGCCAAATCTGCTCCCCAAACCACCGAAAATCACTGCTCAAAGCATCACGCGTTGGCGAGTCATCCTGCGGCAAAGCTGCCTCCCCTGACCGTCATGGAGTCCCAGCGCATGGGTGAATTCTTTGCGTTGCTGGCTGATCCCACTCGGCTTCGTCTGGTCTCTCTGCTGGCCGCCGATGAGTTCTGCGTGTGCGACCTCGCTAGCTCTCTGTCGATGACGGAATCCGCCATCTCCCATCAACTTCGCGCCCTTCGTGCCGCCCGCCTGGTCAGCTACCGCAAAGAAGGCCGCCAGGTGTTCTACCGCCTCCACGACCACCATGTGCTGGAGCTCTACCAAACCGTCCGGGAACACCTGGAGGAGTAGGCCTCAGGTATCCTGAGCACGCCCGGTCGTGTGCTTCTTCATCCACCGCCTCGCACACTCGCTCTGCTCGCGGGTTTCCAGGCAGCACTTCCGCCGTGCCCGAATCCACTGCACCGGATCTGCCTTCGCCGGGATGAAGCCCGCCTTGGCACACCACGCGACGATGAACTGCCCCGTCCGCCCGCAACCCGCCACGCAATGCACCACGACGGCCTCGCGAGCCGCGTGATGCCGGTCCATCAAGCTCATGAAGTGCTCGATCTGCGCATCCGTCGGCACGCCGTAGTCCGGCACGTGGATGTGGTGATACACAAACGGCTCCGGCACATCGCGCCGGTTGTCGAACTCGCAGCAATTCACGATCGCCCGGATGTTCTGCTCCGCATACATCTCAAACACAGACGGATCCGGCCACCACGAGGCCGCAATGACACCCTCCACAATCCAAGTGAAGGGCTCGGTGCGTTCAGGCTGACCTCGTTCAGGCCAATACCAGGGGCGGATGGGTTGCGGCATGCGATTGAGACTTCTCATGCATGTTGATCTCGGCGAGTTCAAGCCTGTGCAGGCTTTCACACCTTCGGCAGCGTGATGCGCTGCTTTTGGTCCTGATATTTGCCGGTGCGTTTGTGATACGAGGTGGCGCAGGGCTCGCCGCGGAAGAAGAGCATCTGCACGATGCCTTCGTCGGCATAGATGCGGCAGTCGGCGGCGGAGGAATTGGAGAATTCGAGGGTGAGATGGCCGCTCCAGCCTGCCTCGGCCGGGGTGACATTCGCGATGATGCCGCAACGGGCGTAGGTGCTCTTGCCGACGCAGATGGCGGTCACATCCGCTGGCAGGCTAAGCTTTTCCACGGCGACGCCGAGGCCGTAGCTGTTCGCAGGCAGGATGAAGTAGCGACCGTGCTCATCGCTTTCGAGCGGCACTTTTTCGAGATTGCGCGGCTGGAAGCGTTTCGGGTCCACGACGGTGCCGGGGATGTGGCGGAAGACTTTGAACTCGCGGGGTGAAAGCCGCAGATCGTAACCAAAACTGCTCAAGCCATAGGAGAGCATCTGCGGGCCATCTTTGAGCTGGCGCACGAGCTGCGGCTCAAACGGAAGGATCATGCCACGGCGGGCGAGTTCGGTGATTTGGCGGTCATTGAGGATCATGGCACGGTTCTTTTAATGCAACCTACTTGCAATACAACCAAAGAGGCTCAACATGCGCCATGCCCACCTACCTCTATGAAACTCTGCCACCGAGGCCTGATGTCCTCGTGCGACGTTTTGAGCTGAAGCAGAGCATGCGCGATGCCGCGCTGACGCATGATCCCGAAACTGGCCACCCGGTGCGCCGAGTGCCTCAGGCCAGTTTTTATCTTGGCGGCTTGCGCAGCCTCGCTGTCGCGCCGCTGGATGGCGGCGGCTGCTGCGGACCGGGTGGAGGAGCCTGCCATCACTGAATGCACCCATGTCGAAAACCCACCGCGCCATGCTCTTCCGCCTTTTCATCCTACTCTGCGCCTTCAGCCTCGCCGCCTGCAAAAAGGCACCGGAGGCGGCTCAGGTCGTCGTTTGGCCTGAATTGACCGCTTTCGATGAAATCGCCGCGAAGGCCGAAGGTCTCGCACAAGTCGGCGATGTGGCGGCTCTGCGTCAAACGCTGCCCGATATGGTGAAAACGGGCTCGGCGGTCACTGCGGCCACGATTCCGGTGAACGCGAAAAATCCCGCTGGCCTCAAATCACCTCTCGCAGACCTCGCGGAGCTGATCACGAAGCTCTCCGCGGCTAGTTTGAATGACGACGACCTCAAGACCTACACTCTCGCGCTGCATCCGCTGGTGGCGGTAATGATGACGGAGGCTGGAATGCCGCACATTCACGCGAACGAAGGTCCGCACGGTGGCTTCTTCCATCCTATCTTTGCTGCCGATGGCAAACAAGCCGCCACGCTGGAGATCAAGCTGCACGATGACGCGGGCGATCTCGAAGTCTGGCTCGTCCGTGGTGGTCGCGATGGCCCGCCGCTCGATCTGCCGCCCGACAGCATGCTGAAGCTCGACTTCCCCGATTTGAAACGCCAGATCGAGCTGCGGGTTCGTGATCGCGAGAAAAACGCGGGCGAAGACGGCCAAACCAACCTTCGCAACGGCCAGACGAATTACTTCATCTTCCCCGGCGAAACCGGCGCAGATGCGAAATGGCTCATGGGCGTCGATTTTGCCGCCAAAGCCCGCCTCGCGCTTCCGGGTGGTCTTTCCAGCGAGGTCTTCGTGCTGAAGCCGCATGTGCATCATGACTGACGCGGCGATCCATCTCCACAGCCTGCGGCATGTGCTGGCACCGGGCGTGCATTTTGCGCTCGATGAGCTGCTCGTGAGCAAAGGCGAATGCCTCGCACTCACCGGGCCGAGCGGGTGTGGCAAAAGCACACTGCTGAGCCTCATCGCCGGATTGGCGCGAGCGCAAATTGGCAGCGTTCGCGTGCTCGGCACGGAGCTTGGCAGTCTCGGCACCGCCGCGCTGGATCGGCATCGTGGCCAGCACTGCGGCATGGTGTTTCAGAGTTTTCACCTGCTACCCGCCTTCACCGCGCTGGAGAATGTGCGCATCGGCCAGCGCTTCTCCGGTCGCGAAGGCGATGCCGCGGAGATGCTGGAGCGTGTGGGCCTCTCGCATCGGCTGCACACGCGAGTAAGCAGGCTCTCTGTCGGCGAAAAACAGCGCGTCGCCATCGCGCGGGCACTGCTTGGCCGTCCGGCCCTCTTGCTCGCCGATGAGCCCACCGGCTCGCTCGATCCGAAAACGGGCCGTCAGGTCTTCGACCTCATGCGCGAGCTCGTCCGCGAGCATGGAACCACCTGGTTGATGGTCACGCACGATCTCGCGCTCGCCCACGAGCTGCCACGCCAGTTTGACTGCACTCCACTCATCCGCAGCGAGGAGGTGGTAGCATGACCCTCCCACGCATCGCCTGGCGTTATCTCACAGCGCGGCCGTTGGTCACGGGGCTGACTTTGGCGGGCATCGCGCTGGGCGTGGCCTTGATCGCGGCGGTGCTCACGCTGCGACGAGAGACCGAGCGAACGTTTCAGCGGGAAGCCGGGCTGTTTGACCTCGTCGTCGGGGCCAAGGGCAGTCCGCTCCAGCTCACGCTCAGCAGCGTGTATCATCTCGACATGCCCACCGGCAATGTGCCGTGGTCGCTGTATGAAAAACTGCGTGAGAACCGCCGCATCGCCACCGCCATCCCGATCGGTCTGGGCGACAACTTCCGCGGCTTTCGCATCGTCGGCACCGAGCCGCATCTGTTTGATCTCCAGCATGAAGGCCGCGCTTTCTTCAGCTTTGCGCAAGGTGCGGTGTTCAGAGACGACTTCGAGGTCGTGCTCGGCTCGCAAGTGGCCGCCAGCACCGGCTTGCAAATCGGCGACACCTTTGCGGGCACGCACGGGCTGGTGCAGATGCCCGGCAGCGAGGAGCACGGCGAGTTCCCGTATCGCGTGTGCGGCATCCTCGCGCCCACCGGCACGGCGCAGGATCGCGCCATCTTTGGCACGCTGCGCAGCGTGTGGATCATCCATGACAAGGAGCACAAACTGCACGCCACCATCCAAGGCACTGCGAGCCGCGCGGAGTCGTCGCTGGAAGTCACCGCCGTGCTCATTCGACTGAAAGCACGCGGCCTGCGCCTGTGGGTGGCTGATGACATCCGCAACCACACCGAAGGCATGCCCGCCATCCCGGTGAATGAGATCCTGCGCCTGTATCAAAACGTGCTCGAGCCCGTGCAAAAAACGCTGCTCGCCGTCGCCGCGCTCGTCGTGGTCGTTTCATGCTTCACCGTGCTCGTCACCCTGCATCAGGCCGTGGAAAGACGGCGGCGCGATCTCGCCATCCTCCGCTGTCTCGGTGGCAGGCGCTGGGAAGTGGCCGCACTGGTCATGCTGGAGGCCGTGTTTCTCACGCTGGGCGGTCTCAGCATCGGTTGGCTGCTCGCTCATGGCCTGCTCGCGGCCGCGGCACCGCTGCTGCGTGAGCGCACCGGCCTGCTCATCGAGCCCTGGAGCCTCGATCACACGGAAATCACCGCGCTGCTAGTCATCTCCGCCGCAGGGCTGCTCTCCGGCCTCGTGCCCGCCCTTTCCAGCTACCGCCGCACACCCGCCCACGATCTTGGCATCACCGAATGAGCCCACGTCAGCCCAAGTCCGCCGCCGCCTTCGTCAGCCTCACCGTGCTGGCCTTGCTCGCCATGCTCATCGTGTGGATGCAGCCGCAGGACGCCACGCGTTCAAACACGAACGTCACCTCGCTGCCACCTGCTTCACCGCCCATTTTGGCAGAAACCAAAGCCATCGAAAGCACACCGACACCGACCGGCCCGCCCGTGCGCATCGACTTCAAACTGCTCGATGAAACCAAGCAGCCCGATGTGCGAAAAATGGAGGTCGTGTATCCGACCGCACTCGAAGCACTCGATGGCCACCTTGTCGAACTCATCGCCTTCATGGCCCCGTTTGAGTCGCTGGAGGACATGAGCGAGTGCCTGATGCTCCCGGCCTATGTCGGCTGCTTTTTCTGCGCACCGCCCAGCTTCACGCAGGTCGTCTTTGTGCGTCAAAAGAACGATGGAAGACCGAAGAAGCCCTTCATCGAAGCTCCGTCTCTCGTCACCGGCACGCTACGCCTGCTGAAGCCCGGCAGCAGCGATCTCGCGCACGAGATGGAGATGATCTACGTCATCACGGATGCCACCGTCGTGCCTTACGATGGCTCGAACGCCCCGGCTCGTGTGCCCGGCCATTGGCAGCAGGAAAATCCGCGAGCCGCCGCCGATGCCGGACTGTCGGAAAAGCCGCAGCCCTTGCCTTCGATGAAGCCCGAGGACCTCGTGCCCGTCATCGCGAAGCTGCGCGGTCTTGAAATCAAGAAGCCCATCAAGTTCACCACCTACACACCCGCCGAACTCGAAAGCGCCGTCGAGGTGCGCATCAACTCACGCCGCGCCGCCGGAGGCTGGGCCGCGCATCAGCGTGTGTGGCAGATGCTTGGCTTCGCCAATGAAAAAGACGACCTGCGCCTCGTCCTGCGTGGACTCACGCTTCAGCGCGTTATTGGCTACAGCAACGCCGAGGGCGATCACATCCGCTACAACGGCGATCTCCAGCTCACGCAGCCCGCCACGCGACTCGAACTCGTCAAAGTCATCGCCGAGGCCCTGCTGCGTCAAAATCACGACCTCCGCCATCTCGACACCGCGCTGCATGGCGACACGAACACCGATGCCCGCCTCGCCGCCACCGCTGTGCTCCAGGGCGATCTCATGACCACCGCGCGACTCTTCGCCGCGCATCATCGCCTGCGCGATCCTTCGCCGAATGCCAGCTTCGCGTTCTTCGGCGGCTATCCAGCAGCGAAAACTGCGCTTCAACAGCTTGAAACCATGCCCTGGCAGATGGGGCCGTTCTTCACCGATCAATTCGCCCCGAATGGCGAGTCGATGGCGCTCGACGATCTGCTGCAAAAGCCGCCCACCACCACCGCTGCCATCATCCATCCCATCTTCCATGGCCGACCGCAGGACTACACGCCCGTCGAGGTGTCATCGACCTTTGCCGATGCCTTGCGCGACTCCAAACCCATCGCCACCGGCATCCTCGGCGAGGCCGCGCTGCTCGTCTGGCTCGAAAACAACGCCGAACTTGGCCCGCACATGTCCGCCGCCGATGGCTGGCGCGGGGATCGCTATGCCTTCTGGCAGGACGGCACCCTGCTCATCGAAACGCATTGGCTCGATGAAGACGAAGCCGCCGAATTTCACGAAGCCGCCACCACCCAGCGCCCCGACTTCACCGTCATCCGCAAAGCCGACTCCAGCCTCGTCCACCTCATCGGCGGCCCTGAAGCCGCACGCGCTGAGCTCCAAAAACGCCTCCAACCATGAAACGAGCCCTTTTTGCCTTCATCGCCAGTTTCAGCCTCGCTCAAGCTCAAGAGCACAAACTGCCCACCGAGTCCAAAGAGGCCAAAAACGCTTACCAACAAGCCAGCGAGCCCACCGAAGCCTTTTTGGCCGATTGGGACTTCTTGAACAAAACCGATGTCGTCGTCAGCGACGGCAAAAAAGACGCCACCATCCAGTATCCCGCTGAAATCCAAGCGCTCGATGGCAAACGCGTCGCCCTCATCGGCTTCATGGCACCGTATGAAAAGCTCGATGACATGAGCACCTGCATGATCCTGCCTGCCTCCGTCGGTTGTTACTTTTGCAGTCCACCCGCCGTCACGCAGGTCGCGCTCATTCAGCAAAAGGGCGGCACCAAGGACAAGCGTCCCTTCATCAACGAAGCCGTCATCGTCACCGGCACGCTGCGCCTTTTCACCTTCGCCAGCCAGCATCCCGCGCATCAGGCCGACTTCATGTATGCCCTCGACGACGTCACCGTCGAAGTCTTCACCGGCCAAAACAAACCCCGCCGCGCCCCCGCCCATCTCCCGCCTCATCCACGCAAGCAGCCGAAGATCTACTGACTCATGACAGCTCCAACACTCCCACCATTCGCCCCGCGTCTCACCGTCGAACAAGTCGAGGAAGGCCGCGACCTCGCGCCCAAATTTGATGCCAGCGGCCTGCTTCCGGCCGTCACCACCGACTTCGCCACCGGCGAGCTGCTCATGATGGGCTACATGAATGCCGAAGCACTGCAAAAGACCATCGCCACCGGCGAGGCGCACTACTTCAGCCGCAGCCGTCAGGTGCTCTGGCACAAGGGCGCCACCTCCGGCTTCGTGCAAAAGGTGCGTGAGCTGCGCATCGACGACGATCAGGACTGCATCTGGCTCCGCGTCGAAACCTCCGGCGGTGCGAACTGCCACGTCGGCTACCGCTCCTGCTTTTACCGCGCCATTCCCACCGGCGCCGATTACACCCGCGCCGAAGGCTGCCTCATCTGGAAAGAGGAGACCAAGGTCTTCGATCCGCAGGCGGTGTATGGCGACGCTCCCAACCCAACCAAGCTATGAGCCGCATCCCCATCGTCCTCATCGCCGGATTCCTCGGCGCGGGCAAAACCACCTTTCTCCATGCCCTGATGGGCGCTTTGAAGGAACGTCAGGTCGGCTTCAGCGTCGTGGTCAATGACTTCGAAAACGCAGAGATCGACGCGGCGCGTCTGCGGGATCTCGATGTCGAGGTGCAGTCCATCAACGGCTCCTGCGTCTGCTGCTCCTCGCTGAACGACTTCATGCTCACGCTCGGCACCATCGACGTGCCACGCGGCGGCGTGCTGCTCGTCGAGGCAAATGGCGCGTCCGATTTCATCACCCTCATCGCCGCCATCACCATGCGCGGCGAGTGCCGGCGCTTCACCTCGCCCATCCAGGTGACCCTGATCGACATCGTGCGCTGGCAGAAACGCCGCCAGCACAACAAGCTGGAGCAGGAACAAGTGAAAACCGCCACGCACTGGATGCTCACGCACACCGATGGCGTCAAAAACCCGCGCCTCGCCGGCATCCGCGCCGCCCTGAAGATGCTCACTCCGCGCGGCATCGAGACCAGCGTGGACGCCTTCGCCGACTTCCTCCGCCTGCAAGCCGCCACCGCCCGCTTCGCCGCCGCTGAGGCACCCAAGCCCGCCCTCTTTGAAAACATCACCGCCGAGCCCGCTCACGAGCATCACCATCATCACGATGACGAACGCGCCTTCACCTCCATGCGGGTGCCCGTGCCCTTCGTCGTGCAGCGACAGGACCTCGAACGCGTCCTGCGCCATCTGCCCGATGAAGTCCTCCGCGTGAAAGGCCTCTGCCGCCTCGCCGAGCTGCCGCAGATCCCCTTTTCCTTCCAACACGTCCGCCCTGAAGGCGAAACCTGGTTCCTCCCCATGATCGGCACTCTCGGCGTCATTCCCAGCGGCGTCGTCATCGGCGTCGGCCTGCCAGAATCGTCTATCCATGCTCTATTTGAAGCCATGCCCAGCGCTGAGCTGGCACCTGCAGTGAAAGTTTGCTAAAAGCTGCCGTCATCATGTCCACCCGACCCCATCGCGAAATTCATCTGCGCCATGCTGAAGGCGCGCCCGAGGCTGTCATCAGCGCGGTCCAAACGGAGCGTGAGTTGCAAAGGCTGATCGCTGGGGAAGGGGAGGTGGACAAAAGCCAGATCGGCGAGGTCGTGAAGAAATTGCAGGTCGTCATCGCGGACTACCTAGACAGCGGGCGTGACATCGACATCCGCCTGAGTCAGCTAGAGATCCTCAGTGCCGTGGAGGCCGCCATTCAGGAAGCCTCCGGCCAACCGAGTCCCTGGCCCGATGGAGCCGATGCACGCACGTTTTTTGTTCATGGGCTCTACGACGAGCTCATCCAGCAGCCGAGCAACATCTTCGAAACCAAGCTTTTCCCCGATGGCAGCGCGCGCTACGTGCCGATTGGTCGCGCGGTATGGAAAGCCTGCCTGGAGCGGCTCAGGGATCGCCTGGCCGCCAAGGTATGTTAGGCTATGGCCTACCGTCTTACTCTTCGGTGGACATGAGCCACTTGGATCATCAGAAGGTCAACTGCACGCCGGCCATGAGGGTGCGCGGTGCGCCGGGCTGAATGATGTTCGGGTTGATGGAGGAAGCGTAGAAAGTCTTATCAAACAAGTTTTCGACATCGATGGTGAAGCGCATGTTCTTGGTGGGCTGCCAGTAGCCGAGAGCTTTCACGGTGGTGTAGTCAGGGAGGTCAAAGCCGCCGCCATCGCGGCCATTGCGCTCGCCCATGTAGATGACACCACCGCCGATGCCGAGCTTGCCCGCGCGTCCGAGGTCGAATTCTTTGACGAGCAGGAGGTTGGCCATGAGGCGTGGGATGTTCAGGAGGGTGCTTCCTTCGGCGATGGCGTCACTCTTGACGATTTGTGCGTGCTGATAGGTGATGCTGGCGGAGATGCGCAGGCTGTCGGTGAGGAGTCCGCTCATGTCGAACTCGACGCCGCGGCTGGCGGCTTCTCCTCCACCGAGCATGAAGAGGCCGAGTGGGTCAGCAGGATCGAAGCGCAAGACATTTTCCTTGTGGATGTCAAACCACGCCAGGGTGGCTCCGAAGCGTCCACTTTTGCTTTGATACTTCACGCCGATGTCGAAGGCACGGCCCACTTCGGGCTCAAAGGCGTTGAGTTGGCTGTCTGTTCCGACATTGGGCCTGAAGCTGTGGCTGTAAGTGGTGAACAGGCTGAGGGTCTCCGTGGGCAGCCAAGTCAGGCCGATGCGGGGTGTCCAGGCATGCTGCTCCTGCTCGGAGACAAAGTTATTTCGCTCGTCATCCATGCGCTGATTGAAGCGATCATAGCGCAGGCCGAGGAGGAGGCGCCAGTCTCCCCAGGAGAGCTGGTCCTGGAGGAAGAAGGCAAGGCCACGCTGGTTCTCGGTGCGGTCAAAAAGCGGGGCGAGCGCGGGTTTTGCCTGTCCATAGACAGGGTTAAAAATGTTGAGATGCTGGGCGTAGTTTCCTGAGAGCAGGATCTGATCGATCTCAAACCAGTAGCTCTCCATGCCAAAGAGAACCTGATGCTGGACGCCGAAGGTTTCAAATTTGCCAGCGAGCTCAGCCTGTACATTCCAGTCTTCGGACTGATAGTCGCGGTAACGATAACGGCGGCGCATCTGGGTGCCGCCTGCGGTGATGTCGCGTGTCTCCGAGGCGAATCCTTGGAGGCTGTTTGTCTTGTTGGATACGCCGAGGCGGAAGAACCAGTCATCCGCGAACTCATGCGTGAGCCGAATCTGATTCGTGTAGTTTTTGGACTTGATGGGGTCATCGTTGGGCTCACCAAAAAATCGGTCAATGGGGACGACACCGAGCTCGAAGTTGGGATTGGCAGTGGTGCCACGATTGATGGCGAAGACACCACGGTCGAAGTCCACTTCCTGCTCCAAGAACTCACCGGTGTATTCGAGGGTGGTGGCATCGCTGATTTTCCAGGTGAAGGCAGGTGCGAAAAACAGACGTGAACTGCCGACATGATCACGGAAGGAGTTGGCGTCTTCCTGGGCGAAGTTGAAACGGTAGGCGAAGTTGTCCGTCAGTGGTCCGGTGCTGTCGATGGTCTGCCGGAAGAAGTCAAAGCTGCCGATGATTGCCTGGTATTCGTTCCGCCATTCCCAGAGTGGTTTTTTGGTGACGACGTTGATGGTGCCGCCAGGGTCGCCTGAACCGTACAACGCGGCGGTCGGACCTTTCAGGAACTCGATGGTCTCGACATTCGCCGTGTCACGCGGTGAATTGAAGCCGCGATTCGAGGCGAAGCCGTTCAGCAGATAGGCCAATCCGGCGTTGTTGGAGTCGCCCGTGAAGCCACGCACGGCGTAGTTTTCCCACAGGCCACCGAAGGCGTTTTGATAGGAGATGCCGCTGACGTAATCAAAGGCATCCTGCATGCGCACGGCGGTCACATCCTGAAGAAGCTGCTTGTTCACGACGCGGATGGACTGCGGGATCTCACGCAGCGGTATGTCCAAGCGTGTGCCGCCGAAGTTTTCAGCCACGTAGAGGGACGGTTGGTCCTTGTCTGCCGTCACCACGATCTCTTCAAGCGTGGTGGGCTGGGTTGCGGCACGGCTGGCGGCTGTTGGCGTGGCTTCAGGAGTGGTCTGGGAGAAGCTGGGTGAGAGGCTCAGCCAAAGAGTGAGAGCCGACAGCGTGGATCGGTGGAGTGAAAACATGATGAAACGTGAACGAATTCATAAACGCAATTTATTTGCTAGTGCAAACAGTTTGTCTTATCGGAATCGGTGCATTCGTTTTTGCAGATCGCTGAACATGAGGCCCGCCTGATCTGGCGAAGGCTTTCGTCGTGGCTTTTGCTCGGTTTATTTGCTCTTCTGTTGATGGTAGCCGCCTTCCTCAGCCACCAGCGCCAGAGCGCAGAGCGGAGGCAGCAGGCGCACTTTCAAGAGCTCGTGAGGAAACAGTGGCTGGAGCAGCCTGACCGTCATCCGCATCGTGTGGCGCACTACGGCAGCTTCGCATTCAAGCCAAGATCCCTGCTAGCTTCCTTTGATCCAGGGGTGGAGGCTCAGGTAGGGCGCATTCAATACCTGGAGGCACATCGGCAGAATGCCATGAATTTTGCCGAGGCGGGCGGCCTCACGGCGGCGGGAAGGCTGGGGGAGCTTTCGCCCTCTTTTGTCGCCGGATCTTTGCTGGCACTGATCATCGCCGTGATCGGTCACGGCATCCTAGCTGAAGAGACGGAACTGGGGCGTCTGCGTGTGTTGATGGCGCAGGGAGCGGGTCGAAAAACGCTATGGTGGGGAAAGATCGCCGGGCTGGCCGTGGCGATGCTGCCTTTTGCGATCTTGGTGCCGATGGCACAAGGTGCCGCCATCCTGCGAAGCCCGGCGGAAGCAGGATCAGCAGATACTTTGTTTACGATGAACGGCCCGCTTTTCCGTGGCTGCCTGCTGATGCTGGGGATGCTGCTGCATGGTCTGGCCTGGGTGATTCTGACCGTGCTTGTGAGTGCGATGGTGAGGACACGCGCCCAGGCTGCCGCAATCATGCTTTGCCTCTGGTTAGGCTCCACGCTGGTGCTGCCACGCGCTGCCTCGGGACTGGCTGCCACGATGCATCCCCTGCCAACACGCAGCGAGTTCAATGCACGACTGGGAGCAGAACTGGAGAAGCTGGGTGACTCACACAATCCTGATGATCCGAACTACGCGCGCTTCCGTGATGACACGCTCAAGAAGTATGGTGCAGCATCCGTGGAAGAGCTTCCTATCAATTATAAAGGCCTGCTCATGGCGAAGGGCGAGGAACAGACGAGCCAGGTTTTCCAGGCAGAAATGGGCAAGCTCGAAGAAGTCATGAACAGGCAGGAGACCATCCTGGCCGTGGTGGCGTGGCTATCTCCTCTGCTCTCCTGGCAGGACATCTCCATGCGTCTGTGCGGCACGGATCTGACGTCAGCACGTCGCTTTGCCCAGCAGGCGGAAGAGTGGCGCTATGGCTTCATCCAGAATCTGAATGCACTCCAGCGGGACCACATCAGCTATGCACAAAACAGCACGCAGAGGCTGGACAAGTCACACTGGCATGAGTTTGAGGATTTCCAGCCGGTGGCACCGGGGCTGCGTGAAGTCCTGTCCGGTTCATCTCCAGCCTGGTTGAGGCTTGGCCTTGGCTGCATCGCCCTGGCGCTGGTTGGCAGTTGGGTGGTGGAAAGGAGGCTGCGGGTATGAGTGGCGCGGATTTCATGAAGCTGACGGTCTGGGAGGTACGCCGCAGCCTTCGCCTGATGAGCACGCGGATCACCCTGATGGCGCTGCTCGCGGCTGGACTTCTCTCCATCGAGTTAGGCCAGCGTTTCTGGCAATCTCAGCAGCAGGAGATCGCGGACCTGACGTCTCAGCATGAAGCGCAGATGAAGAGGCTGTCTCATCGCTACGTAAAGGGGGGCGAGGCAGGCTACTGGGCCTATTCCTCCGCGCTGCCGACCTGGCAGGAGCCGCATCCTCTGGCAACGCTGACCTGGGGCGTGCGAGATGTCACTCCCATGGTGACCTGGGTGCGTTTGCTGGGCCTGGAACCGCAGCTTTACGATGCACCGCTGGGCAATCCCAAGCTGCAAGCTCTCGGTGGCTTTGACCTTGCCTTTGTGCTCGCCCTGCTGGCTCCCTGTGCGCTCCTTTTGCTCGCGCATGATGCCCTCAGCCGCGATGCCTCGCGGGGCACTCTGCCCCTGATCGCCGTGCAGGCGGGAGGGCTCATGCTAGTGCTGGCAGCCAGAGTTCTGTCGGCGCTGCTGCTCGTTTTAGGAGCATGTGTAGTCCTCGGGTTCGCCGCCGTGCTCTGGCCTGGCAGCGCCATCAGATTGGACTTGGATACCCTGGAATGGTTCGGGAGTGTGGGGCTGCATCTGCTGTTTTGGGCGGTCGTCGTCGCGGCTGTCGCCAGCTATTGCCGCACCCCTGCAGCGAGTCTGGCCGCCTCCTTCGGAGTTTGGGTCTGGATCGTTGTTCTGCTGCCCGCACTCATCAATTTAGTCATCAGCGCCTGGTTCCCAGTGCCCCAAGGGCTGGAACTCACTGTCCGCCAAAGACAGGCGATGCACCGCGCCTGGGATGAACCACGACAGGCAAATTTTGATCGGTTTCTAAAGTCGCAACCCGACTGGTCCCACCCACGACGCGTCTCCGAGGACTTCAGTTGGACTTGGTATTACGCCATGCATGATCTGGCCGACCAGTCGGTGTCTGATCTGGCAGAAAGCTATGTGACGCGTCTGCGTGAGCGGCGGCTGTGGACGGAGCGCCTCTCCTGGCTCAGCCCGCCTGTACGCCTGCAACTGCGCCTCAGCGCCACGGCCCGCACCGACCTGGAAAGCCATTTCCTGCACATGACGCGAGTCCGGGCGTTTCACGAAAAAATGAAACAGCACTTCTTTCCGCTGATCACCGCCGAAAAGACACTCCTGCCTGCGGACATCGTGACGTTTCCAAAATTCACAGACACCGCACCGCCCGCCTCCCAGGCCCCAGCTTCCACTCCGCTGCTCATTCTGCCTCTGGCCCTGCTCCTCCTGATCCGCCCACAGCGCCTGCTGGCTTCGTGACCTCATTTCCTGCTGCCATGATCGAACTCGAAAACGTCTCCAAAACCTTCGCCGGACGCCCCGTGCTTGAGAAGCTCAATCTGCGAATCTCCGCTGGGCGAATTGTTGGCGTCCTGGGTGGCAATGGCGCAGGCAAGACCACGACGCTCAACATCATCCTCGGCTTCTTAAAACCTGACTCAGGTCAGGTGCGTGTGGATGGCCTTGATCCCCAGATTGCAGCCGCCGAAGTGCGCAAACGCATCGCCTACATTCCTGAAAGCGTTGCCTTGTATCCAGAGCTGAGCGGCGAGGAAAATCTGAGCTACTTTGCAGGACTCTCCGGTTGCCAACTTTCCTCCCAGGAAAACCGGCGCTTGCTCGACCGTGTGGGATTATCCAAAAACGATACCTGCCGCCGGCTGGGGCAGTATTCCAAAGGCATGAGGCAGCGACTCGCCCTGGCACTTGCCTTGGCGCGTAAAGCCCGCGTGCTGTTGCTGGACGAGCCCACGACAGGGCTCGACCCAGCGGCGGTGACCCAGCTAGCCACCCTCCTGCGCGAGCTAAGCCAGGAGGGAGCCGCCATCCTCTTAACCACCCATGATCTCTGGCATTTATCGCTGGATACCGATGAGGTCGGCATTCTTCGGGAGGGGCGGCTCGCATCTCAATTTCAAGCTGCACAACTCAGCCCCATGCAATTGGCAGAAGCTTATCTCGGATCATGATTAAGTCCTTTGGCCCAGTTCAGGGACTGCTTTTCATCCTCTGGTGGAGTTCGATGATGCTCTGGTGAATGACGGCTTCAGGGCGTGGCGACGTCTGCGGCTATTTCTGCGGCACCAGGGCGAATTTTTTGATGTCGTAGCCTTGGCCTTGCAGGCTCTGCAAGGCGAGCGCGTAATCGCCCGGTGCCATCCGTGGGGTCCGTGACAGAATCCAACCGAGCTTACGGTTGGGGTAGCCGATGACTGCCCATTGGTAATCTGGATCCATGGCGGTGACGAGATACGGAACGCGGAAGGGCCAGAGAAACTGCACGCGCCATTCGGCTTGCGTCGAAGGATTCACGACCCAAGCGACGCCTTTCCATTCCTCCAAGGGAGCATCCAAATGACCCCGGCGGAAGAGGTAAGAGTTGTCGATCCGCCCATCCGGCCGCAAGGCGTAGCGATCCAAGGTGCCGACTTTGCCTTTCTCCAGGAAGTAGGGGATGTGGGCGATGACATACCAGTCTCCCATGAATCTCGGGAGATCCAGGTGGGGCACAGTGGGCAAGGGTGGATTCTTCACGGTGGTGCACGAGCCCAGCAGGAGCATCACTCCCAAGGCGGTAAGCAGACGATTCATGAGCGTGTTCGAATTACGCAGCGAGGCTACGATCAGCCGCACAGGAGACCAGGAACTGCACCGATTGCCAATGGAGATGGATCGGGCAATCGTGGCTCTCTATAGTGCCACGCTGTTCCACTTCACTAGGGCTGGTTCTACTTACGGTTTTTGGCATCGTGCTCCTCATGGAATGAATTGGAAGTCTGGTTGTCACAACTTGTCATAACATAAACCTGCATTCCTCTCAAAGAATGGTGAGGGTGCCCAGAGGTGCAGCAGTGCTCGTTGCGCAACAAGGTGCTTTTTGGGGAAGCTAATGGTGATGACATGCACACGCTGGTTGACACGCTAATCATGGCGATGAACGCAACCCCAAATCCCACTGAAACCCCTGCTGCCGCTAACTCTTCAATTCAAAACGGACCGGTCCTCTGGACTGTTCGGGATGTGGCAGACTATGCACGCTGTAGCACTCGACATGTCAGCAATCTACGAAATCAAGGCCTGCCTTTCAGCAAGGCTGGTCGCCTTGTTAGGTTCAGCCCTGAGGCGGTGAAGCAGTGGTTCGAAGACTGATGCGTGACTGGCAGTCAAGCTCGAGCCCGTTGGGCTTGGGTGGGCGTTTCGTCCATGTGAGAACCTTCGTATTTCCGGGCTTTCCTTCAAGGGTAATCGCGGGTGCCAATGAATCATTTCGCAAGGTTCTGACCTTCAGTTGTCATGTTTTGTCATGCAGGCAGGTGCCTCCTAAGTATTGATTCACATGAACTGCAGACCTGCGACAAAACTTGCGGCAGAACAAGTCTTGAACATCTGCGCTCTTGGCTCAAAGAGTCGGGGTATGCGCACTCTTCTGGGCCCCTATCAACAAGACACGCCGGAGGCAACGAAGCTTGAGGCCATGGATAAGCCCTGGGTGAGTGCGGTCGAACTTGCGGAGGTGGCCATTCATCTGGCGCAACTCAAGGGGATCAAGGAGCCCGATGTCGCCGGGGCTGTGGCGCTGCTCAAACACACCTGGCAGGCGCGCCATGCACTTACGCCGTTGGCATGTGCAGACATGGAGTTGGTACATGACATTTACGGTCGTGAGGTTGAGGCTGCCAGTGTCATCCGCAAACCAGACAAAGATTTTCCGGGCTCGGCGATAATCCGGCCTCCGCGTTCATATCCAATTCCCCTCGACGAGGCGGTGCGGCATGTCAGTGGCGAATACAGCCGCAAACGCCGAACTGATTTCAGACTCAGGATGTTAAACTCGAGTCGTGCCGCGCTGGGGCTGACGGCAGTTACGGCTGAACAGGCCGCCAAGGCAGAAGATAGCGATGTGGCTGATGAGGTCGAGTTTTGGCAATTGGCGAAATGTCTCGCACCCTTCTGCCCGCGTTTTGCCAGGTTCTATAAGCTGTCTCAGGATGATGCCACAAAGTCAATAAAGGCAGCAAAGCGTAACAAAGGCAGGAAAAGATCTTGACTCGGTCTGGCGGCAAAACTGTCCGCAGTGGGGTGTTGATCTGGCAGCTTACGGACGCGCTCTGACAACGGCAGGTCTTATTTCTGCATAAGTCTGGCATAACCGCAGTGCCTTCTTGCAAATGTGCCGCCAAATCTTGCACGGGGCCGGTTTGGTATGTTGCGTGCATGAACCAAAACTCATGCCAGAACAGACCACAGGAAGCGGTCAAGATGAACGCACCAGAGTGGTTGCGCGTCAGTGAAGCGAAGCGCTTGTTTGGGATTTCCAAGCCCAAGCTGTATCAACTCATTCATGCCGACACCATTCGCTCGGCGGCTTTGCGAAGCCCGCAACAAGTTCGTGGCACGCGGCTGATCTCGAGCGTGTCTTTGCGCACTTATATTGAAGCGTTGGCAGACGCTCAAGTCAAGGAGGTGCGGCCATGAGCTTCCGCATCCACGACGGCATCCACTTGCCCCGCTTTGCACACGAGATGCTCAGCGCCTGCCCCGCTACTGGAGGTGGCGTCCATCTGTGGCTCTTCCGTATGGCGCGGGTGCTGCATCCATTCTACGAGGACAAGGGGCAGATGGCAGATCTGCTGGCGCAAGCATCTGCGCATTGTGGACGCGAGGTGCCGCAATCCGAAATCCTCGCAGCGATTGCCAATTCGGAGGCATGCGCCTGGCAGCCACGTGGGAAGCTCGGAACGGCACGAGGTCGGCAGCCCGTCTCTCGTCCGGCTTCCGCAGAAACTGCGAGCCCTTCTTTCTCGGCATGGCCACAGCGCAATGACGAGCAGATCGAAGCCGTGGTCGCAGCCAGTGATGTGGCCGGTTTGGCGGATCTCTGGGAAGCCTCGCCGTTGCGCCCGGACTGGGAGGAGCCGCGCACCGAGGAACTCATCGACGCGTTGTTTCCTGGCAATCCATTGCTGTGCTGCGGCAAGCACATCAACCGGGACATTGGCACCGGCACCCGTGAGGAATGGCGGGGTCAGCTTTTGGTGCAGCAGTTCATCGTGCCTTCGCCCATGACCGCCGAGGAAGGGCTCAAAAAGGACGGCGGCCCATCCTTGCGTTGCCTCGCCAACACCGGCCCCCGGCGCTACTTGGTCATCGAGTCCGACCACGGCACGGTCGATACTCACGCCGCCGTGCTCTGGCATCTGGCACGCCTGGCACCGTTGGTGATGGTGGTGCATAGCGGTGGCAAGTCTTTGCACGGTTGGTTTGCCTGCCAGGGGAGCAGCGAGGCACTGCAACGCCGTTTCATGCGCTATGCCGTGATGCTGGGCGCTGATCCTGCCACTTGGACCCGCTGCCAGTTCGTGCGCATGCCCGATGGGTTGCGCCGCAGGCCCAGTGCCTTCGGAGTGCGTCAGTCCGTGTTCTACTTCAACCCCAATAACCTGCCATGAACCAAACCCAGTGGGCCGAGTTGAACGACATTCCGGAGGTGGCCGGCAAGCCTGCGCGATCAGCAACCTCCCCTGCCTCCGGCGCGGAGGAGGAAAAGCCGAAGCTGCCGCCACCCGAGGCGGTGGGGATTGGGCTGTTGCAAACACCCGTTTTGAACGATCCCAATGAACTCCTCAAATACCGGTATCTCTGCCGTGGCGGTGGCATGCTGCTGGTCGGTCCCGCAGGTGTGGGGAAATCGACACTGCAGATGCAGGCCTCGTTGTGCTGGGGTATTGGGCGGGAGTTCTTCGGCATCCATCCGGCGCGTCCACTCAAGTCCCTGCTCGTCCAAAGCGAGAACGATCACGGCGACCTCGCCGAAATGCGTGATGGCGTGCTCGATGGCCTGGCATTCTCGCCAGAGGAGCGGGTTGCTGCCTGCGCGAACCTGCTGGTGGCTACCGAGGACATGCGCACAGCGGTGGAGTTTTGCGACGAGGTGGTCGAGCCTCTGGTGGCCCTGCACAAGCCCGACCTGCTGTGGATCGACCCAGCGCTGGCCTACCTTGGCGGCGAGACCAATTCGCAAAAAGACGTGGGCGCGTTCCTGCGCAACGGACTCAATCCCATCGTCCACCGCCATCAATGCGGGGTGATCATTCTGCACCACACCAACAAGCCGACCAGCGGCGCGGAGAAACCCAAATGGAACGGCAGTGAGTTTGCCTACCTGGGTAGCGGCAGCGCAGAATGGGCCAACTGGCCGCGTGCGGTGCTCGCCCTGCGCACCACCGGCAGCCATGACATCTTCGAACTGCAGGCTGGCAAGCGCGGCGGCCGCCTGAAGTGGGAGGGCGAGGACGGAGAGCGCACCTACAGCAAGGTCATCGGCCACAGCGCCTCGCGGCAATACTGGCGCGAGGTGTCCCAGAGCGAGATTGCGGCCGCTCAGGAAAAGCCCACCGAGGCACGCTTCGGGCGCCACAAGCCCACGATGGAGGAGTTCCTCAAGCTCTTTCCCACCAGCTTCAAGAAGGAGCCGCGCGAGGCGCTGCTTTCCGGAGACCAGGTGAAGGTGGCGTTCCTAAAACTGGGCTGGCACCGTGACCTC
>CANNQP010000041.1 GCA_947507875.1 Verrucomicrobiaceae bacterium | reverse complement strand
CCTTTGGCTCCTTTTTGGAAGAAGGGCATGCGACCGAACTCCGTGCACCAGACGACCAGCGTGTCCTCCAGCAGGCCGCGCTGCTTGAGGTCGCGAATGAGAGCGGCGGCAGGCTGGTCCAGGATGGCGGCGTGCGTGTCGTATTGCTCCTTGAGCTTGCTGTGGCCGTCCCAATTCAGTGCCCCTCCGCTGGCGTAGGCTCCATTGAAGAGCTGCACGAAGCGCACGCCCTTCTCGATCAGGCGGCGGGCGAGGATGCAGTTTTTGGCAAACGCGGCCTTGTCCTTGTTTTGCGTGTCGTCGGCACCATACATTTTCAAGATGTGCGCGGGCTCGGTGCTGAGGTCGTTGATCTCAGGCACGCTGAGCTGCATGCGGGCGGCGAGTTCGTAGCTGGCGATGCGGGCGGCGAGCTTGCTATCGCCGGGATGGGCCTCGAGATGGCGGGCGTTCATCTTCTGCAAGAGCGAGCGAGCGGCGCGGTCGGCATCGGCGGAGACGCCGACAGCCGCGAGGTGACGCACGGGGTTCTTGGAGCTCATCGTGGTGCCCTGGAAGGCAGCGGGAAGAAAGCCGGGACCCCAGTTGTTCGCGCCGTTCTGGGGCACACCACGCGGATCGGGGATGGCTACATAAGAGGGCAGCTCCTGGCTCTCGCTGCCGAGTGCATACGTCACCCACGAGCCGAGCGAGGGGAAGCCATCGAGCACAAACCCGGTGGAAAGAAAATTCTCCGCAGGACCATGCGTGTTCGACTTGCTGGTGAGCGAGTGCACGAAGGCGATGTCGTCCGTGAGTTCGGCGAGGTGCGGGATCATGTCGCTCACCCATTTGCCGGTCTGTCCGCGTGGTCGGAACGTGTATTGCGGTCGGGCGAGATTGCCTGCGGGACCTTGAAATGTCACCGCGGGTCCACCGGGCAGCGGTTTGTCGTCCCATTTGATCAGATCGGGCTTGTAGTCCCAGGTCTCGAGCTGGCTGACCGCGCCCGCACAGAAGATCACGACGACGTTTTTCGCCTTGGCGGGAAAATGGGGCTGCCTCGGTGCAAAGGGTCGCGCGGGGTCGATGATGGGGCCGTGCTCCTCCACAGCGAGGAGACCGTCGAGGCCGAGCAGATTCGTCAGCGCGATGGAGCCGAGCGCGGTGGCGCTGGTCGTGAGAAACCGGCGTCGATCAAGCAGGAGGCGGCCTGGAGCGGAAAGGAGTTCGTGGTTCATGGCTGGAAAAGGAACTCGTTGGTGTTGAACAGCGCACGGCACAGGACGGCGAGACCGTATTGCTGCACGACTGGCATGGTTTCGGCCAACTCATCGGCGGCGGGTTCGCGATTGAGCGCCAGTTGATAGGCGCGGCGGATTTGATTGGCGGCGGTGTCGCCTGCTTCCTTCTTCACGCGAGCGGCAAAGGCTTCCGACTGCGCGAGGGTAAAGCGACTGTTGAAGAGATTGAGCGCCTGGATCGGCGTGGTGCTCGTGCGGCGTGTTGCCGTGCTTTGTCCGGCATCGGGACAATCGAACGCGCCAAAGACGGCCTCGGGCTCACGACGGACTTTGTGGGCATAGATCATGCGCCGCTGGTTCTCGAGGGTGAACTTCTCGATGGGATTGAAGCCGCTGAGGCCGCCGCGCTTGTCGAAGAGATCAAAGCCGCGGCCATACATCGTGGAATTGAGCTGGCCGCTGACGGCGAGCATGGAATCACGAACCACTTCGGCTTCGAGACGGCGGGAGGGGAACCGCCAGAGGAGCCTGGATTCGGAGTCTAAAGTGGCTGCAGCTTTAGCCGCATCATTTCGGCTAAAGCCGAAACCACTTTGTCGATACGCCTCGCTCAACACGATGAGCCGGTGCAGGTGCTTCACGCTCCACCCGCTGCGGATGAACTCACCCGCGAGCCAGTCGAGCAACTCCGGATGCGTGGGCTTGGTGCCGTTGTTGCCGAAGTCACTCGGCGTCTGCACCAGGCCCGTGCCGAAGTGGCCCTGCCAGAGGCGGTTCACCATCACGCGGGAAGTGAGCGGGTTCTGCGGGCTAGCAATCCACTTTGCCAAAGCCATGCGGCGTTGCTGCTCGGGCGTTTGGTTCGACATCTTCAAATCGCCGAGCGCACTGAGCACGGCGGGAGCGACGGGCTCCTTCGGCTGCTCGGGATCACCGCGATTGAGCAGATGAATCATGTCAGGCTCACGGAAGGTGCCCGCAAAGGCGAGCTGGCCTTGCTCTCCAGCTTTGATCTTCGCAGCGAGAACACCGCGCTCATTGAGAAGGCTGCGCACCTCCTTCGCCTGCTCTTCCGGCAGGCCTTTAAAGATGAACTCGGGTCCTACGCCGAGTCCGACGAGATGCGAAGCGCGATCACTGGCATCTGCCACCAGTTGCCATTGGTCCGCATGAGCCACTTCGATGCTGTAATCGAGCGCCACCCGGTCCTCGAACTTGCCCAGACGATCGCGACTCCAGACGACACGCGTGATCTCCTCCTCGCGGGTGAACTCCAGCTCCACCCAGCCCTTGCCGCGCTCGGATGACATCCAACTCCGCTCATTGCCGTAGCGCCCGTCGTGGATGAACTGCGGCTCGTGCCGATTGCGCGAGATTTTGTCTCCCGAGGTCTTCAAGTTGGCCTTGAGGGCCACATTGACGCCTGCGCTGTTAAAGACCTCCAGCTCGTCAATGCAGGGCTCGAGGCTGTTCGTCTCGCGAATGGTGAAACGCACCCGCTTCGTGCGCATAGGCGTGATGCGGTCGATGTTCGTCGTCGCACGCACCGTGGGGCGTTGCACGCCGTCTTTGCGGCCAGGCGCGGCCACGGGCGAGAGCTGCGTGAGCCGCTCGACGATCTTCACATCGCGCACACGAGCCTCGGCGGCTTCCTTTTTCTTCGCCAATGCTTCCGGCGTCCTCAGCTCACGGTCCCCGTATTCCACACCGGCCACGAAGGCCTGCATGGCGTAGTAATCTTTGGCGCTGATGGGATCAAACTTGTGATCGTGGCAGCGTGCGCAGCCGATGCTCAGTCCGAGAAACGTCTGGCCGATGTTCACGACCATCTCATCGAGCGAATCCTGACGCGCGAGTCGAATGGAGGGCGCATCTTTGCCGATCTGGCCCGGCAGCAGCACGGAGGCGGTGACGAGAAAGCCCGTCGCCTCATCCACGCCCAGCGCATCACCCGCGATCTGCTGGCGGATGAACTCATCGTAGGGCAGGTCGGCATTGAAGGCACGGATGACGTAGTCGCGGTAGGGCCAGGCGTGCGGGCGCTCCGTGTTCACTTCAAAACCATGCGTGTCCGCATAGCGCACGACATCCAGCCAGTGCTGCGCCCAGCGCTCGCCGTAACGCGGGGAGCTCAGCAACGCATCCACGACGCGCTCGAAGGCATCGCCGCGCGTATCTTTGGTGAAAGCCTCTGCCTGCTCCGGTGTCGGCGGCAATCCCGTGAGATCGAACGCAGCCCGGCGCAACCATGACACGCGATCGGCTGGCGGCGAACGATGCAGCCCTTTTTTCGCGAGTGTGGCGTCCACGAAGGAGTCGATGGAAAGCGGTTGCGGCTTCAGCCGCCAAGATTCGGCCAAAGCCGACGCCACTTTGAGCGGCTTGAAGCTCCAATGGTCGCGCGTGTCCTTCAGCTTCACCGCGTCCACGCCATCCGGCCACGTGGCGCCTTGATGGATCCACCTCGTCAAGGTGGCGATCTGTTCTGCGGACAGCCGATCCCCCTTCGGCGGCATCATTTCATCATCATCGCTCGAAGTGATGAGATGAATCAGGGAGCTTTCCGCAGCCTTTCCCGGCATGATGTTCGGCCCGTGGTTGTCGCCGCCTTTCAACGCCGCCGCTTTCACATCGAGCCGCAGGCCGCCTTTGTGTTTGGTCTCTCCGTGGCACTCGTAGCAGTACTTTTCAAAGATGGGCTGCACTTCGCGGACGAAGTCCACGGGCGCGGCAAGAGCGGAAGTGCTCAGAAGGGCAAAAAGGAAGCGCATGAAGGAGTCAGCGATAAGGGTTTCCAGCTTTAAAAAGCTTCGCGATCTCGGCGTCTGTCATCGCGCGACCAAGCAGGAGCAGTTCATCCACGCGACCGCTCAGCTTCCGGTCCTGGCGGTCCCAGTTGCCGATTTGGGCCGCGCCGAGTTTCGCAGGATGCGCGGTGCTTTGACGGGTTTCTTTGTCAAAATGGCCATTGAGGTAAAATCGCACGGTTTTGGCTGCCGCGTCGTAAACCGTTGCCAAATGCATCCAGCGGCCCTGCTCGGTCAAAACGGAGGTTTTGGAGTCAGGGAACATCTCCTGCTCCTCGGAGCCGCGGGCGAGCGTGTTGCCACGCAGCGCGAGGCGCATCGTCGTGTGCCGCGTGACCATCCAGTGGAGCTGCCCAGGATGATCCTCATCCCATCCATCCGTGTGCAGCAACGATTGATACGGAGCCCCGAGGCGATCGAGACGCACCCACGCTGCGAGGGTGATCTGCGGCCATTCGCGCTCGCCGCCAACATCGAGTTTCAAATGGTCGCCCACATGAACAAACTCCGGCGCCCGCGACCCTGGCCAGCGGCCCTGCACGGTGTGAAAGACCCCAGGCTGTGCCTCGCCTGACTCAAAATCAAGCAACGCGATGAGGGTAGGATCATTCCGTAGGGCCGTGAGTGCCGCGTCCGAGCGGGCACGCTGTCCCGCAGCGAGTCCCGCGCTCAATCCGAGCATTTCATCGGGCTGAATAAATGCCGACGAGCGCAGCTCACGCGCCGTGCTCGCCCCCCCATCCATCGCCACCGCGTCACCGCCACGCAGGCTTTGGTTGGACGCATTGCCAGACGCCTTGGCAATCACCTCGCCCTGAAACACATGAATCTCCGCCGCGCCGCTCGCTGGCACATCGACGCCAAACCGCGTACCCAGATCCACCGCATCACCCGAAGGTGTGATCACCGTGAAACCCTTCGCCGCAGGCGGCACCTCCGCCGAAAGACGGCCTTTCATCAGCCGCAAACGCTGCGCCGACTCGAATCGAAACTCCGCCGGAGCCTCGATCACCAGCCGTGCGCCGAGGGCCGTGACCAGTTCTACATTCCCACCTCTGAGCGAGCGCATCTCGCCTCTCAACTTGGAGCCGTTGGAGAGTTCTTCCGCTCCCGCATCATTCACCACGGTAGCAAACACACGCTGACCGCCCTGCCACCACCAGGCCGACAGCATCAAGGCAAGGCAAGCTGCGGCGGCCCATGTCCATGACCGCATGAAGCTGGGCTTCGCAGCACGTCCTCGCGGCAGAGAAGAAGGCAAGACCACTGAATTGGAATCTTCTTGCCTCCAAGTTCCTGCCTTCTCCGGCCGCACCCAGCCAGCGGCACTCGCTGCCACTGCCGAGTCGAGATTGAGCAGTTCGACGAATTCTCGCCGTGCCTCCGTGCTCTCATCGAGGAAGCAGTTGAGCCGTGCCATCTCATCGGCGGAGATGCTGCCATCCAGATAGCGCTGCATGAGCGATTCGAGTTCCGGGTTCATGATGATACCTCCTGGGTGAGTGCGCGGCGAATGCAATCCAGCAGCATCTGCCTCATGCGATACAGCCATTGATAAAAACCCGGCACCGTGCGGCCGCTGCCCTGCGCCACCTCTTGAATGCGCACTTCGGTTTGGTAGGCCTGAATCAGCAGCTCTCGCTGCTCTGCTGGCACCTTCGCCATGCAACGCTCCAGCGCCTCCCGCTGCTGCTCCAGCTTTGGTTCATCCTGCACGGATTCCTCCGCGATCTTCAACACCACCTCCTCGTTCAGGACCAAACGGTCACGCCCCTTGTCGCGCAGCCATCCCAGCGCCTCAAACCGCGCCACGCCGAACGCCCATGCCCTGAAGTCCGCGTCCTCACGAAACGACTCGAACTTCTCCCAGAGCACCACGCTCACGTCCTGCATCACATCATCCGCATCCGCCCGCGTCGGCACCAGCCGCCGAACAAATGCACGCACCGCCTCTTCATGCGCCGTGAAGAGACGCAGGAAACGACGGTGAAGCTCGATTTCGGATGGAGACATGACAGGTGGCAACACAAGACATCTCCACAAATGCGCCGGGTTTAACACATTTTCATATCAGCGGGCTCATTTTGTGCCGCTACGTTCTGCAAACTAGCACTGTACCCATTGATCAGGCAGATCCATTCCGGGCTGAGTCCAAGCTCAAGAGCTAGGTTTGACAGCACTCCAAACCGCTGCTGAGCGCAGAGTTGCTGAAACCGACGGGGCAAACCGCTCGCGGATCCGCTCAGGGCAATGGTGGGCGGCATTGATGTCCCGCGGTGCTCAGCATGGTGCCATGAGGTTGGCGAGTTTCATGCGTGTCTCAGCGCATTCGATCTGCAGAAGGCAGGCGAGCGCTTCGTGCGGGCAGCTTGGGAGAGAAAGGCGGACATGCCGAATCACTTCCGGCCAAACTCCCGGCTGGTGACGAGGGCGACGATGAACTCTCGCATCATGAAGTCCTTGGCCTTTGCTTTCACTACAATGTCATCGCTCAACGAAGTGTCCGTGAACCCATACGGCCTTCCGAGGGCATACTCGATGAGCGCCTCGGTAAAACCTCTCGCAAAGTCCTCGCTCTTGGTGGCGATGAGGTCGCGGAGCTGGAAGTAGTCTTGGAAGGCGGGGCCGTTGTAGAACTGGCCGCTGGAATCAATGGGCCAAGTTTTTTTACCGACGCCGCGCTTCTCGTAGGTCTCCTCGGTGCGCCACTTGCCAGCGGCGTTGAAGTTTTCGAGACCGAAGCCGATGAAGTCGATCTTGCGATGGCACTGGAGGCATTGCGGCTCCTCCTGATGAGCGAGCAAGCGCTCGCGGGTGTTGAGCAGTTTGTTTTCGAATCGCGTAATCTGCGGGACATTGGGTGGTGCAGGTGGTGGCGGGTTGTGAAGGAGTTTGCGCAGCACCCAGGCGCCACGTTCGACGGGACTGGTGCGCTCGCCGTTGCTGCCCATCGCGAGAATGGCCGCCATGCCGAGCAATCCACCGCGTGGGGAGTCGGCGGGCAGTTTCACTTTTTGAAACGCATCACCGCTGATGCCTTCGATGCCGTAGTAGGTAGCAAGCAGGCCGTTGACGTGGATTTCGTCGCTCCTGAGTAGGCGGGTGAGACTACCATTGTGCCGCAGCAGATGCGCGAAAGTTTCATAAACCTCACGACGCGCAGCGGCCTTCGCGCTTTCGTCGAAGTCGCGGAACTGCTTGGTGTCGAACTGGAAGAAATCAAGCCGGTCCATGCCAAGCCACTGGTGCACGAAACCACTGACAAACTCGTCCGCCTTCGGACTGGCAATCATGCGATCCACCTCGCGGGCGATGACTTCGGGCTTCATGAGATCTGCTTTGAGCAGTGGTTCATCTGGCGGAGCACTCCACAGAAAATAAGATAGACGCGCAGCGACCTCAGGCTGAGAAAGCGGCTTGTGCTTTAGCCCAGGTTCAGCTTTTCCACTTGATCCAGAGTCCAAGCCATTTTCCTGAAGATATAAAAAACCAGGCGACGCCAGGATCACGCTCAAAGGCTCGCGAATAGCCTCATCGAAGCTCTGACCGGATGCCAGGCGCGATTCGTGCAAGGCGACCAGTTTATTCAAAAAGGCTGCAGAAGGCGTTTTGCCGCGAAAAGCACGTTTGGCGAAAGTTTCTATCACTTGGCGTGCCTTCGTCTCGCCAGCATGTAGCACGGGCAGGATGCTCGATTTAGCATTCGCCGACGCGAACGGCCCTTCCCATTCCACCCAATCGATCCAAAGCGCGGGCGGTGGCCCGACACCGGTTTCCTTTTGCGCTGTGGTGAAAAGCTCGTGGTCCAACTTCACATCGCGCTTCTCACGCAGCACAAACGTGCGGGGACCGTTCGCGGTGATGCTCACCGGAACTTCGATGACCTGAGGGATATCGGTGGTGCCACTGATTTGAAAGGTCTGCATCAGAGTAAAGTCCTCGCGTTCCTCCGGCTTCATGCGAGTGCCGAGTGCGACAAAGTGCCGCTCCTTCGGCGTGCCCTTCACCGCGCCGATGCGGAAGCGCAGCTTGTATTCGCCTGGCTCGGCCTTCTCAGTCGCATGCTTGGTTTTCAGCCAGCCCGAAGGCTGATCTGGCGGCAACGTGATGACCTCCTCGGTGTGGACGTTGTAGATCGTCAAGTAGGAGCCTGTCCTCGTGAGCGGATCATTGAGGTAGCGCGCAAAGGTCGGCCCATGCTGCTCAAAGCCACGAATGCGAAACTTTGCCTCCTGCTCGTCTGGGATGCCTTTCTGCGGCTGCTTGGTCTGCATGAACTTCTTTGCCGCTTCATAGCCACCTTTGTAGTAACCCTTGTATGTGCCGCCGACCATCGCGTTCGCGTGTAATTCAACCTCGCGACGTTCTTTGATCATCTTGGATAAAACGGGGGCACTTGCGCTTGCCACCTCAATCCAATCAATCCAGATAGCGAATTCGGGACCGATACCGTTGCGCTGCTTCGCCTCAGCAAAAAGGCGGCTGGCAGAGGCGTCGGAATCGTGTGAACCACGCTCTCGCAGCATGAAGAGTCGCACCTTGGATTTGGAAAGCTTGATGACGATCTCCAGCGTCTGAGGATGATCCGGCGTGCCGGTGATCTCATGCGTGCTCATCACCGTACAGACGCCACTGGGGTCTTGCGGGCCAAACTCCATGAAGCGGCGTTCACGCGGAATGCCCTTTGCGACTCCAGTGCGGATTCGCACGACATAGTCTCCGGCGGGCCAATCCGATGGAATTTGAAAGATCTGCCTATTGTTTACATAGGCATCATCAATGGTCAAAAAGGTGCCGGTCTTGGTCAGCGGGTGATCCACATACGCGCGATGATGCGGCACGAAGTGATTCCAATCACGTCGGCCCATTTGCTCAGCATGAACTGCGTCCGTGAAACCATAATTGGCAGGCGATGGTGCCGACTTAAGGCTCTCCCACTGGCTGTGCAGTGCATTCGTGTCGTTGGGCTTCTCCTGGCGGATCTTCGCAACAAGAGCCGCGTTGTCCGGCTTCGCCGCCGCGACTTCGACAGTCGCCGTCCATTTCAGATAACGCTCGCGTGCCTCGGTCCGCTCGCGGAGACCTTTGATGATGCGCTCTTTGTTATTCTCAGCCTCGATGTGAACCTTGAGTTCGCGCGCAGGCGGCGGTGCGATGAACCGAGCAAAGTGCTCATCCAGCGCCTGCCGCCCCAGCGCGAGGTATTGCTCAAACTGGTCGCTCGACATGAAAAGCGACGAACCCACCGTGTCGAAGGTCCCCGCGCCACCATCGGCAGGCAGCTCGTTCACACGCAGATCCACGCCGAGCAGATCGCGGATCGTGTTCTTGTATTCGCGCCGATTCAGCCGCCGCATCGTGATCTTCCCGCCACTATCGCTCAACACCGCCCGCGCCGTCACGAGCATGCGCGAGAGGTCATCGAGGAAATTTGTCTTCGCCGCCGCATCTGGCTGCTTTTCATCCTCCGGCGGCATTTCGCCCGAGTTGATTGAGTTCAGCACCTTTTGCCAAAGATCGGCTTTTTCGACCGTGTCCACGCTGAACGCGATATCATCCAGCCGCACCTTCCCCTTCTGCTTCTCGGCGTTGTGGCAGTTCAGGCAGTTGTCTTTGAAAAAGACGTGGTGTTTGGCGTCCAGCGTAGCCTGCGTTGCGTCCACGGCGAAAGCGGCAGAAGCGAGCAGCACTGGAATGATGGAGTAGTGGAGTAATGCCATGGGCAAACGGGCAAAATGGATGCGGGGGAGGTGTCAATGGTGGGCCAGGAGCGCAACACTCTACGACTCCATCACTCCATTCCCCCTCGTGTTGATCAGGCTTGAAGTTCCTTCACTACGCCCGTGCTATCTCCATGACGATTCGCTTCGATACCGAGTCCATGGAGCAGGGTCAGCCATACATTGCAGAGCGGTGTGTCTTTGGGCAGCACGAGGTGATGACCAAGCTTCAGCTTTGCACCACCGCCAGTGAGAAGTGTGGGGCAGTTATCAAGGTAGTGGATCGTGCGGATGTTGCTGCCGTAAGCGAGCGCGACGTGATCGAACAAACTCGTGCCATCGGCTTCCTTCGTGGCCTTCAGCTTATCAAGAAGTCCTGCAAGCAGATGGCTCTGCGTCGCATCACGCTTCTGCGAGGCCGCCATGCGATCGCCGGGCGAGTAATGGCTCATGTCATGTGGGGCAATTTTCGTGCCGAGGCTCTGCAGCAAGGTGCCCACGGGCTGCCGATAGGTCAGCACACGCGTGCTGTCCGTCTGCAGAGCAGCGATGATCAGGTCATACATCACCTCAATCTCATCTTTACCCGCGAGACCTGGCTTCGGCTCCGCAACAGGCGGTTTGGCCTTCGCCACGCTTAGCCATTGCTCGTCCTTGCCGAGCCTCAACTCGATATCGCGAATGCTTTGAAAGTATTCGTCCAGTTTGTCGATGTCAGTCTTCGTAAGGTCGTTCTGAACACGTTTCGCATCCTCCAGCACCGCATCAAGCACGCTGCGCTTCTGCGCGAGCATCGCCTGACGCTCGCTGAGCGGCGTCGTTTCATTCGAAAAGAGCCGATGATACGCCGCGACGGGATTTTCGAGGCCTGAAACGGGTTTACCGCGAAGGTCCCACGCCAGCGACAAACCTGGCCCGTGGCCTGAATTCTGCGCATCCGCTGTGCTCAACTGAATGGAGGCGTAACGCGTTTCTTGCCCCAATTGCGCCGCTGCCACCTGATCGGCACTGATGCTGTTGTGAAAACTTTGCCCCGGTTCCGCATAACGATTGGCACCCGTGAGCCAGAACGTGCTGCCCCAGTGCGCCTCATTGGCAAACTTGTTCGAGCAACCCTGCACCACCGTGATGTCCTTCTGATGCCGCGCGAGGGGGTTCAAGCCCTCCGACAACTCCCACGCCGCGCCGGTCTTTTTCACATCTGGAAACCATGTCTCATTCGTCACGCCCCATCCAAAGCCCAGAAAAACAAGACGTTTAGGCGGTGCGGCCCTTTGGGGAGCCGCGAAGGCTTTGAACCCCATCGACTCCAGTGCGGGCAAAGTGATCAACGCGGAGGCGCTTCGGAGGAAATGACGGCGGTTTGGCATGATGAGCTAAAATGGGTTAACCAAAGGGTAGATTTTTCCTGTCTGTTATCGCTTGGCTAAACGAACGGGCAAAGAAGGCTGTGTCTTCAAGGTAAGACGCACATCATCCGCATAAAGTGAGTCGAGCGCTGCTGGACGGAGGTTAGGACGGGCAGCAAGCTGGATGACAGCAAAACCGGCCTCAGAGGGCATGAACACACGTGTTGCGCCTTGTAGCCAGCTTCCTGCATCACCTCCTAGTGTCGTTTGCAGTGAGGCAGCACTCGCAATTGCTTCGGAGACGGGCAAGGGCCATTTCGCATGCATACCCTCCGGATCACCACGAAACAAAAAAATCTGCGCAGTGAAAGTGACTGACGGTTTTGTATTGGACGGCCTGCCATCCTGAAAACGAGCGCTCAACTCCAACACAGCTTCTTGCCCAGAAGCCAAGCCAGCCCGCCATGGGCGCAGGTCCACAATCTGAAAAACATCACACGAGATAGCGCGGCCAGCAGGATCTGCCTCATCTGCCCCGGGGCTCAGAAAACGCAAAACACGACGCCCATCGCTAGCGCCTCGCTCGACCATGCTTGCCTCATCTCCACTCCAAACACCCGTTTGACGAGGAAAGCCGCGCCCAACAAATGTCTTTTCAAAACTACCATCTCTTAAAGACGCTAGCCGTTCCGTGGTCGCCTTGGGCGAGGAGATGGCCCAGACTATGGACGCGCTGAAAAGGCCGATCAGCAGCCCGGCGGCCATCGCCATGACAGGTCGGGTCATGCTAGTGATCTTGACGGGCAGAGAAGATCCGCCCCTGAACGCCTCCTGACGAAAATGATCATGCAGTGCCATTGAGCGAATTTGCGTATCAGCAAACAGCTGGCGTTTCGCAGGATCCACGCGCATCGCCGCTTCAAGCTCAACGACTTCATCGGGCAGGAGCAATCCTTCCTGCAAACGCAAGAGCATGTGGACAAAATGGCTATCGTTCATGAAGTGGATTGGCTTAGGAGTCGGGTGCGAATGCATTCGCCTAGCGCCTTATGCAGGCGAGCAAGCGCTTGATAAACCGTTTCAATCTTGCGGCCCATGATCGCGGCCACATCGTTGCAATTGCGACGTTCAAAGTAACGAAGACGCAGTAGCTCACGGTTATTCGCTGTCATCTGCATGATGCATTGGTCTAGCGCCTCCTGCATCGCATGTATCTTCGATTGGTCAGGCCACTCCTCGGCAAGCAAAGCCAGCATTTCATCGCTGAGTGCGATGCAACGGCCATCTCGCGCACGCAGGATGTCGATAGCCCGATTTTTTCCTGTGAGCCGCGCCCAGTTCATGAGATGTGCTTTTGTCTCAAAGAGATCCGCTCGTGCCACAGCTTTTACGCACACCTCTTGAAACACATCCTCCGCCAGATGAAAATCCCGCGTCACGCTAGCAAAAAAGGCAGTGAGCGGCAATCGTTCGGCGAGCAAGGTGGCAGTAATGAACTCAGGCAAAAGCATTGAACGATAACACTACGTCGCGTCAGCAAGGATCTCGACATCAGAGACCAGATTCCGGATGAACCTTCAGGCAAACCCTGGATGCTGCAAGAATCGCGCTATCGGCGCGAGCGAACTCACTGGAGCACATTCCGTTTCATGATCGACTGGTGACTGAAGAAGGTAAATTGCCTTATGGTGAGGGCTTAAGGTGTCGGACGAGAAATTCCATACGCAAACGCGAGCCGTAGGGCGTTTCTGCTGCCCCATGGCCAGTACCTGCGATGGGCATGAAGTCGAAGGTCTTCCCTGCCTTTTGCAGCGCAGCCACGACCTGGGCGGTGCTTGCAGGATCAACATTTGTGTCCATTTCACCAACGATGAGCAGCAAATGGCCTCGTAGTTTAGATGCATCTTCTTTGTTCGAGCTTTGGAGATAGGATTCATCCACCGGCCAGCCCATCCATTGCTCGTTCCACCAAATTTTATCCATGCGATTGTCATGGCACCCGCAGTCCGCGACTGCGACTTTGTAAAAATCATGATGATCCAGCAACGCACGCATCGCGCTCTGCCCCCCCGCGCTGCCGCCGTAAATACCCACGCGATTCAAATCCATCCAAGGGCGTGTTTTGGCCGCTTCCTTGATCCAGATTTTTCGATCAGGAAAACCAGAGTCCTTCAGGTTTTTCCAGCACACATCATGAAAGGCCTTGCCACGATGATTCGTGCCCATGCCATCCATTTGCACAACAATAAAGCCAAGTTCGGCTAGGACATGATGTCCGATCAAACGGCCAAAGTCTTTGGGTGCAAAAGAACCGTGGGGACCAGCATAAATGTTTTCAACCACAGGATAGCTCTTCGCAGAATCGAAATTGGAAGGCTTGATGATCACTCCATGGATGTCCGTTTTGCCATCCCGGCCCTTGGCCACGAAGCGCTCGGGCAGGGTCCAACCCGTTGCGACCAGAGAATCAATCTCTGCCTTTTCCAACCAACACACTCGATTGCCATCTAGACTTCGGCGGAGCTCGGTGACTGGTGGCAAATCTGCACGAGACCATGCATCCATGAAAAACTCTCGGTTCGGCGAAAACTCAATGCGATGATTGCCATCTCCATCCGTCATCTGCCGAAAGCCTGTTCCGTCGAAATTCACCCGACAGAGATGCAGGTGATAGGGATCCTCCATCTTACGCAAACCACTGGCGAGGAACCAGAGCTGTCGGTTCGCCTCATCCACGAACAAGACTTCACGCACCGGCCAAGCGCCCTTGGTGATTTGTAGCTTTGGCGCACCTTGGTTCACATCATACAGGTAAAGGTGGCACCAGCCATCGCGCTCACTCATCCAGATCAGTTCACGGCTACCATGCAGCCAATGCCGCCAAGTTTTGCCGGAATAGTGAATGAAAGTTTTTGAAGTTTCCTCGACGACGACACGCACCGCCCCCGTCTTGGCATTCACCGCGAGGATGCGGTAGAGCTGGTGACCACGCTGATTGTAGTTGAAGTAAAACTCGCTGCTATCCGGTGCCCATACGGCATCCAGTTCGCCGCTTTCGGTGAATGGGTTCTCGTAAAGGTCGCGTGCCACGCGGAGCTTTGTTCCATCGCTTTTCTCGATCACCCACTGCGGTTTGGGCAGCGGATCCCCTGGCTTGATGTAGTCGATGACCTTTAACTTCGGTTGCACGCTATCATTCGGTGTTGATTCGACGATCGTCACTTTCCGGGGCTCCACCTTATCCGCCTCCGTGAAGATGACACATGAGCCATCGGGCGAGCGGAAACCTCGCTCCAGCTTCCTAGCCGCCTCGGCTTTGATCTTCGAGATACCTTTTCCGTCAATGATCAAGGTCTGTGGCTGTGATGCGCCCTCCACGACGGCGAGATGCTCACCCGTGCGGCTGGTGATGAGCCACACATGACCTTCGAAGGTATGCTGCTCACGTTCCGTGGCTGCACGAACGCTGCCGTAGCGAACGTGACCACCCTCTTGGTTGATCCAGTAAAGCTCCACATCTTCTTTACATTGGTTAATCAATTTCAGCGCGGATGATTCACCGGTGTGCCGCGTGGGACGGAGTTCAATTTTCAAGCTCGAGGTCTTCGCGACCTCCTTTTCCGGCAACCCTAGTTCTTGGAGGCTCATGGCTGTCTTGCGGCTGCCGTTCTTCGCGTCAATCAAAACGAACTCCGACTGACCATTTTTGAGGGGCACACGATACCAGAATTTTTGACCATCTGGCAGCCAATGCGCCTGCACACGATCACGAAAGACCTTGTTCTCCGTGCGCTTAGGCAAGCTGAGTGCTGCCTCATAATCGGCTGCAAAGGCGGAAAGGCCAAATGCTAAGATGAGCAGTGATTTCATGAAATACCGAATTGGAAGGGATCTGCCGGATCAAGCCATAAGGTCGATTCGGCCGTGATGAAGGCTTGTCCTTTGATGGTCGGAATGATTCCGCTTTGATCAGCTTCGTAGCTTCCTTCAAAGACAGTGCCAAGAATGCTCTCCTGTCGCCAAGTCTCGCCAGGCGCCAGCTTACCATCTGCAGCCAGGCAAGCGAGCTTGGCACTCGTTCCAGTCCCGCAAGGCGAACGATCATACTCACCGCCTGGGCACATGACAAAGTTTCGACTTTGGTTGATCTCATGCTTGGGCGGAGCAAACAGCTCGACGTGATCGACTTGAGGATAACCTGCCGCATGAACATCCGCACGCATGGAGAGACTGGCCTGCATCAAGAGCGGAATACTTTCCGGTGTGAGATCGAATCCATGGTCTGATACCAAAAAAAACCAGTTCCCGCCCCAAGCGATGTCGCCCGTCACTGCACCTGCCTTGACAGCCTTCGCGATGCGAAAAGAACGCACGTTGCGAATGCTGACATGGCCATCTTCATGCAGAACCGCCGTAACAACGCCCACGGGCGTCTCGACCCGATGTTCACCAACCGAGATACGCCCTAAGAACTTCAAGGTCGTGATGACGCCGATCATGCCATGTCCACACATGCCGAGCAGACCGACATTGTTGAAGAAAATCACACCCGTGACACAACGGCTATCCTTTGGCTCCACGAGCAACGCACCCACAATGACGTTGTGACCTCGGGGCTCTCCAATGATAGCACGCCGATAGGTTTCAAGATCCACATCCTTGATCCCACTCACAACCACACGAGTGGGTTCACCACCTGTGTGGGAGTCGATGATTGAAATGCTCTGCATGCGGGTCTGAATCGCAGCGGAGTACTTTGTGGTCTTGTGCTTTTTTCTTCAAGCACACCAGATTTTATTCAAATTCCTGATGCGCCAAATCCCATCTAGTTACGCTCAAGGCGCACATAATCCAGACCGACCATATTCGACGGCACCGCATCTGGATTCGGCGGCGCGAGGGTGAAGGTGAGTTTGTGCTCGCCGGCGGTGAGTTCATGGGTGCCCCACTCCTTTTCACCGGTGTGGATGACCTTCGGTGAGTTGTAGCCGTCAAACGACGACGCCACCGGCTTCCCATCGAGCGTGATGCTCACCACGCCATAATCACGCGCCATCGTCAGAGCACCATGAAGTGTGTACTTGCCCGCTTCCTTCACAGGAATGGCCAGCGTGAGCTTCTGGTCCGGCTTGCCGCCCGTCCACCAGAGCTGCGCCCCGCCGCTCCAGTCGCTGCCGAAGCCGCCCATGCCTTGTCGGCCGGTCTTGCCGCCGGTGAGTTCGAGCACCTTGAGCGATTCGCCTTCGAGCGCGCCTTCAACGGTTTTGGCGGGACCTTTGACGGCACCTGTCGCCGCACCGCTTTGCAGATACTTCACGAGATCGACGACCATCTCCGGCTGCAAGGCATCAAACAGCCCCTCTGGCATCGTGCTGAGCTTCGAGACCTCCCGTTTGGCGATATCCGCCTGCGGCAGGGTGAACTCCACGCCGCCCATCATGGCGATCTTCACGGCGGCGGGGTTTTCTTCTTTGATGACGCCGCTCATGACGCGGCCGTCCTTCATGGTGAAAAGGTTGAGCTGGTAGGCCTTGCCGATCACCGCATTCGGATCGAGCACGTTTTCGAGCAGGTAGTTCAAGTCGGCGCGATTGCTGCCGGTGATGTCGGGGCCGACGTTTTGGCCTTCGCCGAAGAGTTTGTGGCAAGCGCCACAGGTGGCCATGAAGAGCATCTTGCCCTTCGCGAGGTCGCCTTTGGCTAGTTTGGCGGGCGTCAGGAGATCGCGATACTTCTTCGTGCGCTCGGCGAGGTCGGCTTTGGGCGCGTTGACATCGCCCCAGGCGGATTTGATCAAGGCGTTGATGTCCGCGTCATCGAAGGCGGTGAGCTGGCGCACCAAAAATGGCGAAAGAGCCGTCGCGGGCACGGTTTTGGCCTCGACAGCCTTCAGCAGTGCTTTCGCGCCTTCTTTGGTCGAGGCGAGCGTGTTCACCGCATCCGGCAATTCGTTCGCGGAGAGCTTCGGTAGCGCCGCGCCGAGGATTTTCGGCGTTTCAGCATCTTTGAGCGAGGCGAGTGCCTGAATCGCCTTTCGACGCAGCGAGGCCGGTGCGTCGTTTTGGATGAGTTGGAGCAGGGTTTTGGCGGTGGAGGCGTCTTTGGCCTGAAGGAGCACGTTGAGCGCGTTTTCGCGTTCGCTGGTCCGAGCGCTCGTGGAGGCGAGGAGGTCGCGATAGGTCGCCAGAGCCGTTTCGATGCCCATGGAGGCTTCAAGTTCAAGCAAAGTAGTCATGGGCTTTAGCCCGTGATCGCCATCGTTGGCCTTGTCGGCACCGGACGAGCTAAAGCTCTGGACTACTTTCTGGCGCAGCGCGTCCCAGCCATCGGGTTTCGTGATCTTATGGCCATTGCGGGCGGCTTGGACGACGGCATTCAGCAAATCGAGCTTCAAAACGGCATCCGGTGTCTCTGCGGCCAGTTTGAGCAGGCTTGTGCGTCCTGCGTCATCCGATGACAGCCGTCGATAGATGAAGCCGGTGACCTTCGGCATCTTCGACACCTTCGCGAGCTGCATCCCCACCGCCGGGTCCGCCGCCACCACCGGCTCGATGCCATACCAGATGAGCAGCGGGATCATCGGGTCGTCCTTGTCCTCGCCATGCTTGAGGAGCGCGGTGGCGAGGTCTTTGCGTTGGCCGATGGAAAGACGCTGGAGCGCGGAGGCGAGTTCGCGGCGGACGATGGGTGATGGCTCTTGAGGCACGCTCGGCAACAGATTGTATGGAGGCGACGCAAGATTCAGGTTCCCTCTCTTCGCTCTTTCCTTCCATTGCTCGGTCATGAATCGAATATTCCATTTCCTAGTGTGTTCGTTTGGGTCGGCATGAAAATCACCCGGAACGCTGGCTTCCACGCCCAGCGACCCTAATGTCCATAAAGCTCGCAGCTTGATGGCTTGGTGCTTAGAATCGGTGGAATACCAGACACCACCTTGAATGGCTTGGATCGCACTGGCGAAAGGAGTGCCATTTGGGCCTGAGAGTAAGTTCCTTGTCACTCCATGCTCCATCAACACCCGCCTCGCCATCCGCGATTCCCACTCGTTCTCGGTCTGCACCGCGAGTTTCGCGAGCGCTTCATCGCTTTCCTTCGCGAGATCACCCTTCCACGGTTTCCAGCCGTCGTAGCTGATGCGGTAGAGGCGCCCATTGCTGCGATCCCAGTGCTCCACGGCGCCGCTGCCGCGGTGGCAGATTTGCTGGTCGCTCCAGTCGCTGACGTAGAGGGCGCCGTCGGGGCCGACCTTTTGCGTGACGGGGATGAAGTGCATGTCGTTCGCACGGAGGAAGTCGGCGGCGTGTTTGCCGATGTAGGTGCTGGCGTGCGGGTCGGTGTAGTTCGCGACGAGGCGATGGCCGTGGAGGTTGCCGAAGAGGAGCTGGTTGCGATACGTCGGCGGGAAGAGGCTGCTCTGGTAGATGGCGAGGCCGCAGTGCGCGTGACCGCCGCCGAGCGCGTTGGTGTCGTTGTTCATCACGCCTGCGCCGGTCGTTTTGTCGAAGGTGACATCGGGTCGCGGATTGCCGGCGTAGTGCGCGTGGTCGGCGATGGTCTTGATGTCGTCGTAAGTGTGCGCGTTGAAGTGCTGCCCGGCCTGCCGCTGATACCGTCCGCCGGGGACGATGTGGTAGAGATGCGGAATGACGCACGCGGTGACGAACCACTCGCCATGCTGGTCGTAATCGAGCCCCCACGGGTTGCTGGTGCCATGCGCGAAGACCTCGAACTCATGCCGCACGGGATGATAGCGCCACACGCCGGCATTGATGGGCTCACGCTGGTCATCCGGCGTGCCCGGTTTGCCGACGCGGCTGTGCGTGAAGACGCCATGGCAGCCGTAAAGCCAGCCGTCCGGGCCCCAGATGAAACTGTTGAGCGTTTCGTGAGTGTCTTGGGAACCCCAGCCGTCGAGGAGGGCGTAGGCGGTGAAGTTGAGGCCGGGGACTTTCGAATAGGTCTTGTAGTTCTGATTCGACGTATCGGACTTATTTAAGGGAACGGTGCTGTCGCCATCACGTGGAATAAACATAAGGTAAGGCGCAGCCCCCACCCACACACCGCCAAACCCCAGCTCGATGCCGCTGACGAGGTTCAGGCCTTCGCAGAAGATTTTCTTCGTCTCGAAGGTGCCGTCGCCGTCTTGGTCTTCGAGGATCTTGATGCGGTCCTGGCCTTTCCCGACTTCACGAGGCTGCGGGTAGCTATTTCCTTCCACGACCCAGATGCGGCCGCGTTCGTCGAAGGTGAAGGCCATCGGCTGCACGAGGTCTGGCTCCGCGGCGATGAGCTCGGCTTTGAAGCCGCCGGGGAGCTGCATCGACTTCAACGCGTCGGCGGGAGACTGGCCTTTGGCATACTCGGCCTGCGGTTTGAGCGCGGGGCCGTAGAGCTTCTTCGGCGTTAGGTCGGCGGTGGTGTCCTTCCGCTCCTGCGTGAGGATGAAGACGCCCGCTTTGTTGCCGACGACGATGTCGGGCAGCTTGTCGCCATTCACATCGCCGACCTGCACATCGACGCCGACGCCGGTGTTCGAATCGATGAGATGCGGCACGAAATCGACGCCGCCCTTGCCATCGCGCTTCGTTTGATACCAGTAGATGACGCGGTGGCCGCGCTCGTCGGGATCGTGGCCGTTGTGCGCCCAGTAGCGCTTGCCGGTGACGATGTCCTGCACGCCATCGCCGTCGATGTCCGCGAGGTGCGCGGCGTGCGGCTGGCTGAAGACGATGCCGTAGTCGTTGTCCTGCGGCTGCTCGCTGGCGAGCATGACGCGGTTCCATATCGGCTTGTCCGGATCGGGTTTGTTCTGGAGGAAAATGGCCACGCCGTAGCGATGCGCGGCGAGGCTGGTGAAGATGTCGTTGGTACCATTGCCATCGAAGTCATAGGCGAACATCTGCGCGCCACCGCCGACACCGGCGGCGAAGTTGTGCTGGGTCCATGTTGGCATTGAGACTTGCGCTCGGGGATCTGGATTTGCTGGCTGCTCCCACCAGCGCCGTGCTTCGAGGAGATCGAGCTTCCCATCGCCGTTCACATCGCCGACGCCGAGGCCGTGGGTGAACTTGGCGACCTTCAGGTCATCCGTGACAGCGATGAAGGGCCATTTCTCCGTGGGCTTGTCCCAGTTCGGGGCGAAGTAGCCGAATTTGCCGCCGGTGCTGCACACGATCTCCGGTTTGCCGTCGCCGGTGATGTCGGTGAAGACGGGCGATTCGTTGTCCACCCCATCGGCGACGATGTGCATGGGCCACGGTTTGTCGTCGTGCGTGCCGGGATTCAGGTAAAGCCGCGCTTCTTTGCCGGGAAAGCCGAGGATGAGGATGTCGTTCTTCTTGTCGGCATCGAAATCGTGGACGTAGGCGAAGAAGTTGTCCGAGTAGCCATTGATGCTGAAAATCTTCGGCTCGTAGTAAGTGTGCTTCTTTGCAAAAGCCGGCCCCTCCCACCAAAACGGCCCGGCGACGACGTCCGGTTTGCCGTCGCCATTGATGTCGCCGATCGCGGCGCCTTCGGAATAAAAATCACCATGGAGCTGCTGGCGGTTCCAGGTGATCTGTGTGGCGGCAAGCAGATGCACGGCTGGCAATAACAAAAAAAGGACAGCGATTGTTTTCATCGTTAGACAAAAAACTTACGCAGCTTCCTCTTCTCATCATCAGACAAGCTTTAGGGAAAATCGGACAATCGCTGAATCACAACTTTTGTAGAGCGACTCGTGCCCGCGCTTTCGTCTCTGCATCATCAAAATCTCGATTGGGCATTGTGAGTCCTTTTTCCAACCATCGACGTGCTTCTTCATGGCGGCCCATCTGGGCGTAGGTGCGACCGAGTTCGACCATATGAATCAGGCGATCGGGGCGAAGAGCCATGGCTTTCTGAAAAAAGATAACGGCTTGCTCATTCGAGGCGGGCGGAATGTCTCCGTAAACCATTTTGGCTAATCCCAGCAGCAGGCTATTGGCTCCGGCCATTCCCTGATGCCAGCGCCCAAGGATGTGCCAGGCGTAATCGCTGTTAGGGTCTAGAGAGGCTGCCTTTTCCGCTGAGGCCTTGATGCGTCGAGCAGCCTCCACTTTTTCACGAGCTCCCTGGAGCTGGGCCAATCGCCCATGGCAAATCGCGATGCTCAGGTGCGCGTCGCTGTTGCGAGGGTCTGCCTCTGCCGCACGCTCTGCATACGCTAACGCAGTGCGTGCTGACTCCAGCTTTTGCGCCTTCGAACCGAGGCTGTTCATGCGGCGAATGTACTGCCGTGTGATGCGCACCAGGAGTTCCACATTCTCGGGCTCTAGCTTTTCCGCAGGCAAATAAAAGCGCAGAGCTTGGTCTGGCTGCTGTCTCTCGTCCTGCTCATTTCCCTGGCGAATCAGGGTAGCGACATCCTGAGCTAACGCAGCAGTGAGGCACATCCATCCAAGAAAGAAGGTGAGCAGAGGTTTCATGGCAAATCATTCGATGGGTTTCACAAAGCGGTAGTGGGAAACGATCCATTCCTCACCGTTTGCATAACCCCATAGCTCTGCGCAGGCCATGTAGAAGATGCGCCAATAGGCCCACCACTTGACCGCTTGATGTTCACCGTAGGTGTCCCGAAACAGCGGCATGATCTCCGCCTTGTTCTCATCCATGCGGGAGAGCCATGCCTCGGACGTGCGGCTGTAATGCATGCCACTCACGCGCCAGTGCTGTTCGATGCGGAGATCATCCTGGAAGTAGAGCAGCAAGTCATCACTCGGCATTTGACCGCCCGTGAAGAAATACTTTGCCATCCAATCATTCTCTCCCTGCACTTCGAAGTGATAGGCCATGTCGTGATGCGTGAAGATATGAACAAAAAGCTTACCGCCCGGCTTCAGCCAATTGGAAACGCGGTGCAGCAGCTTTTGATAGTTTTTCATGTGCTCGAACATCTCCACCGAGACACAGCGGTCGAAGATGCCATCGCCGACGCCCTGAAACTGGATCATGTTGGCCGTCACCACTGTCAGATTCTTCAAACCACGACGCTCAGCCTCAGCATCGATGTGCAGCTTTTGCGTGCGCGAGTTCGACACGCTGGTGATCTTGGCATGGGGGTAATGCTCTGCCATCCAGAGCGAAAGGGATCCCCAGCCACAGCCCAGTTCCAGGATGTGGTGTCCATCCGCGAGCTCAGCGCGCTCGCAGGTCATGCGCAGCATGATGGCCTCGGATTCATCGAATCCCGTGTTCAGCTCAGGCCAGTAGCCACTGCTGTACTTGAGATGCTTGCCCAAGCAGAGCTGATAAAAGCGTGTTGGCACCTCGTAATGCTGTTCGTTGGCCTCATCCGTAGCGATGGCAATAGGCGAGACCTTTAGCCCTTCGATGTGACGCATAAGCGCTGCGTGACGGGATTCCCCATCCGGCGCGCGGTGACGTTTCAGCGTGGCAGCAAGGCGCTGACGAATGCCAAAGCGGATCACCGCATCCGGCAGGAGGTCTTTGGCAAGGAGGTCGTTGACGTTGAGCATGAGAATCCGGGGGATATGCGGATGGCACACGCAGGTGGATTCATCTTTTCCCATCGAAGAGCATGCCGAACGGACGATTCTGAACCATTGGGCCAGCCGCCTAACCCACGATAAGTGAGAGTCAGACCCACGATCGGACGACGTTTCAGTGGCAAAAGCGCGGCTTCCGGCTAAAAGCAGCGCCCCCAGCATCCTGGACTCCCTGCCATGCAACCACAAACCCCCGCCCCCGAACTCTCTGAATCTGAGCTTCTGCAAGTCCGCCGCCATAAACTGGATGAGCTGCAGAAACGCGGCGTCAAAGCCTATGGTGGCAAATTTGAAGTCTCCCATGATCCGGGTGCGCTGAAAGCTGAGTTCACGGAGGGCATCGACGTTTGTGTGGCTGGCCGCGTCCTTTCCCGTCGCGTCATGGGCAAGGCGACCTTCTTTGACGTAGGCGACATTTCGGGGCGCATCCAGTGCTACCTCAGCAAGAGTGATGTCGGCGATGAAGGTTATGCTCTCTTCAATGACCTGATGGACATCGGCGACTTTGTCGGCGTCGTTGGACAGACGTTTGTGACCAAAAAAGGCGAGCGTTCCATCCATGTGAAGGAACTCACTCCACTCTCAAAAGCTCTGCGCCCCCTGCCTGACAAATGGCATGGAGTGACGGACAAAGAGATCAAGTATCGTCAGCGCTACCTCGACCTCATCTCCAACGATCGCAGCCGCGAGCTGTTCGTGATTCGCAGCCAGATGATCGCCGAGATCCGTCGCTACCTGCACGAACGCGCCTTCTTGGAAGTAGAAACTCCGATGATGCAAGACGTGCCCGGCGGTGCTGCGGCACGTCCGTTCGAGACCCACTTCAATGCGCTGGACCAAAAGATGTACCTGCGCATCGCGCCTGAGCTTTACCTGAAGCGATTGCTTGTCGGCGGGTTCAACCGCGTGTTCGAGCTGAACCGAAACTTCCGCAACGAAGGCCTGAGCCGCCGCCACAACCCTGAGTTCACCATGCTGGAGGCCTACTGGGCTTATGCTGACTTTGAGCAGATGGCCGATCTCGTGGAGGGCATGATCTGCCACTTGGCAGAGAAGTTCTGCGGCGGGCTGGTCATCCAACACAAAGATGAAGAAGGCAACGTCGCCAAAACCATCGACCTCACTCGCCCCTGGAAGCGCGCCCCCTACCGTGAACTGGTGAAAGCGGCAGCCGGTGAGGATTGGTTCACCTTGAGCAAAGAGGCCAAAGTCGAGCGTGCGCAAAGCCTGGGTGTTCATGAAATCCATGCGGGAGACGAACACCACGAACTGGATCAGAAGGCATTTGAGAAGCTGGTGGAGGAAAAGAGCTTCAATCCCACCTTTGTCACGCATGTGCCCAAGGAACTAGTGCCTCTGGCCAAACAAAATGTAGCGGATGACAGCGTGGTGGATGTTTACGAGCTGATCATCAATGGGCAGGAGATCAGCCCGGGTTACTCCGAGCTGAACGACCCCATCGTGCAGCGCGAGCGCTTGGAGCATCAAGCCGGGGAGGAGACCCAAAAGATCGACGAAGAATTCCTGCTGGCTCTCGAACACGGCATGCCACCCGCAGGCGGCATTGGCATCGGCATTGACCGCTTGATCATGATGCTCACTGGAGCGGAAAGCATCCGCGATGTCGTGCTCTTCCCCCAACTGAAGCGCAAGGAGGCCTGATGGCCTTTGCCTCCCCCGCCACTGAACAAATCAGGCAATCAGAGGACCTGTCACCGGTAGCTTCAAAGCTTCGGTGACAGCATGAATGATTTGCTCGGCTGGCAAGAGCTGTTGCTCTCGGCTGACAAGATTCTTCATCTGCACCTGGGGATACTCGGCACCATAGACCAGAGCAAAACGAGCCTTTAGGTTCTCAGCGGCCTGAAACTGCTTGCCGACTTTTTGCGCATTCAGGCTGAAGTCCACCCGCACCCCAGCAGCCCGCAGAGCCTGCACGGCTGCAAGCGCTGGAGCTCGCTGTGCCTCATCTGCCACGACGACATAGGCCTCAACGCCCATTTGGGTGTTGAGGTAATCGGTGATGCCCACTTGAGCGCCAGGAGTCTTCGATAGAAGAATGCCCAGCACCACATCGCCCATGGCAAAGCCTGCACTCGGCATGTCCACACTGCTATCGCTGATCAGGGCGCAGAGCTTGTCATACCGACCACCACCAGCCACGGCCCGCAGTCCGTGCTTCAGGTCAAACACCTCGAAAACCATCCCTGTGTAGTAGGCCAAGCCACGCACAATGGTCGCATCAATGCGCACGTATCGCCAGAGACCGCGCGCTTCGAGATCCGCACGCAACGCTGCAAAGATTGGATGATTGCCATCCACGCTCGCCATGAAGCTCCGCACATCTTCGAGAGTGAGCCCGATTTTGCCCAGCTTCTCGGCTGTGTCTTCCGGTTTGGCGCGTTCGATCTTATCAATGATGGCCAAGAAGGCCGTCCAGTGCTCCTGGGGCACTTTTCTGTCTTCAAGGTAATGCGTCCACACTTGGCGATTGCTCAGACGAATGACAAAATCCTCAGACTGGATGCCAAAGGCCAACATCACGTCCACGGCGAGCGCCACCAATTCTGCATCGCTGCCCTGACTGGCATCTCCCAAGATGTCTGCATTGAACTGTATGAATTCACGAGACCTACCCTCCTGCGGTTCTTCATAGCGGAAGCATGGTCCGATTTGAAACCACTTCATGGGCTTCTTGTAGTCTCGATGGCGGGCTGTGGCCATGCGAGCGAGAGAAGGAGTCACCTCGGGACGCAGCGAAATGTCACGCCCACCCTTGTCCTCGAAGCAGAACAGTTGAGCCGTGATTTCATCGCCACTCTTCTTTTTGTAAAGGTCCGTCGATTCCACCAGTGGGCCTTCATACTCCACAAAGCCATAGCGGCGGGCCACTTGGCGCCAAGTGTCGAAGATGTAGTTACGGAGCGCGCAATCTTCAGGAAAGAAGTCGCGGAAGCCTTTGACGGTGCGGAAAGTGGCCATGATCGGAGGGGCGCGACCCATGCCTTTCTCCAGGCTCTTGGTCAAGCCCCGGACGAATCCGCACCACGATACGAGAGAGGAGTCACCTTGCTGACATGAGGCAAGTCTCTGATGGAAAGCTCACCTTTAAAAAATCATTCCACCACACGGCGGGCCACTTCGATGCCGTCTTTGACGGTATCGGGAGGGTGCATGAGGACTTCATCACCGGGTTGGAGACCGGCGAGGACTTGGCTGAGCTTGCCATCGCTGCGGCCGATTTGAACTTGGGCTTTGCGGGCTTTGCCGTTGTTGTAGAGGTAGGTCAGCCACTCACCACCTTCGCGAAAAAGAGCACCTCCTGCCACAAGTAGGACATCGGACTCATGCCAGACGGCGATGCGCACCTCGACGCGGAAGCGGTCGCCGAGCACGACCGTGGCGGGTGTTTTCTCCAAATCACAGAGCACGATGACACGCTGCTCTTCGACTCCCAGGGCGGATACTTTGGTGAAAGCGGCGGGCTCGACACGACGCACACGGGCTTTGAGCACTTCCTCTCCCCCCCATTGCTCGATCAGGACTTCCGCTCCTTCGCGAATGCCCACGGCATCGCGCGAGAGGATCTCAGCCTCGATTTCGAGATCGGCTAGATCGCCGATTTCCAGCAGTGGTGTGCCGGCGGCGATGGTCATGGCGCTTTCTTGCTGAACCTTCAGCACGCGGCCACTCACCGGAGCACGCACCTCGACGAGATCGGATTTGCCAACGGGTTGGGTTAGACTCTGGAGCGCGGCTTGGGCCTGGGCGAGTTCGTGATCGGCGATCTTCAGAGCAAATTCGCCCGCTCGCACTTCACGATCGCGCATTTCGGCTTCACGCTCGATCATATCACGATCGCTGACGGAGATGCTGCCAGCCTCGGCAGTCTTTTGCACCCGCTGCCAATTCGCTTGGGCGAACTTCGCTGCCGTGCGGGTCATCGCCAGACTTTGCTCCGCGCGCTGGCGGGCAGCGTTGGCGCCTTGCACGCGGGCCTCGGCCTGAGCTTGAGACCGGGCATCCAGCAGAGGGGACAGGGCGGGCTCAAGGACGGTCAGCAGGGTTTCTCCTGCCTTCACGATATCTCCAGGCTTCAGGGAGATACGCTTCATGCTTCCCGCCACCGGCGAGGCCACGATGTAGCGATTGCGGATGCGGGTCTTGCCCTCTTCCACAACATGCACGGTCAAGGCTCCACGGGTCACGGTCGCCGTCTCGACGGGAATCGGCTTGGGCCGCAGGCCCGCCAACACGAGCCCGAGTGCCCCCAGGCCTAGCCCCCAAAACAAAAGCTTGCGCAGGAAGCCACGAGAGCTGGTTTTTTTTTGCGCCTCCCAAGGGGGGGTGGAGGATGTTTCCATAACCGCTGCTGCTACACGAGGCGAGGTCGTTTCTCAAGCCCTGGCTAGACAAGCCGCAACCGCGTGAGGTCCTGTGTGTCGATCATGCCGACGGGGCGCTGCTGCTCATCCAAGACGACGAGGTCATCGATGCGCGTTTTTTCCAACGTGGACAAGACCTCAGCCGCGAGGCGGTCCGCCTGGATGGTGACGGGATTCCGGGTCATGAAATCGGCCACGGAGCGGGCGGCGATGTCCTGACTGTGCTGGAAAGCGCGCACGAAATCGCCATGGGTAAAGACCCCCGCGAGGGTACCATCGGGCGCAGTCACGATCGCGGCTCCTGAGCGCGCAGCCGTCATGGCACGTAGGGCGGAGCTGATGCTGCTCTCGGGGGTCACAAGAGCCAACTGACTGCCGGTGCGCATCACATCCGAAACACGGGTGAGCAGGGCACGCCCGAGGGAACCCCCGGGGTGCAGGCGTGCGAAGTCCTCGGCCTGAAAACCGCGCGCCTCCAGCAGGACCATGGCCAGCGCATCTCCCAGCACGAGCATGACGGTGGTGCTGGACGTGGGGGCAAGGTTCAGCGGGCAGGCCTCCTGGCTGACCTGAGTGTCGAGCACGCAGTCAGCATGGCTGGCCAGGGTGGACGCCGTGCCCCCCGTCAGGGCGATGATGGGCAGGCCCAGCCGCTTCATGTGGGGCAAAAGGTCCAACAGTTCAGCCGTCTCGCCACTCTGGCTCAGCATCAGGGCGAGATCACCAGCATGGACCACACCCAAGTCACCATGCAGAGCATCTCCCACATCCAGGCACACCGCCGGCGCGCCGGTGCTGTTCAGCGTGGCGGCGATTTTGCGGCCGATGTTGCCACTCTTGCCGACCCCACAGACCACGATTTTTCCTGCCCGAGCTTGGCAGGCCAGCAGTAACTCGACCGCCTGGGAAAAAGCATCTCCGATCCTGCCATGCAGGCGTTCCAATTCCTCAATCTCCAAGCGGATGACGCGGCGGGCTTTCTCGGGATGACTCATGCAAGGGGGACAAAAGGTTTACCATAGGCACAAACGCCGCAATGGCATCTACATGTTCGCCTTTTTCCATGCGTTGTGGGCTAGGTCCAGAGGTTGCGGTCCAGCGTTCGGTAGCCAATGGCCTCCAAGATACTGTTGGGGTCGATGCGCTCCAGCCCCTTCAAATCGGAGAGCGTGCGAGCCACTTTCAAAATACGATCATGGGCGCGGGCACTGAAGTTCATCTCGGTCATGGCGTGCTCGAGCAGGCCCGCGCACTCGGCATCCAGCGCGCAGTGTTTTTTGATCAGCCTGGGCGTCATGGCGCTGTTGGTATGGACGTTTTTTTGGCCTGTGAAGCGCTCCGCCTGGACTTGGCGAGCTGCCTCCACCCTGCTGCGAATCGTGTCCGAGCTTTCGCCAGGCTCCGCCTCAGCCAGAGCCTTGTAATCCACCAGCGGCACCTCCACGTGCAGGTCGATGCGATCCAAAAGCGGCCCACTGATGCGCTGCCGATACCGCTGGATCATGGCACTGGAGCAGCGGCACGCACGCTTGGAATCCCCGTAAAACCCGCACTGGCAGGGGTTCATGGCCGCCACGAGCAAAGCCGCGGCGGGAAAGGTCACCGTGCCAGCCGCGCGCGAGATGGTAACACGCCCATCCTCCAGCGGTTGCCGCATCACCTCCAGCGTGCTGCGGCGGAACTCAGGCAGCTCGTCCAGAAAAAGCACCCCGTGGTGAGCTAGCGAGATCTCACCCGGGCCCGGATTGGACCCACCCCCAAGCAGGCCCGCATCGCTGATCGTGTGATGGGGCGAGCGAAAGGGGCGCGTCGCGACAAAGGCGCAGGACTCGCTCAGCAGACCACTCGCGCTATGAATCTTCGTCGTCTCGATCGCCTCAGCCTCGCTCATCTTTGGCATGATGGTCGGGATGCGCTTGGCAATCATGCTTTTGCCCGTGCCTGGCGGCCCGACCATCAGCAAATTATGCCCACCAGCCACAGCGACCTCGATGGCACGCCGGGCTTGGCTCTGGCCTTTCACATCGGCAAAATCGATGTCGTAGTGAGCAGACGCGGCGAAGAACTCTGCTGCACGACACGGCTCAGCCAAAAGATCAAGATCCCCTTTCAAGAAGTCCACCACCTCCCGCAAGGTCTGAGCGCCAATGATCTCAATGCCACCCACCACGCTGGCCTCTGCCGCAGCACGCCGTGGCACAATGAGCCGTTTGCGCCCTTTTCGCCGAGCCTCCAGGGCCACCGCCAGCAGACCACGCACAGGCCTGAGCTCTCCATTCAGCGCCAGCTCACCGATCATGGCGGTCTCAGCCAGGGCCGGGATAGGAATCTTCACTCGATGGGCAATGAGCGAGATGGCAATGGGCAGATCAAACCCGGGGCCTTCCTTTTTCAGATCGGCCGGAGCCAAATTCACCGTCGTGGTTCCGTCATTCATGGCGAACCCGCTGAAGGAAATCGCTGCCGTCACCCGTTCTCGGCTTTCTTTGACAGAGGTATCCGGCAGGCCAACGATGAACATTTTCGGGGTGCCGCCACCATCATGGGACTCGATCTCAACCTCCAGAGCATCAACACCGACGAGAGTGGCTGAGTAAGTTCGGGCAATCATGCAAATGGACTATCAAAACACCGAATAAATTCGCAAGCAATCGTTGAGGAAAACTAAGAACGAATAAGGTCATTTACCGAGACACGACTCGTTCCACCTTAACCACACGAGCGCTAGGCGTGGCATTGACGAATCCGCTGAACCCCGCCAATCCTGCATCTTTGCATCCATGACTCTGCCTTTAATCGCTGTCACGATGGGAGACCCCGCAGGGGTTGGCCCTGAAGTCTGCCTGCAATTGCTTGCGGACCCATCGGTGCGTGAGTTTGCCATCCCGGTGATCTTTGGTGATGCGCGCACGCTAGCGCGCTGCGCGAGGCAGACCGGTTTGGAGCCACCGCGTCGCATTCTGAGTGAGATCGAATGGACAGAAGCCTGTGCCAAGATCGATGAGCCCTGCGTGCTGGATGTGTTCGGGTTTGATGCCGCGGGCTTCGAACCGGGCGTGGTCAGTGCCAAAACGGGCGCGGCCGGCTATCGCTACGTCGAAAAGAGCATCGAAGCCGCGATGGCGCACCAAGTCGCCGCTGTGGCCACCGCTCCGCTGAACAAAGAGGCCCTACGTGCGGCGGGCATCCACTACCCTGGCCACACGGAAATCTTCGCCGATAAGACCGGAGCCAAGCGCGCCTGCATGTTTCAATACAGTGAGGAAGTGCGGGCCAGCTTTGTGACGGTACATGTCGGCTATCATGAGGTGCCTAACCTGCTGACCGTAGAGCGCATCGTGGATGTCATCGAACTCACGGCTGAAGCCATGCAGCGCATTCGCGGCACCAAGCCGAAACTCGCCGTGCTCGGACTAAATCCACATGCCGGAGAGCATGGCCTGTTCGGCAACCGTGAGGAAGAGCGCATCATCCAACCGGCCATTGAGGCAGCACGGTCCAAGGGCATCACGGTGGAAGGACCGCTACCCCCGGACACCGCCTTTTTGCCCAACAAACGGCGTAGTACCGACGCGATGATTTGCATGTATCACGACCAGGGTCACATCCCCCTCAAGGCCCTGGCGTTTGATACTGCCGTGAACACTACACTTGGGTTGCCAATCATCCGCACCAGTGTGGATCATGGCACTGCCTGTGACATCGCCTGGCAGCGCAAAGCCACCCACAGCAGCCTCCTGGAAGCCGTGCGACTCGCCGCGAAACTCAGCCAAGGATCCGCTCCGATCGCAAAACAAATCGGCGAGCCATGATCGTCGTCCTCGCCGATGACTTTTCCGGCGCGGCTGAGCTCGCCGGCATCGCGGCAGATTGCGGGCTCAAGGCAGAGGTTCACACCCGCTTCGATCCAGACTCCACCGCCGATGTCATCGCAGTGGACACCGACACACGCTGGCGAACGGAGGCTGAGGCCATCGCGATCCTCAAAACGGTGACGCGTGAGATTCACGCTGCCCGACCCAGCTGGATCTACAAAAAGACAGACTCCGTCCTGCGCGGTCATGTGCGCGCTGAGATCGAAGCCGTGCTGGACGTGACCGGTCACGCTGACTGCCTGCTCATTCCCGCCAATCCCTCGAAAGCGCGGATCATCCAGCTCGGGCAGTACTTCATCCAAGGCGTGCCTCTGCATGAAACGATCTTTGCCCAAGATCCCGATCATCCACGCCACTCATCCGAAGTCCGTCTGCTCTTGGGCGGAAGCACACGCCTGCGCACCTGCGATGCCACTGTAGCCAAAGACCTTGATGTTTCGCTTGCGGATTCCACGCTTGCCGCAGGAGCGGCAGACTTTTTCACCGCTCAGCTCAAGCACCACCTGCCCTGCCTGCGCGCTTTTCCTCAGCCTCCCTCAACTCATCCCGAACGTCTTTTGCTGCTCTGCGGCAGCCTCGCGGCTTGGGAAATCGGACGTGCTGCGCAAATGGAAAGCTTGGGCTTCACGGTCAAAACGCTCGACGACGCCATCCCTCCCACGATCTGGCTAGAAACCCACAAACTCATGCTGGCCATCGGCGGGCCGAAGCGGCCCGATGCAGCTAGCCTGATGCATCAGCTCATCGATAAAGCGCAGCCTCTCCTTCAGCCAAACGTGGGCTTGTGCATCGCCATGGAAGGCGGTGCCACCGCCATGGCACTCATTCGCCGCATGGGTTGGACCCACCTCGCGGTGATTCCGGAGGGTCACGTGGGCGTGGGAACCCTGCAACCTCCAGGGGGACCGATGCTCAGGGTGAAGCCTGGAAGCTACGCCTGGCCTGAAGGTTGCATCTCAACCATCTGATGGTGGTCTTGGCCGCCGAAGCGGCGGATCTCTGGGGGCCCAAGCACGAGATGGCCCTGCGGCGTCCAGATGATTGGCAATCATATACAATAGAGCCTTCATTTCGCGAAGGGAATGCCTCTCAAGGCTCACATAATCAAGGGGTTATAGAGGGCATATTGCCGGAGGTTGACACCTCACCCGGCGGTATGCAGGACAAAATTAGGACAAGCGAGGAAGGTGCTCGGAAACGGGGGCGGCCATTCATGAAGATCAAGCATGGCAGCGCTGTGGTG
>CANNQP010000040.1 GCA_947507875.1 Verrucomicrobiaceae bacterium | reverse complement strand
TGCACGAGGGGGTTGACCTTCTTGGCCTCGAAATGATGCAGGGCAGGGGGATGATAGACCTGACCTTCCTCCACGACCTCAACCGCGGCACCTTCGGTTTGAGCCATGGTGGGCATGGCAGGCAGAGCGGCGGGTGCGTCTGGGGCGGGGGGCGGAAGCCCATTGGCCGGGGAGGCTGGTGTGGCGGGGGCAGGCGTCTCGTGGGCTGGGGCACCTGTCGGTGGCGGAGGCGTCATGCCGGGCTGCATGGGATAGCCGGGCGGGTAGCCCATGGGCTGGGGATAGCCCGGGGGCATCATGCCGGGCTGCATGGGATAGCCGGGCGGGTAACCCATGGGTTGGGGATAGCCTGGAGGCATCATGCCGGGCTGCATGGGATAGCCGGGTGGGTAACCCATGGGCTGAGGATACCCAGGTGGCATGACGTAACCCGGTGGATAGCCGATCGGCTGAGTCGCTCCAGGATGGAGAGGAACCTGTTCAGGGTTCGTGGGCGGTACTGGCTGATCTGGGGAAGGCTGGCTCATGGGGGCAATCTGGAACGGCTGCGATAAATCGGAATTCAGCGGAACAAGGCAAGAATATTTCTGCTCGGATGCATTTTTGATGTTCGTCAGCTGTGTTGGACGGTTTTTGTCCGGAAGTGCGTTGTGGCTTGGCGAGTCACCCCACCTGCGTGCTTTGCGAAGAGTTGACGTTGATCTCAGTCTCCCCGAGTTGTTGCAAAATGCGCGGTTTTCCTCCCATCCAGATTTTCCTGCTTGGCTTGCTCTTTGGCCTTTTGGCCATCCCCTTGGTGCAGTTGACGGGTCAGGCTGTCTCGACTCACGGCGGGGATGAACGGTCTGCGCAATCCAAAAACGATTCCCCTGATGAGGTTCCGAGTGCTTCATCCAGCCCTTCGGCCGAAGGTCAAAAGACGGCTGTTCTAGTAAGGGTTCGCTACGCGCACAAACCGCTGAAAATCAGCTTAAAAGACGCCGCGAGGGAGCTGCTGATTCAGCCCGATCTATCAGCGTCCCCTCTTGAGGTCGAGTCGCAGCTCCTGATTCGGCAAGAAGGCAATGAATTGAGTCTTGAAGCCATTTGGCCAGAGAATACACCTGACACTGCCTTGACGGTCGAAATCGAACCCGATGGTCGTGAGGCTCGCCGAGAGACGGTTTGGTCTCGCGGTGCTGATTTGAGCGAAATCCTGACATTTATTTGGTGATGCCTACCTCGAATTCAAAAGATCACGTTTGCTGGGGGGCTGGATGCCACCATGAACACCAGCACCAGCTGGAGGTTAGTCATTTGCGAGTGAGTTATCGTGAGGTTTTGGCCTTGGATGATATTTCCTTCCGTGCTTCATGTGGTCGTAGCATCGCCCTCATCGGTCCCAATGGTGCAGGCAAAAGCACGTTGTTGAAGGCTTTGGCTGGTTTGCTTCCTTTGAAAAGTGGTAGCTTGCGCTGGCGAGACAGTCCTTTAGCGAAAAGTAGCCATGAGATCGCTTATCTACCCCAGCGAGGTGAGGTCGATTGGCAGTTTCCCATCACGGTGAGGGGACTTGTTGAAATGGGGCGATACCCGAATCTAGGTTGGTGGCGTGCTTATTCGCGGCACGATGCGGAGATCGTTGAACGAGCTCTAGACGCGATGGAATTGACCGATTTGCAAGAGCGCCAGATCAGTGCCCTTTCCGGGGGACAGCAGCAGCGCGCATTCATTGCCCGCGCTCTCGCGCAGGAGGCTCATGTTCTTTTGCTAGATGAGCCCTTCACAGGGCTGGATAAACCGGCTCAGGACAATCTAAGCCGCCTTTTCAGAGAATTGACGGCGGAAGGCAGGCTGCTAATCGCCAGTCACCACGATCTCCAAACCGTGAAGGGTTACTATGACGACGTTCTTTTGATCAAAAAGAGCCAAGTGGCTTTTGGCCCGGTCGAGGAGGCCTTCACTCCGTCCAAGGTGGAGCTGGCCTACGGGAGCTCGGAACATCCCAAGTCTCAGATCCCATGACTGTTTCCACTCCCGCCGAAAATCTGAAAGCCATTTTTTGGGATGCCGCAGGCACGCTGATGGGCCTTTCTGAACCCGTGGGGCAAACCTATGCCCGTTTTGCCGCGCAGCACGGCATTCATGCAGAATCGGAGGCTTTGAACACAGCCTTTCGCCGCGCATGGAAAGCCAATCCACAACCGCAAAACGAAGGTGTGCCGCCTATCGACGCAGAAAAAGGATGGTGGATGACTCTGGTCAATCAGACCTTTGAGAGGGCTTGTGGACGGCCTGTGCCTGCGGATGTGTTTGATCCTCTTTTTGAGAGACTTTACCAACACTACGAGACGGCTGATGCGTGGTTTCTTTACCCCGACACGTTGCCCGCGCTGAACCAGCTGAAGCGTTTCCGTCTATTCGTTCTTTCGAATTTCGATGACAGACTACTGACTCTTTTGAAAGCTCTGCAGATTGCAGATTATTTCGAGGGGGTGATCAGTTCGAGCCAAGCCGGTTATGCGAAGCCTCACCAAGGTATTTTTTTGGCAGCAGCGAAGATGGCTGGGGTGCCACCTTCTGCCTGCCTCCATGTAGGCGATGAAGCTGAGGCTGATGTGATGGGGGCAAACGCAGCAGGGTTTTGCTCCTGGCATGTCAAGCGTCCAGAGAGTGATCTTCTCGCCCTGGCTAAGTCTCTGGATTTACGGTCCTCGTCGTTTTGATGTTTTAAATTATGATTTCCAACGATTTACCATCTCTCGCTGACTTCCTGGCAGAGCCAATCGCTCGACGCGCCTTGTTGGCCTGTTTGATGATCGGATTCGCCAATGGGTTTGTCAGTGCCTTTGTGGTGTTGCGCAAAAGTGCGCTCAAGATCGGCACTTTATCGCATGCACTTCTGCCCGGCATCGCTCTTGCGGTTTTGCTAGTGGGGCTTACCCAGTGGAGCGCCCTAGCTGGTGCAGTTTTTGCGGCTCTACTGGTCGGCCTGGGGTCGATTTTTTTGTCACGCACTTCGCGGCTCGATCAAGATACCTCCATGGGTATTCTCTACACCACAGCTTTTGCCGGTGGTTATCTAATTTTGACCCAGTTGAATGTTCGCCAAAAGCTCGATGAGTGGCTCTTTGGAAGCATCGTCGGCATGGCGGATAGTGACCTCTGGATTGCTTTTGCCATTAGCGCAATCGCGGTGCTTGGATTGACGGCTCTGCAGCGCCCTTTGCTTATTTATTTATTTGAGCCAAACATCGCCGCTAGCCTGGGTGTTCCCGTTCGCTTCTTAAACTATGCGACTTTTGCCATCACCATTTTGGTTCTGATTTCATCGCTGCAAGCAGTTGGTTGTATCCTGAGTGTCGGTCTTATGGTAGCTCCCGCGGCGACTGTTTATTTGCTAACCAACAATACCCGCATGCTTTTTTGGGGAGGTGGGATCATTGGAGGCCTTGGCTCAGTGGCCGCCTTTTTTCTCAGTTATCCACTCGGCTGGTCCGTCAGCTCTACGATTATTCTGGTTTTAGGTGGACTCTTCCTGCTCGCCTACATTTTCAGTCCTCAATATGGCTTCTTCAGTCGTCTTCCGTCGAAATGAACGACCTTGCTCTTGGTCGCGATGTTTCCCGCAAGGGATGGACCGATAATAAAACTTGCGTGCTGGATACACACATACCAGCAGTGGGGTGGGAGCGTTCAACAGCAAAATTCACTTACAAATGCCCGAGCAGTCCCATGGATTTCCGTTTGCCATCCTTTTGAACCAAGCCAAAATCGCGCCCCTTCGCATTCTTGCGGAGAAAAATCCTTTTACGCTAAGTCACTGCTAACCTGCGCCACCCCGAGCCATGCCCTCGAAAAAGAAACCTGCCTCCAAGGCTCCACCCAAGCCTGTCAAAAAGGCTCCAGCTAAAACTGCAACCAAATCGGTGGCAAAAGCAGCTAAGCCCACCGTGAAGGCTAAGCCCGCAGCCAAATCCAAACCCGCTCCCGTGAAGGTGGTGAAAACTCCTGCCAAGAAAGCGGTGCCTGTTGCGAAAAAATCAGCCAAGGCCCAACCAGCGCCAGCGGCTCCTGCCAAAACGAAAGCGATTGCTTCAAAAGTCGCAGCCAAGCCCGCAGCAGCGAAACCGGCGGCAGCCAAGTCCGCAGCAGCGAAACCGGTGGCAGCCAAGTCCGCAGCAGCGAAACCGGTGGCAGCCAAGCCCGCAGCACCGAAATCGGCGGCAGCCAAGCCCGCAGCACCGAAATCGGCGGCAGCCAAGCCCGCAGCAGCAAAACCGGCGGCAGCCAAGCCCGCAGCAGCGAAACCGGCGGCAGCCAAGCCCGCAGCAGCGAAACCTGAGGTAGTCAAGCCTGCGGCAACGAAGCCCGAAAAGACCTCTGCACCGGTGAAGAAAGCCCCAGTGGCTAATGTCAAAGTGCCCTTCGTGAACCGTCGAGCCCCTAGTGCCCTCGAAGATGGAATCACGTTGGATAGCCCACCCAAGAAGCCAGTTCTTCCTGCCGCTTTTCTCAAGAAGCAAAAGCAGCGCCTCATCGAGCTGCGAGATGTTTACCTGAGTGCGGCAGAAGGCGTAACCAATGAGAATCTGCGTAATTCTGATAGCAATGAATCCGCCTTCGGAATGCATCAAGCTGATGCTGGCAGTGATGCTTATGATCGCGATTTCGCGTTAAGTCTGCTCGCTAAGGAACAGGACGCCATTTACGAAATCAATGAAGCGCTGAAGCGTATCGAGCAGGGGACTTACGGCATTTGTGAAATGTCTGGAGATCTCATCCCTGAGGAGCGCTTGGAGGCGTTGCCTTTCACTCGTTTCACCGTCACCAGCCAAGCGCGAATCGAAAGTGAACAACGCGGGGGGCGCTGGACTCGTCCCGTTCGCTCACTTTTCGGTCTCGATGAATCCGCTGATGCTGACGACGATGACGATGATGATGATGCCACCGAAAGCTCAAGCTCGTCGAAATCAAAGCAGGCTGCAAATGAGTCCCTTGACTTCGGGAAAGAATAACCTAGCCTCACGCCCCGTTTTTTATGCCGAGAGAAATTATCATCCTTGAATGCACTGAGGCCAAAGCCGAAGGCAAGCCCACATCTCGCTATGTGAGCACACGCAACAAAAAGAGTCCTCAGACTCCTGGCCGTCTGGAGAAAGTGAAGTTCAATCCCTTCCTCAAGCGCCGCACACTGCACCGCGAGATTCGCTGATTCTCAGGCACTACTGATCTTAAGATACCATGCAACCCAAGACTACCGAGAGGCTCATCTCCCTTCGCAAAAACAATCGCCGTATGCCACGGCGTCGTGCGGACATCCCGCTTGAGAAGCTTACTTACAGCAATCCTGATATTCTTCAGCGTTTCTTGACGGAAACAGGAAAACTTCAGCCACGCCGCGTGACAGGACTTCCAGCTTGGCTTCACCGCAAAGTTTCCACCGAAGTTAAACGTGCGAGAGCGGTGAACCTTCTGCCTTGATCGGAGTTCTGCGCTTTCGTTTTCGTCTTTGATGTTATTTTTCCCGCTGTGGCGAAAGCTTCAGCGGGATTTTTTATCCCTCATTACCTTTACATTTCATGGCCGTGTCCAAGCTGAAAGATACCCAAAGCGAGCGTGATGAGCGCCGTCTTTCGATCGACCGAGTTGGTGTCAAAGATGTGCGTTTTCCCCTGCGCATCCGAGATCGTGATCAAAGCACTCAGCACACCGTGGCGACAGTCAATATGGCCGTTGATTTGCCACATCACTTCAAAGGCACTCACATGAGCCGCTTTTTGGAGGTTTTGCATGCGCATGGACGCGAATTAACAGTCGCTAGCATCGCGGCGATCCCTCAAGAACTCATGGCGAAGCTGCACGCCGAAAAGGCTTATGTCGAAATGAGGTTTCCTTATTTTCGCGCCAAATATGCTCCCGTCACTAAAGCGGAAGGCCTACTTGATTATGGAGTCGTTTTTGAGGTCAATGCAGAGGGTGACAAAATGGATTATGTGGTCACGATTGAAGTGCCTGTGACTACGCTTTGCCCCTGCTCGAAAGCAATCAGTGAGCGTGGAGCGCACAACCAAAGAGGACTCGTTAGCTTGTCGGTGCGGTTCCGTCAGCCGATTTGGATCGAAGATTTAGTGGAGTTGGTCGAATCGAGCGCGAGCTGCGAGCTGTTTAGCGTTCTCAAGCGCCCCGATGAAAAAGCCGTCACGGAGCGTGCTTACGATAATCCGGTTTTTGTGGAAGATCTGGTGCGCAATATCGCCTTAAAGGCGGGAAGCCATAAACTCATCAAATGGTATCGAGTGGAAGCGGTGAACTTCGAGTCCATTCACAATCACAACGCCTGGGCTGTGATCGAACGAAAGACTGGTAAAAGCTAAGATCCAAAAATCAGTCCTTTTGAAGCCGAGCCTCTTGCGGTGCCATGCCGCTCCAGGCTTTGAATGCCCTGGAGAAGTGAGCGGATGATTGGTAGCCTAACTCGGCGGCTACGGCTTTCACTTGCATCTCAGGCTGTCGTAACTTGATCAGGGCTTGGCTCATTTTTAATCGAACGAGGCAAGCCAAAGGAGTCTCCGTGTCGTAGCGCTTGAATAACCGTGTCATGTAAGCAGCGGTGATGTGGCAGTGTGTCGCCGCTTGAGCGATGCTCTGAATCACGGGGTAGTTTCTGAGGAGATGGCCCCGACAGCGTAGGTAGGTGGAATAGCCAGGCTCGTACTTCAACGTCGGCAACTGCCTTGAGTCTGCACAAAGGGAGAGGGCATAATGCAGCGCATGGATGGCCGTGCGAATGGATGTTGCAGTGGAACGTAATGCGTGATCGATCACCTCTTCGAGCAGCATGGTGACGCGTGCTGCATCCAAGACACGAAGAAGAGTCCCCGAAGGAAGATCTAAGTCTGAAAAAAGCTTTTCTGCTTTAGTGCCGGAAAGATTAAAAAAGTACTTCACCAAGGGATCATTGGACGAAGACTCGATCACATGAGGAGTGGTAGGTGAATAAAAAAAGGCATGGCCCGCGGAAAGCTCGTGGCGCTTTCCCCCAAGGCACAAGGTGCCAGTGCCTCGCGCCACAAACTCGAAAGCGGCGTAGGGAAAGGTTTGTCGATCAATAATGAAATCTGGCGCGCACCATTCGCAGCCTCCTGCGGTGAGCTGCCAAGACACAGAGGAGGTTGACGGTTGGGATGAGCGTTGGGGAGCAATAAAAAAACGCCGAGTTCGAAGAACCTGCTTTGAAAAGTACTCAGGCTGCTGAGAGACGGACATTCTGGCTCACCTAGCTCATGCTACTTCTAGTCGCATTGCGTAGCGCAGCACGGCGGCTAATTTCGCGCGCATGTCTTTGCGCTCGACGATCATGTCCACAAGGCCGTGCTGCATCATGAATTCTGCGGTCTGAAAGCCGGGGGGCAAATCGGCGTGAGTGGTTTCCTTGACCACGCGAGGTCCTGCGAACCCGATCATGCACTTGGGTTCAGCGATGATTAGATCCCCCAGAGTTGCGAAGCTAGCCGTGACCCCGCCTGTGGTCGGGTGAGTCAAGACTGAGATGTAAGGCAATTTGGCCTCAGAATGGCGTGCGAGAGCACCACTGGTTTTGGCCATTTGCATGAGGCTCAAAATTCCTTCATGCATGCGGGCGCCGCCCGAGGCGGAAAAGACAATGACCGGTTTGCGTTCGCGAGTGGCGGTCTCGATGGCACGCGTGATTTTCTCTCCGACTACACTGCCCATGCTGGCTCCAAGGAAACGAAAATCCATCACAGCAAGCACGACTGGGATGGATTCGATGTCGGCACGACCTGTTACCACGGCTTCTTTCAGTCCTGTTTTGGACTGGTAAGCGCGCACTTTGTCCACGTAACCTTTAAAGCCGAGCGCATCGACAGAATCGATCTGCAGATCCATCTCCACAAAGGTTCCCTCATCGACCATGCTTGCCAGTCGCTCCCCGCTGCTGATGGTAAAGTGGTAACCGCAGTGAGTGCAAACTCGCAGATTTTTGGCCAAAGCCTGCTCGAACAAGCTTTCACCACACGAAGGGCACTTGGTCCATAATCCTTCGGGCATGTCTTTCTTTTTCTCGCCCAGGTCATCAATCGAACGTTTTTTGAAAAATCCCATGTGAAAGCTTTTGTGCCATTGCGCGGAACCTACGCCTCCCGATTCCCCAGAAAGTCAGGCCACTGGAGGGCTGAACACCCGTTCAGCCAGGAAGAGATGAGTTCCGGCGCGCCGGATTCAGCCCTCAGATTAGGCACGTGCTGCCGTTATGACCACCACTTTTTGCACGCCAAAATGGGCGCGAAGAACACGCGCACATTCATGGGCCGTGGCGCCGGTGGTCAAGACATCATCGATCAGCAAGACGTTGGGCCAGTGTTTCTGTGGGTTGATGTGTTGCGAGAGCCAATGGCCATGGCTGGGAGCAAAGACGCCGCGCATGTTTTCGAGCCGCTGATTGCGACTCAGTCTGACCTGCCGTGGCGTGCGCCTAGATCGTCTCAAAAGTGCCTTTGCTGGGATGCCTGCTTGCTTGGAGAGCTGTCTGCAGAGTTCCCAGCTTTGGTTGAACCCTCGATACAACTGGCGAGACCAATGCAAGGGCACCGGCACGAGTAACCAATCGGATAAATTTTCTGATTTCAGCCTAGGCTCCTGAAAAGCCAAAGCGATCGCATCTGTCAAAACACCGCGAAGGGCCAAATCTCGGTTATACTTGAATCCGTGGATGAGCTCGCGGAGAGGGCCTTCTGCCTTGTAAGCTGAAATGGCGTAATCGAACGCTAATTGCCTCCCCTGGCAATTCGGACAAAGAAAAGACGAATCCATTTTTCCCGAAAATGGTTCACCACAGCAGTCGCAAAACGGAGGTTCGATAGGATTCAACTGGGCGCGACAATAGGTGCAAAGCCAAAGTTCCATCGCTTGCCCTGAACTTTGGGCTTCGATCAGCAGACCGCAGCCGAGGCATGTGCGGGGATACACCATGTTCAGTGAGAAGTTTCCAGCAGCCCGCAACAAGGGTTGGCAAAGGGCGGCTGAAGCAGCTTTGATGATTTCAAGCATCAAACAATGAAGTGAAGAAACCTCGGGTCGATCTTCATGGGGCTTTAGCTACGCTGCAGAGCTGTGATTTCCACATTGGCCTGACGTAAGCGAGATGAGACTTCTCGAATCAGAGACATGAGTAGCTTGATTTTCAGATGCGGCAAGGTGTCGGCCAGTGAGGTAAACCAAGGTCGAGTGACGACCAAACAGGTGACCTTATCCAGGGCCATCACATCGGCAGATCGTGGCGAGTTATCGAGGAAAGCCATTTCCCCTGCCGTCATGCCTGCTGTCAAAACATCGACGCGGCGCTTCAAGCCGCCTTCTTCGGTGATTTGCACTTCGACGTTGCCTTCAGTCAAAACAAACATCTCATCAGAGCTCTCTCCCGTGTGGATGAGGAACTCGCCAGGGCTGAAGGTTCGCTTCTCCAGATCCTTTTCTAAAATCTGAAGTTCGCCGTTGGTACAGCTTTGAAATACCGAGCATTCTCTCAAGTCGAGTGCCTTGGCAGGCCGCCATGCCGCTCCTGTCACCGACACCAGAAGCGCATCTTCACAAGACTCAAGGGCTGCATCTAGCGTAGAAAAAATGGACGATGAAGGCACGCCAGCTTCCATCAAGCGCGAGGTAAGGCTTCCCGGCTGGCAAATGACAACTTCAACTCCAGAGGTGCCTAATCTCTTTTGTAAATCAGCAAGCAGATGAAGGCTCACGGTATTGGCAGTTACAACGGCCCGGAGGTCAAAAATGAGGTGCCGACATCCTGCGTTCGACAATCGAATCGCATGGCGAATCACGGGTTCCAACGTGGTAAAGATCAATCCCCCCTGAAGCTCTAAGATTTGGATTTGTGTGCCGTGTGTTTTAAGTGTTTCGCGCGCCGAGCTTGGCAAGCGTCGTCGTGCCATGACTTCACCTCCTTGGTAGGAAAGTCGAACGGACGTGCGTGGTGTCGCCGTTGGGTTCATCATGTGCAGTGACAGTTCACGAGCTAAGTCCATGCAGACTTTGATGCCCCTCAAGCTATTGCCTTGTGCATCCAAGGGTGGCGAGAAAACTCCGATGCCAAGCTGACCGGGTAGCACGGCTAAAATGCCACCACCGACGCCGCTCTTTGCCGGCAATCCGACGCGATAGATCCATTCTCCTGACCAATCATACATTCCGCAGGTGGCCATGACTCCAAGAATGTTGTCCACGTATTGAGCCGAAACTGCTCTTTGTCTGGTCAAGGGTTGAACCCCTTGGTTGGCAAGGGTTGCACCCATGAGAGCAAGATCACGACAGGTGACACGTATCGAGCATTGCCTAAAGTAGGTCTCAAGCGTTTCATGAGGATCTTCGTCTAGAATGCCGAAGTTTCTGAGCAGCCAGCCAATGGCTCGGTTGCGATGTCCTGTTTCGCTTTCACTACGATAGACGACTTCATCAATATCCAAGTCACGCCCAGCGATACCGCTAAGATAAGATTGAAGACGCTCGAAACGTGATTGGGTGTCTTTGTGAAGCACTTGTCCACAGGTTGCAATCGCACCTGCATTGATCATCGGATTGAAGGGGGCGCCGGTTCCTTCTTTTAGGCTGATGGCATTGAATGCTTCACCCGATGGCTCGACGCCAATGCGCTTTAAAACATGTTCCTCACCTCGATCTTCTAGGGCCAAACCATAAGCAAGAGCTTTGGATATGGACTGAATGGTAAAGGGTTGTCGTGTATCGCCAACCTCATAAACGTGACCATCTCTGGTTGCGATGCAGATTCCGAACCAATGCGGATTAGCTTTAGATAGCTCAGGGATATAGTCGGCCACCGTGCCGTCCATGAGGGGTGCGTAGCGAGCGTGGAGATGTTCGAGATACTCCTGGATGGGGGAGAGCATTTTTATGCCTCAAGCAGGCCTTATGCCGATAATGCTAGGATTTTTTTTATTTAGATGCGGAACGGCGATCGCTATCAAAAAGAGGTTACAAAGGCTTTGTTTGACCTCTTGGCCTGCTGAGTTCACGAATGGCTGAACAAGACTCTAGCCTACTGAGAAGTACCGTGGATCCTCTTTATTTGATTGATGCGATTGGACCTTTTTTCCGTGATTATGATCGGCGGGTTATCAATTGGTCAAAGATCCCGTGGCAGCATGCAGGTCATCAGGGAGATGCATGGTGGCAAAGAGTTTGTCAGGATCTCAATGTTTTAGCTAGGCAGGCCGCCTCTTGGGGATTCAATGCTGCCTCGATTGATGATGTGGCGCATTTGGCGGATCATGCCTATCTAGAACCAGAGGTCAGGCAGCGAATCAGCCGTTATCGTCATGAAATGAGGCGATGCTTCCAGGTATTGCATGAGTGCGGCTTAGCGATTTATGTAACGATGGATGTCATGTCGATGACTCCCTTGCTTCAACAGCGATTGAAAATCAAAGGCTGTAGTGCTCATCGATACCTAGTCGAGCTGTTGAATGCATTCTTTGAAGATTTTCCAGGAGTTGCTGGGGTGATTGTTAGGATTGGCGAATCTGATGGCAAGGATGTCAATGATGACTTCCACAGCCAGCTGACCATAAAGACGCCTGAAGACGCTAGAGAACTTTTGCACACGATCTTGCCTGTTTTTGAAAAAAACGATCGTAGGCTTGTGTTCAGAACTTGGACTGTGGGTGCCTATCCAGTGGGTGATCTGATGTGGCATCGAGAGACGTTTGCCAAGGTCTTTGATGGTATCTCTAGTCGCCACTTGGTGGTATCCATGAAGTATGGGGAGAGTGACTTTTTTCGCTACTTGCCTCTCAATCCAAACTTTTTTCGAACCTCTCTACCAAAGATCGTCGAGCTTCAAACTCGCCGAGAATATGAGGGATGTGGTGAGTATCCGAGTCCTACCGTCTGGCTTTATGAGCAATACATTCGTGAACTCAGGCAGGCCAATCAAATCATTGGCTGCATGGTCTGGTGTCAGACGGGCGGGTGGGTGCCTTTTCGTCGTTTGGCATTTTTGGATAAGGAAGCGGTCTGGATAGACATGAATACCTACACGACGATTCGTGCATTTAAGCATGGAGTTTGTTGCGAAGAGGCTCTGCGAACGTTTGCGCAAGACCGCAAACTTGGAGACCACGAAGCATTGATTGAACTCATGCGCTTGGCCGACAAAACCGTCAGTGAGTTATTGTACATCGAGGAGTATGCCCGCCAAAAAATGTTTTTTCGAAGGGTCAGAATTCCGCCGATGCTTCAAGTTTATTGGGGAAATATTTTTATCTCTCATACCTTGAGGCGTTTGCTCAGATTTTTGGTTCATGATACGGACGCGGCGCTGCGTAGTGCGAGAGTCTGTCTGGAAAATCTAAAAGCCATGAGAGTATTGGCTGAACGTGCGAAAGTCTCCGTCGAAGATATCGACTATATGGCAGATACGTTTCGAGTGCTGGCTCTAAGTCGTGAGTATTATTTCGCTGACGATAGTGAAAGCATTGAGGCTCGAATTTTGGAAGCTAAGCGCGAATACAAAGCAAAATATCCTAAATGTGGACTTAGGGCGCGATATCGGATCAAAACAGATTTCAAACCGCTGTTCTTTAATCTTCGTTATGTGCTTTGGGTCTTTGGGTTTTTGATGCGAAGGAAGCGTGGTTATCGAGTGGTGGATCGAATCGTTGTTCTCAAGGGGCTTTCGCTGGTCTATCGACTGATCGCTACGCGAAGACCTCATTGGATTCCTGGTTTTGCATCCAAAAGCGCCATGGGTGTTGATGTTGTGTTCAAATGAGAGCGTTGGTCGTGGATTTCTCTCTTTCTTTCGTGGAGCAAGCTGCCAAGATGAATGTACACGCTGCCCCGACATGCTCTCAGAAATCGCCTCCGTCGCTCATTCCCTTGGTATCTCAGACGAACACTTGACGTTTTATGGAACGGATAAGGCTAAAGTCTCGCTCAAGGCATTGAAGAGTAAACCGCAGCGCGGCCAACTTATTCTTGTATCAGCCATAACGCCGACACCTGCTGGTGAAGGTAAAACCACAGTCTCCATTGGGTTGGCACAGGGATTAAAGAAAGTTGGCAAGAACGTCGCGTTGGCTCTTCGTCAGCCTTCGATGGGGCCGGTCTTTGGTCGAAAAGGGGGGGCGACGGGTGGCGGCAAAAGCACGGTGCAGCCATCGCAGTCGATCAATCTTCATTTTACCGGAGATTTTCATGCAGTGACAAGTGCACACAATCTCTTGAGCTCGGTGATAGATAACCAACTTGTCAATCAGCAAACGCGCTTAGCCCCGTCGGGTGTGCTTTGGAAGCGTGTGATGGATGTGAATGATCGCGCCTTGCGGCGTATCCGCACCAGTGCAGGTTTGGCAACGGAGCGCTCGACCGGCTTTGATATCACGGCCGCTTCCGAGGTAATGGCGATTCTCTGCCTTTCTGAATCTCTTCAGGACTTGCGTGCTCGCCTGGATCGAATTGTGACTGGATTTACGGCAGAGGGAGAGCCGGTGCTTGCTCGGGAAGCACGAGTGACCGGGGCCTTGTTGGCTCTGTTGCGTGATGCCCTTCAGCCAAATCTAGTCCAATCGGTGGAAGGTGTTCCAGCATTTCTCCATGGAGGCCCTTTTGCAAACATCGCTCACGGCTGCAATTCGGTATTAGCCACAAGGATGGCTCTTGCTCATGCTGATTATGCCGTCACAGAGGCAGGTTTTGCTTTTGATTTAGGTGGTGAAAAATTCATGCATATCAAATGTCGCCAATCAGGGCTCAAACCTGATGCGATTGTCATTGTGGCCACCGTGCGTGCGCTAAAAATGCATGGTGGAGTTGCCTTGGATGCGCTGACTCAACCTAATCTTGAAGCGCTTGAGCGTGGTCTTGATAATCTTGCGGCTCATCTCGATAGCGCATCGCATTTCCAGCGTCCGGTCGTGGTGGCGATTAACCAATTCACGAACGATAGCCAAGAGGAGATCGATCGGGTGAAGCAATTCTGCCAATCAAGAGGGGTTGCTTGTTCTCTCGCGAATGTCTTTGGCGAAGGAGGTGATGGCGCTACAGAGCTAGCTGAAACTGTTCTTTCCGCTCTGTCAGCTAAGTCCAATGGAGAGCCTTTGCCGTTTCTCTATGAGTCTGAGAACTCGGTTGAGCATAAGCTGAATTCGATCGCTACTCGCATCTACGGTGCTGATGGTGTCATACTGACGGAAGAAGCGCAGCAGAAGTATTCGTTATTCCAAAAAAGTGGCTTCGGGCATTTGCCCTTGTGCATGGCTAAGACTCAAAACTCATTGTCGGATGATGCTTCGAAATTAGGACGTCCTTCACAGTTTACGATTACGGTTCGTGATTTTGAAATCGCGAATGGTGCAGGATTCCTTGTCGCTTTAACGGGTAGCATGATGCGAATGCCAGCTTTACCCAAAGTTCCAGCAGCAGAGCGTATCGAAGTGTCAGAAGATGGGGTGATCAGTGGCATTTGAATGAACCCTCTGATGCATTAACAAAAAGCGCGGATCATTGATCCGCGCTTTTTTTGTTAGAATTGAAAAGGAAGAATTTAGCTTTTGACTGCGATGCCTTTGATGGTCGTGGTTTCGACCATGTTCTCTGCCGCCATGATGGGAATATCCTGAGTGATCGGCCAGATGGCATCCATGTTAAGTTTTTCAGGAGGACTCATTTTTATTTCCGTCAAGGATGCGGTGAAGGATGTGTAAGCCAAAGGCAGAGTGGTGACACAGATTCTTTCTCCATCGAGTCGCTGAACATGAAGCGCTGCCAATTGAGGACGGTTAGACTCGATTGTCACTTTATCTCCTATCGCGAAGGGTTCTGCTTTTGAGCTAGGACTTGGTAGTACCATTTCGAGATCGACATCTTCGATTTCAACGGACCTAACGCGCACCACCCAACCCGTAGTGATGACATCTTGGGTGCCAAGCGGTCGCTGGCTTATCACTTTGTAACTACCAGTGATGTAGAGAGGGTGCTCATGCTTGTAGTTGCGAATGTAGGATCTTTTCAATAGATCATTCTTCACGACGAGTTGCTCGCGAGAGTAAGGATAAAACTCGGATAGTAGATCTCGTGCTCCGAATTTCTTGCCATTGGGAACGCTGAAGGTGCTCCAAGGACGAAGTGGTTCGAGCTTATTAAACTTAGCGAGAACTTTGTAATTAAAGGGTTTTTCTGGTTGCGCGAAAACCATGATGCTGAAGAACCAGCAGAAGGTCGTAGCCCCCATCAAGAGGGTGATGAGGATAGCCCACCAAAAGATAGAGCCATTGCCTTCCTTTTTTTTGGAAAAGCTACCGCCACCGTAGGAACGGTATTCGCTGCCGTCGCTTAGAAATCGAACATGCATATCAAAAATGAGAAAGTTATTGTATTTATCGGTAGTTGATTCGCAGATCCTACGGGCTTAGCGAATAATAGAAAGTTTTTTCATGTGAATAACTTGAAATAAATCTCTGCTGGTCAAGGAGTTAAGCCGTTTTGGGTTCAAAGGAAGTGCCACAACCGCAATTGCGAGCCGCATTCGGGTTAACCACTCGAAATCCTGAGTCATTCAAGGATTCGATGTAATCAATCTGACTGTCTTTTAGGAAATTTAGACTATCGGAGTCCACGATAAGACGGACTCCGTGATGTTGATAGACGGCGTCATCAGCACCTGCCGTATCCACACGCATCTGATATTGCCAGCCGGCACAGCCACCTTTCTCCACACTCACCCGCAGGCCAGCGCCTTCAGGTGCCTCTTTTTCGGCCAAAAGGATTCGCAGGTGGTGTGCGGCAGTATCGGTGAGAGAGACCATCGTAGAAACAAAGGAAAGACGGATGATTTGTATGGCGCGCCCTTTTCACAGGCGTTTAACGGTTGCAAGAATTACGCCACGCCTGAATCCACTTTTTTCATCGTCATGTCGAAAATCCGAATTCTTCCAGACGCACTCGCTAGCCAAGTGGCAGCAGGGGAAGTCGTGGAGCGGCCAGCTGCGGTCATTCGTGAGCTTGTGGAAAATAGTCTGGATGCAGGGGCGAGTCATATCACGGTTGAAGTTCAGCGTGGCGGTGCTGCCCTGATCCGGGTGGTCGATGACGGTTGTGGAATGGGGCGCGAAGATGCGTTGTTGTGTATCGAAAGGCACGCCACCAGCAAGATCCGCACCAAGGAGGATCTCGAAGCGATTTTGACCTTTGGTTTTCGAGGGGAAGCACTACCGAGCATTGCGAGTGTCAGTCGCTTTCGGCTTTCGACTCGCGAAGCAGAAGCCCTCACGGGCACGGAAGTGGAGATTCACGGCGGTCGCTTGTCGTCGGTCAGCGAGTTTGGCGGCGCTGCTGGCACGACGGTGGAGGCTCGATCTTTGTTCTTCAATGTGCCAGCGCGGCGAAAATTCCTTCGCTCAGAGGCTACGGAGAATTCGCACATTGAGCAGCAGTTCTTGGTCCATGCCGTGGCTCATCCGCGCGTTGCTTTCACGCTCGTGCGTGATGGTGCGGTCGTGTTTCATTTGCCAGGAACACAGGATTTGTTGGAGAGAATCCGCGGCCTGGTGGGGGAGGAGTTGGCGCGCCGGTTGATTGAGGTTCCAGAGCAGACGATCCAGGGCATTGCCCTGCGAGGTTTCATCGGCGGCCCAGGCCTCAGTCGGTCCACGCGCCAGCAGCAGCTGACTTTTCTGAATGGTCGTCCGGTGGAGAGTCACGCGATTCATTATGGCTTGCGCGAGGGATTTCATACTTCGCTGATGAAGGGCCAGCATCCAGTCACCTTTCTCTTCATGGAAATGGATGCGGCTAGGTATGACATCAATGTCCATCCTGCCAAAAAGGAGGTGCGCTTTCATGATGGCTTTGTCGTGCGTGATGCGGTCGCGCGGGCGGTTCGACAGGCCTTGGAAACGGCAGATAAATTGCCTGAGGGGCGAAAGACACCCGAGCCCGTCGTGCGGTCTGCCCTACCAGAGATCGCGGCACCTCAGCAGCAGAGTTTTGCCCTGCACATGCCGAGGCCTCCCTTGGAGCTGAAGGGGGAGCCTTCTGGGGTTCTTGCGGCATCAAGCAGTCTAGTGGCCAAAACGCCATCGATCACGGATCGACCGCTGCCAGAAGCAAGACGCAGCGCAGAGCCAGAGCAGGCTTTGCCTTCACCCACAGCGGCAGTGCAGGTAGCACCTGAGCGAGCCGATGAACCTAGTGCGGAAGTGGTCCCTGAGCCACCGAAGGAGATACCTCGCTTTCGTATCATCGGCGTGCTGCATAAGCTTTACATCTTGCTCGAAAGCGCAGAAGGCTTGGTCTTGATGGACCAACACGCGGCTCATGAGCGGGTGAATTTTGAGAAAATGCGTCGATCCATGGAGCAGGGCGGCGTGCCCTCGCAGCGACTTTTGATGCCATTGACGATGCAGGTCAGCCCGAGGGATGCGGATGTGTTGCGAAAAAATTTAGAGACGCTCGGCAAGTTAGGCATCGAGATCGAGCCCTTTGGTCCGAACATCTTCAAGGTTGAGGCGTTGCCGACCTTCTTGAAGACGGATGATCCTCTGACGTGGATGGATCAAGTGATTGAGGAGTTGCAAACTCTGACGCCTCGGGGGTCCAACCTTCGTTTGGGAGAGGACATGATCGCGACGACGGTCTGCCGTCATAGCATCAAGGCGAACGATAAGCTGGCTGTGCCTGAGATCGAGGCGCTTTTGGCCGACTTGTTCGCTTGCGAGATGCCATACTGCTGCCCACATGGGCGGCCTACTTTGATTCAAATGTCGATGCGCGAGTTGGAGAAAAAATTTGGTCGATTGGCTCCTTGAGTCGTGCTGGGCCTCGAGTTGCCTCAGTGGGTCGAAGACCGATTTCAGAGTGGACATGACCTCTGCCAGCACCCAAGTATGGGGCTGAATCTACCCCATCTCTTATGGACCCCGAAATGACGATGCTTGAATGCGAAGAGGCCATGACCAAGGCCGTGGAATATGCTGTGCATGAATTTGCCGCCGTGCGTACCGGAAAAGCATCTCCCACCTTGGTCGAGGGCCTGGATGTGCACGTGCATAGCTACGGAGCCCACATGAAGCTCAAGCAGTTGGCCATGATCACCACGCCCGATGCTCGCTTGATCCGCATTGAGCCATTCGATTCATCCACACTGCATGACATTGACCGTGCCATCCGTGAATCACGCCTAGGCTTGAATGGCTCGATCGAGGGCAAAGTGATCCGTTTGCCGATTCCAACCCTGTCTCAAGAGCGTCGTGAGCAGATGGTGAAGCTGGTGAAGCAGATGGGGGAAGAGGCCAAGGTGCGCATCCGTTCGGCGCGACGTGATGCCATGGAGACCCTCAAGAAAGGCGAAAAGGAGAGCATCATCACCGAAGACGATCTGCATCGTCTGGAGAAAGAAGTGCAGGTCATGACGGACAAGAAGATCGCTGAAATCGATCAACACATGGTCAGCAAGGAGAAGGAAGTTCTCACGGTTTGACACGGCTTCTGCATGTTTTCGCCCGCCGACTTCCTCGACCTTAGCCATACGCAGCATGGCATCCTGTTCCCTGCGGATCAGCCCGTTTGGCACGCCCTGGGTCACATTGAATCTTACCTGGGGTTTCGTCTTCAGCGGAATGTGCTTTCAGCCGTTCCGCATGGCGTTCATCTGGGGGAGGACGTGTTCGTCGATGAAGGCACCCTCATCGACCCTGGCGTGGTGATCAAAGGCCCCGCCTGGATCGGGCGGAATTGCCACCTGCGCTCCGGCTGTTACATCCGAGAGAACGTCATTGTGGGCAATGGCTGCGTGTTGGGGAATTCCTGTGAATTCAAGAACTGCGTGCTTTTCGATGAGTGCGAGGTGCCGCACTTCAATTATGTCGGCGACTCGATTTTGGGTTACAAGGCGCACCTGGGGGCAGGCGTCGTGCTCTCCAATGTGCGGCTGGATCGCCGTGAGGTGACGGTGGATGACGGTCGCCATGTGACGGCGACTGGACTTCGGAAGTTTGGAGCCATCATCGGTGACCGTGCTGAGGTGGGCTGCAACAGCGTTCTGAATCCAGGCACGCTCATTGGCCCTCGCAGCATCATCTACCCTTTGTCGAGTGTGACTGGCCTCATTCCGGCGGATAGCATTTTGAAAACACGCCAGCAGCAGGTCGTCGTGGCGCGAAAGTAGAGCCCTCGTTCGTCAGACACATTCCCGTCAGTTCAGGTCAGCGCAGCGCGCAAGCTTCAACGACTTGGACCGTAGTCCTCCGCCTCATGTCTTTTTCTCGCCTTCTCTTTGGCTGCCTGTTTTGGGTCATCGCCGCTGCTGTCACCCCATCGTCTGCACAAAACATTCGCGCAGGCATCATCGGCCTCGATACTTCCCATGTGCTTGCGTTTACCAAAACGCTGAACGCCACGCCGCAAAAACCAGAGGTCATGGGCGTGCGCATGGTTGCGGCTTACCCACAGGGCTCAAAGGACATCGAATCCAGCGTGAAGCGTGTGCCTGAATACACGCAGAAGGTTCGTGAGCTGGGCGTGGAGATCGTGGACAGCATTGATGCGCTGCTGGACAAGGTGGATGTGGTCTTCCTGGAGTCCAATGATGGTCGCCCGCACCTGGAGCAGTTGAAGCCATGTCTCGAAGCGCACAAACCCGTGTTCATCGACAAGCCCATCGCGGCGAGTCTGGTCGATGCGATCCAGATTTTCGAGGCTTCCAAGGCTGCCGGAGTGCCGGTCTTTTCGTCTTCTTCGCTTCGCTTTGGCAAAAGCACCCTGGCCGTGCGCGCTGGCAGCATTGGAACCGTGAAGCGCGCTGAGACGTTTAGCCCAGCAACACTAGAACAAACGCACCCTGATCTTTTCTGGTATGGCATTCATGGCGTGGAGAGCCTCTTTACTTCCCTGGGGCGTGGCTGTGTCTCCGTGAAGCGGGAAACGACACCCGAAGGCAAAATCCGTGTCACCGGTCAGTGGGGAGCTGGCCGGACAGGTGTGTTTTATGAGAACAAGGGCTACGGTGGCAAGGCCGTGGGTGACAAAGGCGAATCCGACATCGGTGCCTATGAGGGATATGATCCGCTGCTCTACGCGGCGGTGCATTTCTTCCGGACCGGTGTCGCTCCCGTCACCCCGGAGGAGACGCTGGAGATTTATGCTTTCATGGAAGCTGCTGATGAGAGCAAGCGGCGTGGCGGGGCAGAAGTCACGCTCCAAGAAGTCATGGAAAAGGCCAAAAAAGCAGCAAGTCGGCCCTGAATCCTGAGCTGTCTGCCCAGCTGCTTTGGCTTAGCCTGGAGTGACCCGCACCGCGTAAGCAGCGCTGAGATTTCCTGGCAGAAGGACACGTGCGCAACTGGCAGTGGTTCGTGCCACTTCAGCCGCGAGCGTGAGCTGAAGGGCACCTGCGGCGCCCATGCTTTCCCCCAAAACAGCTCGTGGATGCAGGGGCTGCACTCCGGGTGCCTGAGGCAGCACTTTTTTTTCCAAAGCATCCACAGCTGGAATGCCAGTCTGTGCGGAGATTTCATGCGCACACGCATCCGTCTTCCAAAGCAAGCTTTCGGTGAGCTCGTGCAGCCTCTCGGCATGTTCGGTTTGATTCAAAAAGGCAGCGACGGGGCTTTGCTCCAGCGTCGGCCCGCTGCCGTTGAGAGATAGCACGAGTGCGGCGGCACCTTCCGCAGCGACCATGTCTGGGTGGTAGTAGGTCACGGCCTCCGCGCCGACCCAGTCTGCTTCTTCTGCGCCGATCAGCAGCACGTGATCCACCCAGCCGAGTTCCAACCAAGTGCGGGCCATGGCGATGCCTTCGACGATGGCACTGGATTCGCCGATCAGGGTCGTCACCGGTCCATCCACACCGAGGAAAGCGGCGATGTGCGAGGCTGGAGCATTGTAAACCGTTTCAGGGAAGATCAGCGGACTGGCCAGGGCAGGGGTCTCCAGCACTTCGTGGTAAAACTTGCCGCTGAACTGAACGCAGCCATTGAACAGGCACTGAATGATGCCGAGCCGACCTGCACCTTCGGCTTTTGGAAAACCAGCGCTGGCCAGTGCCTCCAGCGCAGCTCCCATGGAAAAGCGGGTGATGGCGCTGGCACGTCGCAGGCGTGGAAATTTCGGCAGCAGATCGGCGGGTGGCGGGGGCACGGTACGCAGCGGGCAGGGCCAGTTGCGCTGGCCCACCGTGCGTTGGCTTTGGGTCAATGGTGGTGGCTCAGCATTGATTACCGCTTGCAGCAGAGGCTCGGCACCCCAACCCGCAGGCGACACGGCTCCGACACCCGCGATGCTTAGTCTTGAGGAAAGCCGCTTCTGGCGGCGCGATTCCGATTTCGCCCCAGGTTGGGCAAAGACCAGTGTCGCGTTGGTTCCACCAAAGCCGAAGCTGTTGGTTAGCGTCACGTTCACCTTGGCTTCACGCCAGGCGCGAACCAAGTCTGCCTTCACCGCAGCATCCGCTTCGCGTACATTCAGGCTCGCGGGTAGCCATTGGCCACGCATCGCCATCAGGCAGATCACAGCCTCGACCGCGCCTGCTCCACCGAGCAGATGCCCCATGGCAGATTTCGTGGAGCTGAGGGCGATGCTCTGCGCGGCCTCGCCGGCCCAGGCCTGGATGGCGCTCGCTTCTGCGACATCGTTGTAGGGCGTGCCGGTGCCGTGGGAGTTGATGTAGTCCACCTCGTGGGGGAGCAAGCCTGCCCCTGCACAGGCCTCACGCATGGTGCGGATGGCAGCTTTTCCCTCGGGGTCAGGCTGGGTCAGGTGGTGCAGGTCCGTCGCCGTGGAGTAACCGGCAGCCACGGCGACTGCTTCGGGCGCACGGCGCTCGGCGGCGGCTTCGGCACTTTCCAGGATGACGACAGCAGCCCCTTCGCCGAGCGCGAGACCATCACGTGCGGCATCGAAGGGTCTGGGGATGCCACTCGGGGCCAGGGCACGCAGCGTGTCGAAGCCGGCAAACACCAGCTCTGCCAGGGTATCGTAGCCCCCCGCCAAGACGCGGCGGGCACGACCCGTTTGGATCATGGCCATGGCGTCGCCGATGGCATTCGCACCGCTGGCACAGGCGTTTGAGACGATCAGGATCGGCCCGTGCCAGTCATATTCTGCGGCGATGGCGGCGATTTGTTTCTGCGGCTGATAAAATTGCACCCGCGAGAGCTGCCCCGGCACACGGTTGGGGCTGGCGATGGCCCTGCGAAAGTAGTCCTGGCCTACACTCATGGCTCCGGCTGAGGTGCCGATGATGATGGCATCGATGCCACCCAGGTCGGGCATTTTGGCCATGGCCAGGGCCTCGCGCACGGCCAGCAGCAGCATCTTTGTGCCGCGGTCGATCAGGGCGTCTCGACGCCGTGGAGCACGGAGAAAGAGGCGCTCCTCCGGCAGTTCGACTTGTGCGGCTGTTTTGGCGATGCGCTCGCTCACATCGAAGGCTGTCACGGGCGTGAAGTTCATCCGGTTGGCCCGAAAGGAAGCCTCATTGTCGCGCCAGCTCAGCCCCAGCGGAGACACGATACCTGCACCGGTGACGAGAAGGGGTGGGGAGGGAGGAACCACGAAAAGTCGAGGATGAAAACGGAAGGAACCCATGGCAAGGTGCGATGGCCTCACCCGCGAGAGCTTTAGCGGTGAGTGATCTACCTGCCGTTTGGATGTTAAAGGCGGAGGGAAGCACGCTGTCAAAGGTTTGGTGCATCCGGCCCGCGCATGTCACATGGACGTTTCTGGCATGTCCGCAGCCCCTTGCTGCTTGAGGCGATGCCTGCGTTTGGTTAAGGAGCGTCATGAGTCATTCTCTTTTTGAAGTTCACGGCCTAGTCATCGTCGTCATGGGCGGCACCACGGGATTGGGGCTTTCTGCGGCGCGTGCCTTGGTGGCCCATGGAGCTCGGGTGGTGGTTTGCAGTCGGTCCCAGACGAATGTGGACGCGGCTTTGGCGGAGTTGGGGCCCCAGGCTGCGGGTTGGGCAGGGGATGCGAGTCTGCCGGATACCGCAGAATGTGCCATCGCCTTGGCCGTGCAACGCTTTGGCCGTTTGGATGGCCTGTATCACGTCGCAGGTGGCAGTGGGCGCTCCCATGGCGATGGAGCGCTGCATGAAATGACCGACGACGGCCTGCGCTACACGCTCGACCTGAACCTAGCCTCCATCATGCTTTCCAATCGCGCCGCCGTTCGGCAATTCCTGGCGCAGGGTGGTGGCGGTGCCATCCTGAACATGGGCAGCGTGCTCGGGTGGTCGCCCTCGCCAGAGTTTTTTGCTAGCCATGCCTACGCCGCCGCCAAGGCCGGCATCCTGGGCTTCAGCCGGTCCATCGCCAGCTACTATGCGCCGCAAAACATCCGCGTGAATGTCATCGCGCCCGCTTTGGTGGAGACCCCCATGTCCCGTCGGGCCGTGGGGAATGAGGCCGTGATGGACTTCATTGCCCAAAAGCAGCCGCTGGAGGGCGGACGGGTGGGCCTGCCGGAGGATTGCGATGGCGCTGCGCTGTTCCTGCTTTCACGCGCTGCCCGCTTCATCACGGGCCAAGTCATCGCCGTTGATGGTGGTTGGACCGTGAGCGAGGGGCGGCCATGGGGATGACAAGGAGCCAAGAAGCAGGAACTTACCCACTTTTCAGTCAGGCTGATCCATGTCCGGCGTGTGTAGCTCCACGGCGTGGAGTTTTTCGCTTTCGCCAGGGCTGGTCAGCACCTTGTAGATGCACCAGGAAAAGAGGCAGGTGACGGTGCCCACGGAGAGCAGCATGACGGAAAAGCCGGCGGTAGTCATGGGAGTCCTTGTTGTTGGTTTATTTTAGTTCCTCGTTAGTCGTGCTTGGGCAGGCCACGCTCGGCGCGGGCATAGGCCTTGCTGCGAGCGGTCATGAGTGCGAAGAAAACGAAAACAGCTAAGACGAGTGTCATGCTGAGCTGCGCAGCGACGTTGGCTTTCTCTCCGAACAGGTCAGTGACGTAGCCGGACACCGTGCCGGATTCCAGCGTGGCGAGGTCAAAGCCAAAGATCTCCTTCATCAACCACAGGGCGAAAATGGTGAGCAAGAAGCCGGGGCAGATCCACTGAATGATCGGACGGAAAACGGCAGGCACCGGGAAGGCAGCTCCATGGTTCATTTCTTTGAAGCCTCGGTCGATGCCCCAGACCCAACCAAAGACAATGATCTGAATCGTGGCCAGCAGGAAGATCAGGAAGGTGCCCACCCAGAAGTCCAGGGTGTCCAGGGCCTTCAGGTCAGCCGTAAAGTAGAGCACGATGCCAGTGCCAAAGGTGGTGAGCATGCTCAGGATCGTCACAGACGCCTTGCGCCCCACCCCCAGGGCTTCTTCGATAAAAGCGATGCCTGGCTGAAGCATGGAGATGGAACTCGTGATGGCTGCCAGGAAGAGCATGAAGAAAAAGGCTCCACCAAAAAAGGCGCCAGCTGGCATTTTTGAAAACACCAGCGGCAGGACCTTGAACCCCAGGCCCACCCCGGCTTGGCCAGCGATGCCTGCTACGCCCAGGAAAGCCACGGCGGCAGGGATGGTGATGAGACCGCCCAGGGCTACCTCGCAGAATTCATTCGCACTGCTCGCCGTCAGGCCGCTCAGCACGACATCGTCCTTCGGCTTCATGTAGCTGGCATAGACGATGATGACACCGAAGCCGACGGACAGGCTGAAAAAGATCTGGCCTGCTGCCGCGAGCCACAGGCTGGGATTCCAGAGCTGGCTCCAGGGGGAAATGGTGATGAGCTTCAGGCTGCCGTTGCTAGCAGCGACTTCTTTTTCTGCCTCAGCGATGGCGGCGGTACCGACCACCTCACGCGGTTTGTCTTCAGCCGCAGGCGTGGTTTTCACGACTTGGACCTTGCTCGGGTTCCACATGTAGCCCAGGCCATTCACCACGCTGTCGTGGGGGCGGTTTGCGTCGGGTGCGCCGAGCGTCATCACGCGGGCCAGAACGACCAGGGCTAGCACGATCAGGAGGGGCATGCCGATGTTGCACATTTTCTCGATGCCACCGGAGAGTCCACGGTAGATCAGGTAAAAATTGAACACAAAGACCGCCAGCAGCCAGGGCAGGGCCGTGTCGATGCTGAACTTCATCGCGCTAGCGTCTGCCGCCGCGCCGACGAAGTTGGCGAAGTAGCTGACCGTATCCGAGGCATCCTTGAATTGCATTTGCCCGGTCCAGAAGTTCACCGCATAGCCGATGCACCAGGACTCGATCATCACGTAATACATGTAGATGATGACTGGAACGATCACGCCGATGATGCCTGCATACTTCGCCCAGCGGCTGCGCACGATGCAGGCAAAGGCGCCGGGCGCGGAATGGTAACCCTGGCTACCTGCGTAGCGTCCCATGGCCCACTCAGCCCAGCCGATGGGCAGACCGATGATCAGGAAACTGATGGCATAAGCCAGCATGAAGGCACCCCCACCATACTGTGCGGCCAAGCCCGGAAAGCGGAGGAAGTTCCCCAGCCCGACGGCGCTGCCTGCGACTGCCATGATCACTCCGAGGCGTGAGCCCCATGCATCTTTGTTTTCTGCCATATTTGCCCAGCCTAGAAAAAACCGTGCCGTCCGACAACCCCCAAAACAGGTGATCTCTGCCGGTAGGCAGGCAGGCTTTCACGGAACCGTCTCAAAGCGCAAGCGAGTGAAGCCGCGTCGGGTGCCGTCAGTCGTGGGCAAGCGCGCCTCAATCCATTCGGTGCGTGCATCGAAGGGGAGAGGCGTGTCTTGTGGCGTCAGCTCGCTCCATTCGATCAAGTCGGGTGACCACTCCGCGATGATCCGCACACCTAGCGCCTGAAGGTGGCGGCGAAAGCGCACACGCAGCTCTCCTGCCTGAGATAGAATTTGAGGATGCAAGGAGGCTGAGGGCCCTTCTGGGTCCAAGTTCATGGCAAATTCAGCCAAGTTCACCAGGCCATCGGCATCGGGATCATCCAGCGGTGCCGTGCCGCTGCCGGGTGACCAGGGGCGTGCCGCCTGCCAGCCGGCGTAGTTCACCTCTGGGATGGTCAAGCGGATGCCAATCAGGACGGGGTCGTGGTCGCTGCTGCGAAACGGGGTGCCCTGGTTCATGGCGAGAATCTCCGGCGATTTCAGCTCCATGTTGTAATCGAGAAAAGACGGCTCATCAGAGTTGATGTGCCAGGGGTCCTGGCCGGTGATCTGAGTCGCCATGGCGGCATTGGCAAAGGCGTGATCGAGCCGACCACGCTGCCCACCCAGGCGGTAGCTGTAGTCGTCGTAACCATGGAAACGCTGTCCTTGATCCTGCCAGCCGACCGCGCGCAGGGTGTCGAGCGGATCTTCCTCACCGTAAGAGTTGAGGTCGCCAATGATCAGCATGTCTGGCTCACCGGTGCTGGCGATCATGCCTTGCAGCCACGTGTGCAGCCGCGCTGCTTGCTGCTTGCGCAGTTCATTGAAGGCAGCCTGACCGTCATTTTGATCCAAATTGAGGCCGCTGGCATCCCCCGGAGGACTTCGATTTCCAGTGGTTCACGCACACGCCGAAGCGCTCGCCGCTGTCTTTTTCTTCAAAGATCTGTGCTAGGGGAAAACGCAGCGGATCAGGCACAGCCTTGGGCAGAAACCAGACGCTATTCGTGTCCATCCAGCAGTCACCACGCAACGCTAGGCGAGACGGGCGATACAGCAGCACGCAGCGGACATAATCCGCGCCCGTGCCCGCAGCGGGGTAGCCACCGGGGGGATCCGGCACCAGCGCGTAGTCGTCCTCCACGGCTGCGTTCAGACCGGTCAGCAGGTCCTGGACCGCAGCCGCAGAGTTTTGGATCTCCATCAGCCCCACCACCTCGGCATCCAGACCGGAAAGCGCAGCGATGACCTTGGCCTTTTGTCGCGCGAACTCATTTGCGTTGGTGGCCCCGCGATCGGTTGAGCCACCAAAGGTGATGAAGTAGTTCAGCACGTTCATTGAGGCCACGCGCAGTCGGCCGCCGACCGTTGGTGGCTGCCTGGGGCGTGGGTTGCTGGCAGTCCAGGGCAGCGGCTCACTGGGCTGGAGGCGGTAGGTCTCGTTGGAGTAGGCCAATACCGCGTTGAGGCCCGTGAGTTGATCGCCACACCGGCGTGTTCCCTCAGCGCTGAGGTGCGGCAGAGGCACGGGTAAAAACGCTGTGGAGCCATCATCCAGGGGAATGCAGCGCAGAGGTGCCAGTCGTTCCATGGCCAGAACGGCCGCCACATTCGTCCGGCCCGTGGTGGTGGTGCCACTGGCGGGATGGTCATTCGGGTCGATGATCTCCGTGGGCACACGCAGAGCACCATCGCTGCTCAACGTCAGCTCGCCGAAGCGGGCGAAGTTGTCATTGGCCCCACCGCCGCTGCCGCTGTTGTTCGTCACAGTCAGGGTTTGGGGAAAGGTGACTCTCATGGATTCGACGCGTTCCAGGTCGATCGGTGTTGTCAGTGGCAGGCTCAGGGGCGTGGCGGTCGGCAGTTCCGTGGTGTTCAGCTTTTCAATCGCTGTCACGGAGAGGAGCTGGGTCTGGGAGCCTGATTCCGATACGGTGCCGGTCACACGCACCCGATCTCCCAACACGACGGGAAGAGAGGCGGGGCTAGTACGGTCAGAAACCCAGATGGCCTCGGAGGTGGCAGGATTGCCATCTTCATCCGCGCTTTCCTCCTGAACGAAAAAACCACCCAGCGCAGGGCTAGCCCCCTGGAAGCTGCCAGTCACGATTCCTTCCACACTCACCTGAGCCCCTGCCCAGCGGCTGAAACCGTCGGTGCCCTGAATCGCTGAAATGGGCGTGATTTGGCTGGGGCTCGGCACGGTGGTGAAGCTCCAGCTGCGATCCGCTGCCATGGCTTGGCTGGCGCTGTTCGTCACTTGGCTGGCGATGATCCTGACGTTCAGGTTTTCCCCCACCGGCCAAGGTGAGACGGGCGTGAGCGTGTAACGCATCGGGCCTGCGTTGCTGATCGTGACTGGCAGTGTGCCGCTGCTGCCGGTGACCCCCACCCAAGTGCCAGACACCGTCACCGATTGGTCAAAGGTGATCACCACCGGCGATGTTACGGTCACCTTCGTCGCTCCTGCGGGAGGCCGAGTGCTGTGAACCTGCGGCACCACTGTCGAAGTGCCCGCGTGAAAGATCACATCATCGAGTGCCAGGCCGTTGTCGGAGCCGGTTTCGTCCAAGTCGCGCCAACGCAGCACCAGCGTCTGTCCATGCGCCCAAGAAATGCCCGTGACAGTCGTGCTGCGCTCGGTGCGGTGGGTGTTGCCATCCAGGTTGAAGGAGCTGCCTGCCACATTGTTGAACACCGTCACGTCCATGGCTGATGCACCTGTGTAGCTGCCCGTGTCGATGTCACCGCTAGCCGTGGTGCGATACTCGCCCGTCCAGCCCGTCAGCAGGGCAGTGCCGCCATTGCGCCACTGTTCAGCATAAAAGCTCAGCGTGAAGCGCGTCAGCGTCTGGCCCGTTTGATTCACCAGACGCCACCCTAAGCTTGCTGCCTGAGCTCCGCCAGCCAAGGAGCCTAACGAACGATCTGAATCCGCGATGTGGCCAAAAGAATAAACCGCTGCCGTCGCGGTGGTGCCATTGCCGGTCAGGAAAGTCAGCTGAGAACCCGCACGAGCGAAGATGCTCCACCCCAGTGCGCCCGCAGCAGAAACAGGTGTGGCGGTCAGTGGCGCAGGCCCTTTGCCCACGCCCAGCTCCGCATAGTCAAAGGTGCCCGTCATCGGCAGTGTATCGAAGTCTTGCACCACCAGTCCACCCGTGTAGCTGAGCTGGCCCCAGGCCATCAGCCAGGGCAGGAGCAGGAGACCTGAGGATGCAGCGAGGCGTAGCGACATCGTCTCATTGTCTAGCCGAGGATTGATGATCTTGCAACATCGGCAGCACCAGCCTTGGTGAAGTCGCGATAGTGTCACCGATCTGTTTTTGAATTCATCGATCCTGACGTGCGATTCAAACTGCTGGACTCAGGTTCTCCCCCTGGCACGCGCTGTGCTTTAATAACTCAATCCAACCTCTCCCGCATGGCCATCCACGTCGCCCTTCGTCACGTCACTCACTACAAATACGACCGCCCTGTCAGCCTGTCCCCTCAGGTGGTCAGGTTGCGGCCCGCCCCTCACTGCCGCACGCCAGTGCTTAGCTACTCGCTCAAGGCGACGCCGGGCAAACACTTCATCAACTGGCAGCAGGATCCGCAGAGCAACTACCTAGCGCGTCTTGTTTTTCCGGAAAAGACCACCGAGTTTTGTGTGGAGGTCGATCTGGTCGCCGAGATGTCCGTTTACAATCCCTTCGACTTCTTTTTGGAGCCGCAGGCAGAGCGTTTCCCGTTTCGCTACGATCCCGCTTTGAATCATGAGCTAGAGCCCTTTCAGCGCAAGCTGCCGCTCACCCCGCTGGTCACCGCTTACCTGCGTGAGGTCCGCCACAAGTTGATGAATGGCCATGCGCCGCTGGGCCATGCGCCGCTGGGCCATGCGCCGCTGGGCCATGCGCCGGTGCCGCACTCGGAGACGGCTGATTCTCATTCGCATGGGGTGCTGCCTGAGGCCGAGGTGGCCACGCCTGGCTCGGGTGCCGACAGTCGACCGCGCACCATCGACTTCCTCGTCGGCATCAACCAGATGCTGTGGCAAGACCTGCGCTACACCATCCGCCTGGAACCTGGCGTGCAGACACCGGAAGAGACGCTGGAACTGTGCAGCGGCTCTTGCCGTGATTCGGCCTGGCTGCTGGTCACGCTGTTCCGCCACCTGGGCATGGCGGCCCGCTTTGTCAGTGGCTACCTCATTCAGCTCAAGCCAGACGTGAAGAGCCTGGATGGCCCCAGTGGGGCAGAGTCTGACTTCACCGATCTTCATGCCTGGTGTGAGGTCTATCTGCCCGGCGCAGGTTGGGTCGGCTTGGATCCGACCTCAGGCCTGATGGCCGGGGAAGGGCACTTGCCGCTCGCGGCCACGCCTGACCCACAGAGTGCTGCGCCCATCACCGGGGCGGTGGACAAGTGTGAAGTCGAGTTCCATCACGAAATGGCTGTGATGCGCATCCATGAGTCGGCGCGTGTCACCAAACCTTACACGCCCGAGCAGTGGGCCGAGATCGAGAAGCTCGGGCATCGCATCGACGACGATTTGATCGCGAACAATGTGCGTCTGACCATGGGAGGCGAGCCCACCTTTGTCAGCATTGACGACATGGATGGTGCCGAGTGGAATACGGCCGCAGTCGGTCCGAAGAAGCGTGTGCTCTCGGGCGAACTCATCAAGCGATTGCGCCAGCAATTCGGTCCCGGCGGACTGCTGCACTACGGGCAGGGCAAATGGTATCCGGGGGAATCGCTGCCGCGTTGGTCACTCGGCTGCTATTGGCGCAAAGATGGTGTGCCTGTCTGGAAGGACGACAGCCTCATTGCTGATGAATCGAAAAACTATGGCTACACCGAGCACGAAGCGCGCAAGTTTGGTCTCTCCCTTTCGGCCGCGCTGGGGGTGAATCCACGCTGGCTGAAGGAGGCTTACGAGGATGTCTATTATTACCTCTGGCGTGAAAAGCGCCTGCCCGTGAACGTCGATCCGCTGAAGTCGAACCTGAAGGACAAAGAGGAACGCGCGCGCTTGGCCCGCATCTTTGAGCAAGGACTGGACAAGGTGGTTGGTTACATCCTGCCGCTAGAGCGTGTCTATCATGGCAACGACTTGCGCTGGAACAGCGGTCCCTGGTTTGTGCGCGACGACACCCTGCATCTGATCCCGGGCGATTCGCCGATGGGTCTGCGATTGCCGCTAGATAGCCTGCCCTGGGTCAGCGCCACGGATTATCCCTGGATCTATCCCACCGATCCCTCCAGCGACTGGCCCGACCTGCCGCCGAAGCCAGAGAGCCGTCAGCGTTTCTTGAATGAAGTCGCTGGCTGGCCGCAAGACCTGCCCGGTGTACCCGAGACGCCCTCCAGCTACGCCGCTGCCCGCTACGCCGGGCAGGGCAAGCCCGAGCGGCGCAAGCTGGACCCTTTGCAGGATCCCATCGACGACCCACGCCTCGCCAGGAGCACCCGCTATCCCTTGCCGCAGGAGTCAGCGGCGTGGATCATCCGCACCGCCATCTGCTTTGAGCCCCGCGAGGGCCGCCTGCATGTCTTCATGCCGCCGGTGGAGACCACGGAGGACTACCTGGATCTCGTTGCTGCCGTGGAAGATGTGGCCGCAGCGATGTCTTTGCCGATTATCATTGAGGGCACACCGCCGCCTTTTGATCCGCGCCTGAATGTCATCAAGGTCACCCCTGACCCCGGCGTCATCGAGGTGAACATGCACCCGGTGAAAAAGTGGTCGGAACTCGTCCACAACACCAAGGTCCTTTACGAAGAAGCCCGCCAGACGCGCCTGGGCACCGAGAAATTCATGCTCGATGGTCGCCACACCGGCACGGGCGGCGGCAATCACATTGTCTTTGGTGGGGAACGCCCCAAGGACAGCCCGCTGCTGCGCAGGCCGGATTTGCTGAAAAGCCTCGTCGGTTACTGGCACAATCACCCGAGCCTCAGCTACCTGTTCTCCGGTCTTTTCATCGGCCCCACCAGCCAGCACCCGCGTGTCGATGAGGCGCGCAACGATGCCCTTTTCGAACTGGAGCTGGCCTTCCAGGAACTCGACCGCCAGACCAAGAACCACGGCCAAACACCGCCGTGGCTGGTGGACCGTATTTTCCGCAACCTGCTCGTCGATGCCACCGGCAATACGCACCGCAGCGAGTTCTGCATCGACAAGCTGTTCGATCCCTCCAGCAGCAGCGGACGTCTCGGACTCGTCGAACTGCGCTCCTTTGAAATGCCACCGCATGCGGAGATGAGCCTCGCCCAGCACCTGCTGCTGCGCGGTGCCATCTCTCGCTTCTGGAAGCAACCCTACGCGCAGGGCCTCGTCCGCTGGGGCACCGAGCTGCACGACCGCTTCCTGCTGCCGCATTTTGTCTGGGATGACCTCTGCGATGTCATCGCGGACATGCGCGACTTTGGCTACGACCTGAAGCCCGAGTGGTTCGCTCCGCACTTCGAGTTCAAGTTCCCCTCCATCGGTGCCATCACCCAGCGCGGCGTGCATGTCGAGCTGCGCACCGCGCTGGAACCCTGGCATGTGCTGGGAGAAGAAGGCGCTGCCGGTGGCACCGTGCGCTACGTGGACAGCAGTCTGGAGCGCATCCAGGTGAAGACCGCAGGCCTTGTCGGCGGTCGTTACGTCATCACCTGCAATGGTCGCCAGATCCCGCTCCATCCCACGGGCACGAATGGCGAATTCGTGGCCGGTGTGCGCTACCGCGCTTGGCAGCCGGGCGAGTGCCTTCAGCCCACGATTGGCATCCACAGCCCGCTCACCTTTGACATCGTGGACACCTGGAATCAGCGCAGTCTCGGTGGCTGCACCTACCATGTCGTTCATCCCGGTGGCCGGAATTACGAGACCTTCCCCGTGAACAGCTATGAGGCAGAAAGTCGTCGTCTGTCGCGCTTCTTCACCCATGGGCATCTCCAAGGCCGCTTCACCCCGATGCAAATCCCACAGGTGCCAGAGTTCCCCTTCACGCTCGACCTCCGCCTCGGTTAAAGTCAGCCCAGGGGGTGCTAGCGCCCCATCACCTCGCTTAGCTCCTTCTGCTCCCAGAAGGGCTGCTTTTGGGCGACGGCTGACCGCGCTTCGTTGCTGCCTTCCTGTCTTCCTGTCTTCCTGTGTCCTCCCAATGGCCTCAATTTCGACTTTGACGGCACGCTGCCTTCTTCCCACAGTCGTAACTGACAACGACAGGGGCGTCCCCGCAGGGACTGAGACTGGATTTTGCCATCCAGAACCCTCCGAACCTGATGCGGGTCATGCCGCCGAAGGGAGCTCGCTCGGAGGATTCTCAGTTCTGGCCACTGGCCGCCCCCACCAAGAACAAAGAACCAGGAACCCAGACCTTTCCCCATGATCGCCGACCCCAAGACCTCCTTCGAGCCCCATTCTTCTGAGCAACTGCCCGCCTCCACCCGCGTCTATGTCGAGGGTCAGATCCACCAAGACGTCCGCGTCCCCATGCGCGAGATCGCCCTGAGCCCCACGAAGAGCTTCAACGGCCGCATCGAGGCGAATGAACCCGTGCGTGTCTATGACACCTCCGGCCCTTGGGGCGATCCCTCCTACCAAGGCACCGTCGAAGAAGGCCTGCCCGCCCTGCGCAAGAACTGGATCGTCTCCCGCAACGATGTCGAAGAATACACCGGCCGCGCCATCGAGCCCCGCGACAACGGCTACCTCACTGCCAACCACGCCGAATACGCCGCCGCGAAGCGCGAAGGCCTGCTCAGCCCGCTGAAAGCCCCCATCAATGCCCAGCGCAATCCCTTGAAGGCCAAGCCCGGCAAAGTCGTCACCCAGCTCGCCTACGCTCGCGCCGGCATCATCACGCCCGAGATGGAGTTCATCGCGATTCGCGAAAACATGCGCCGCGCCCAAATCGCCGACTTCAAAAACGATATCGTCCGCAACGATCTCGATAAGCAGCACGTCGGCTCCGCCCAGGCGCAAACCGATTACACGCCCGGCATCTTCCGCCGCTTCCCCCAGCGCATTCCGAACGAAATCACCCCCGAGTTCGTCCGCTCCGAAGTCGCCGCCGGCCGCGCCATCATCCCCGCGAACATCAATCACCCCGAGCTCGAGCCGATGATCATCGGCCGGAACTTCCTCGTCAAAATCAACGCCAACATCGGCAACAGCGCCGTCGCCTCCAGCATTGAGGAAGAGGTCGAAAAAATGCGCTGGGCCACCAAGTGGGGCGCGGACACCGTCATGGACCTCTCCACTGGCAAGAACATCCACGCCACCCGTGAATGGATCCTCCGCAACTCGCCCGTGCCCATCGGCACCGTGCCCATCTACCAGGCGCTCGAAAAAGTGAACGGCAAGGCCGAGGACCTCACCTGGGAGCTCTTTAGAGATACCCTCATCGAGCAGGCCGAGCAGGGCGTCGATTACTTCACCATCCACGCCGGCGTTCTGCTCCGCTTCGTCCCCATGACCGCCTCCCGCATGACTGGCATCGTCAGCCGCGGCGGCAGCATCATGGCCAAGTGGTGCCTCGCCCATCACAAAGAAAACTTCCTCTACACCCACTGGGACGACATCTGCGACATCATGGCCGCCTACGACGTCTCCTTCTCCATC
>CANNQP010000039.1 GCA_947507875.1 Verrucomicrobiaceae bacterium | reverse complement strand
GATTACTTCAAGAATCACCCCGTCTATTACGCCGGCCCCGCCAAAACACCCGCCGGCATGCCCAGCGGCAGCTTCGGCCCCACCACCGCAGGCCGCATGGACAGCTACGTCGATCTCTTCCAAAGCCACGGCGGCAGCATGATCATGATCGCCAAAGGAAATCGCGGCCAGCAGGTCACCGACGCCTGCAAGAAGCACGGCGGCTTCTACCTCGGCAGCATCGGCGGCCCCGCCGCCATCCTCGCCAAGGAAAACATCAAGAAGGTCGAAGTCGTCGAGTTCCCCGAACTCGGCATGGAAGCCATCTGGAAGATCGAGGTGGAAGACTTCCCGGCCTTCATCCTCATTGACGACAAGGGGAACGACTTCTTCCAAAGCGTCGGGCCCGGGTGTTCGGTGAAGCATTGAGGTGCAAAGAAGCCTCAAGCCGGAGATTAGCAGTTATTTACAAGTCCACCTGTCTTAGTTGGGCCCAGTCAGGCAATTCTCTTCCGTGAAAAAAGCTATCGAATAGTTGGATTGCTTGCCAACGGTCGAGCACTTCGGAGGTGCGAACAGTTACTGGACCGTGAGTCATTTCGATTGAGGTCGTGTCCGACGCAATCGGAGCAACACCCACGACCATGTGTTTGTATGACTTCCTAGATTGATCAGCATAGCGTCTGATTTCGACCGTGCATCGTTCTCTACCGCCTCCGCATTGAATATAATCTCCGTTGGGAGATTCCAGAATGTAGAATGAGTTTCCCTTCTCATTCATGTAGTTGAACGCCTGCGGAAAAGTGTATGCAGGAGGTAAAGGAATCGGATCGGTTCTCTCGCAGTAGAAGTGCCATTAGGCCATGAGATTCGTTTACACAAAAACTTTTCCGGTGTCACCAAACAAGGTAGCGTTCGAATGATGCGAGCCGGAGGCTCGAAAGAGATTAGCCGGTGGTGAAACCACCGGAACCGGGCCGCCCCACCACCCCGATACGGGATGCGCCCCGGCAGGGGCGCGAGAAGCGTGCGAATGTCCCCCGGCGATGTTGGCCGCTAGACCTCGCGTGCACTTCTCGCGCCATTCCAGGGCGCGGCTCGTGGTTCGTCGGCGTTGTCCGGTGGTTGCACCACCGGCTCATTTCTCTCGTGCCTCCGGCACGGGGGCCGAATTCGCGATTGCCATCCTTCGCCCGATCTGAAACCATCGCGCATGGCTTCGACACATCTCTCGTTGCACTACCATCTCGTGTTCAGCACGAAAAACCGGGAACCTTGGCTATCGCCGACGCATCGGCAACGCGTTCACGAATACATCGGCGGCATCCTCCGGAACATGGACGGCGTGGCGCATGCGGTGGGTGGCACGGGCGATCACATCCACATCGCCGCTGGTCTGCGGGCGACACATTGTCTCGCCGACGTGATGCGGGAGGTGAAGAGCGAATCCTCCCGCTGGATTCACGAGGAATTGCGGCTGGCGGGCTTTGCGTGGCAGGAGGGCTATGGTGCGTTCACCTTTGCCGCGCCGGATCTGGAGACCGTGCGAATCTATGTGCTGAACCAGGAGGAGCATCATCGCGTGAAGACCTTTCAGGAGGAATACGTGGCGATGCTGAAACGTGGCATGGTGGCGTATGAGGAGCGGTTTTTGTGGTAGCTGGTGGTAGCCCCCGAGCCGGAGGCTCGAAAGAGATTAGCCGGTGGTAAAACCACCGGAACCGGGTGCCCCACCATCTCCGATTCGGGATGCGCCCCGGCAGGGGCGCGAGATGCGTTCGAATGTCCCCCGGCGATGTTTTGCGCCAGACCCCGCGTGCCCTTGTGGGGCTCGGTGGTGGTTCGGGGTGTGCTTCCGTTCTATCAAATTGCTATCAATTCATGACAAATGGATAACATGAAAATGCGGCACTTCTCCCTATGTCTGGGGTGTTGATTCAGTGCAATCATAGCAAGGCCTTCGTGTTTGAAGCCACCTCAGCCCTGGAACAACGCCTTCGCGCGTCCTAGGCACGAAGGGATCGTTCGGATCAAGACTTTCCAATCGCCGAGTGCCATGTGGGCGGGTTGCTCTGACGGAAACGCGCCGCACGGCGAACCCTCATTCCTCGCCTTCGCTGCTATCATGAAGGCGTCGCTCTAGCAGCTTGCGGTGCTTGGTCACGCGTCCAGCCATGCGCTTTCGCCACATGCGAAAGCTGGAAGGCTTCATCTCTCGGCGCATGACCTCAATGACCTGCGCTTCAGTTAGCCCGGTGCGTTCTTTGATCTCTTCAAAGGAGGTCCGATCCTCCCAGGCCAAACGAATGATGAAAGATGGATCAGAAACCTGCATGGGCATGGGTTACGTCTCGTCCATCGGTTCGAGGTTCTTCCGTGTCGTGTTTTCTCGCATCAGGGGAAATGTGAAGCGGTACACAGATGGCGGCGCTGCTGAATGCATCCAGAGTGACTTCCGCTGCGGGACCGGCGTATGGTTGTGATGAAAAAAGCAATCCTCTCCCTCGCTGCCATATTCGCTGTGGCCTTGACCGTTGTTGCCTGTGCCACGTCCCGCGCTGGCTATGAAACGGCCCCTTACCGAGTCGTTCGTAGCGAGGGTGCCTTTGAGATTCGCGATTACCCAGAGCTCAAGATCGCCACCACGACCCGCGCTGGGGATGATGCCAGCTTCATGAAGCTCTTTCGTTACATCGACGGCGGCAATGTCGAAAAGCAAAAGATCGCCATGACCACGCCCGTCTTCATGGTGCAGGGAAAGATGGCGTTTGTGGTGCCTGAGGCGCACAAAGCTGCACCGCCTGCTCCCGCGTCGCCTGCGGTGGCGATCGATACCCTGAGTGCGCGACGGGTGGCTGTGTATCGCTTCTCTGGCACGCGCACGAAAGACAGCGAGCCGCAGGCGCTGGTTCAACTCAAAGCTTGGCTCCAGGAAAACAAGCTGACCGAAGCGGGTGCCGCCTTCAGCGCCTACTACGATCCCCCGTGGACCCCAGGCATCATGCGCCGCAACGAAGTCCTGATCCCCATTCAGCTCTGAATTTTTAGAGTCTCAGGGCCTCGCTGTGACCTGATGAAGTAACGCCAGTAATCCAAGCGCAAGCATACCAGCCAGCAGGTGCTGAGCACCGATGGAGCAGAAAAAGATGAGATCGTGAGGCATTGCCCTGCTTTCTTGGACAGATGAGTGGTTGATTTTGGCGCATAGATTTGCGGCACAGCTTGGTAAACTCACGGGCGCGTGTTGCGGCTCAAGCAGGGCCTTCGCCACCGCATCCACACGAGCGCTAGGACGCACCCGACGAGTCCACCGAGGTAGCTTGCATTGTGGATGTAGCCCACTTGGGCAAAGGCGACGGTATCGATGATGTCGCGCCCGACGAACATGCTTTCCCAGTTCTCCATCACTGGATCTTCCTGTCGTGTGGGAGACCAAGCATAAGCGGCAAGGGCAGAGAGGATCGCCGTGACCACCATCACCAGGACACCTTACAGGCTTTGTTTTGTCGCCCTTTTGATGGGAAGATGCGGGATGGTCAGCCTGCCCATGAACCAGCCTGCGAAGAAGCCCACCCACCACGTCGCCAAAAAGCCGATCTCCGCCACGATCAGCCATTCCGGCTGGCTCTTCGACAGATAGAAAAACTGCTGGAATTTGAACTCCATGAAGTACTCTGGCCCGAGGTTGAAGGTGATCTGGTCATGAATGATCCCGTAAACCCCTGCGATCACTGCCCCGCTCAGGCTGAAAACAAGGATCCAGCCGAATTGGCGCAGGGTGAAGCGAGGGTAGATCAGATTCATGCGACTTTGATGGACCAACGAGACCCTCCCAAGACACAAAAAAGAAAGACCCAATTCCAGGCATCTGTCCACGAGGAAGCTCATCAGCAGAACGATCGCAGGGTTGACTCTCATAAGGCTGACGAACGGCAAGTTTTTCAGGGCCAACGTGCCCGCCCGATACTAGCCTGGGCCAACGGCCCTGGGAACCAGGCACAATGACTGCCCGACCGGTGCTGTTGGCGTCTCGTGCATGGCTCGGGCCTTCAGCCCTTGGTCAGGGGCGGGGTTGCGGTGGCTCGGAAACCTGGGGCTGATCGCCTCAGGCTGGGATGAGTCATGCCCTTGGCGCTCAAAGAATCAATGCAAGACCCGAACGGGAGGCCGATGGCACGAGATGAACAAACTACCCAGCAGTCAGCGACGGCCAAGAAGACTGACAGCAGATGCGGGCAGAAAAAGGTCTTGCTTGAACTCTGGGCGCAGGTGCGCGTTCTTGGACCATGCCTGCCATCAAAGTTCCTGCTGCCAAAATCAAGTCTGCGGCCGCCCGACTGGTTCGTGAACTGCCGGACTCGGCGAGTTGGGATGATCTGATGTATCAGATCTATGTGCGCCAGAAGATCGAAGCCGGTCTGGCCGACCTCAAAGCTGGCCGGAAACATTCCCACGCTGCCATCCGCAAAGCCTTCGGGCTGGAGGCATGAACATCCTGTGGTCCAGGCAGGCGAGACAGGACTTGCGGGCGATCCATGAGTTCATCGCCCGTGATTCGGAGCATTATGCCCGGTTGCAGATCAAGCGCCTCATCGAGCGTGTGGAGTACATCTCCCGAATGCCCACGATGGGGCACCGGGTGCATGAATTCCCTGAACTCGATCTTCGGGAGACTCATCAGGAGAACTATCGCATCATTTACGCCCATGAGGCTGACGAACTCCAAGTTGTGACCATCGTTCACATGAAGCAGCAGATGAAGAAGCGTCGGTCGTCCAAGTGAACGTCTTCGAGGCACGGAGGGCTGAAAGCCCGACCTAGGCTCCTGGCGTCTCGTGCATGGCTCGGGCCTTCAGCCCTCGGTCAGGGCGGGTTTGAGGTGGCTCGGGAACCTGGGGCTGACCGCCCCAGGCTGGGATGAGTCGCGCCCTTGGCGCTCCAAGAATAAAAGCTATGGGGAGAAAGATACTTTAGTCCACTCTGTGGATAGGAATAGAATACTAGGCATCTGCATCCACGATTGTTCAAGCTACGGCGCTAATGATAGATGAAATGTCAGGCATCTGCTCGTTCTGAATATCCATGCTGGGCGCGTTGAGGAGAACTATTAATGCTTCTCGCCGTTTGATCATTTTGAGCTCACTAGATGGAGTCGGTAGGAGATTGAGCCAAAGTAACAGATGATGTATGGGGAAACGGTTCTGTCTGAGGCTCCTGATTTGCATATCAACTTCTTCGATCTGAGCTTTTAGCCGCATCGTAATGTATTCAATGGCGGTCATTAAAGCAGCCGAACTGGGAATACACTGGCTATCCAATTCGCCACTCAGTGCCTTTCTGAATGCAGACGCATCGGGCGCACATCCTAGCTCATTCAAAAAAGCATAAACTCTCCCCTGAACACGACTGGCTAATTGCCGCTGGGCTTCCCGGATCGCGATCAGCGTTTCGGTATGCTGAGGGCTAGCCTTGAGCGAAGGTAGCTTCTTCTGGATACTTTCGATTTTTAATGCCCACTGATGGAGTAGGCGGAACACAACTAGCGGGATGTCGGGACAGGCGTATTTAAAGCTTTCTGACGCTGGCTCGCCACTCCCTATCGGCAACCAAGCAAATGTTGTCCCGAACTGCCCACAACGGAAACTACATCTTTCTTCGCGGTATAAGAGTAGGGCACCTTGTGGGAGGCGCTTTCTTTCATCGTCGCTAGCGAAGTGGTACCCTGGAGGAAGCGGTGGTGGAGTGTCTGATTGCCAATCTACACAGGTGTCGAAGTTTATGTGCATAGTCAGGGAGTGTTATAAAGGGACAGACAGGGCAGGACAAACACCAGCAAACTCAAACCGAGCATCGAAGGTGAAAGGATAGCTAGCCAGAAAGTCGACCACCTGGTTCGAATGCTAGGCATCTGCTTTTTACTTTTGACCCTGTTCTCCCGATCTTGGTCTAGATATTCACGGGATATGACTCTTTGAACCAATCCTTGCGCAAACAGCGGAAGCCTATGGCTGGACTATATATGGCTGAAAAGAATGTAGAGTCTCCCCAGGTATTGTATACCGCCAGAATCCAGCGTTCGAATGCTGGTAAGTTCTGGATGGACAGCATTCCTTCTTTAATTGCGCGGACTTCATCCCCCAGAGTTTGCTCGAACTCTCCTATTGAACCCCTGAGGACTAGCAGGCCACACTCCGGATATTTGCCAAACTTCTTTGCTGCCGCTGAGGATAAGATGGAACTCCTAGCTGACATATGATTCCCAACACTTTCCCAGAAAGCTGGATCTGAGGGCGTTGATATCAAATGCTGAAGCTCAACTCTATCATATGAGCCTGAAAGGGGAGGTGCAGAGAATCCTTTGCCTGGGAACTGCTGCTGAATGAGTTTTGTTCCATGAACCCTGTGAGAGGGTTCAATGATCGTGTGTTCAATGCCTAAATCGCCGCGAGCGAATTTAGCAATCGCATCCGGCGGGTCATCTGGATTGCTGCAATGAACCAAGCTCTGTAACTGTCCATGAGAGCTGTGAAACAATGACTGCCATATATCGAGTATAGCAAAAGCATCCATTAATTCACACAACTCACGTTGTGGCTTCACAAGCTTATCTAAAGCCGCGGCACGAAGATGACCTGCTGACAACAAGCAATTAGAATCAAATGTTGTCTTCATTCATCACATATGGTTGGCAGTTAGTTCATGGGGGGAAATCCACAATGAACTAACTGCACTTCAATACATCACTGACAAGCCTCACAAGTCCCGCCGTTTCGCATCGCTTCGATGCTGCAGGCCATGACTTCTTCAGCGGTGTAGTCGCGTTTGGTGCCGGCGATGACGGAGCTGCTGATTTCTTTTTTGATCTCGGCGGTGCTCTTCTCGATGTTCGAGGCGCTGCGCGTGCGGAGGTAATAGGTGGTCTTCAGTCCTTTGCGCCAGGCACCACGGTACATGTGGCTGAGGGTGCTCATTTCGGTGCCGCCAAAGAAGAGATTCACGCTCTGGCTTTGGTCGATCCACTTTTGACGACGGGCGGCGGCGTCCACGAGCCAAGCCCAGTCGATGCTGAAGGCCGTGGCGTAGCGGCGTTTCAGATCCATGGGGATTTCTTCGATCCCTTCGATCTCGCCGTCCATGTACTTGAGCTTGTTCTGGATCTCGTCGGTCCAGAGGCCGCGCTTCTTGAGGTCGCGGATGAGGTAGGGATTCAGCACCATGAAGTCACCGGACAGGTTGGACTTCACGAGCATGTTGCTCATGAGCGGCTCGATGCAGGGGCTGGAGCCCATGATGTTCGAGATGGTGGCGGTCGGGGCGATGGCAAGGACGTTGCTGTTACGCATGCCTTGTTTGGCGATTTTGGCGCGGAGGCCGGACCAGTCCATTTTGCCGCCACGTGGGACTTCGATGTCAATGCCGCGCTCTTGCGCAAGAAGATCGACCGTGTCCTGGGGAAGCAGACCACGATCCCATTTGCTGCCCTTGTAGGTGGAATATTGGCCACGCTCAGCGGCAAGGTCGCTGGAGGCTTCGTAGGCGTAGTAAGCGATGGCTTCCATCATCTCGTCGTTGAACTCGACGGCTTCCTTGGACGCGAAGGGGATACCTTTGCGATAGAGGGCATACTGAAGGCCCATGACGCCGAGACCGATGGGGCGGTGGCGGGTGTTGGAGGTTTTGGCGGCTTCGGTAGGGTAGAAATTGATGTCGATGACGTTGTCGAGAGCACGCACGGCGCTACGAACGGTTTCGCGCAAGCGGGCGTGATCGATGTTGCCCGCTTCGTCGAGGTGATTGTCGATGAGCACCGAGCCGAGGTTGCAAACGGCGGTCTCATCGGCGGAGGTGTTCAGCGTGATCTCAGTGCAGAGGTTGGAGCTGTGGATGACGCCCACGTGGTCTTGGGGGCTGCGGACGTTGCAGGGGTCCTTGAAGGTCATCCAGGGATGGCCGGTTTCGAAGATGGCCTTGAGCATCTTCTTCCAGAGATCGATGGCAGGGATCTCGCGTCCGAAGATCTTGCCGGTCTTGGCGAGGGCTTCGTACTCTTCGTAGCGCGTTTCAAAGGCACTGCCGTACAGCTCATGCAGGTCGGAGACTTCGTTGGCGCGGAAGAGAGTCCAATTGCCACGGGATTCCATGCGCTTCATGAAGAGGTCGGGAATCCAGTTGGCGGTGTTGAGGTCGTGGGTGCGGCGGCGTTCGTCACCGGTGTTCACCCGAAGCTGGAGGAAGTCTTCGATGTCGTTGTGCCAAATTTCGAGGTAGGCACAGCCAGAGCCACGGCGTTTGCCACCTTGGTTCACGGCGATGAGCTGGTCATTGTGCAGTTTCAGGAACGGGATGACGCCCTGAGATTCCCCATTGGTACCTTTGATGTAGCCGCCGGTGCCGCGCACGGCCGTCCAGGAGCCGCCAAGGCCGCCTGCCCATTTGGAAAGGAAAGCATTTTCGGCGATGCCGCGGTACATGATGGACTCGATGCTGTCGTCCACCTTGTAGAGGTAGCAGGAGGAGAGCTGGCTATGCAGGGTGCCGCTGTTGAAGAGCGTGGGCGTGCTGGAGCAGAACCGGCGGCCTTTGTACATGCGGTAGATGCCGATGATTTTGTCCTCAGGGGTCTCTTTCTCGGCAACATTCAGGCCCATGGCGACACGCATCCAGAAGAGCTGGGGGGTTTCGAGCCGCTTGGAGGGTTTGACTTTCTTATCGACGATGAGGTAGCGGTCGTAGAGGGTCTGGATGCCCAGGAAGTCAAAGTCGAGGTCCGCGGTCGGGTCCAGGGCGTCAGCAAGCTTGTCGAGATCAAACTGAAGCAGGCGTGGGTTGTAGCGGTCGATTTCGACCCCACGGCTCAGGTTGCGGCGGAAGGCGCGGCGGTGGTATTCCTTGAGCTGATCGATGCCATCGCGGACGATGTCCCAGGCGAGCACTTCTTCGTAGATGTAGGTGAGAAGGATGCGGCCTGCGAATTTGCCGAAGTCAGCATCACGCTGCATGAGCGTTTTTGCATTGAGAATGACGGTCTTCTTGAGGTGGTCCAGCGTGATGTCGCTGTTGATGGAGCGGCGCAATTCCATCTCGATCTCATGGCGGGGGAGGCAGAGATCGAGGCCGAGCATGCCGAAGTCGATGCGTTTCTTCAGGTCGGTGCCATCCCAAAGGAAGGATTTGCCATCGGGGGTTTTGACAAGGATCAGGGCCTGCTGCTGCTCGCTGTCCTGCTCGGCGGTGATGGCGGATTCAGCTTCCTCCGTTTCACGCATTTTGGTGCGCAGGGCTCGATATTGGATGTAGGCACGGGCTACTTTGAAGAAGCCCTGCTTCATCAGCTCCTCCTCGACGAGGTTTTGCACGTCTTCGATGTGGATGAACTGTTTGTTTTCCTCAGCGATGAGGCGGCTGACGGTCTCGGCGATACTGACTGCCGGGGAGGAGTCCATTTCCAAGGAAAGGAAGGCCTTGCGGACGGCGATCTCGATCTTGTTGTGGTTCCAGGGCACGAGCTGTCCGCTGCGGCGGATGACTTTGGTGTTCACGATCAGAGGCTGAGGGGTCGTGGACTCGCCCAAGGGGTCGTATTCGGCGTGGTGCTTGCGTTTTTCAGCCAGGGTGCGAGCGACATCGTGAGCATTGTTTTTCACTAGAGCCCGCTCGATGCATTGATGCAGGTCACGTGCGTTCAAGATCGCCACCATGCCGCCTCGTTCGACAGCCTGGCTTACGATGAGGTCCAGTTCCTCAGCCACAGACTTGGCGATGTTCTGCACGAACTTGCGGTTGGTTTCATTGTAAGTTTCATTCTCCTTGTTGCGGGCGAGGAAAAGAATCTCGATGGCAGCACCAATGGTTTCTGCAACTTCACCGATGTCGAAATCGCGTTCGACGCCGCCTATGTTCACTTTGACGCGTGGGGCAGCCTTCCGGCTATCAAAATCAAAGCGCCAGTCATGGCGTGGTTTTTGAGCTTTGTGCGTTTTGGTGAATTGACGGATAACTTGGTCTTCTTCGAGCAGGCTTGCGATCATGACGGGGAGCGGGATGGAGTGACTTTACTGACCCATACGGGTATTTCTTGAGGCTAGAAAACCCGCACCGCTGGGGGGAGTGTCGGCGCAAGCTTTCGGGAGAGGAGAACTACAGATCGTCGTCTGAAGTGTGGGCGAGTGCGGACGCCTTTTGGTAGTCGGTGACTTTGCCTTCGAAGAAGTTTTGCTCCTTGCGCACGTCCATCAGGTCCGCCAGCCAGGGCAGCGGATTGGTGGCGCCAGGGTTCAGGGCAGGCAGACCACAGCCAGCGAGTCGGCGATCAGCAATGAAGTCGATGTATTGGCAAAATTCGTCAGCGCTCAGGCCAACGGCGTTCACGGGTAGGCAATCGCGGATGAATTCCTTCTCTAGGGTGACGGCCTCGCGCATGGTTTCTACCAACTCCTCGCGGAATTCTGGGGTCCAGATCTCGGGGTTTTCCTCGATCAGGTCCATGAAGAGATTGCGGAAGACTTCAATGTGATTGGACTCATCCCGCAGGGTATAGCGGAACATTTGGCCGATACCGGGGAATTTGTTTTGGCGATACAGGGCCAGGATCATGCCAAAGAGTCCATAGAATTGGGTGCCTTCCATGCATTGGCCGAAGACGAAGATGTTTTTCGCCAGCAGTTTTTTGTTTTCCGCTTGGGTCAGGTCCAGGTCGCGGCGGAGGCTGTGTGAGGTGCGGGTGACGAAGTCATTCTTGCGCACGATGGTCGGGATTTGCTCAAACATCGCCTCGCACTCATGCGGGTTGATGCCGAGGGAGGAGATCATGTAGAGCAGGGAATCTGCATGGATGTTTTCCTCATGCGCATGGCGGCCAAGGACGAGCTTTAGCTCAGGTGCGGTGACGAGCTCGCGGACGACGTGCTGGATATTATCTCCAACGATGCCTTCGGCCGCAGAGAAGTAACCGATCCCCATCATGATGATCCAGCGCTCATTCTGACTGATTTCGTTGGAGCGCCATTGCTCCACGTCTTTTTGCATTTGGATATCTTCCGGCTCCCAGTGGTTCGCCTTCATGGTGCGATAGAGGTCGTAGGCCCACTGATATTTGAGAGGGAGCAGATTGAAGGTCATGCTCTTGCGGCCATTGATGACCTTTTTCGCCGCGAAGGCAGCTTCAGCCTTCTCTTGGTCGAGGGGGAACTCACGATTGCCGATTTTGTAGGTCTTTTCCATGGTAGAGGGAGTGGGAAGAGAGTGTGTTTGTTTTTGAAAGCTAAAGATCAGCCCAAGTTGGCATTAAATACCAGATATTGCGCGGAGCGGTGGTGAGATTGCACAATATCTTGTGGGTGGTCGAGGTTTTTTTACTCTACCCAACGTGTCGGGAATGTTGCACAGCCGAAAAATCAACGTTCCACAGGCGAAAAAATTTTTTGTGCGACAAAATGGCAAAATGACTCTATAATTTTGAGAAGAAATGGACCCTCATCTTGTCACAAACTTTTCCTGGGGATTGTGAATAAGTGTCATTTTAAGTCTCTCAAAAATGAGAAAAGTGGCTTTTTCCGGCCTTGTTATTCACATTTCGATTTTTGATAATCGAAATAATGACCGATTCTCTGGATGCATTTTTTTGCGGATCATTCTGTGAAAATTTTCTTGCAAGCCCAGGCTATCCAACAGCCTAGGCTAGTGCGGCAAAAGTCTCCGTCGAGGCATGCTGAGGTCGCGTGAAACAACGGCTTCCCTTTGGGCATCAAGCCCTGTGCCTGAGCCAACGCTTGGATACCAGCCAGAGACCAAGCGGCAGGCATGCGCTAAGCCCGACGGCAAGGCTAGGGCTGCTTTTACCGACGGCCCCAATCGCCGCGAAAGCAAAACCGACCGGCACACAGCCGCAGGCGAGTGCTAGGCTGAAAGTTCTGAGATCCATGCGTACCAAACCCGCAAGGCAGGCGATGGCTTCCGGCAGGACTGGCATCCAGCGAGACAGCGCGACTAACCAACCGCCGTGGCGTCTGAAGAGGCTCTCACCCTGCTCCAGCGCATGTTGCCCTGCCAGCCAGAGCGCTGCGGGACGGCCGAGCCAACGGCAGGCTGCATATGCTATGATGCCCGCGAAAAAGGCACCTGCTGAGGCGAGTAGCCCACCTTGCCACCAGCCGTAGATGAGGCCAAGCGCGGACATGATGATCGTGGAAGGCACAGGCAGGATGATGTCGCTCGTGATCAGTAGCAAGCCAGCCAGCCAAGCCCAGGAACCGTGAGAGGTGATCCAACGCTGCGTGCCGGCTAGGCTAAAGATCGCATCCAAGCGATCTCCCCAGATGGCAAAAGGCACCACAATGCCCGTGAGAATCAAAGCGATGGCGATCAACAAGGGGCGGTGTGGCATAGGAATAGTTGATGCCAAAGTGAAAGAGAGTCCCCGTCAGGGCGACAGGATTTTCGGTTCGACGGCACCGGCTTTGCAGCGAAGAATACACCATGCCGCTGCCAGATCACCTCGCGCTCGAAAAGCGCATGAAAAAGCTAGGGATTCGCGAGGATGACCTTCTGGAGGACTTTGTCCGCGGTGGCGGACCTGGCGGGCAGAAGATCAACAAAACGTCTTCCACGGTCATGCTGCGCCATGTGCCGAGTGGCGTGGAGGTGCGCTGCCAGCGGGAGCGATCTCAGGTCATGAACCGCCACTGGGCCAGGGTGGAGCTCTGTGACAGGCTGGAGGCCGAACGGCGTGAGCGCAGGCTGGCCGAGCAAAACGAGCGGGAAAAAGTCCGGCGCCAAAACCGGCCGAAACCGCGAGCCGTGAAGCAGCGGATGCTTCAGGAAAAACGCAGCCGAGCCGAGGTGAAGCGGGGCAGGGGACGGGTACGTGATGACTAAGCCCTAGCCGAGACTGACCGGATCGACATCCCAAGTCACGAGAATGTCTGGCGGTGGGGAAAGTGTGTCCATGACACTTTGCAGATGCCGTGCCAACGTGCGGATGCGGTCTGTACGCAGCAGAAGCTGGAAGCGAAACTGGCCGTGTGCTTTCGCGAGGGAGGAAGGTGTCGGCTCGCCCATGACGGTACCTTCTGGCAAACCTTGTTCGAGCCGCTTGTGTAGGGTCTGTAGCGTGAACTCAGCCTGCGCCTCATGTTTGCCGCGGCTGCTGATCAAGACCATGTGACGGTAAGGCGGATACTGAAAGGCACGACGGTGCTCCAGCTCCTGATCGGCAAAGCCTTCAAAGTTATTGTGTCGAGCGAACTGAATCGCCGGACTGTGAGGGGCATGAGTTTGCACAAAGACTTCACCTTTCAGCTCACCCCGTCCGGCTCGACCTGCGACTTGGATCAAGAGCTGCAGAGTGCGTTCGGCGGCGCGGAAGTCGGGCAGATTTAGCGCGGTGTCTGCATTCAGCACGCCCACGAGAGTCACATTGGGAAAGTCCAGGCCTTTCGCGATCATTTGCGTGCCGATCAGGATGTCCAGCTTCTGCGCGCGGAAGTCGCGCAGGGTGTCGCGCAGTTGGTTCTTCCGCTGCATCGTGTCGGTGTCCACGCGGGCGATCCGGGCCTGGGGAAAAACCTCACGCACGGCAGATTCCACGCGTTCGGTACCAAAGCCACCGTACTTGAGGCCAGGCTCTTTGCAGCTCGGGCACTTCGTCGGTGGCACCCGCCTTGCTCCGCAGATGTGGCAAACAAGGCGGTTGTCCGCCTTGTGTAGCGTCATCGGGATCGCGCAATCCTGACATTGCACGACTTCGCCGCAGGTATTGCAGTCGAGGGTGGTGTGAAAGCCGCGCCGGTTCAGAAAGAGGATGGTCTGCTCTCGCTGCTCCAGCCGCGTGGTGATGGCTGCGCGCAGTCGTTCCGAAAGAATGGTGGCATTGCCGATGCTGGTGCCGGTGCCTTTGCGCCGTTGCAAGCGCATGTCGATGATGCGGATGAGGGGCATGGATTTGCCATCCGTGCGTTTGGTCATGCGCAGCAGCTCGTATTTGCCGGCGAGCGCATTTTGAAACGACTCCAAGCTTGGGGTGGCCGAGCCGAGGAGCACCGCGCAGCGCTCAATGCGCGCCCGCAGTACAGCTAGATCCCGCGCATGATAGCGCGGGGTGTCTTCCTGCTTGTAGCTGGGCTCGTGCTCCTCATCCACGATGATCAATCCCAGACGCTCCAGCGGAGCAAAGATGGCACTGCGGGCGCCGATGACGATGTCTGCCCGGCCTTCCTGCACCTTGAACCATTCGTCATGCCGCTCGCCATCGCTCAAGTGGCTGTGCAGCACCGCGATGCTGTCTTTTTTCTCAAAAAAACGCGCTTTGAAGCGCTCAATCGTTTGGGGTGTCAGGCTGATTTCCGGCACGAGCACGAGAGCCGTCTGTCCTGCCTTCAGCACTTCGGCGATGGCCTGAAGATAAACCTCCGTCTTGCCACTGCCGGTCACGCCATGCAGCAGCAGTGGCTTGGCCTCTGCGGGTTTGGCGATTGCTTCCAGGACAGCAACATAGGCGGCCTGCTGCTCTTCCGTCAATGTGAGCGGTTGCGAGGGAAGGAATTCCTCGGTTTGGAATGGATCGCGCGTCACGCGAATCTCCGCACGCGTGATCCACCCCTGCTTGAGCAAGCTTTTCAGCACCGTCGTAGCCTGGGGAAGTTCGCGGCGAAGGTCACTCAAGTTCGCTTCCCCGCCCCGACGGCGTAGTTCTTCCAGTAGCCTGGCCTGCAAAGGCGCGCGGGTCTGCATCTTGTCCAGCCCTTCAGGGGTAGGCTCTTTCACCAGCTTCAGGTGGCTATCTTTGAGGAAGCTCTCTGGCTTGTCCCGAACCGCCTGAGGCAGCATCGCCCGCAGAACCCGATGCACGGGCACGATGTAGTATTGCGAGACCCAGTCCGCGAGCTTTAGCAAACCTGGGGTAAACATCGGCCGCGAGCCGACGATGCTGACGATCTCCTTGAGTCGTCCGCGATGCGAAGATGCCTCCAGCAGCTCAATCACCACCGCTGGGACACGCTGGTTTTGCAGCGGAACCATCACGCGTGTGCCGATGTGGATGCGCTCGGCTAGCTTGGACGGCACGGCGTAGTCCAGTTCAAGCGCCGCCGAGCCTTCGAGCTGTACCCGCGCCACATGAGCCGCGCCTTCCTCCTGCTGCTGTGCAGGCGCATCGGCGCTGAAGAAGCTGAGTTGGTCGTTGGGCATGGGGCGCAAGGTATCCGATATAGCCTGCCTCAAGCACTGTCGAACAAACTGAGATGGGGAAGCCATCCAAGCTAGGTGCCTCAGCTCAGGGGGCAGATGAATCGCGGCTGTAGGAGGGGACTGAGGTTGGGCAAACTGGAGATCGATTTAAGCTATGAACAAAAAAGCCAAAAAGGCAGGGTCACGTACCAGGCAATCGCTGATGGTGAGCGAGGTCGCATGACCTTCTGAGGGGTAGGGTTTATGGATGCAAGTTGCTGCCGAATCTTTCTTTGTTTCAGAGGGGTTACGATTTCTTTCGCGACCAGGGGAGTGGATTGCAAAGAAAACCCCGTTCCGATAGGAGGAACGGGGTTTCGATAGGCAGAGGGTGAGCAGGCCCTTGCGGATTTGAGTTAGAGGACTTCGGCTCCTGGCACGCGAATGCCAGGGATGGCAACGGGGTAGCCTCCTTCAGCGTCAGGTTTCACTGGCGGTTCGGTCTCAGCGGTGACGATGGCTGGCATGTGCTGTACTTTGCTGTTGATGGCATCATCCCACTTGATCTCTTTGCCGGAGTAAGTGGCCATGCGACCCAAAACAGCGGTCATGGTGGACTCTGCTCCATAGTAGGCATTGTTCAGCGGCTTGTTGTCGCGGATGGCAGCCTGGAGGGTGTCGTGCTCGACCTGATATGGATCAGGATCGGTGCTGCGGCGTCCCTTTTTGCCCTTGGCCTCTCCTTCGGCAGCTGCATCGCCAGTGGGGCGATACTTCCAGAGGGTGTTGCCTTTGTGATCGACCGCATAGCAAGCGCCGCTGTTGTTCAGGTAGATTTTGCCTTTGGTGCCGGTGAATTCTTCGCGCACGGCGTTGTAAACGCCCTGCTGGTGGCGGCACTGGCTGTTCACGCGCACGCCATTGGCGTAGGTGAATTCGACGTAGTGATGGTCATAGATTTGGCCATACTTTTTGTCCACGCGCTGCTCGCGGCCGCCCATGCCTTGGGCACTTTCAGGATGGCCGCCGATGAACCAGTTGGCTACGTCGATGTTATGGATGTGCTGTTCGTTGATGTGGTCGCCGCAAAGCCAGGTGAAGAAGTACCAGTTGTTGATCTGATACATGAGCTCGGACTGTCCGGGTTGTTTGTCACGGAACCAGATGCCACCGCCGTTCCAGTAAACCTGACCAGCCACGATCTCACCGATGATGCCCTGCTCTTTCACCTGCTTCAGGGATTCGATGTAGCAATTTTGGTAGCGTCTCTGGAGACCGACGACGACCTTCAGGTTCTTCTCGTCAGCGACTTTGGCCATTTCCATCACTTTGCGCACGCCAGGAGCGTCCACCGCCACTGGCTTTTCCATGAAGACGTGCTTCCCGGCATTGATGGCAGCTTCGAAGTGATAAGGACGGAATCCCGGAGGGGTGGTCAGGATCACCAGATCACAGCTATCGATGACTTTTTTGTAGCCATCCAGGCCAGCGAAGATGCGGCTTTCATCGACTTCAACTTTCTCCGCATGCTTGGTGCGCAGGTTGGAGAGCGCGCCTTCAGCTTTTTCTTTGAAGGCATCGCACACGGCATGAAGGACGACGCCTTCCTGCTTCGTGCTGAGGGCCTGATTCGCGGCACCGGAGCCGCGGCCGCCGGAACCGATCAGTCCGACTTTGATGCGGTCACTGCCGGCTGCCCAGGCGGACTGGGCGACGGTCAAGGCACCCGCGGTGACGGCGGTTTTGCCGAGAAAGTCACGGCGTGTGGTTGGGGTAGGGATGGGTGGGTTCATGGGAATGGCTGGGTGTAGGTTTCAGTGAACGAATCAAGCGAGGGCTTTCTTGATCAGAGAGATGCCTTCGCTGTAAACCTGCTCGGTGCTCGGGAAGAAATCGCGCCAGACGCGAGTGGCGGCAGCTAGATCCGGCAGGGCGGAACCGAAGGCCTCAATCGTCATCCATCCGTTGTAGCCAATTTTCTTCAGGTGCTGGATTTGTTCGACGATGTTGATGTGACCACGGCCTGGCGTGCCACGATCGTTTTCCGAGATGTGAACGTGGTTCAGTTTGCCGGTCGCAAAGACGGTGTCGATGGCAGTGAAGGGGTTCTTCTCTTCGATGTTCGCGTGGAAGGTGTCGTACATCGTCCCGAAGTTCGGATGATCGACACGCTTCACATAGCTGGAGGCTTGCTCCATCGTGTTCAACAAATGGGATTCGAAGCGATTGAGGGCTTCGATGGCGCATTTTACGCCTGCTGCTTCTGCGATGGGGGCGATGGCGCGATGCACTTCAGCGGCATGATTCAGTTCCACTTCGGTAGGGAAGGCACCTGTGAATTGCCCTAGCACTTGGTAATAAGGTCCGCAGAGGGTCTGCACACCGGCCTGATGCGCGCAGTCGATGACACGCTTCAGATGATCAATGGCACCTTGGCGATTGGCGGCGACGGGAGAGATGGCGTTGTGCGCTTCATCGGGCAAAACGGTCACGGCAGTGCATTCCAGGCCGTTGTCTTTCAAGACGCGGCCGATGGTGCCAAAGTGGGCAGGCTGGCTGACGTCAAAGATCGGCAACTCGACGCCGTCGTAACCTGCGGCCTTGAGTTTTTCGAGAATGGGGAAGTTTTCTTCGGTCACATGACCGGTCCAGAGGAGAAGATTGAAGCCAATTTTCATGAGGGTGGGACGGCAAGCTAGGGATAGCCCCACGAAACCGCAAGGCTTGGTTTGCGCGGATTTTGCCGCGATGGGCTGGTTCTTTGCTCAGCCGACCTCAGGGGGGGCGATGAAAAGATGGGTTTTTCGCTCAGCCCATCTTGCCTTTGCGCAAGATGTGGACGCCCAACATGCCAAAGGCAATCATCGCGGGCACCGCCAGGAAATGCATCCAGACGATCAGGGTGTTTGCGATGTCTAAGCCAGCAAAATTGGATCGAGCCCATTGGAGGACGATCCAGCCAATCACGAGGCAGATAGCTCCCATGAGCGTGACCAACTGGAAAAAGAGCACGCCTTCATCCATTTCGATCAGCTTGCGCGTGATGCCACGGGGCGATTCGCTTTTTTGCAAAAACATCACGGCCGAGAGCATGTAAACCTGGGTGCCGACGAGCCCTGCTAACATGAGCAGCACCTGGCTGTGAACATCGAAGATGTTCAGGGAGCCAACCTTCACAGGGCCGGTACAAGCCGCGATGGCCTGCAAAAGACTCGTGAAGACGATGGTCGCCAGCCCGGCTAGCTCAAACAACCGTGGTCGTTCGGACAGGATGAAGAGCAGGTGCCTCATGCCATCCCGCCATGTTCGGAGGTGGGGGGTTCTTTCGACTGGCGGTGGGCGCAGGCCAGAGGGAATTTCTACGGTGCTCGCGGAGTGCTTGAGGGCTTTGATGAGCAACTCTGAGGCGAACTCCATGCCGCTGGCCCGAATGCCCCAGGTGTCATAGGCGGTCTTTTTCAGGCAGCGAAAGCCTGAATTGCAATCGCTGAGGCGACCTTTGAAGAGGAGATTGATCAGCGTCGTCAGCACGGGGGTCCCCAGGTGACGGTGCAGGGGAGGCATGGCCCCGGCTTCGATCTTGCCCTTCATGCGTGAGGCGATGCCCATGTCTGCATCGGCCGCTGAGGTGGTGCGGTAGAGCTCCAGCGCGTGCTCGTAGCAGTAGGTGCCATCTGCATCAGCGAACATCACGTAGCGGCCCTGTGCTGCCGCGATCCCTCCGCGCAGCGCGGCTCCGTAGCCACGCTGAGGCACAGGGACGACGCGCGCGCCGTGTCGGGTGGCGATTTCTTGGGAACCGTCATGACTTCCATTGTCCGCGACGACAATTTCGTAGTGGAGGTTCGGATCAGCACCCAAGGACCGCTGCACCGCCTCGATGCAGAGGGCGATGGTGCGGCACTCGTTCAGGCAGGGGAAGACAAACGTGAGGTCCATGTTCGGGAGAGGTGGACAAATGGGGCGAAGGGTGAATGAACGGCTCAGAGGGCAAGCAACTCTTTCGCGGCTTTTTCGATCGCGGGCAGCAAATGAGAGGGAAGCTCTGTGAGCAGGGGTAACACGGGGCCTGTTTGGGCGATGCCTGCCAGCGCGACGGCGTGGTGCAGCACAAGAATCGGGCTGTGAGCGTTGCGCAAATCTTCGAGCGGGCGGAAAGCGGCACGGATTTCTTCAGCTTTGACGATGTCTCCAGCTTGGATCGCAGCGAGCATGGCAGTGCTAAGGTCGGGGCGGATGCACACGCATCCAGCGGTGAAGCCTGTGATGCCGAAGTCGCGCAGATGCACGATGGCGGGCTGCTCACCGATGCCCGAGACGATGAGGTCGGTGCTGACCTGTGCGGTCAGTTTACTCAGGTAGGGATCCTGGGCGGGGTCATCTTTCACCACTGCATATTTGATCCATGAGATCAGTCCATCTTTGACTAAAGCGGCCGCCAATTCAGGGGTGATGTAGGCTTCGTCTTTGATGTAAAGAACGGCCTTGATGCCTGATTTTTCGACAAAGTGACGGATCGCGGTGGCCACACCTTCGGGCTTTGAAGGAAATAGCGTCGGCAAGAGCATCGCGGTCGGGAACTCGTGGTCGCGCAAGATCGCCGCCTGATCCATTGCCGTGCCGTACATGGGACCGACGCTGGGGACCATCCACAAGTCAGCGGGGGAGATCTCCCGCAGCATTTGCAGCAGTTGTGCATACTCAGACACGGCGATGTGGTAGAGGTTCGCATTGCCTCCGTAGAGCAGGGTGCGGATGCCACCTGCGTAGAGGTGATTGACCAGCTTTTGGTTCGCTTCACGGCTCAGGCTGAGATCAGCGTTCCTGCAAAGTGGCGGAACAGCGATGACGGAGCTGCGTAGGTCGGAGGGAGCTTGAACTGGCGTGGTCTTCATGCGGGCCTCCAGTGAAAGGGAGGCCGGCGCTTTGGGCAAACACTAAATCCATTCTCGTAGGAAGACAGCCGCCAAAGCCCGTCAAGGGGTGGCCTTTCCAAGCGCTTTTGCTTTTTCAGCAGCTGCGCGGTGGCGGTCGTAGGCTTCAATGATGCGTTGAACGACGGCTAAACGCACCACATCCTTGCTCAGGAAGTTTACAAAACGCACGCTTGGGACGTCTTGCAGCACTTCCACGGCCTCCCGCAGTCCTGACTTCACATGGCGGCGTAGATCCACCTGGGAGGGGTCGCCCGTGATTACACAGCGCGCACCTTCCCCTAGTCGGGTCAGAAACATCAGCATCTGCTCCGTCGTGGTGTTTTGGGCTTCATCCAGGATGATGAAGGCATTCTTCAACGTGCGTCCCCGCATGTAGGCGAGCGGCGCGATCTCGACTGCACCGCGCTCGATCATGCGCTCGGCTTCATCGGGATCGAGCATTTCATACAGTGCATCATAGAGCGGGCGCAGGTAGGGGAAGATTTTCTCCTTGAGGTCCCCTGGCAAAAAGCCAAGGGCTTCCCCTGCTTCCACGGCTGGACGCGTGAGCACTAGGCGTTGGACTTGTTTTTCTCGCAGCAGGTGCAAGCCCTGGGCCATGGCGAGGTAGGTTTTGCCAGTGCCAGCCGGGCCGATGCCGAAGACGACTTCGTGATCCTTCATTGCCTGCACATAGCCGATCTGACCCCGTGTCTTGGCCAGTACGGGCGGCTTTTTGGAAGAAGTCGTCAGCTTCAAGGCATGAATCCTGCCCGCGGGTTCATCCCCCACTTCTGCAATCACGCTTTCGGCGACGAGCCGAATCATGGCCGCTGTGATTTCACCGCCGTTGCGGCGCACTTTTTCAAGTTGGGTGAAAACTTCGCGCGCGGCAGCTACAGAGGGTTCAGGGCCTTCGATACGCACCCAACTCTCACGGGAGGTGATTTGGGCCCCACAGAGTTCCGCGATGACACGCAGCCCGGCTAAGTCATGGCCAAGTAGCTTTTGCAGGAATTGCGGGGTTTCATAAGTGAGCGTCTCGATCATGGACTTTGGCAAAGAATTCAGTCAGACCTCAGCAAAGAGGCCGATCCAATCGGGTGATTCATGGTCTCGATCGGAAAGGATCAACGATAGCCGTAGGCTAGCGCCCAGTAGAGTCCTTTTTCCTTCTTCGAGGTTAGGGAGAAGACGATGGTGTAGGTGGCTGTGCGGGGGGGGTTCACTCGCGCGGAAGCAAACATCTTGTCGCTTTTGGCAGCGATGGTGATTTCTTTGCCTTTTTCATCATAGACTTTCAGGTCAAATGCCACGCCTTCGTTCGCGGTGCCCAGCCAGAAGGCATACTCGTTGCCCTTGAACATTTGATGTTTGATCATCAGCCCCTGGCCACTGGCGACCTCGCCATTCCAGTATTCTTCTCGAACGATGAACCCCTGTTCAACAAAAGGCATGGCACCTTCCATGGCAAAGCTGTGAGCATCATCCACAGTCGCAAACGCTGGCATCGCCAGTAGGGCGATCAAAGCATAGATGACAGGGCGCAGGCTGGAAAAAAGTCGCATGGCAGGATATCGGGTTGAATTTGCCGGACGCAGAGGCGCTCACTTCGCTGCCTGGATGCCTTTGAGCAGGGTATCACAGACTTTGCCGATGTCCCGCACGGAATCTTTGGTGAAGCCATCCACTGCGCCCTCCATTTCGGCCATGATGTCTTTTAATCCGCGGGCGATGTCGCTGACCATGGCGTGTTCCCTGACACGAGTGCCCATTTTGTCGATGCTGTTGATGAAGTGCTCCACAAGCATCGGCTGATTCAGAAGCTCAGCGCTGTCGGCAGAAAAGTTTTTTACTACCACGGAGGTGACGCTGGATGTGCCCCGCAGCCACCCTCCCATGCTCACGCACTGGGAAAGATCCGCGTCTTTCATCTGCTCCATGGTGTCGCGCACGGTTTTTTGCGTCAGGTCAAATTCACGTCGAATGGACGACCAATCTTTTTTATCAGCGGCGTCCAAGATTGCCTGAGCGTGGGGTCGCACGGACTTGATCAAACCCAGGGCAGTGGCGAGGTCGATGACATCCTTACCGATCTCTTTCACAGACTCCTTATCTTCTGCCTGAACGGCAACAAAGCCTTCGGCTACGATCATGCCAAACTGCAGGGCGAGCTTGGTGCGGTCCACGGTTTTGGGCAGTTCAACATTCCGAATTTCCTGCTGCCAGTTCGGCTCACCCAATTTATCCAAAACGCTGAAGACCTCACTCGGCACGGGAACGACGACGTCATCGACAACCTGACCAGGAAAAGCGCGTGGATCGAACTCCTGAACTCCTGGGGTTGCAGCCTGTGCTCGCACTGGATGAACGGAAACGAGGCCAGACGTCATGGCGAGCACCGTCAGCAAATGGAGGGGGAAGCGTTTCATGGTAGGCCATGAAAGCGTCGATTTAGGGGCTAGGCAACCGGTTTGAGGGCGGCGAAACATACGCCCTTTTTCTGCCGTTCATGCCCACGCATGTTGCCCGAACTCACCGAAACTGACCGCGCCCTTTACCAATGGCAGATGTGGGTGCCTGGCGTGGGAGAGGAAGGGCAGCAGAAGCTCAAAGGAGCATCGGTATTGATCTCGCGCGTGGGAGGACTTGGCGGCTTGGTGGCTCTCGAGCTGGCCGCCGCTGGTGTAGGACGCCTCATCCTCGCGCACGGGGGGGCGCTCAAACCTTCCGACCTGAATCGGCAGCTTTTGCAAACTCGCGATCACGTTGGCCAGCTCCGCATGGAATCGATCACACGTCGTCTCGGCGATTTGAATCCCGATTGTGAGCTCATCGCGGTGCCTGAAAACGTTTCAGAGGTCAACGTGGACTCGCTGGTGGCTGGGGCGGACATCGTGGTCGATGCCGCACCTCTGTTTCAGGAGCGTCTGGCGATGAACGCGGCGGCTAGGCGAGCGGGCAAACCGATGGTGGAATGTGCCATGCATGGCCTGGAGGCCACCGTCACGACCTTCCTTCCTGGCCGGGCCGGCTGCCTAGCCTGCTATGTCCCGCAGCCTCCGCCGACTTGGAAGCGGCAGTTTCCCGTCTTTGGTGCCGTGTCTGGCACCGCTGCCTGCGTGGGAGCCATGGAGGTTATCAAATGGATCACGGGCATCGGGCAGCTTTTGTCGGGGGAACTGCTTTGCATGGATCTCTCCTCCATGCACTTTCGTCGGGTCAGACTTCCGCAGCGCGCTGATTGTTCGGTCTGTGGCACTCACGAGGCGGAATGAAAGGTAACCATCAACGCTTTCGAGTTTCTCGCTTGGGCAGTGACGGCCCACCGCTTGCAGCTTTTGCATCACGGCCTACGTTGAGGGTAACTCCTTTATGAAACGCTTTTTCGTCGCACTGCTGAGTGCGTTTTCCATTCCCTTGATGGCAGATCTCGTCGAAAAACCTGTGAGCTATAAAGCGGGCGGCATCGAGTTCGAAGGATGGGCCGCTTACGATGAGAAGCAGCCAGGTAGGCGTCCCGGCGTGCTGATTGTTCACCAATGGACTGGCGTCAGTGACCATGAAAAGATGCGCGCCCGAATGCTCGCAGAGCTAGGCTACAATGTCTTTTGTGTGGATGTTTACGGCAAAGGTATCCGTCCGCAGCCCCCAGCCTCAGGAGTGGAAGCAGGAAAGTACAAAAAGAACCGCACTCTGCTTCGTGAGCGTGTGACGTTTGGCCTGCAGCAGCTTCTGCAAGATGCGCGCACCGATGTGTCCCGTGTGGCCTGCATCGGCTATTGCTTTGGGGGAACCGCCGCGATTGAACTCGGTCGCAGTGGCGCTGCGGTCAAAGGGGTGGTCAGCTTCCACGGTGGCCTGGATAGCCCCAGCCCGGCCGATGGCAGGAACATCAAGGGCAAACTCCTGGCTTTGCATGGGGCGGATGATCCCTTTGTGCCGGCAGCGGACATGGCTGCTTTTGAAAAAGAGATGAAGGAGGCAGGGGTCGATTACCAACGGGTGTCCTACCCTGGCGCGGTTCACGCGTTTACCCAAAAAGCCGCAGGTCATGACAATAGCAAAGGTGCCGCCTACAACGAGGCTGCTAACAAAGCCTCTTGGGAAGAGATGCAGAAGTTTTTCGCGAAAATCTTCGCCCCATAAGCCATGATCAAGTGCTGGATCTGGATCTGCTCGTTTGCGAGTGTACTGTCCCTCCATGGGCAGAGCAAAACCGTGCCTGCGGCAGCGGCAGTTTCGGCGGTGGCCACGACAGATTTCATCCGTTTTGTCGAAAAGGACGAGGGAGATTCTCTTCAAACGGCCGTGGTCGAGTATGTCAACGATCGTGGCATCTCGGTCGATTTGATCGGTGCGGTCCACATCGCTGACCGTCGTTATTTTGAGGCTCTGAATGCGCGGTTCAAGACTTACGAGGCAGTCCTTTATGAACTGGTGGGTCGACCTGTGGAGCAGCGGCAGACGCTGAAGCCAGGAGATGGTTCCGACAAACTCCGCTGGTTGGGGGTCATGCAGGAGAAAATGCGCCAATTACTGAAGCTGGATAGCCAACTGCAGTGCATTGATTACAAGGCACCTAACTTCATTCATGCCGACTTGAGCATGGAAGGCTTCTTTGCCTCTCAGGAAGAGAAAAAAGAGACCTTTCTGAACCTGTGGATGAAAGCCGCTTTGGCCAAAGCGGCGACCTCGGATGGTCAGCAGCCTGCGTCAGACATGTCGCTGATCATGACCCTGCTGATGAGCCAGGACAGTGCCACTGACCTGAAGCGACTGATCGGCAAGGAATTTGATCGGGTCGAGCAGCTCATGGCTGGCATCGAGGCAGGCGATGGCACAGCGATCATTGGTGCACGCAACCAGCACGCATTGCAGATTTTGCAGAAGCAGATCGCTGTAGGTCGCAAGCGTCTGGGCATTTTTTACGGTGCAGCCCATTTTCCAGATATGGAACAGCGGCTGATGCAAATGGGGTTCAAGAAGCGTCGTATCGAGTGGCTCAAGGCCTGGGATATTGACGCAGAATGAATAATGCCGCTTATCGAATCTGGCATTGCAGCGTCCACACCCCAAGGCAAAATCCTGACTTCGGATCCTCCTCTTCCACCATGAAACGTTGGCGCATCGCAGGCATTAATTTTGACCACTTCCACATGGGGGATTTGTTGCGGCAGACCCATGAGCACCCCGCCGCTGAGATCGTGGCGATTTGCGATGAGCAACCTTCACGCATGACGGCTGCTGCGGCGCAATTCCATCTGCGAGAAGATCAGGTCTTCACCGATGTGGATGCCTGCCTGCGCCAGACGCAACCTGATCTGGTGATCCTTTGCCCAGCAGCCTCAAAGCACGGTGAGTGGGTGGAAAAGGTCGCTCCCTATGGCACGCACCTTTTGATGGAAAAGCCCTTCGCGGGCAGTCTGGTGGAGGCGGATCGCATGGTCGCTGCCATGAAAAAAACGGGCAAGCTGCTCGCCATCAACTGGCCGCTCGTCTGGGACGCAGGGCAGCAGACCGCGCATCGGCTCATCCAGGAAGGGCTGATTGGCGAGCCGCTGGAATTTCAGCATTACGGCGGCAATCGAGGCCCGCTCTACCACGGTGCTGACAAAATCGAGTGTGAGCCCACAGCTGCAGAAAAGGCAGCGAGCTGGTTTTATCGTGCCGATCAGGGAGGCGGTGCACTTTTGGACTACATGGGCTACGGCACGACGCTCGGCACCTGGCATCTCGGGGCCAAAGTGCCCGAAGAGGTGACCTGTGCCTGGCATGGTTCCCCAGGGCTCGAGGTGGATGAGCATGCCATCGCCATCATTCGCTACGCCCATGGTTTGAGCCGCTCTGAGACCCGGTGGGGCACATTTACCGATCCCTGGACGCATCAGCCCCAACCGAAGTGCGGCTTCGTCATTCGTGGCAGCGAGGGCACGCTGTCCTGTTATGACTATGAGCCGGTGATTCGTCTCCAGACCCGATCAGCGCCAGCCGTGCAGGAGATCCCGGTGGACCCTATTTCGGCTCCCCATCGCAACCCGATCGAGCATGTCATCCATCATCTGGAGACGGGCAGTCCGTTGATTGGCCCGCTCACGATCGAGATCAGCCGCATCGGTCAGCAGATCGTAGACACGGCCTTTCAGAGTGCCCAGGAGAAAAAGACGCTGCCGCTGGTTCGCTAGTCGCAGGCAAACAAACCCCTTGCGCTCTTGGGGGTGGCGTCTATGCTCCGCGCCCTTTTTCCGAACCCTATCCCCCATCAGTCATGTCCCAGCATCGCAGTCTCAAGAATTCCGGCGGCTCCGTCGGCACCAAGCGCAGCGTCCTGAAACGCGGTGAGCGCATCAAGCTGATGAAAGCCCGTGGCCAGTGGTCCGAAGGCCGTCTGCCGACTGGCCTGCCGAAGACTAAGTCCGAGTAACCCCTTACCCCGAACGCCCGGCGGCACGTCCCGCCGGGCTTTTATTGTGCGCTTAAATCGCTACCTCAGCCAGTGTGGCCTGGGCTCACGCCGAGGGTGTGAGCAAATCATTCTCGAAGGCCGAGTCGTCATCAATGGCCACGGAGTGCGTGAACTAGGCACCCTCGTGAAGCCGGATGACAAAATCACCGTCGATGGCAAACCGGTGCGCTCCGAGACACCGATCGTCATCGCTCTGAATAAACCGAAAGGCTACATCTGCACGCGTAGTGATGAGCGGGAGCGCATGACGATCTATGATCTTTTGCCTCGTCAATTGCAGACCCTGCATCATGTCGGACGGCTAGACAAGGAAAGCGAAGGTCTCCTCTTGCTCACGAATCGCGGAGATCTGTCTCATCACCTCATTCATCCCAGCAAGGGCGCGGAAAAAGAATACGAAGTCATCGTCGATAAGCCGCTCGATCAGGCCGTGATGGCAAAGCTGGTGAAAGGCATGATGACCGAAGAGGGCCACGCGAAAGCCGAGCGTAGCTGGATGATCACTGAGTACCGCTGCCACGTCGTGCTGAAGCAGGGCCTGAAGCGCCAGATCCGTCTGATGTTTTATCAGCTGGGGTTTGAGGTCGAGCGCCTGACCCGCACACGGATTGGTTGGCTGGAAGTCAAAGGCCTGCCGAAAGGTAGCTGGAAACAGCTCTCTGAAACAGAAGTGCAGCGCTTTTTCACGGAAGCTGGCACCACAGGCCGGGAAAAACCCGCCGTCGCCCGCAAGTCCGCGAAGACAGTCATTGCCGATGCTAGGAATGACGCCGATGAAGTGCCTGCCCGTCGCCCCCGCGGCAAGCGGCCTGAGACAAAGCTGGGTGCCGAGAAGCGCAGCCGTTACGGCAAGCCGTCAGGTGGTAAAACATTTTCCTCACGTTCTTCGAAAGCCACAGAGGGCAAGTATGACGAACGACCTAGTCGCGGCCCACGAGGCAAAAGCCTGGGTGGAAAATCACGTCCTGAGCGCGGCTTCGGCAAACCTTCGGGAGGCAAAACATTCTCGCCTCGTTCTTCCTCTGCCTTTGACGGTGGCAACGACGAGTTTTCTGAGCGCGAAGCGCGTGGCCCACGAGCTGGTGGTCAGCCGAGTCGCTCGCGCGGCAGCCGTTTTGGCAAGCCTGCCTCCTCAGAGGAGCGTCCACGTTCCAGTTACGGATCTGGCTCACGCGGTGGCAAGCCGACTGGCGAACGCTTTTCTTCCGGTTCTGGCCGCTCGGGCTCCAAGCCTTCCTCGGCTCGTGGCGGTGGCTTTGCCAAAAAGCAGCCCTCGAATCGCCGCAGTGGGCCGCGTGGTCGCTGAGCTCGGTTCTTTTAAGCCCCCAATTCAAAGGCGCTCGACCTGTCGCAGCGGATAGATGGACACATCCACCGCATCTGCCATCAGCAGCGAGCAGGCTGGCCCCTGAAGTTCAAAGCCAGCAAGCTGTGCAGGAGCCACATCCACCTCGGGTGCATGAGCTGCCTGGATTCGATAAGGGCTGTGATGAACGCGGCCCTCCATCAGCCTGCTGCCTGAGCCCGAAGTGAAGAGGGCATAGCGCTCGACCAGAAAGAACTCCAGCGTGCCTGGTTCAGCAGGCTTGGCCTTGGTTTCAGGATGCAAAGGCTGCCAGTCATAGCGCCAGCTTGGGCCGGCTTGCCCACGCCGCAGGCATTCGTAGCGGATGCGTGAGCCCAATCGCTGGGCTGACATGCGTGCGTGATGGTAAGGTAGCTTGAAAATGCTGCGTGCGATCTGCACAGCGATGGGTTGATCGCAATCCAGGGAGTAAAAATAGACGCCAGGGCGACCCGCCGCGTCATGCACATAGGTGCGCACGTTCAGTTCGAGAAACCATGACAACCCAGGCACGGGCGGCAGCCAGGCTGGGCGGATGCGCTCCATGGAAAAGGGCACGATGCCGAGGTAGGCATGGTTTTGAAAAACATCGACATGCAGTCCTGCGGGTAGCGTGGCCTGCACCTGCTGCGGATCGACCTGCCAGTGAGCAAAGAGCAGATGATTCCAGCGCTGGTAGCCGACTGCCCACGCGCTGGGGCGCTGGCGCATGGCCAAGCGTTGTTCAGGCGAAGGAGCTATTGGTGTCGTCATGGGCAGAGGCTACGCGCCTCAGCCACGTTCGGCGACGGCTTGGTCGAAGGCTTCGTGCAGGACCGCGATGCCTTCCTCCAGGGCGTCTTTCGGCATGGTCAGCGGTGGGCAGATTTTCACCGTCTGACCCCAGGCCCCGACAGGGGCGAACATGAGCAGTCCTTTTTGATAGCACAGCTCCACCACTCGATGGGCGAGATCATGATCAGGCTGCTTCGTCCCGCGCTTCACGGTCTGGATTCCGGCCACATAGCCTGCACAGGTCACGTTGCCGATCAGGTCGGGATACTTGCGCTGCACAGCTAGGCAACCTTCGTGCAAGACGGGGCCGAGCCTTGCGGCATTGCCAGTTAGGTCTTCATCCAGAATCTTGCGGATGTTCGCCAGGGCAGCTGCGCAACAGACGGGATTGCCCGTGTGCGTGCTGGTCATCGATCCAGGAGGGAACTGGTCCATGATGTCCTGGCGTCCGATCACAGCGCTGAGCGGCATTGATGACGAGATGCCTTTGCCGCAGCAGATCAGATCCGGCACGACACCGTAGTGCTCGAAGGCCCAGAATTTGCCGGTACGGCCAAAGCCGGACTGCACTTCGTCAAAGGTCAGCACCACCTCGTGCTCAGTGCACCAAGCGCGCAATTTCTGAATGTATTCCACCGGCGCAAAGTCGGGGCCGACCCCTTGGTAGCTTTCCATGATGACACCCGCGATTTGGTGCGGCTTCATGCCTGCTTTTTCAATGGCCTGCAGGAAGCCATCGAAGCTGCTGTCGTCCTCCCAATAACCATCCGGGAAGGGCGCATTGATGATGGCAGGATCCAGATTCACGATCCATGCTTTTTGTCCGGCCATGCCGCCTGCTTGCTGGCTAGCCATGGTGCGACCGTGGTAGCCACGGTCGAAACCGATGATGCCGATCTTTTCCCGCCCGCCGACGCTGATGCCATGCGCGCGACTGAGTTTGATGGCGCACTCGGTCGCTTCGCTGCCCGAGCTGAGCAGGAAGACTTTCTTCAAAGAATCGGGGGATACGCTGGCGATGAGTTCAGCCAACGCAGGGCGTTCTTCGCTCGGGAAGACGTAGTTGTGGACGAGGCCGCTGTTGATTTGGTCGATCATGGCCTGCCGCACCTCCGGCACGCCGTGGCCGCAATTGGTCACCAGCACGCCGCTGCTCCAGTCCAGCCAGCGATTGCCGTATTTGTCGAAGACGTGGATGTTTTCCGCGCGGTCCCAGACAATGGGTGGCATGCCACGCATGGAAAGAGGCTCGAATTGGCGGCTACGCTCGATGTGCGGCAAAGAGTCGGGGTGAGGCACCTGCGTGCAAATGGTGCGGTATTCGGTGGCGACGTGTGGGACAGTCTGAGGGGTGGTGTCGAATTCTTTGCCCATGATTAGAATCAAACACTGCCGTGTGTTGACGATTGACGCTACGCGCAAACCAGCGGCTCTGTGTGCTTTTGTGATAAAGGTTCCCTGCGGCTATGCAGGGAGTTTTGTGCCGATGGAGTGGGCTCGGCACTTTGAGCAGAAAGAAGGATCAGGCTTGAGCCCGCAAGACATCAGCGATCAGGCCGGGGCCGCGATAGACGAGGCCGGAATAGACCTGCACCAGGGATGCTCCTGCGTTTAGCTTTTCCACCGCATCGGCTCCGCTGAGGATGCCGCCGACGCCGATGACGGGAATGTTCGCGCCGAGCAGTGTGCGAAAAGCTTGGATCACGAGGGTGGAGCGCTCACGCACCGGGGCTCCGCTCAGACCTCCGGCTTCTTTTTCCAAGGCATGACCTGCGACAGCCTCGCGACTGATGGTGGTGTTGGTGGCGATGACGCCATCGACGGCGAGTTCATTGAAGACGCGGGCCAGGGCCTCAATTTGAGTGCCATCCAGGTCGGGGGCGATCTTCACCAGCACGGGCTTCTTGCAGCCATGCTGTTGTTCGAGCGCAGATTGCTCGTGTTTCAGCGCGGCCAGGAGTCGGCGGATGCTTTCTTCGGCCTGGAGATCGCGCAGACCTTTGGTGTTCGGGGAGGAAATGTTCACCGCGATGTAGTCCGCCACCGGGTAGGCGGCCTTGAGACAGGCCAGGTAGTCATCCACGGCCTTTTCGTTCGGAGTGTCGAAGTTTTTGCCGATGTTCACTCCGACCACCGCTGCGGTTCGGCGCTTGGCGAGGCGACGCACGGCGGCGTGGATGCCTGGATTGTTGAAGCCCATGCGGTTGATCAGGGCTTCGTGCTCCGGCAGGCGGAAGAGGCGCGGTTTGGGGTTCCCTGGCTGGGGGCGTGGGGTGAGCGTGCCGACCTCGACAAACCCGAAGCCGAGCGCACCCCAGGCCTCGACGGCGGAGGCGGACTTGTCCATGCCGGCAGCGAGACCGAGCACATTGGGAAAGCGCAGCCCGAGGCAATCCACGGGTTTCATGGGCGGGAGTTCATCGGACTTCAGCAGCCCCAGTGCGTGGCTGATGCGCATCATGCGCGTGGTCCACTCATGCGCGCGCTCAGCATCCATTTTGAAGAGCCAGGGTTTTAGCGCGGGGTAGAGGGCAGAGGCGAGCGACATGCCCCTCCCGAAACGCGGCGTGGGCAGGGTGTCAAGCTGACGCACTTGCTTAGCTGCCCAGCGCATGAGATAAAGCGCGCTTCTGTGGCGTTTTTTTAGCCCCCTCGTTCTCTACCCTCATGAATCGTATCCTGACCACTAGTGCGCTTTTGGCCCTGTCCTTCACTGGCCTGATCCAGGCTGAGTCTGTCTTCACTGGCCGCTGGGCTCTGACCATCCCCGGCGGTGGTGCAGGTTGGTTGGGTGTGGAGGAGAAAGGCGGCGCGTTCAGCTCCAGCATCCTCTGGGGAGGTGGCAGTGTGGTGCCAACCCAAGGCACCCGGGTGGAGGGCGATACGCTCATCGTCACGCGCGAACAGAAAAACAAAGAAGGCAAGGTCACGATCGAGACCATCACCGCCAAGGCGGAAGGCGACGCCCTGAAGCTAACGAGCTCCAAAAAGAACGCCGAGGGCAAGGAAGTCGGCAAGCTTGCTGAATTCACCGGCAAACGCATCCCTGCCATCCCAGCAAAGCCAGATCTCTCGCAGGTCAAATACGGCTCACCGATCGCGCTGCTGAATGGCAAGGATCTCACCGGCTGGAAGCTGCTGAACCAGAAAGCTGACAACGGCTGGAGCGTGGTCGATGGTGTGCTACAAAATCGTGTGGTGAAGGCCAAGGACAAGCACTTTGGCAATCTGCGCACCGAGGCAGAGTTTGAGGACTTTAACCTGAAGACGGAAGTCCGCACTCAAGAGGGCAGCAACAGTGGCATTTACCTTCGTGGCATCTACGAGGTACAGATCATGGAGAGTTACGGCAAGCCGCTGGACTCTCACCACATGGGAGCGCTTTACAGCCGCATCACCCCCAGTGTGAACGCAGAGAAGCCCATCGGTGAATGGCAAACGCTGGACATCACGCTAGTGAACCGCCACCTCACGGTCATCTTGAATGGCAAGATCATCATCGACAACCAGCCCGTGCTGGGCTGCACGGGCGGCGCGATCACGAGCGATGAGTTCAAGCCTGGCCCCATCTATCTCCAGGGCGATCACACGAATGTGGACTACCGCAACATGGTGCTCACGCCTGTACTGAAGTGATGCGTTCCCATCCAGCCAGTGCGGCCGAGTGAAACTCCGTCGCGCTGGCGATTCCAGCTTCTTAAAAAAGTTGGCATCTGTCACCCAGGCAACGAGACTGGATGCTCATGGTACGTGTAGGCGACGAGCCAAAACATCTCATGAATAGGAGCTCGCTCTTGGCGACACTCCAACGGTTCTTCGCTCAAACAGACTGAGATTCAGCCGTCGGCTCAAAGAGATCACGTGGACATCACTACGGGACTAGATCCGCTAGCAGGCCGGTGGCATGTTCCCCAAGCAGAACAGGCAGACCAAGTCAACAGGCCGCATTCATGCGGCTGACTCAGGAAGCGCTTACAGGAGCGCTCAACTCAGAAAGCAGGCGCGGAGAGAGAGGGCGACGCAAGGTGGAGTCATTGCAAAGCGCAGAATCGATCAGTGTTTCCTAACGATTGCTGTGGCAGGTTTTTCGCGGGCCGATCCACGTAAGAAAAGCAAACCGCCAAGCAGGCCCCAGGTGACTCCCATGAGCCAGCCCAAGAGCGAGGCTGAGACTGCCGTCGCCTCGGGCAGCCCCGTCAGGCCATGCATGAGCGTTTCAAAGGTCTTTTCCCGCACGCCTAAGCCAGAGACGGAGAGTGGTAGCCCTGCCAACGCATCCACGATCGGCATCGCCGCTAGTACATCGCGTAGCGGAGCCCGCCCGCCAACCGCATGCACGGCACAGTAAAAGCAGGTGAAGTGGGTCAAAAACAGGAGCACCGACAGGCCCCCCGCCACCAGTGATCCGCGCCAGTTCCTGCGTAGCGCATCACAGGCCGTCACGAAGTCCTTCAGCGGTGGATAGCCTAGCATCCAGGGCCACTTTCCCTCTCCCCAATGGTAAAGGCGGGGCGTGAAAGAAATGACGGAGAGCACGAGAAACACCAAGCTTCCTGTCATGAACATCTCAAAGCCCTCTACCAGTTTGCGTACTTCGGCTCCCATCAACTGCAGCCGCCCCTCATAGACCGAACGGCAGGATAGAAAGAGACCCGCAACGCCGATCATGCCCACCAGATGATCGAGCATCACGGATGCAACGATGGGCATTTGGCGTAGGCCTGGGCGCTGCATTAGGGCGAGCACCCGGTAGGCATCGCCGCCCACCACGCCCACGGAAGTGATGTTGAAAAAATGACTCACTGCGGTCACGCGCAGCACCTCGGACGTTGGCACCTGCTGACCCTGGCCACGCAACAGTACCTGCCAGCGCAGCGCGGCGAGTCCGATGGAAAGGCCCACTGCGGTGAGTCCGGCAGGCAACCATGCCCAGTTCAGCCCGAGTGCTTGGAGATGTGGCAAGATGCTTTCGGTGAACCGATGTTCGCAAAAAATCCACACGAGCAGCCCCGTCGTCACGGCTAGCTTCAGCAGGATGGGCAGCGCCTTCTTCATCAGCCGTCGGACCCAGCTCACGCGGGGCCTGCTTCTTCGATGGCTTTGGCGATGGTTTCTACACTGTATAAAACCTCCCGTGCCTTGTCCTGGTCGCCGATCTTCAGTTTGAAATGTTTTTCAATCGCCACCACCAGTTGCAGCGCGTCCACACTGTCCAGACCGATGCCATTGGGGCCGAAAAGCGGTGCATCATCTCCGATTTCATCGACTCCGACCTCCAGCATCAGCTCGCTGGCCATCATTTCTTTGATACGCTGGCGTAAATTCATCAGAAGGCGAAATGGGCAAAGGAAGAAAAGGGTCAAACAAGGCCCCCATCGAGCTTGAGAGCCGCGCCAGTCATATAGCTCGCCTCTGGGCTGGCAAGGAAGAAAACCACGGCTGCGATTTCCTCGGGCCGGGCGAAACGGCGCATGGGCGTCTCCCGTCGTATCGCCTTCACCTGTTCTTCACTCCACCCCACCGGTAGCGCACCCTCGATATGGCCAGGGCAGATCGCATTCACCGTGATACCCAGCCTGGCGGTTTCCTTGGAGAGACTCTGGGTCAGTCCTAGCACACCAGCCTTGGCGGCAGCATAATTCGTCTGACCGGCGGGTGAATGCAGCGCACTCAGAGAGGCTACGTTCACGATCCGGCCCCAGCGCTGTGCCATCATCGGCCGCAGCACTGCCTGACAGCCATGGAAAACAGCATCCAGGTTTGCCTCCAGCACCCCACGCCACTGAGCCAGATGCATGGAGGCCAGCAGCGCGTCATCGTGGCAGCCGGCATTGTTCACCAGCACATTCAGCGGGCCGGATCGAGTCTCGATCTCCGCCAACGCCTGTGTCCAGGCCTCAGGCTGTGTCACTTCTAGCGGGCAAAGATGTGCTCGTCCGGCAAACTCATGCACCAGGGCCTCAGCCTGATCTCGTCGCTCTCGCACGCCTAGATGTACTTGGCAGCTCGCATCACGCTCGAGGAAATAGCGGGCCGTGGCATGGCCCAGAACGCCATTGGCACCAGTGATCAGGACATTTCGAGTCGGGGAAGCCATCGCAGACATTCTGCTGTCTGCACTCTTCCCTGCTTTCGGTCAATCCGTGGCTTTGATGAGGATGCCTTGGGGCTCAATTACAGTAAAGATGGAGGTGGATTCGGAGGCCTCTGTGCCGCTTCCTGTTGAGCACGCATGGCGGCTTCCTGCTGCTGGCGCTGCATTTCCATCTGGCGCTGGCGTTCGGCTTCTTCTTGGCGTGCGCGCATTTCGGCTTCCTGCTGGGCACGCATGGCGGCTTCCTGCTGCTGGCGCTGCATTTCCATCTGGCGCTGGCGTTCGGCTTCTTCTTGGCGCGCGCGCATTTCGGCTTCCTGCTGCGCACGCATGGCGGCTTCTTGCTGCTGGCGCTGCATTTCCATCTGGCGCTGGCGTTCGGCTTCTTCTTGGCGTGCGCGCATCTCGG
>CANNQP010000038.1 GCA_947507875.1 Verrucomicrobiaceae bacterium | reverse complement strand
CGCGGCGTTTTGCGAGTAGCGCAGGTTGTTCTCCGTGTAGGCGAGATAGACGCCCTTCGAGAGCGCGGCCTCGTCACCGCCGCCGGTCCAGACCTGCTGGCCTTTTTTGCCCATGATGATGGCGGTGCCGGTGTCCTGGCAGAACGGCAGCAGGCCCGCGGAGGCCACGTCGGCATTCTTGAGCATCGTGAGCGCCACCATGCGGTCGTTTTCGCTCGCTTCCTTGTCATCGAGGATGGCGGCGACCTGCTTCAGGTGCTTCGGCCGCAGGAAGAAATTGATGTCATGAAACGCCTGGTTCGCGAGCAACGTGAGCGCCTCGGGATCGACGACGAGCATCTCCTTATCGCCGAGTTTTTCGACGCGAACGTGATCCTTGGTCAGCAGGCGGTATTCGGTGTCGTCGGTGCCGAGTTCGAGGAGAGGCTGGTAGTGGAAAGCGGGGGTTGGCATGAGAGCGTGATTTTGAAAGGGATACGGCTACGGGCAACGGGGGAAAGGCGATTTTGCGCGTTGCGATTTAGGCGCGCGGCAGTCACTGGCTGAGGCATGGCTAGCATTGTCAACCTCCAGGCTCGTTGAAGCGGCTGCTGGCGTGGCTCTTCCGCTACAGCAGTGCCATTTCCTCCGGGGTCAGCGCACGCCAGCTTCCGGGTTCGAGTTCGTCGGGCAGCGAAAGGCCTCCGATGCTTTCCCGATGCAGGGAGGTGACAAGGCAGCCGAGGCGGCCCAACATGCGCTTGATCTGATGATGGCGGCCCTCGTGCAACACAACACGAGCTTGGCGTGGGCTGAGCAAAGAGAGTTCAGCAGGTAAGGTGATGATCCCCTCTGGCTGAAACTCCATGCCTGCGGCGAAACGTTCGACCGCGTCTGGAGGAATGTCGGCATCGACCACGACGAGATAGGTTTTCGGAACCTTGGAGGCGGCATCCATGAGGCGCTTCGACCAGCGGCCATCGTTGGTTAGCAGCAAAAGGCCCGTGGAAGCACGGTCCAGCCGCCCGGCGATGTGCAGGCTTTCGCGGTCGGGATCGTCGATAAGGTCGATGACGGTCACATGATCGGCATCCCGGGTGGCGCTGACGACGCCGGCGGGCTTGTGCAGCATGAGGTAAAGCGCGCGCTGGGCCTGCTGCACGGTTTCTTCATCCAACCGCACCTGCATGAAGCGATCGACCTCATGCTGGTTCTCCGTAACCACGTGGCCATCGACCCGCACCCGGCCTGCGGTGATGCACCGATGCGCCTCGGCACGGCCCAGGAAGCGGTGCTTGGCGATGAGGCGGTCGAGTTTCATGGCTCGCAAAGGGACGCGCTCGGGTCTTCTTGCAAGAGGACCGCGCGGCGATTTTCTCAGTTTGGCGGCTGCACCTCTGAGTCGATCTGGCTAGGGCTTGAAGTTGGGCTTGCCCGCATCACCGCTGGCTTCGATGAAGGCCAGGAGGTCGAGGATTTGCTCCGCCTTCAGCGCGTTCAGCAGCCCGGCGGGCATGGGAGAGGTCTCGGTGATGCTGCGCGTTTTGATCATGCTTTTTCCCACCTCGACGACGTCCGGCGAGAGCGGGTTCGGCTTCAGCACCAGGCGCTCGTCATCTTCGCTTTCCAGGCTGCCGGTGGTGGTTTTGCCATCGGCGGTGGTGACGGTGACGAAGCGGAACTTTTCATCGACGACCTTGGAGGGGTTCAGGATGTGGTCGAGCAGGTCGCGTCGGCCAAAACGGGCGGACACCTGGACGAGTTCAGGGCCAAACAGCCCAGCAGGCAGGCTGCGGTCGGGGCTCATCGTGTGGCAAAAGACGCACTGCGCGGCGATGGCTGCGGCACGTCCATTTTCAAAAGATCGGCCACGAGCCACCTCGGCCAAGCGAGGCTCCAGATCCTCTAGCTTCCACACGCGGAAGGTGTGGCTGGGCATGGCGTGTGGCGAAAGGACGACAGGTTTCGGCGGGTGGATGATGGCGGCCAGGGCGGTCATCTGCTCGGGTGGCAGGGCTGCGGCCATCTCACTGCGCGTGTCCTGGATGGCCTTGAAGTAGGTGCTGGAGCCGTTGTGCTCTTCCGCGCGGTTCAGGGCCTCAAAGACCTTGCGGCGCGCCTCCAGGGTCCAGCCTTCTTTGAGCAGGCGGAGCTGCACGGGATAAAAAAGCAGATCCTCGCTGGCGGTGGCTTTTTGCAACAACCTCAGCGACGCAGCGAGCACGGCCTTGGACTCCAGGCGAATCAGCAAGCGGCAAAGCTCTTGGTTCAGCTCACGGCTTTCAGCCGGGTAAAGCGGCTCCAGCCAGCGCAGCAGAGCCACCCTGGACTCTGCTGATGGCTCGCCAAGCCGTGCGAGGGACACACTCAGCGTGCGAAGGGTGGCCAGCTGCTGCTCTTCATTCAACCGCGCCCAGGGCAGCGAAGTCAGCCTCGCCAAAAGGCCAGTCAACTCCCCTGCGCCACCGACACGTGCCAAGGCGAGGCTGCCGAGAATGGCCCGCCAACCGGTGGACTCCTCCAGCAGCTCTTTTTTCCACAAGTCGATCGGCAGTGCCTCCAGTGCCAGACGCGCGGCATGGCGGATGAAGCGATCGTCATGATCCAACGCAGGAAGCGCCGTCGCGAGCGCTTCCGCACGTTGTGACGCTGGCACTTCGCCATGCCATGCCTCTAGCCGATGCCGCAACGCCCTCGATTGCCTCGCACTGGCGTCAGGGCGGCCAGCGAGGTCTGCCTGGGCTGGCAATTCACCCATGAACTCAATGCGATACAGGCCGCTCTGCGTGCCGCGCCCGCCGGTAGTGAACCACAGCGCGCCATCAGGTCCCACGGCGGCATCGGTGACATTCAGCGGACGTCCTGAGATGAAGGTCTCCTGGTTGCCTGTGTAGCTCGCGCCTTTTTCCTGGAGATGCACGGCGATGATGCGCCCATAGCTCCAGTCGAGGATGAAGAGGGCATCTTGATACTTTGCAGGAAACTTCAGCCCATGGCCAAAACAGATACCGGTGGGCGAGGAAAGGCCGATGTCCACCACGCCAGGCAACGTGTCCACCTGCAGCGCGGAAGAGCGGCCTGTGCCACGCCGCCAGCCGAAGTCCGCGCCGGAGACGACATGGAGCACGCGCGTGGGCATGTACCAGGGTGCGCCGACATCGCGCTCCATGTCCGCATCATAGGTGAAAAGCTCGCCCTCGCGGTTGAAGGCGATGTCGAGCGGGTTGCGCAGGCCGCCTGCGACGAGCTCGATGCTGCCCGTGGCGGGATCGTAGGCGAGGATGTGCCCGGCGGGCATCTCGGCGGTGCCGTCAAACATGCTCGCATCCCAGGGGTTCGGCAGCACCTGGTCCCAGGCATAGTTTTTCAGCGGCGAGCGGGGCGAGAGCGGGCTGGGCAACAAGACGTTGTTTCCATGGGCGATCCAGATTCGGCCATCCGGGCCTAACTTGATGTGATTTCTCCCATGGCCCACACCACCCTCGGTGCGCATGAGCTCTTCCTTTTGCTCAAACACGCCATCGCCGTCTGCATCGCGCAGGCGGAAGAGGGCTTTCGTGTTGTTGGCATTGGCATAAAGCACACCATGCGCGTGCAGCAGGCCGCGGCATTCCAGCAGGCTTTTTTCCACCTCCGCCATGCGGCCTGATTTCGGGTCAAAGCGGAGCAGGCCCTTCTTTTCACGCGCCAGGGTGATGCCACCCTGTGGATCGAAGGCCATGGCCACCCAGGAATCCTCACCAGGTTGGGCGGAGCGCACCAGCTGCACGCGGAAGCCATCGGGAACCGTGAAGCTCGCCGGATCTGTGGCCTGACTCTGAGCGCCCGGTTTGGCAAGCTGCCAGGAGTTGTAGGCATCGAAGGTTTTCTTGAGATCAAAGGGATTCACAGCACCCGTGGCATCGACCGGGCCAAGGTCGATCACTTTGCCATCCGGCGAGGTCCAGGCTGCATCCGTGACGATCCAACGGACAGCGGCAAGGTCACCATTCAGCTCCAGCAAGGCGGCGATGCGCGGAGCATTGGCCTTCAGGCGCAGCACATTGTCTCCCTGAGCGACCTGCGAGGTCAAATCCAGGCTGACGGCAGGTTGATCGTGCGTGGCAGGCACCTGGCGGACTGCCCGGCCATTCAGCGTGACCTGCGTCTCGCTGCCACAGGCGAGCAGGAGGATGGCTTTGAGCAGCGCGCCCTTTTGCTCAAAGCGTACCTCCATCGAAGCCTGACCGCTGGCTTTCGACAGGCCAATCCAACGTGGCACAGGCGGTTGATTCGCCATCTGGGCGCGGGCGCTGGTGGCAAAGACAAGCAGGAGAATCAAAAGACGATGCATGGCACTCAGGAATCAACGCGGAGCGCGACATCCTTTCAGCCCACAGCTCACCTGGAGGCAGAAGTCGTGCGTTGATACACCTGCAGTTCGCCTTTTTCCCACAGCAGACGCGTGATGGGCACGGTCTGCGTGAGCTGCCAGCGGTCAGGCACAGAGCGCAGGGCACGCTGGAGCAAGTCATGATGGCCAACGCGCTGGCTTTCGCGCATCGACTGATCGAGAAAGACCGCGCTGACGTGCAGTTCGTCCAGTCGAGCGAGCAGGTCAGCCTCCGTACGGGCGGCCATCTGGTAGCCGCGGCCCATCCAATCACTGACGGCAAGATCCTTGCTGGCGCGATGAATGCGCAGGGTCGAGGGAGCGCGCGCTGGCAGGCGAAAGGCGGCCTCGGCGATGATGGCCCCTTCCCCGCGCGGATCCGAGCTGACCAGCCAGTGGGCCTGGGCGCTTGGTGTGGCCTTGGCCGTGGCCGGCAGCGCATGCGTGACGGCCTCGCTGAAGCCATGCACCGCCTTGGGCCAGTAGTTCATCCAGGGTTGTGCGGTGCTTGCAGCGACGAACAACGGCACCGTGGCCCAGGCTGCCAGCCGCCGGAAGTCCGCAGGAATGAAAGCCACGAAAGCCATCAGACGCGGTAGAAGTAGCTCAGCTCCGATGGCGGCCACAATCGCCAAGGCAGGCACGAGCGGTGCGAGGTAACGCGAGGTGATGCCTGCGGGCACTAGCAGCAGAATCGCAGCTCCACCCCCTAACAAAGAAAGCAACACTGCCTGCGACTCCGACAAGCGTCGATGCAAGGCGCGAATGACGAGCGCCAGCAGTCCGGCAAGCGCCAGCCCCATGAGCAGCAGGCCATGGCTTTCCCGCCATTCTTGAAGGTAGGCAGGCACGGCTTCGCGCAGGAAAGCGGACAGGGTGGTGTCCACCATGCCTTCGCGGGTGATTTTGGCCGTGAGCAGCATCCAAGGAAAGGCCAGCAGTCCCACCGGCACGCCCGCAAGCCACCAGCGCCCGTTTTTCAGCAAGTCCCAACGCCGCAGCAAGAGGATGCTGAACACAGGCACGGCCCCGAGCATCAGGGCGGAGCCCTTGGTCAGGATGGCCGCAGCGGCCAGGAATCCAAAGGCGAGTGCGGACGCAGCCTTGGGGGCTTGGAGAAAGCGCACCCAAGCTGCTGCGCTGAGGCAGACCAAGACTCCAAGCATAAGATCCGCCATGGCGTGAGACTGGATCTTTGCCATCAACGGCAAGAGGATGACGACGGCCGCCGCAGCGACGGCTGCCACTTCGGAAACCAGATGCCTGCCTAGCCGCCAGGTCAGCAGGCCAAGCATGAAAGCCAGCACTGCCTGAAGCACGATCAGCGTAACGGGCTGCGGCCAGACCAGCAGGGCCAGGCCGCCCAGCAGGTAGTAACCCGGAGGGTAGTGGCCGAGGGCGACCTTCGGGAAGTCAGCGTAGTAGCGCTTGGCGAAGCTGGCCGGATTTTGCAGAAAACCGCCCGCGAGGTAATCGCGCACCATGAGGCTCGTCACGGCATGAGCGGGCTCATCGGGATCGCCTCCCAGATTGGAACTCAGTCCGCCGCCTTGAATCAGATTCCAAGCCGCGAGAAGGAACAGCAGACAGAGGACGAGCAGCGAGGGTTTCGGCATGGATGCGACGGTAAAGATAGACGACAGGATGAAAGTAAAGTTAGCGCGGGCGGCGGGGTCGAAGGGGCAGCAGCTCTAGCGACGCACTTGATACAAGGGGGTAGGTAAGCGCTCGCTGGTAAACCAAAGATTGGAGCTGTCGGCATCGTAGCAGACGCCTTCCATCTGGGCGGTGATGGGTGGCAGCAGCAGACGGGCTGGTTTTGCCAGAGCTTCTGCAAGGGGTTGGCCCGGAGCCCATGTCCACTCATGGAGATAGCTGTAAGTGGCGATGATAAGGCGGTTCCCATCTGGTGAGATATCACCTGCCGTGGTCATGCACGCGTGGTGCGGACGCTTGCCTTCGCGAGCTCGGACGGGGAACTCCAGGGCAGTGACTTTTTCCAAAACCAAAGGCTTCCCAGAAACGCTGGGCTGAGTGGTCGGAAAGGCATAGACGATGCTGTGACCTTCGGGGTCTTTAGTAACAATGAACATTTGACGCGTCTTCGGGTGAACCAGCAGAGTCTCCGCGTCTGGTCGCCCTGCCGGGTATCGGGCCTGCCAGAGCAGAGGGTGGGCAGAGCGGACTTCTTTGTCAGGATTGGCAGGCAAATCTGGCTCGGGCAGCTCGTAAACCGTGATAGAGGCGCGAACGTGCAGGTTATCCCCAATATCCGCGATATAGAGCGAGGGCGTGCCGTCTGCGTTGCGCGCAGAGGCGATGTCTTCCCAGTCAAAATTGACCGCGTCTGGCAGGCGCACCTTGGCGCGCGTCTTACCAGTCTTGTCGATAGCAAAAAGGCAGGGATCGTTTCCGGAATCATTCAATGTCCAGAAGACATCAGCGTGGCGCAGACTGCGCGCTAGGCCAGAGCTTTCCTGGATGCGCCGATCCTGGAGTGTAGCGGCCAACTCTGCCCGCAGAGGCACGGGTTCAGCCGCCTGCGACAGGGCGACCTGGCAGAGGAAAAGGATCGCCAAGTGCAGTTTCATGGCATTAGCCCAATGGGGTAGCGGGGCCTGGAATGAGGCGATTGTAATGCAGGTTCACTCGATTCAGGAACCACTGCCAAGTGCCGCGTGGTCGGCCGGCATCCATCAGAAAATGCGGGCAGTTTTTGTGCGGATCTTTGATATAAGGGCTGATGCGTGGCCAGTGGTAATGTGGCACCACGTGGCTGAGTGGAATGTTATACGTGTACATCAGATAAGCAGCGAGACGGGCCGTTTTGTCGATAGTCAGTGCGATGTCATTACCGCGATGCTCACACATCTCGATGCCAATGCTGTAATTGTTACCAGGGCCATCAAAGTCCGCGTGCTCGCCCTGCTCACGGCAAGGCAGATGCTGGATGGCTATGTTTTCCTGAACGGTGAAATGCCAAGTCAGGTAGCCGATGCGATTACCTCCCTTGCGCTTGGTGGCACGCAGGGCACCACGCTTCAGTGCCAAGGCATGATTGAAAGCGTCCCCGCTGTAGTTCTGCGTGCTGTGGATGGTGATGTAACGCGGACTCATGGGCCGATAGATCTTGCGACCCGCAGTACCCGCAGTGATCAAATCCATGCGCATGTTCACTTCTCCTAGCAGCTGCATGGGGGTCACGCGGCCAAGGAAGGCATCCCGGTAACGAGCCTCCCAACTAGCAATACGAGAATGGTTGGTCGGTGTAGAACAGGCAACGATAATGACGGCAGCCGTCAAAAGCGCAGGAAGGGCGAATCTGGCGCAACGCGTGAACATGACGTCCGCATTATGGCGTTGCCATTCTTTTTGCAAAGGCCAGCCTGCGCTCTTTTTCAACGAAACACGTCACTTAAGTTTTGGCACCGGGCCTTTGCTAAAGGAGGCTTCTTTTGACCCATCGTTTGTTCATCGCCATGAACGCCACACCACCGTGGGTTGACACCGCTCTTGAGTGGCATGAAAAATGCAGCCATCTCCTCACGAATCATGCTTCATCGTGCTTTTGCCCGTCTCCTCATCGCTGCCATGCCTCTCCTTAGCTCTGCATGTGCTGGCTGGGTACAAGGCAACGTCTCGCGCCTGAGTTCGCCATCCCTGCCCTACGCCAGCCATTCGGCTTATGCCGTCGTGCCCTCAGTACCATCCTCAGCGAACTTGGGCTACGATCTCGGCACGGAATCCACACTAACGGCGATGCCAACAGGCGCACCCACCATCCGGGCGGCCTCCTATCTGCTGATTGATGCCAACACCGGCCGCCATCTAGCAGGCCGTGCGACAGAAACACCTCGCTCCGTGGCGAGCACCCAGAAGATCCTGACGGCACTGGTCGTGCTGGATGCAGGCAATTTGGACAAACGAGTGACCGTGCAGGCCTCCGACGTGCGGGTAGAGCCTACGGTGCTAGGCCTGCGCCCTGGCGATAGCTACACCCGGCGGCATCTGCTTTACGCTTTTTTGATCAAAAGCTGCAACGATGTGGCCAATGTGCTAGCGCGTGACAATGCCGGCAGCACAGCGGCCTTTGCGGCCAAAATGACCGCCAAGGCAAGGTCACTGGGCTGCACCAACAGCCGCTTTTACAACGCCCATGGCCTAACGGTCGGTGGACAACATTCCACAGCGAGAGACATGGCCCGCATCGCCATGGCAGCCTATCGCCAGCCCGTGATCCGCGATGCCGTGCGCCGCAACTACTACACTTTCACTCGCCGTGATGGACGCACCGTGACGCTCAAGAACACAAACCATCTGCTGGGTGTGATGCCCGAATGCAACGGCATGAAAACTGGCTACACCAATGCCAGTGGTCGCTGCCTTATCTCGAGCGCCACCAGCCATGGCCGAAATGTGATCCTCATACAACTGGGCACCAAGACGGGGTACATCTGGGAAGATGCGCGGCTGCTGATGAGCTGGGGACTGACAAAAGCAAGCGGAGGCGGTCTCGCCTCCGCTCAGTGAAGCCGACGCGTCAACTCAGTGTGGCTCATAGTTCACCGGTTCTTCGGTGATGACCACATCGTGCGGATGGCTTTCCTTCAACCCACCCGACGTGATACGGACAAAACGAGCCTTCGCACGGAGCTCATCGAGATTTTCAGCCCCCACGTAGCCCATGCCACTGCGCAAGCCACCCATCAGCTGAAAGACCACATCGGCGAGAGCCCCTTTGAAAGGCACCCGAGCCTCGACTCCCTCAGGCACCAGTTTGCCAGAACTATTCTGACCGTAGCGATCACCTGCTCCTTTGCGCATGGCCTTTAGACTGCCCATGCCACGATATTCCTTAAAGGTCCGGCCTTGCCACTTCACCATGTTGCCTGGACTTTCTGCCGTGCCTGCAAGCAACGAACCCAGCATCACGCAGTCTGCTCCACCCGCCAGAGCTTTAACGATGTCGCCTGAGTAACGGATACCACCGTCGGCGATGACGGTGACACCCCGTTCGCGGCAGACCGAGGCGACCTCTTGCACCGCGGTGAATTGGGCCATGCCTACACCAGAGATGATCCGAGTCGTACAAATGGAACCTGGGCCAACCCCCACCTTGATCGCAGAAGCTCCAGCCTTGATCAGGTGCAAGGCACCATCAGCCGTGACCACATTTCCAGCGACCACGGGAATGTCCGCTCCGACTTTAGCACGAAGCTTTTCAATCACCGAAGCCACACGAGACGTGTGCCCCGTGGCTGCATCAATGAACAGAGCATCCGCACCAGCCGCAACTAGGGCGAGCCCACGATCCGCACAATCGTCGCCAACGCCTACCGCCGCACCGACCCGAAGCTGTCCATTGCTATCTTTGGCCGCATGAGTGAATGTGTTCCGTTTCGTCACATCCTGCTTGGTGATCAATCCCGCCAAGCGCCCATCTGCATCCACCAGCGGTAATTTTTCAATGCGATGCGTGTACAGGATCTTGAGTGCTTCTTCAAAGGAAGTGCTAGCCGTGCCCGTCGCCAAACGCTCCCGCGGGGTCATGATGGCCGAAACGGGCGTTTTTTCATCCTCCATGTACCACATGTCCCTGCTCGTGACCATGCCGACTAGCTTGTTGTCAGGATCAACCACAGGGAATCCACTCACCCCCTTCGTTTGCATGAGCCATTGCAGCTCACCTAGTGTTGTCTCAGGACGCACGGCATGAGGATGCTGGATCACCGTGTTTTCAGATCGCTTCACTCGCGCCACCTGCTCCGCCTGATAATCAATGGGGCAATTTCGATGAATGACCCCCATGCCCCCCTCTCGCGCCAAAGCAATCGCCAGCTCTGATTCGGTCACCGTATCCATCGCGGATGACAAAACAGGCACATTGAGCCGTATGGAGCCGCCAAAAAGAGTGCTGATGTCCACATCACCGGGGAGCACTTCGCTCAAACCGGGCAGGAGCAACACATCGTCAAAACTGAGTGCAAGAGGAGGTAGTTCGCCCATAGGCCATCTAATCAGCACCTACGCCTCTGTCACGCAGAAATTCTCTCTCGATCACGGACGATAGACACGGGCCTTGCCTGTGTATGCATCGATCTGAATGCAATAAAAATTCTTGGGCGGAATCGTGGGCAACGTCACATCCTGCCATTCCACCAACGTGAAAAAACTCTTGTCCAACGTCGGCGTGATGTAGGCCATGGCCGCACCGGATTCGGTGGTCAACGAGTCAGCATCCTGTTGATTCAGCATGCGGCAACTTCCATCTGGGTAGAAGCGCATGGCGGCGTACTGCACCGAGTCTGGGCTAACGCCATTCCCAGGGTTAAAGATGTAATTGTCAGACCTTGGCTGCTTTTGTTGAGCCAGGGTGGTCAGAAGCAGGGGGGATACCTCTCTTTTATCAGCCAACACAATCCCAGACTCGATGTAATAGGGTTCGGAAATGGCTCTGGCATCCGCCCCACTGGGAGTCTCTACCACCTGATAGGCATAAAAAAAGGGCTGCGTGGGCCTGTCAGTGTCCGCATTGGGATACTTGTAGAAACGCATTTCCACTTCACGGCTTCGCGCGATCGCCTCCTGCTGTGCCAAAGTCATGCGATTCAAAAGGCTGTCCCCCGCTGAACTCAACCTGGTCGAGCGAATGACGTCCACCAGAGCCGGTGTCGCTAAGGCAATCAAAAGCGCCACGATGCCCACCACCGTGAGCATTTCAACCAACGTAAAACCTTGGTTGTATTTCTTGCCAAAACCTAAACGTGAGTGATTCCGATGAATCATAACTTTCTGGGGTTGATCATGATCTAACTATCAGATGCTCCACTTGGATCCACGAAGCTGGATCGTTGACGAGAAGACGCGGTAATTTAAGCGTTTTTGATTCAGCTGTTTGACAATCTCTTGCACTTCCGATTCCAAGTTATGCGCTTGCGTTAGATTGCTGCTGACGGCGGTGCCCAAAGGAGGGGTCGCGCCTCCCCCGGCTCCCATGCTTAGCATATCCGCGGATTTTTCATCAATGGCGATCAGAACGATGCGCACCAGAGGTGGCAGCAGATGCTGGGTTCCTTGCGGCCCAGGAGCATAACCGATGTTATCCCTTTCACTAGAATCGTAAGTATAATCAGGCGCGATTTGCGTCGGCCCCGAAGCTGCCTCGACCTCTTGAGGGTTTTTAAGTTCACGACGAGGTGAGATGATCAAAGCAACGATGTTATCCGCCACCGGACGCGTTAACATGACGGCCCCTGCAGCACTTTGTGAAGCATTGGTCACCACCCCTGCTCGCTGAGCAAACCAGTTCCTTGATAAGGGAGCAGACAAATTCCCCGCGTTTTGCGCGGCATAGGCATACACCGTGTTCTGCTCTGTCGGTGGACTGTATTCCATCAAACGATAACGAAAACGTTCATTGCCAGGCGGCAGAAAGTTAGGACGCCAAAATCGGTCAGACGAGAACTGCACAAAATAACCTCGTGCGCACAGAAGACGATCGAGCCCCGAGAATGCAGGGGTGCTGGTCACCCCAAGTGGCGCTTGGAAAAAAACAGCATGACCAGGAAGAAAGTTAGGGCCTCCTCCTGAAGTGACTAACGTTGAGGCGGGACCGCAGATGAATTGAAGCTCAGATCGACGAACATAATTGCTAGGTGATGCTGATCCTCCCGCCGTGGCCGCAGTCGCCAGATAATTGTTGTCGTAATCAATGTAAGTGTTGAGCGTCGCCTGACTGATGTTCCTGCTCAGGATGTCGAAGGCGACCCGCGCCTCACGAAACTGACTCACACGCGCATTCGATGCGGACCAAGTGGACTGCACCTGACCGATGACCTGCGCACTAATCAGCAAAAGAATGGTCAATACCGCCAACGAAACCATGATCTCCACTAGCGTGAAACCACGGACATGCGCTTGATGCGCGCTGGACTGCTTTGGGGTCAGAAATTTCATATCGAATGGAAAAAATCAGGGGGCAAACCTCTTAGATTCGATGACTCGGAAGCGGTAATAGCTATCCAGAGGGGGGTGTGACTGTTCATCCAGCGGATTACCGGTTGTGAAATCAGCCGCTGCGCCTGCATTCGCGAGATCTGTCATGTCGACATAACGCTCAAGCAGGAATGACCCACGATACTCTCCCGTCACCTCATCAATACCAGGAATGAACTTATCGACAGCCCATCCTGCGTCCGCATCTCCCCGCAGAGCCTTCTTCAGCGTCTGGGCCCGAACATGAACACGGAAGGTATTTGAGCGAGTCGTCAGCTTCGCATACAAGTTCGCGTAGGGTGATTCACGGGTATTATCACCCGTTGCAGCGTGGGCATTCCAGAAGGTCTGCATGGAGGTTTCACGATTCCGATAGCTATCTAACCCCGTTGGATTGATGTTTTCAAAACTGTCTAGGTTGGCCCCTGGAATCGTAAAGTTGGTGCCCCCTGCATTCAATTGTGTCGCTGGGCGGTTGTTAGCTACCGACACCCTTGTGGGGATGAGGTGCGTCTCACAGATCTGCGAAGCTGATCTAAACAAGCCCGTACGCATGCCGTTTGGCATATCCGAATTGACACCCGAGCCCCCTGCGCCAATGCCTGAAGGACCTTTGCCGGACTCCGTCGCCCCAAAATTGAAACGCTCCTCAAACTGACGCAATGTACCCACCACTCTTTGGTTAGCCGCTTTGTAGATCCACCAAGGCGAATCCGCCGTGCCATTGGCATTGTTTAAACGATCGACCGCAATTCCCCGGTGCCATTTTGCAGCAGGATCACCAAACATCTGAGCTTCGTCTCTGAATGCAGGAGCCTGACTCCCCCCAGGACCAAAGCCTCTTCTTACACCGCGAGCAGCGGTAAACTCAACGTTGGGCAGAGCAGCAAAGACCTCACCCTTCATCACCGCGTGCAATGCGGTGGCACGTCGAATGTGCGTGAAGGGCAGCATTTGATAATTCATGTTCACCTTACCAGCGCTCGAAAGCGGCTCACTAATCGCATAGGGCTCCACCACAGGCATCCAAAACAAATCCAAAAGGTAATGATCCGGCGGCTGATTGTTATTGCCCTGGCCAGGATGCCTCGCGAATCCACCATTCATTTGAATGTGAGGACGGAACAGTAGATTCGTCCAAGCGCCATTGCCCCCCGTAGCTGGATCGGGTGCCGTTGGATTATTGGAATAAACTCGGCTAGGCAAGGAGCCCATCATGACCGGTGAGCTCACCATACGGTTGGGCGTAAAGAATGAACGCCCAGGAGCTCCGAACCTCGCACCAAAGCTATCGGATCGGAAGTAACTCGCGCGCCACATGACAGCGCGAGGCCAATTGGTAGCCCTAAATTCACCCACGGCATAATTGCCTTCATCAGGTTTATTGATGTATGCCCCAATGCGCCCCCCTGGATCTCCATCATCAAAGTCATAATAGCGCTGCAACAAAAAGGCGGGGGAAAGCGAGTTGGTGATCGCATTAGGAATGTTATTATTAATCCCCGAATAGGGGGCATCTGGTATGAGTCCAGAACTCACATTCACTGTCACAGGCAAAATTCTCTTCAGTGGATCTTCCTGGCCTTGGATATTTCGAACCTTATCTCCACTGCGGTCAAAACCGGGTTCAGAACCTGCATTGTAAGATGAGAAATTATGCGCAAGGAAGACCGCATCATCGTCCCATAAAGGGTGTGGCGACCATTCATTGGGCTTCACATCATATTTCGCGTAGATGATGCGAGGGTCACCGTGCCCCGGCTGCAGGGACCGAACGACATCCGAACCATAATGATTTTCCAAGCGATTGTAGCCCACTGAAGCATCGTAACTGGCACGAGACCTACGGATGTCGTCTTGATTTCCGCGGTTGTCATGCCTCTTGGTATCCCGGTAATTGGTCGTATTTTCGTAACCATAGATCAGGGCCGTGCTGCCAGGCACGCTATCCTGGCCGTTTTCTCCGTTTCTCGCAGTATCACCATCCAATCCCTGACGCACCGTGGAATTACTATAGAACGTTTGAAGGTTTGAATCTTGAACATTGACACGAGGTTCGTTGAATCGGCCAGGGATCATCGCCGTCACAGGAAGTCCAAGTGAACGTGCTAAAGCTCCTCCCCGATGAAAAGCCCACCAATGTGGTGCCTGGAGTGCTGGGTGAACAAACTCCTGGCCAATCGAGTTAATCCAGCGCTTGCGGGTGCTTGGGTGCACCACAAGGTCAGGCGTGGGTGCCGTACCATTCGGAATCGTAAAGGATATGATCTGCGAAGGATCGCCACGCACCTCATGTGAATCATAGAGCCGAATTTGAATCCCACTGGAGTTCTGGAGAGAAAACTTCAGGTTGCCCGGATTACCGTTGGGTTGACGGTCAACTACCGTAAAGAAACTCGAAGCGAGCTCCAAATTCACCAATCCTGCGTGAATTCTACCCGTGGCGTCTGAACTGTAATCCGGATCGCTTGGCATTTTACCAAACGCTGGCAAACTCATTCCCCTGCTGACACGGCGAAAACTGGCATAACCGCCAATTTGAGGAGACCCGTCAATTTCATAAAGCGGATTACTACTTTTTAGGACAAGATCCCCAGATCTCTGAAATGGAGCAATAATGCTTGTGCCGTCATCTACCGTAATGTTTTTGAGCGCGTCCCCACTAATGACGACCGTGAACTCGGGAACAAGCTGAGTGTAGCCAACCGAAGGGCAGAAAAATTCAAGGTGCAAAAGAACTTGCACTCTTTTTTGATTGGGCTCCAAGGCTGTATTTTCCTCAAGAGTGTGGTTCCAATTCAAGGGATTATAACCTGGATGGAAATCGCGATGCTTGCCTCGATTCTCACGTGTGACGGGGCCTACCTCTACACCGTAAAGGCCTCCAGAGTTAATCGTATTCGCATCCAAGGGTGGAAAATTTGAGTAATACCTGTCTTTAATTTGATTGGCTACGCCTATATTCTGATCTCTCCAAGATTGGTCCCCTGCTTCTGTGTTGGTGAATTGAAAGTTTCCATTAAAACCTGGAGGTGTAAAATGACGAACTTCAAAAGCATTTTCGACGGCTTCATTGATGCGAAGAGCCGTACGACCGCCTGAAACGACACCCGATGCAGCCAAGGCCTCGAGTTGATTCATGTCTGCTTGTGGGAAATTGCTACGCGCTCCTTCTACCATGGCGACTGGCGTTACGCGATATTGGTTAGCATTTCCGCTAGGCGTGGATTCGAAGTGTCTCCAGCTGTACATGTCAGGCTGGCCATCGGCGGTGCAGATGAACTGGAGACCGATTTCACTGATCGATACACTCCTTCCATAACCACGATAATTTAAGTTTTGAGAGACCCAACGAGAAGGCGTCACTTGCCCATGGCCAGGAAGTGCCCGATCCTGAAAGACATCATCTGCTCGCGCCCCAGAATTTCGGACGACGCCTGGGGTGAAGGTTCTGAAGGTGCCGAGCAACCGATCTCTATCATCATAGAGGTTTCTTGCGCTGTTTGTGTAATTGATCGGGACAGATTCCCAGCTGTTCCGATCCGCCACAAGGTAGCTGTCGTGAAGATTGGTGCTACGAATGTAGTCGAACATCGAAACGATCAGCTGCTTGTAATTCCAGAAGCCGCTGGCCTGAAGCATTTTGTCTTTAAAGTTTCCGCCTCTGCCTGGAGTGAATGTGTTAGAAGGGAAAACCGCCCTTTCCAGAATTTGATCCAGCATGTTCAGGAGCGCTGCATTGCGAGGAAGACTGACATCGGTCGTCGCACTGCGTGCATTCTGACGCTGGAAAAGGTAAAAATTGCCAGCATTGCCGCCATTCGAATTGCCCAACCTCGAACAGAAGAGAATCAAATTGTCGAAACCGGTGCGTCTGGTGCCGTCGGTATGCACGGGCCACATCGCGATCCTAGGCAGACCCAACATGTTGATTTCGCTGGCACGGCTATGCGCAGTGAGAAAGGCAGAGGCACGCTCCAAGGTCTGTTTGGTGAACAACTGCGAACTACCACTGCCCTGAATCGATGCATCATTGATCAATCGAGACGTTGTGTTCCCCACGCCAAAAAGCAGTTCATCCACACTGGCATAAAGTCTTTCCTTCAAAGCATCCCGAAGATCGATTTGAGTTGCAAGCCCCTCACTGCCACCTTGATTGTAGGTATCTGGCGCGAACAAACGCGTTCCCACATTGCTGCCTCCTGTATGAATCCGTGGGGCTAACTGATAAATGCGACTCTTGACGCTCAAGGCAGCATTGTAAGCGCCGGCACCTGAAGTTCTTGGAGGTATTCCTATGGGGTAAACGTCAAGGTCTCTGCTGGTATCGAGCAGGCTATTCGGATAAAACACACTGCTCAGAGCCACCGTTGCAGGATGCCCCGGAAACCTTTGATACTCACCCAGGGCCGCGCCATAGTCCGCCCAGCGGTGATCTCTTTCGTGGAAGTAAGTCGGCCTTCCCTGGAAGGTGGGTTCGGACGCTGTGTTGATGTTGATTTTGCAAGTCTCATCATCGGCCCAGAATGCAAGGCGGGCCACGATCGGATTGGCCACCGTTGCCCTGACTTGGCCTGGCGCCGTGAAGGTTAAGTCATTGTTCAGTGTGCCCAAACTTCCATCCTTGAGCATGTAAATCCACTGAACGGGCATGGCGAGCCTTAGCGAATCGATCCCAGCTCCCGTGGCTGGAGGTTGAACAATCGCTGGACGGCGCGTCACGGGATCCTCCGACGCAAGGTTGCTTCCCGAAAGAGCCGTTGTGGTTGAGTACTGAAAGCCCTCGACAGGAAGGGGTGTGTTCCCGGTTGGATTCATCGTGAATCCGGCTCTAGGATCGATAATCGGGAAGTAAGTTTGCACGGCGTTGACCTGTCCATCAGCCGAAGCCACGCCCTTCACCACAGGCTCGTTCATGTCCACATAACGGGCTACATTTCTCTGCTGATTCCAGCTGGCAGGAGGCTCGGAGCGGAGAACGAAGTTGTACTCGTCGGTGACCGCTGAATTGCCTGTGTCAGCCCCAGATCCATTGAAGATCATTTCTGCATCCGAGAAAAGCTTGTAACCCGCAAGGAAAGCGCCACTAGCCGTGTATTTGCGGACGGCTCCAGGCTGTGTTGCATGAAATTCACGACCGGGAGTATTGACGTCTTGGTCGGAGCCCGCGCGAATCTGCGATACCACCAAATTCACCGCCGTGTCTGCCAGCCGACGTGCTGTCTGGGAAGACGAATACGTCATGGTTCCCTTGTGCTCCGTGTCAGCAACACTCAAAAATGCCAGCATGACAATGGTGGCAAGCGAAAGCATGGACAGCACAATGATGAGGGCTAGCCCTTTGCTCCTGCGAGCTTGTACGTAGAGGGTACGTAGCGATTTCATAGCATTCGGTTGGGGAGGGATTTTCAGAATTTAATCGGATTCAATCGGATTTTCGGCTGGATTTCAAGCAATGAAGTCATTGCAACGTATTTACTCCGTTAATACAGGGTCGATATCCCGAAAACACACGGACGATCCTATTGTGATCTCGAAAAAATCAGTTCTGAAACTGAACGATTCCTGACCTTTGTGGCGTGGAGGTTGGCCTTTCTGCTGCGACGGGTCGCTGATCCAGAATGAAATAACCCAACCCAACCATATCCGTGCCCCCCAGCGATCGGACACGAATCATCAGCCCCTGGAAAGTGCTACGCCGAATCAGTCGGTTGTTGTCTTGAATCGCGAAGTTACCCGAAAAAGCTCCTGTGTTGTGCACTGGAGACAGCGTTGTTTTTGCCAATGAGCTGGGCAGAGGGGTGACAACGCTGCGCGCCTTGACGGTAATTCCAGCCAAATTGGGATTGTAGTTAGTCGGATCATCCATGGCAATCGAGCCAATGAGCTTGCGATTTTCAGCAAAAGTCAAACTCGCCGAAATGTTCACAGGACCGGGCACAGCAGGATTCAAATCAAACATCGTTCCCGTTGCGGCTGGAACTAAATAACGTCCACCAAAGACATCAAGCGGCACCGGGGCCGTGACCGGAGTTCCGGAGAGGCCGAATCCACTTTTGTAGAGACGGTGCGTCGCTGCTGGATTCGCTGGCCGCGTCCAATCCAAACGCCCCTGGATATCGTTGTCTGCAGGCGTTGCCCCAGGAACGATGTCAAAGGTCCCAAGGAGCGAACCCTTGGTGGTCGTTGTGTAAAGTGACTGATAAATGAAACATTGGCCCTGAGGACCCACCCAAGCTGAGCCGGTGAGGCGTTCACCATCAGCAGAACGTCCTGAAAGGGTGTAGGTTCCAGCGGCTGCCACCGTCATGCTTGCAAAGCCAGCGCCTTGAGGCACTCGACCATCATTGACTGCCAAGTCGCTATCTTGGGGTAGCGCAAACGCAAAGTTGTACAAGCCCAGATAAGCTGTCGCCGGAATGGAGACATTCGATACCGCCCTTGCCGCGAAGTTGTTCCTCCATGCTTCAAAACTCATCGTTCCGGTGCGAGCCGTGATTTGCCCATCGCTGATGATGGTAACAGGTGGGGAGTCTGCGACCGTCGCAGGCGTAATGGTTAACCCAAAGTCCAAGATGAATGAAGGCGAGGTCCGAGTTGCTGCGATCGGGATTCTGGCCGTAATTGCCCGATTGAGCACCCCCGTTAAAGGGTTCACCTCGAGATCGAATGCACCCGTGAAGGGCAAGGTTTGAGTTCCTAAAACGAGCTTTCCAGAAATGCCACCTGTCGAAGCAACGGTCATATCAAACCTGCCTCCCATACCGTTATTCAGCATAGCATGGCGTGCCACAGGCCCAGCGTACACGCCAACCACGCCAACTGGAAGGGCTTTGATATCAATCACCGTTGCCCATTTTCCGGCAGCAATCTGTTCAGGCGTCCCCCTCACAGAGTTCGATACGGTGATGGTAATCGGATAGCCAGCGGGCAATCGGCTAGCTGCCAGCGGACGTCCACTAATCACCCCTGTCACGGAATCCACTTTCAACCCTGGAGGTAAGCCTGTCACCGAATAGCGTTGTGGCACTGAACGCCCAGGGAAAGGATCCTGCGTGCTGGGAGCCAAGTCACTGCTCACGGGGATTTTCCATGAGTAGGAGGCGCCGACCATTCCTACTGGAGGAGGATTGGTTTTGATCACCACCGGTGTGGCATTGAAGACATGCAGCTGCTGAGTGCCACCAACGACAGGAAGAGTGCCCACAGCCCCTGTGACTTCACAGCTGAAGACATCCGCATCCGTCAACTCGAGCTTGGCGATGCTAAGGGTCTTCGTGGTGGTGCCTGTGTAACGGCCACCAAAACCTCGCTCGGGAATATCGATTCCATTTTTCCTCCACTTGAAGGCAGGCCTCACTTTGGAGCCATGAGCAAGATTCACTGTCAGCCTGACCGTTCCGCCTAGTTGACCCGCATTGACCCACCCCGAGTTATCCACAACCACAACCTGGGCAGGAAGACTCGTCGCGTTGGTCATACTCGTGCCGACTCGATTATCGACCCGGAAAGTGTATTCCCCCGCTTGAGCTAAAGTGATCGCAGGAAGACTCAACGTGTCCGTATCCTCTCCTAAAATCTGAGCTCCATTTCTGCGCCATTGCACCACACGCTGGTTTCGATCTCCACCCGCACGGGCGCTCAGCACCACATTAGTGCCAGCCAGTATCGTTTGCGATTGAGGATTGTCCAAAACCAAGGCTGCTCCCGTGGCCAAACTAAAGACTGATGTGGTGCTGAAGACTCCAGGCAATGGATTGAACGGACCCGTTATTCTCAGCTTGTAACTTCCAACGTCATTGGGTTGAACGGAGTTGATGGTGTAAGTGGACTGTGTTGCTTCTGGAATGATTTCGTCATTCTTGAACCATTGGAATGATGGCGATTCACCTTCAACGATGACTCTGAAAGTCATCGGATCATCAACTGAACCTCGACTTGTTGGAGACAAATTCGACAAGATGGAAATCGGCCAATCCACTTGCAACGTCGCTGGCGCACTCAATGCCCCCGATGGGTTCAAGGGGTTAGCCACCCTCACCGTGTAACTTCCCTCATGCGACTGATTGGCTTTCGGAATGATGTATGTCGCTTCATTCGCACCAGGAATGGCATTACCATCCTTCATCCACTGAATCGATAGAGGCGCCGTGCCGGTGTAGGCTACCGTAAAGCTGGCTTGCTGCCCCTGCTGAACAACCTGTGAAGTTGGATTCGTCGTGATTTGTGCGGGTTCAGCATCCTCCAATGCCACAATTCTGCCCTGGCTCAAGAATTGGGTTGTATCCCACACCTTCTCGACAGGAAGCAAGAGCAGATTGAGAAGGTTACTGGCACCCCCGAATACACTCAGGTTGGTGAAGTCCATAAGGTCAAAAACCTGACCCGAAGAAGGCAAAAAGCCCTCCTCAAGCTGCACCAAAATCTGGGAGGTCGCTGTCGCAAGCTGGATGCTCGTTCCAACCAGCCTAGTGATATTGTTGACTCCCAATTTGAATTCGACAATCGAATCAGCTCCCACGGTCAGAGGTTGACGAAGGGTCAAAACTTCTTCCGGTGATGCTGCTGAAGAAGGATCTCCCGGACGCAACACAGCAGCCTGCCCTGCAGCCCCAGCAAGAGCTACGGGACCAGATAGGGTTCCGACCCCACCCAAAACAGCCCCAGCATTGACCTGAACTGAACCGCTACCTGTTCCGGAGCTGCTGGCATCCACTGGATTGTTCATCACTAACAAGGTGCCCTGATTGATCATGACACCACCCGTGAAGGTATTGTTTGCACCAAGCGTGACAACTCCACTGCCGGTTTTTACCAGAGATAGCATATCTGTTGTGCCCGTCGTGCCCCCATTGGACTCAGAGATCACACCGCTGAAACGAACGCCTAACCCCGTTTGTGTGCTAGAGCTCAACTGTAGGGTTTGCAGCTCTCTAGTCGCAGCAGCGATGTTCTGCATCACAATGGGGCCGCTAAAATGGACTGTTCCCGAAGTCACGGATGGCAATGCACCCAAAGTCATTGAGCCAGATCCTATCCTAGAATTAAGGTCTATCGGATTAGATAGACTCACATTTTCCGCCCCCAAAAATAGTGAAGCCGAAGGATTGATCACATCCTTCACCCAATGCACCGCAGAAACATTCAAATCGCTCACACGGCTAGCAATGAAATAGGCAGTCGCTGAGGCAGTACCACTTTGCACGCGAACGACTGTCCCCACTTTCATCTCGTCCACACTATCCATCGAAGAGACTCTACCGAGATTGATTCGTCCGATTTGGCGATTGAAAGAATCATTCGTGATCAATACGCGATACACACCATTTCTCTCAGGATGATTGAGTTCATCTTTAACGAGGATCCTGGCGTCAAGAGCATCTGCCAATTGATAAAAAACATCCGAACCGGTGGACTGAATGTTTATAGCTGGCCCATCCAGCGTGGTTGCTACTTGGAAAGTAGTTCCAGTAGAACCTCGAACAAAATAAACCTGGCCACCAACGACACCTAGCGGGCTCGTTGAAAAGTAAAAAACAATCCTTGTTCCGTTGGATACATTTCCGGTAAATCGACGAGTGGCAGGATCTGCTGCTGTAGCATACAAGCCGTAGTATTTTCCATCAATCGTGGCACTCACATCCAAAAAGGCTCCGATGCTGTTGTCCGTTACATTCAATCCATCATGGAATGATGCAAATGATCCACCCAACTGGGTTATGCTACGAATTGTGGCTCTCTCGACGGTTAAATCTTGCGGAACACTATCCCCCATCTCCACGACCCCCTGTCCGAGCGAGCCCGTAGAGCCAGCGATCAAAGTTCCAGAACGAATGATGGTTGCACCGTTGATGCTTGCTCCTTGTGGGTTACTTACGCTAGGCCCAGCCAATCCAGCTCCATACGCATTAGCAGAGTTTAGCACCCTTAAGATTCCTTCACCCGCGAGACGTAAGCCAGCATCGCCTGTCATTTGACCGCTAAACTGAGCCGTCACTCCACTTTGAGGAGATAGAATCGCTGAACCCGCTAGCGACACATTCCCGGATACCGTCGTGTCTGCTAAGAAACTCATGCGAGAGTAGCCACTGGCATTATTCGCGACAAGGAAGTTGGCCCTCAAAGTGGTAGCATTGTAATAGGCTACCGCAGGCTGTGAATCACTCGTCATCAACAGTTTTGAGTGCAAGCCGACATCTCCGCTAGACACCAGCGTCATGGGCGACGCCCAAGCTGCCCCCAAGTCATCCGCCGCTGAAACCAACTTCAAGTCTCCTGAAGATGCCGAGTAATAGCTAACTGCCGGCCTACCTTTTGATGTGGTCGGCTGACCATTGATGATAGCCAACGAAGGATAAAGCCCAACACCAGAGCCAGAATCAATGCCAATCGGGGAAGTCCATGCCGGCAAGAAGGTAAGATCAGAAACCAACCGTGTTGTATTCTCCAATGTTTCTGGATCTCGTAGATTGCTGCTGAAACCAGAAGCCGTGGTTGCCCTAATGTATCGGAGACTATTTGCTGTTGGATCGAGCCAAACAATAGCAGGACGCAGATCAACCAGCTCTACAGCGAAATGATCAGAAGCACTCGTTGCCGCATTAAGAGGCGTGCTCCAATTGGAAAGAGGTGGAGCCAGGGCATTGCCATTCGCATTCAAACCCACAACGTATCTTAGCGTATTGCTTGTCGTATTAGAGTACACAATCAACGGCGTGCCAATGTTTGCCACACCAGAGATAAATGCAGTGTCATCACTGCTATCCGCATTCGAGAAATTGTTTTTTGAAATAAGATCACCACCTATATTGGCCACTTTGAGGACAAGATTCGAACCAAGTTCACCCTGAGATTCAATCAATTCCGGATTGCCCCAGCCTGCACCATTGGAGTCAGAAGAACGAACGTAGTAGATGTCTTGCGCAGCCGTATCTTGAAACGCAATCGCTGGATTCCCATTCACGAAAGCCAGTGATGACCTTCGCCCCCAATCCAATACTTTACGCAGATTGAAGCTAGGGTCAGCCGCACCGCTTACCAAGAGCTTGCCGACGAACTGCTGACCCACAGATCCTATTTGCGTGAAAAGACCGGCAACTATGATTCGACCATCCGCACTTTGGGTAACATGTCGTATTTCGGCATCTGGATTGAGATCAAACGATGCGTCCACTGTACCATCCATGTTGAGTCTTCCCACGAACCGACGCTGACTATCTCCGATCTGCGTAAAGATACCAGCCACGAGAACTTGCCCGTTGGACTGCAAATGCAGATCCCTAACCTCCGCATTCACTTCCTGCGCAAAGGTTTCATCAACACTGCCATCATTTTGAAGTCTTGCGAGCCGAGTGCGGGCCACCACGCCACCTGCAAAGTTGGTGAAAGCACCTGCCACAAGCATTTTGCCGTCAGGCTGTGGCACTATGTCAAAAACCGTATTGTTAGCATCTGGGTTGTATCCGAGACGACCTCCCGAAGAACTCAGCCGAGCCAGTCGATTCCGCGTAGCACCGCCTATGTCCGTAAAGGAGCCACCCACAACATAACTATCTACGGTTCCATCAAGATTGTCGTCTTCAGGAATCACTGCTCTCACTTCTCCGTTGCGTATGTCCGGATTGCCAAAGCTTGTGTCCAGCACGCCGTTTGCATTCAACCTAGCAAGTCTTGCGCGCGATGCACCATTCAAACTTGTGAATGAACCTCCCACTAAAACCTTCCCATCTTGCTGAGCCGAAATAATGCGCACATCACCATTCGCACTTAGCGTGATAGAAGAATCAAGCGTGCCGTCGCTATTCAATCTAACCAAGCGGTTCCTAGAAAGGTCAGAAGTGGAATTTTTATCAACGCGAACAGCTGTAAACGTACCACCGACAAGTATGCGGTCGATGGTGCCATCAGCATCATAATCCTGTGGGAGAATCGCCCGCACTTCACCATTCATGATGTTTGCGTCAAAAGTGCTATCCATGCTGCCATCCTGATTGAGCCGCACCAACCGACGCACCGCGGCACCATCAAAATTGGTAAAGGCACCGCCCACCAAAACTTTGCCATCTGGAAGCGGTGCAACGCATAGCACCGTCACGGCCTGACCTAACACGGATATAGGACTGCCCCAAACCACCCCCTGAGCATCACTTGATCGTGAATACAAAAGCATACCTGCCGTTTCATCATAAAAACTAATCGCAGGATTTCCATTGATGACGGTCAATGAAGGATTGCGACCGACATTTCCTCTTGAAGCAACGACCACCGGCACGCCCCAATTGCTTCCCCGAGTATCCAAAGCGCGAACATACTTCAGGTCTTGATTGGTAGCATCATAATAAGCGATGGCTGGATAGCCATCCACGATGGCGAAAGATAGCTCTTGTCCTACGTTCACTCTTGTCGGTGGCACACCTGGAATGTCTGGGGGATTGTCCACGATACCTCCTTGGGTCCACTCAGCTCCTCTAGAATTGATGGAACCGAATTCGATCCGGTTAGAATGCGCGCCACCTTCCATTTCCACTTCAAGCGCAGCACCACTTTCTGTATTGGTTAAGCTTGTACCCATCCTTAACGCTCCCGATGACAAGCCAAGCACATTGGCAGCGTTCGAAACAATCAACTTACCCTCTGCCACCTCCAAACCACCTGAATGCGTATTACTCACTCCCAATCGAAGCGCACCGAGGCCGAATTTAATCAACCGACCAAGACCTGATAGCGGCCCTCCAAGCTCAGCCTCAATGAAGGCTGGACCATCTTCGACACGAATGGCCTGACTGAATGCACTCAGGTCAATCGGGTTGATGAAGGTCACTTTGTGGGTGGCATCGTGACTGCCTAAAAGGAGAGAAGCACCATCTGGAACAAAACCATTGTTACCGAAGCGCAAAGGCTCTGAAACGAATTCTCCACCAATATTGACAGCACGGTCGGCATTATAGGCCGCAAAACCGCCTGAACCACTAAACCTCACTGCCCCCACTCCAGTTCCGAGTGGGCGTTCAAAGTCTTCATACCCCAAACCGATGACACCACCATGCACGATGATCGAGCTTGCGCCACCCGTAGAACCTAATCCACCGGGAACAGCAGCTGCCGAGTCCAAACGCAGAACTCCACCATGAACATAGGTATTCCCTGTGTAGCTGTTCATTCCCGAAAGAATGGTCGTGCCCAAACCTGTCTGAATAAAGTTAACCGTATCTTTAAACGTATAAACTTCATTGCTTCGTGTTTCTAACGCAGGCTTACTCAGGACAATTCTTCTAAAGGCAACGTCTGAGCTGACCACAAAGGTCTCAGAATCTATACCAGGTCCCGAAATGGCCATACCAGGCCTAACCATCGAAAAAAAGTCACTGGACAAACCTGTGCGAATCAACTGAATCACAACCTCGCCTTGTTTGATGCTCCCCAATCCTGTGGCCTGATTGGTCGTGCTGTTTGATCGTATCGTTCTATCTACAATGTTCACACCGATGTTGAATGCGGCAGATCGGTTGTAGTTATGAATGATGAGGTCGCTGTTTGTGTCATTTTGTGCGCCACCTGTCAGGGTGCCTGGACCAGTGATTGATTTAGCTCCGTCACGAACACTGGTCGGAACGAGTATCGCTCCGTTAACTAGCTCTAGGGTCCGACCTGCATCAATCACCAGATTGCTCGTCGCACTGTTTTCGTAGCGTAGAACATTCACAAAGCGATCCACACTGATCTGCCCGGAAAAACCGACAAAACCACCATTGATCCTAACAGAATCTTCTGTTGGGCTGATGTTACGAGCGCTTGATCGGCTTGATGCCCACCCATTAGGGGTCAGAAAGTTAGGACCTCCACTGTAGAGCGAAGCTACATCAGCAGACTGAACGGCACCGTTCCCAAGCTCGATAGAGGCGAAATGATTGACCCCCTCACGCGCCTCATTCCCTGCCTGATAGGTAGCCCAAGGCAGTATCCTGGCACGATCATCGCCTTGCGTTATAAGAAAGATGCTTGCCGAGCCCGCGCCTGATTCTGGATTTTCTAAAAAGTGAACCGTACCACCCGCCTTACGAATGACGCTTGTTAATTCTTCCTGCCCCATGAGGTTTAACACCATATTTCTACCTGATGTTGGAATGGTAAGATTGTTAGGATCGAAACCTGACACGCTAGTCGCAACGACTTTGGATGCTCCGGCTTCAATCAACATTTGAGTGCCTAGCGTTTGAGTCACATTACCTTCCGGCGTTCCCCGAACTTCTAATGTTCCTCCGGAGAGGACAAGCTGGGTCAATCCCCCTGTGGAGAAGTTAGTTGGGGAAAATGTTCCTGGTGCAGGATTGGTATCTATTGACTGCAACAATAGCCTCCCTTGCTGGATCCGATAGGCAGAAAGGTTGGCATTACCGTTTAAAACAAGTGTGCCAGGCCCATCCTTTTCAAGCCTATCTTGCCCTGAAGAGATTACCCCTGAAAAGGTAGCCAAGGTTCTTTCATGCCCAATGTTGATACGGGCAAATTCTGCCACCGTAAAACCACGGTTGGTTTGTGCAGTGTCTCCGACATACTGGAGGGAACCGCCATTAAACACCAAGTTTGAAGAAGCGCCGCTTGAGGCTCCTAGGCTTCCTGAAACACCGCCATCGGTTAATTGCCCGACTCTCAAAGTTCCGTCCGCAATAAACGTCACCCCTGTGTAGCTGCTGGAGCCAGTTAAGGCTAGGGTTCCCGCACCCAGTTTTTCCAATCCGATTGATGGAGTGAAGCGCAGGACTTTGCGATCCCCCGTAAAGAAGTGATTGGTGCTGACTTGAATATCACTTTCATTGTAGATAAATGTAATGGTCGAACCAAAGGGTATCCCTGGTCCGCTGATTGGCATACCAACATAGAGATCTGTTGTACTGACAAGGGTCGGAGGTGTATTTCCACTTAATGCACGCACAACGCCAAGAACGATCCTGCGATCATTGCTGCCAGTACTCGCGCGTCTGCTGAGTGATGTCGATCCACCGTCCGTAAATGCATAATCTGCGCGTCTGTAGTTTCCATCGTGATCGCGACTGAGCTTGATGGAATGCCCGTCAATGATCTGCAATACGGACGTGGGATTGGTGATACCTGGACCTGTGATCACCATGCCCACGGTCAAGCCTTCGGTTCCAGTTTTTGTTGGATCTGAAGGATTGGCGATACCTGCAAGAATCCTGCGTCCTGGATTGCTGTATTCCCCCACTTTATTGATTGAAGAGGCACCATCTGGACTGGTGAAAACATACGTCTGTCCAGTCCTGAACACGTTATCCGTGTTGCGATCCAGCACCACCTTTTGCTCATCTGGGTCGATTTGAACCACTACAGAACCTGCTGTAACTCCTGTTCCTGATACAGTCCATCCCACACCTAGGCCACTCAGGTCAGACAAATACAAATTTCTGCGGTTGTCCGCCGTTAAATATCCGGTTCGATCAAAAGCAGCGCGATCGCTAATGCTGTTGTTGAGGATCAAGGAACCCGACGTGTTGTGCTGTTGGAACAACAGATTTTGAATGTTGCCCTGATTTTCTGTCGTGATCCTACCTGTTCCCGTAATGAAAGAGTCATTGGCGGCAACCGAGGGTGAGACCAATATAGCGCCTGTGCGTATCGAATTAACTCCGTTGTTTAACAAATTAACTGTGTAGGACGCTTGGTTAGCAAAGCGAAGCGAAAAGGTATTGCGAATAGCAGCCAATCCTATGTTATCCTGTACGTCCGTATTGATATTGGCATCCCATCCACTGCCATAACCATCAAATGGCATGATGAAGCCGTCATCCAGTGTTGAAGGACTACCAGGAATTCCGCCATTCTTAGCCCAGCTTAATTCTTGGCGACCATCATCATAAGTTCCGAAAGCCAACGCTGTTGGGGCACCGTAACCACCATTGTCCGGCATACGCAAGAATTCGGAAAACGAAATACCACTACTCAACGAAGGACTTGGAATCGCCTTGATGATTTCAGCGATCCTTTTACCAGCAACAACGTCTGTGTTGACGTAGGTGACGATGGCGTTGGTGCTATTCGTATCAGGCGCAGGACGATCTATATCTTCTGGAATCCCACGAGGAGTTGTCGTGATGGTGTAGATGTAAGGATCTAGAGATGTACCTTGCCCGCTTAATGTTGAAGTGATCGGTCCATCATTCGTTGAATACACGATTGCTACCCTAACCTTGTCATTTCCATCTGAAGCAGGAAGAAAGTCTGGATTAACTTGGAATGTCAAAGCGGCTGGACCAACACGTTTTTCTAGACCTTGCGTTTGAATGACATGTGGTCCTGTCCCATTTGTACTAATGCTTAATGGGGAGCCATCTCTCGTATGGCTTAGTCGAAAACTCCGACTTTGGGCTCTAACCACCCAATAGTCCGTATCTGGTGATAATCCTATTGGAAGCACCCCATAGGAACGGACGCGAACACGCACACCATTCGCTAGGCCATGGCCATCAAACGTGGTAAATAAGTCTGAAGTTGCATTGGCTTGGAAACCTTGTTCCCTTTTGACGGCGAGGGTTCCAGTGCCTGCGCTAGTTATATTCACACGTTGCCCATTCACTGCCGTTGAAATCCGGAAAACACGATTTGTTCCATTGGTGTCGATGACATAGTAAGGAACCCCAGACAAAATGCCTCCCGGAAGCACTCCCGATGAAGTGAATGTCACAACACTATCTCGTGTGATCACGTGGGCACTGGTTGTGGTAATCAGATCATTATCCACATCGACACTGCTGAAATAGTTAAGCTCAGTGGTGCCTGGGATCACCCAATACGCATTGGTGATTGCATCACGAATGACGGACCACGCCCCCATGATTCCAGTGGTTCCCAAAACACCATTGTTCAGATTAGGTTGATCTGATTTAGCGATTCTTCCTCCATCTATGTACAGAGTGCTTCCCGTAAGTCTATTGAGAGAGTTTAATCGAAGGGTGCTAGCTCCGTTGGTTCGGTAGATTTTGCTGGCACCTGACTCCAAGATAGTCTGAGAAACAATTTCTTCATGATTGCCTCCAGACAAGACAAGGGTGCCCCCTCTTCTTGTGCCACCTAATCTTAAAGGAGAGGCATCGACAAGTTTTGAAAAGTTGTTCTGCGAGTATTCCAAAACTAGCGTGCCAGCGCGCACGGCCCACTCACGATTTCCATTAGCTCCAGTGGATGCCGCGAGTGATTCCCCAGTGAGAGTTAAGGTACCTTCACCTTCTTGATTGATTCCGTGATAACCTAGGATGTTACCATCCAGTCTTAAATTGGCATCAACACCGACAGAGATACGAGAGGAGGGGGCATTCACATTGAGATCTCCAGATAAGGATGATCTAGTTTTCGCTGGAATGTTTAGAGCCCCCCCTTCGAAATTAATCACCTCTGGCGCTAAGTAGTTGACGTCTTTGAACTCTAATGTTCCACCGACAAGATTAACTCCAGCTGCACTATTCCCTGTGGCATTGGTGACATAGTATAAAGAGTTGGGGGTGCCCTCACTTGTAAATACCACCGGCGGACCTCCTTGAGTTTCCGATAACTGAAAACTACTACCATTGGAGTTTACGACATAGTAAGAAGAACGAAGCGTGAGGCCACCTGGTGTAACCACAGAAACACCTGCAATAGATTTCGTATTGATTGCTACCGTAGCCCCATTCGGAATCCTTCCACTGAATCGATTGGAAGCTAAGTCGTAACTAGTGGATCGAAAGTTATCAATTTTTGGCACCACTTGCACATTGACCCCTTTCGAAGACAAAGAAATCGCAGGGCCATTGAGTGTTTGAGAAACTTTGAAAGTCGAACCTGTCGATTCCACCACATAATAGAGTGTATCAGGCCTTAGGCCGGAAGGTAAGATGCTGGCCGCAGATACCTTCACATTGACGCCATTCGAAGACAGGGTGATTGGCGAACCTCTGGGTGAGCTTGAAATCCGAAAGGTAGAACCTGTTGCCTGCACAACATAATACTGAGTGTCCTCGAAGATCTCCTCCGGCAAGACCGTCCCGGCATTGAGGGGGAAGAAAATGGGCGTATCATTCGGGAAATCCCCGGAGAAAACCGAAGATGCAAGGGTTGTTAAACTCGGGGCCGTTCGTGTTGCAAAAAGCGGAAAGTAAACAGGAGTGCCATTGGGCAAGTTACCGGTGAAGGTCGAATCGGAAACGGTGGTAGGAATGCCTGAGGTTCCCAATGCATCGTTTTTGTCCACAACTAGAGTGCCCTCTTGAACCGTCGTTAGTCCTGTAAAGGGAGCTGCCTTTCCAAGAACCCAACGCCCCGAGCCCGCTTTAAACAAACCACTCGGTGCCCCCACCGCGCTGTCCTGCAATTCAATCATAAAACTGTTATCTCCAATACCCGTCCCCGAAAGGGTCAGGGTTCGAGGGCCTGCACCTTTAAATGCGATCGGCGTGGTGATTAAATAAGTGCCTGAGATCACATCTCTAAATTCTTGACCCAAGGTTACGGTTGCCGAACGACTGATCCCGTTGGCCACTAAAGTGGCTGCATTAGCTCCTGAACCTATGGTCAATGAGCGATCCGAAGTCGTAGCAAAACTTGGCGCTAGAGAAAGAACACCTTTATCGATCACGAGGTTGGCTGGATTATCCGAGGTCGTGGTGCCCAGCGAAGAACGCTGATCGAGAGTCCCTCCAAGAGTTATCAAATTGATACCGCCCCCCAAAATTTCAACGCCACCTGAGAAGGTGCTTTCGGAACTGTTGAGGGTTAAGATGCCAGAACCTGTTTTGATCAATCGGATTGGAGTCACTTGATTTCGACTCTGGTTCAATCCATCCAGGATGTTGCCTGAAAAGGTCTGATTGCGATCGATGTCAAAGGTAAGATTGACAGTCGAAGATCCATCTGGAGCCTCATCATTGAGGATCGAAGTGCCTGAACTACCTGATATCTGTCTGATGGTTTGATCAACCCCCATAAGGTTGAGTGCCCCTCCGGTCATCTCAAGATTAATACCACCCGTGCCCCACGCGGAGCTGGTCGCGAGGTTCACACGACCACCTGCGATCACCAAAGGCTCTGTGAATGTGCCACGACCATTCCATGTGTTGTTGCCACGCAAAGTCACCGTACCTAAACGATTATTGATTGGAGCTGTAAAGTTGTTGTTTCCCTCGATCAGTATTCGCCCTCCTTCATTGTAGAAGCCTCCAATCGTATTGTTACCAAAGATGTTAATGAGACCCTCAAATCCAGCTTCGGTCTTCAATCCTGCTCGAAACACATTTGCACTCGTATTCGTGCCCAAGATCAAGCTATTGTATTGAGGAACTCCGAGAGAGCTATTTGATCTAACTCTCAATTCCAATGCGCCGATGGCATTAATGGGGTTGGTAATCACCAAATTGACGATCGGAACTGCATTGGTCTGTGCGTCGTTGTTAGGATTCGCACTACCCACTTCTAGCGCACCCCCTGCTGCACCAAAGTTAATGCCTCGTTTTCCGTCATTAAAATTGATGTTTAGATCCGATAAAGGCAACGAGGGATTGGTGACTGGTAGGTTAGCCATTTGAAGGATGCCACCATTGATCTGTATTTGGTCAGCCACAAAAGAAGCGGGTTCAGCACCAAAAGCACCTGCATTGAACGCTCTGACCGTTCCATTATTGAGATAGGTCTTCCCCGTGTAACTGTTGCTACCACCAAGTACGAGCAGCCCACCTCCAGACTTTGCCAAGCTTACCGCACCACCTTTGAAAGCCAGTGACGCTCCACTGGCGACTGCACCTGTCGTAGGCACGGTTAGGGTGATGCGACTATTGTCGGTATCTATGCTCTGAATTCTTGTTCCTGGCGCTATGCTTGCGGCCGCAGCCCCAACTCCAGACACTTCCATCCCGACCGTTAAGCCACTGAGGTTGCCCATGTTGATGATTGTCGAAGCCAGCGCCGTGGCACCACCAGTCTGTATGCTCGTGTTAAAATCAGCAATCTCCGTATTCATGTTCAGCTGTGCTGAATTGATGATGTTCAAAACTGGCGATTGATTGATACCCGCACCCACCGTGACAATTCCACCAACAGCATTGGAAGAGTTACCTTGTATCGTCGCTGTGCCCGTGTGCACCAACAGGCCTCCCGACTCGATGCTAAGAGTCCTGCCATTGAGGTTCAAGGTTTGGCCCTGAATGTTCAATGAGTTAACCACTCGATTCGCTGTCAATGTTCTTCCACCTAGCATTTTGACATTATTGCTACTGACCCAACTGTTCTGGTCATTGGCATTGTAGGAAGCTGAAGGCAGTCTGGTTATGCCATTGGCACCATAGGTAGCCCATTCGTTGTCAATCGTCGCCCAACCACCCAGAATCCCATCATCCAGCGTCGGTGCATTCGTGAACAAGACCCGATTGCGGGTGTTTTCACCGACACTTCCCGTTACGATTGAACGCGATCCTGAGACGTTTTGCCATCCCTGAAAGTCAATCGTTGCACCTGGTTTATTTTCGAGAAAACCAAAGGTTAAAGTACTGGTTCCATTGGTTTCACCCGCGCGAAAAGTGCGAAGCTGAATCTGACCTTGATTCAAGGACAAGCCTGCTATGGTTTCCGAAAAGGCCGTGTTATCTGCTGTATTCACCCGGTATTCGAACATACCGCCTTTGGATTCGAGCGTTACTGAATCTCCGATTCGATTGGTATTATTGCGGTTGATGAGAACGCCACCAGCAGGGCTGGTGGTAGCGGAGGTGGTCACCTCGTTCACAATGCTAATGAAGCCCGCGCCTCCGACCCGGCCGGCAAGAGTCAGCGTGTTTGATGTTCCACTGAATGTGTCCGCTAGAGATGTGGACCAATTCGCTCCTGCTGTATCATTTGAGGCAAGACCACCGTTGCCATACACAAAGACTCTCGCCCCTGATGTGGGTGCTGTCGTGACCGCACGAATGGTTTCGATCGCCCGGAAGTCGTTCAATGCCGGACTATCTGCTGCTCGCACACTCGTCCATGAGCTACCGCTATTGGTTGATGATACGATGAGTCCATTTTCACCGGCAGCCAGCAGTCTCGTTCCAACTTGGCTGATTGCGTAAAGGTCTCTAGCGGTCGTGGAATCTCTAATCGACCAAGTTGTTCCATCTGGAGATGTCAAGATGGCTCCATAATCTCCAACCGCTACAAATTGGCTTCCTAACCACGCCACTTTGCGCATGTCCGGCAAATAAAGCACTGGGGGTAATTCACCGATTCTGTTGCTGATGCTTCGAATTTGAGTTTGCCCAAGGGTCGCCAATCCCGTGAAAACGCCAAGAGGCACAGTCGTTGCATTGCCAGTAGCATTCAGCAGGGGAGCTGCGGAGAGTGTAATCGTGGACACCCCCGCATTCGTGGCAATGCCAGTGATGGTAAACGTGTTGTCTTGCCATGCTGTGGTCGAATCAGCTGCACCCGTCACATAAATCTGCATGCCCGTCGATACCCCCGTGAGATTTGTCACTGGCACATTTTCAATAACGTTTGAGCCGTTTGTTGTCACGCCAGAGAAGGTCAACAGCGGCACGTAGCCACTGCCCGTGGCTGGAGACGACAATGTCACAACGTTTGAGCTTAAGCTGTAGGATGAAATCGACGTGCTGCCGTCAATGATCCCAGAGACCGAACCTAGTGACCTCCCTGAGGTCAAGTGAGCGCTTGCCCCAGAAAGGGTTTGACCACTGGAAACGAGCCTGATGGATGAAACGTTGGTGCTATTGGCCGTAATGTCTCCATACATCACACCAAATCCCGATCTCGTATTTTGCGTGAATGCTGAGGCGACAGTGATCGTGCGTGCATTTCGATTGATCGAAACAATCGTGACGGGATTACTCAGCACCGTTCCGTGAAGCAGCATACCCGGCATCAATCCCTTAAAATCAGTGACATCATTGATAACGTTGCTGCCGTTCGTCACAAGACCTGTAAAGGTCTGAAGCGGTGCCTGAGCAATGGTAGCTGTTGCCGTCGTTGAAAGCTCCATGGTGAAGGCTGCTGGATTCGTGGAACGGATGGTAGTTCCAGGTTGGAATCCTGTTGGAGTGGTGATGAGCATACCATCACGTAAAGCTCCCATGCCATTGATCGAAGCAATCGTTGGGCTGTTGAGTGTTGTAGACGCTTTAAAGGCAGCGAAACTGACATTGGTCGCACTCACCACGGCATTGTTATTCAGTGTTATCTGTCGGTTTGCGCTGTCCACCGCCGTGATCACATTCTCGACGTCAGCAAGCGGTGGCGTTTGACGTGTCCAGACAAAGCCGTTGTTGGAGCGCATCATCAGACCATTGGATCCAACCGCTGCGAATAGTACGCTACTGGGGGCCCAAGCCACACTGTTGAGGACAGCGGTCGATCCGGCTGGATTGGTTACCGATACCCAGCTGCCTGTATTACCGCCAGCAGCGACCATGATCGCACCTGCGTCACCGACTGAGATCAGGTCAAAACCAACCATAAATTGGGTGCTAGTTGCCAAAGTGGAAGCTTCCTGCGTAAGAGTGAGGGTATTGGCACTCGGAATCGCCTCAATTCGAGTCCCTGGGGGTACCACTCCTGGCAAAACAACCGGCATACCAACGACCAAACCAACGGTTGATGAAACCCCTGTCACCGAACGATTTCCTTGAGTGAATGTTCCCAAGCGTCGAAACAAGGTGCGACTTCCGATCAGCGTTGCAGGTAGAGCTACTGTCGTGTTCGCTGTCGCTGAACGAGAGAGGGTCAGTGAATTTGCACTATTATCGGTCACGTAGGTGTCTGTCGGAATCGCAACACCACGAGCTACCATCCCAGGGTTGTAAGAACCTGCGGCCGTAACATCCTCAAGAAATAGATTTCCGCTGACCGTGCGAACGGTGAAAATTGACAAAGGAACTGCATTAGCCGTAGCCACGGCCGGCAGTGACATCGTCAGTGTGCCCGCCCCCGCATTAATCGATGTAATGGTCGCTCCTGGTGCGACTGAGTTACCTCGAAGCGTCATCCCAACCACCAAACCGTGCGTGTTCGTCAGTCCGTTGATTGTCGTGTTATTCACCACGGTATTGCCTTGTAGCGTGTAGAGCACAATGCCAGAAGAGCTAAAGGTAGGCGACTTGGTAAGTTTCAACCGATTGTTAGGACCATCCACCAAGTCGATCTGTGTATTGTCTGGAATACCATCTCCACTCACTGAAATTCCAGCAACAAGAGTCTGCGCGGTTTTGACGTTACTTACCGCAGCGCTACCTGCAGTGACATCACCGCGAAAATAGCCAAAGTCCACGTT
>CANNQP010000037.1 GCA_947507875.1 Verrucomicrobiaceae bacterium | reverse complement strand
CTGAAACTCCCGCGAATACTTCCCCAGATCATGCCAAAGCCCGGCGAGGCGGCCCCAGTCCTTGGCTCCGAAGGCGGCGGCAAAGTCACCGGCCATCTTCGCGACCTCGCGGAGATGCCTCTCCAACGGCTCCCAGTGTTCGGGGCCTTTGCCTTCGAGGGTGTGCGCGTAAAACGGCATGACGGCCATGCAATCATGCCGTTCACTTGAACTCAAGTAGATTTCTTAATTTGAAATCGTAGATATAGGTTCAACGCTTCGAACTCACTGCCTATGAGCCCTTGACGCCCGGTGGGCGTGAAGGGGTCGAGTCGTTCGCTCGTTGAGGCTTGGTTTGGGTGTCTGGGTGGAGCCAGATTTTTCTCAGGGGGGGGCCCGACGCCTACGGGAATTGGGATGTTTTCGTCAGAAGGCATGGGCCACTAGGCTGGCCTGCCGAAGGCGGCAGCAGTCTGCCATCGTCCAAAACCTTGGCGATGAGGGCGCTGTTGCTCTCCAAGAAGGTCAAGGGGGAACCCTTTGCCTGGGTGCTGAAGGTCACTTCAAGCTCAAGATGAAGGCCTTCGCGTCGGCGAACTCTTGGGGCTTCAGGATAAGGTTCATGGGAGGCATGGGGCTGATCGGCGTGGCGGTGTAGCCTTCGGCGAGCTTGGCGTTGGGGTTGATGAGGCTTTCGAGGAGGTAGGCTTCGTCTTTGCGACTGGCGATGCCATCCAAGGCGGGGCCGACGGCGCTGCCCTGACCGTTGAGCATGTGGCAGTTTTTGCAGGCGGCCACGGGGTGCTCCCAGAAGATCTTTTCGCCGCGTTTTGCATCGCCGACGAGCTTGGAGGCGTCGTCTTCGTTTTCGAGGATGAGTTCGCAGAGCTTCACGTCGTCGAAGTAGATGTCGCCTTTGCCGACGTGGAGGAGGTTGATGCTGGCTTTCTTGCGGTCCTTGCTGTTGAAGATGACTTCCACTTCGGTCCAGTCCTGGTTGCGGCTGATTTTCGGCGAGGTTTCGGCGCGGCCGATGTGGTCGTTGAGGCTGGCTTTGCCACGGAAGGCATGGGTTTTGATCCAGGCGCTCAGGCGGTATTCGGTGTTCGGTTTGAGCGGCACATCGGCGAAGTGGCTGGTGTCCGCGTCGTCGCGCGTGATGCTGCGCATGGCGCGTTTGCCGCTGTGGACCATCTTCGGATCGGTGACAAAGCCCCACTGCGCGCTGTCGTTGCCTTTCTTCTTCGATTCGCCGCCGTAGTCGCGGCGGGTCCAGGTGGTGCCGATGGGGGCTTCAAAGCCGGGATTGGGGAGCAGATTGGGGCCTTCTTGGTAGTTCAGGGCCTTGTGCTTCTTGCCGAGCATCTTCGCGGCCTCGGCGAGCCATTCGTCGCTTTTGACGACGGGATCAGCGGCGAGCTTTTTGACGAGCGTTTGGATCTCCGGCGTGGTGGGAAAGTCGGAGAGCTTCACGAACGCGGCGAGGCGCGTGTTCAAATCGGGATCGGAGATGACGCCGGAGCCGAAGAAGAGGTCTTGCGCGGCTTTGTCATTGCCAAGGGCGCGGATGGCGTTGCGGCGAAGTTTGGCGTCTTTGGAGATGAGGGCGGCTTGGTGGGTTTTGGCATCGAGGGTGCCTAAAGCATGCTGCACCCACAAATCATGGGTCCCATAGGTCGCATGGGCCACATAGGACTTATTTTCGATGGCCAAACGCTGCGCGGTGAGCCTGCTGTAAAGAGTATCTGTGTCCTTCGCGGCACCTTTCGCCACGATGCGGTAGATGCGCCCGCGTGAGTGATCGCGCAGGTCATTTTCATGAGCACCGCCGACGCCCGTGGTGGCCACGAAGCCGCCGCGTTCTTTGCTAGGCGTGGGGTTGTGCTGGATGATGAAGTTTTGGAAATCGGCCACCCACACGGCGCCATCGGGGCCGACCTCGGCATGCACGGGGCTGTTCCATTCGTCGCTGCTGGCGTAAAGATTGAAGGCATCGAGCGCTTTGTAGCCGGCGCCGTCGGGTTGCACATCCATGAGCGCGACGATTTTCATCGTCGGTTCGCAGACCATGGCCATGCCCTGGAAGCGCTTGGGAAGAGCGTTGCTGTCGATGAAGTTCGAGCCTGCGGCGGCGGTGTAGCCACCGAAGACATCCACTTGGCGAAAGTTCGGCGTGATGGTGTGAGCGGTATCGACGACATTGATTTTCTTTGCCGTCATGCCGCGGCTGCCATCGGCGTAGGCAGTGGCGGGGATGCCGCCGAAGAAGAGGGGCGCGCCATTGGCGGTGCCACCGAATTGATCGCCCGCGTCGTTGGTGCTGTGGCCCCAGGCGTTGTTGGTGAACTGATGCAGGAACTCGAGCGCGCTGCCGTCCGGCTTGAAGCGATAGGTGCCCATGGCGAACTGATGCTGCTTGCCGCCGACGTGGCCTTCGATGCCGCTGTAGCCGACGCAGCCGTAGATCCAGTTGTCGAAGCCGTAGTGCAGGTTGCTGGCCTGCGCGTGGGTGTCGCGGATGCCCCAGCAGTCCATGATGACCTCGCGTTTGTCGGCTTTGTCGTCGCCGTTGGTGTCCTCAAGGTAGATGAACTTCGGTGGTGCGGCGATGATGATGCCTTGGCGGGCGAAAACGATGCCGGTGGGCAAATTGAGTTTGTCGGCGAAGACGGTGAATTTGTCCGCTTTGCCATCGCCATCGGTGTCCTCGCAGATTTTCACGCTGTCCTGGCCCTCACCGTTTTCGCTGATGCCGTGCGGGTAGTCGCGCGTCTCAACGACCCAGCAACGACCGCGTTTATCCCAGGCGAAGGCGATGGGTTTGGCGATGTCGGGTTCCGATGCGAAGAGCTTCAGCTCGCAATCGGCTGGCACCTGCGTGCGCTCCATGCTGCCCTTGGGGGAGAACGGCTTTTGAAAGGTGAGCGGCTCGGGGCGCTTCTCGTAGTTCGCGACCTGCGGATGCTTTTCCCGCTGTTCCGGCTCTCTTTGGGCCAAAAAGGCCTCGTAGGCGGCTTTGCGTTCGGAGGAGAGTTTGGAGAGGATGGCTTCGCGGCTCAAATCATCACCCGCTTTGACCACGAGGTCGTAGTTGGCGTCCACTTTGTCCTTGGCGTAGTCAAAGTAGATGGCGTCACGACCGAGGTCGCGCATGGCATGGTGCAGCGGGGCGCTATCAGCACCTGGCGTGTCGAGATAGAGCACGCGGATGGGGTTGGCGGCAGCACTGAGACTGACGAGCAGAAAAAGCAGCGGTTTCATGGTTGGGTAGAAGTCACCCATCGAAACGTGCTTCTCCAACGTGAATGCTCTGACATGTTTTGGGCCAGATCGGTCTTGTTTTGGTCGTGATCGCGGGCATCCGATCCTCAACTTGGGGTTTCATGTGCTGATTCCGTTGTGTTTTGTCGGCTGCAAGTGAGGTCGAAAAAACCCGCATGAGCGGGAAGGGGTGTCACGCGGCTAGCCTGAGTTTTTGTTAGTTCAGAGATCAGGAGGAAGAAAAAGCCTTCCTTTTTTTCGTCGTCGTAGCAATGGATGGGCACCTCGCCAGGCTTGCGGTCTGTCTTTCATCATCTCCATGGATGGGTTTTGCTCTTGCAGCCTGACTTCAGGGTGCTTAACCGTTGGTAGATCGCTATGGCTACCCTTTCGCGCCCCGTTTTCCTTTTTTGCTGCCTCTGCGGGCTGGCTTCTTTTTCCCTCGCTCAGTCTTCCAGCAACGGTATCGCTGCTGTGGTGAATGGGAATGTCATCACGAGGTCTGAAGTGCGAGAGGCCGTGAATGCGCAGGAGCAAATGCTGCGCTTTCAGTATCAAAACGATCCCACGGTGCTTCAGCGTGAACTCACGAACCTGCGGGCGACAGCCCTGGATAGTCTGGTTGATCGTGAGCTAGTGCTGGCGGAGTTCAAGCGGCTCGGCGCTCAACTCAAGGCGCAGTGGGTGGATGATGACATCAACTCCATCATCCGAGAAAGCTTCAAGGGAGATCGCGATGCCTTTGTCAAGGAATTGGCTGGCAGTGGCATGACGCTCAAGAAATTCCGTGAGATGCGGGAGAAGATGATGATCGTGCAGGCCATGCGCGGCAAAGTGGGTGCCAGCAACGTGCCAGCGACCCCACGCGAGGTAGAGGACTACTACAAAAAGAACATCGACAAATGGCGTGAAGGTGGCGTCATCAAGATCAGCACGATCACCTTGCCGAAGTTCACGGGCTCAGAATCCACGCCGGAAAAGCAGCGTAAACTGGCTGAGGAACTTCGGCGGAAAGTGGTTGGCGGTGGGGATTTTGCCACCATCGCACGCACCTACAGCCAGGACAGCCACGCGGAAAATGGTGGGGCTTGGGATTGGATGCCACGGGATCAGATGAAGCCCTCGATCGCTACAGTGGCTTTCGAGCTGAAAGCCGGCAGCGTCAGCCATGTGCTGGAAGAGGAAGGGGCCTACATCATCATCGCCTGCGATGCCGTGAAGCACGGGAATGCCAAGCCATTGAGCGAAGTGCGTGAGGAAGTGGAACGCCTGATTTCCTCAGACAAGTCCAAGACGGTGTTAGACAAATGGATGGATGGCTTGCGCAAGCGTGCTGTCATCAAAACCTATGGCTGGTGAATGAAGTCATGAGTTCAGCGGCGGACATGACCGGCGTGCGCGTCGTGTTTTGCACCTTTCCCGATGGGCACATTGCACGCCGGGTGGCAACGCAACTCGTGGAAGAAAAGCTCGTCGCCTGCGTGAACTTACTGCCAGCGACAGAGTCCATCTATCGGTGGCAGGGCCAGGTCGAGACAGCTATGGAGGTGCTGGCTATCATAAAGACTTCAGCAGCGCGTCTTCCAGAATTCGAAAAACGTCTGACAGAGCTGCATCCGTATGAGGTGCCAGAAATCATGAGTGTGGAGCCGACCGCGTTGTCCGCGACGTATCGAGCTTGGTTGATGGAGAGCGTGAGTTTGCCGTAACTTGGAGATCACAAGCAAACGTGCGTAAGCTGCGAGGCTTGTGAATCGTTTAGCCGCGCCTAACCTATGCAACGCTTGCTCCTGCTTTTTCTCTTCGCTGCCTCAAGTCTCGCTGCAGTGGATCGGCCGAACGTGCTTTTTATCATGGCGGACGATTTCCGTCCTGAGCTCGGTTGCTATGGGTCACCCGCACTCACCCCGCACTTGGATCGTTTGGCCGCGCAGGGGCTGCGTTTTGATCGCGCTTACTGCCAGCAGGCCGTGTGCAATCCTTCGCGCTCCTCGCTGTTGACCGGTCGCCGTCCGGACAGCTTGCGCATCTGGAACAACAGTGTGCATTTTCGCGAACCGAATCCCGAGGTCACAACCCTACCCGGTTGGTTCAAGCAGCACGACTACACGACGCGTTGCGTGGGAAAAATCTTCCACAACTGGCACACCGCTGTGAAGGGAGATCGGCCCTCTTGGAGTGCGGATGAATATCTGCACTATGCCAATCACGGCAATGACACGCCCCAGGTGCCGCTGCCGCTGCCCACCAACCTTGCCACCCTGAATCAAAACCGAGGGTATCGTGAAAATGGACTGTGCGAGTGCCGCGATGTTCCTGACGAAGCCTATTATGATGGGCGCGTGGCAGCAGAAGCCATCCGTGTGCTGACGGAGGTGAAAGACCAGCCCTTCTTTCTTGCTGTCGGTTTTTGGAAGCCACATGCGCCCTTCAATGCACCGAAGAAATACTGGGACCTCTATGATCGTGCCCAATTGCCAGCGCTGGATGCCCGTCGTCCCCAGGGTGCGCCAGACATGGCCTTTCACCAGAGTACGGAGATTCTCGGGCCGCCCGCCAAGCAGACGCCCGTTTCGAATGAACAGGCTGCGGAGATGCGTCACGGCTACTTGGCAAACATCAGCTACATGGATGCCCAGATCGGTAAGGTGCTGGACGCCCTGGCCCAAAGCGGCGTCGCGGAGCGCACCCTCATCGTTTTCTTCGCCGACCATGGTTATCATGTAGGCGAGCATGGTCTGTGGGGCAAAACGTCGAACTTTGAGTTCGATGCACATGTGCCACTTCTTATTCGCGCGCCTCAAGGCGGTGTTCAGGGGAAGGCGACGCCGGCCTTGGCGGAGCTGGTGGACTTGTTTCCGACCTTAGCCGAGCTGTGCGGCCTGCCTCAGCCTGCTGGATTGGATGGCACCAGCTTAGCCTCCCTCGTGCGCGGAGAAAAATCGGCGGTAAAAGCTGCTGCCTACACGCAACACCCACGTCCCGCGTATTACGATCGTGAGCCTGGTGGGCAGCCGAAAACCATGGGATACAGCGTGCGCACGGATCAGGTGCGCTACACGGAATGGCGTGACTGGAAAACCAAGGAGGTCGTGGCGCGTGAGCTGTACCTGACAGAGCGTGATCCTGCGGAAACGATCAATCAGATCAACTCAACGAATCATTCGCTGGATCTCGCGAAGGCAGAAAAACTGCTGCTGGAGAAATTCCCGCGATGACCTTTGCTAGCAGGGCACCCTCTTTATGAAGAAAAAGAAGAAAAAGCCCTCGTTCCAGGACCGTCCGCCAACGCTCGATTCACGTTGGTTGCGCCTGAAGCGTCGTTTTTTCTTCGGATGCATGACCCTCAGCCTGCTCGCTACGGTAGGCGCGGCAGTGCTGGTTGGCTCTTACAACCAGATTGCGCGTCGTTACGATCTCGCCGTGCTAGGGCAGATGCCGGAGCGCACGATGGTCATGGATGCCAGCGGAGAGCTTATCGGGCGCATGCATGGGGAGAATCGCGTCGTTGTTCCGCTGAGTCAGGTCTCGCCCTACTTTGTGAAGGCCTTGCTGGCACGGGAAGACAGCCGTTTTTACCGCCATGGTGGCATTGACTTTTTCGGTGTCGCTCGTGCGACGGTGCGGAATTTGAAAGACGGTCGGGTCGTTCAGGGGGCGAGTACGCTGACCATGCAGCTGGCGCGCAACAGCTATCCGGACCTGAATGACCGCTCCTTTCACCGCAAGCTCGTGGAGATGATGCTAGCGCGACGCATCGAGAAAGTGTGGAGTAAGGAACAGATCATCGAGCACTACGTGAACCGCATTTTTTTTGGCACTGGGGTTTATGGCATTCAGCGTGCGAGCCAAGTTTACTTTGGGAAACATGCCAGCCAACTGACTTTGAGTGAGTCGGCGATGATCGCCGGTATCATCCGCAGTCCGGTGCGGTTTTCACCGTTTCGCAACTATGACGGTGCCATGAAGGAGCGCGATGATGTGCTGAAGCGCATGCTGCAGCTGAGGATGATCACGCCTGAGGAAGAGCTGCACGCGCGTTACACCGACATCGTGCTACGAGCTCAGCCTTTGTTTCAAAGCCAAGGGGATTGGGCTCTCGACGCCGTGCGGCGCGATCTAGATCGTCTTTTGGAACAGCATAAGATCGAAGACGGAGGACTGCTGGTTTACACCACGCTGAGCAAAGAACTGCAGCTCGCAGCCGAAGCCGCTGTGGAAAAGCGCCTCGCTTCCGTGGAGAAGCTCCCTGGTTATCAACACCTCAAAAAATCCGACTTTGATGCCACTTGGGATCCTGCCACCGAGCTGACGACGACGCCTTATTTGCAAGGTGCTTTGACGATTTTGGACAATGAGACCGGTGGTGTGTTGGCCCTGGTGGGAGGTCGAGATTATCGCCAGAGTAAATTCAATCGCGCCACGCAAGGGCAACGTCAGATTGGCTCGACGGTGAAGCCTTTTGTCTATGCAGCGGCCATTGCCAGTGGGTTCCTGCCTGGCACGTTCATCGAAGATGCGGCGCTGCGCCGGGGAGAGATTGAAGGTGCCGATCCGAACTGGAATCCGCAGAACTCGGATGGTCGATTCTTGGGGCAGCAGACATTGACGGCAGGTCTTGTGCAAAGTCGCAACACCATGACCATCCGGCTCGGGAACTATGCGGGCTTGCGGCGGGTGCAACAATTGCTGTCGGATGCTGGAATCGGTGAACACGTGGCGAGTAACCCTCAACTCTTCATTGGCAACCTAGCAGGCAATTCGCGTGAGCTGGCGAGTGCCTTTACGGTTTTTCCAAATGACGGCGTGCGGCGTCGGCCCTTTCTCATTCACAAGATCACCGACAAAGCGGGCAATGTGCTTTATGATGGCAGCGTGCTTGAGGTGGAGGTGCTGCCGCCCGGTGTCGCCTACATGATCCGGCGCATTCTGTCCCAGGTGCTAGACAAAGGCACCGCCGCCAGCGTGCGCAGCCAGCATGGATTCAAGGAGCCGGGCGGTGGTAAAACCGGCACCACGAACGATTACAAAGATGCCTGGTTCGCAGGCTACACCGACCGCATCACCTGCGCGGTTTGGGTGGGAATGGATAAGCCTGCGACGATCATTGACGAAGGCTACGGCAGTCGTCTCGCCATCCCGATTTGGGCTGACGTGGCGAAAAAAGCGGTCGAGTTAGGCTATATCCCTGCTGGGCCACGCACGGTTCCACCGCTGACCAAGGTGGCGCTCTGTCGTGTCACCAGTCAGCTCGCCACAGCGGGTTGTCAGGCAGCGGGAATGGCCTATGAGGATGAATTGCCCTACGGCCTCATCCCTCAGGGATTCTGCCAAATGCACCAGGATGGCCACGCCCAGCCTGCTGCTAACGGACGCGGATCTGGAGGCTCGGGTCTCTTGGACCGAATTCGCGGTTGGTTTCAGTGACCGCCGCGGTGGCTCAAGCCAGACCTGCGTCTCGGAGGGCAGGGAATTGCTCTCGCCAAGCTTTGACCCAGATTGCATCAAGTTGGCTGTGCAGCAGTTGTTCACGCTCGCCCGCATCGGCGATGATGACGCCATGGGGATCGACGATGAGACTGCGCCCGTTGTAGCTGTAGTCAGGTTCATGACCCGTGCGATTCACGCCGACGACATAGGCTTGGTTTTCGATCGCGCGGGCCTGCAGCAGCGTCATCCAGTGGGAGATGCGCTTCACCGGCCAAGCGGCGATGCAAACGATCACCTCCGCACCAAGGCGCGCTAAGTCCCGGGCAAGTTCTGGAAAGCGCAGATCGTAGCAGACCAGGAGGCCGACCTTCAGCCCCTGAAAATCGAACACCACGGGCGTGTCACCGGCCGCATGCACGGCAGACTCTCCGCCTAGCGAAAAGGGTCGCCGTTTTGTGTAGCGAGCCAACAGAGTCCCCTCGGACGAGAAAGCCAGAGCTTGATTGAGCGCGCGGCCTTCGGAGGTCGGCTTCACGATCACGCCGCCAATCACCCCGCAGCGATGCTCTTGTGCCAGCGCTTTGAGAAAAGTTTCCGTCTCTCCACTCTCCGGCTCGGCGGTGATCTCGACCGCGCAGGAAAAGCCTGTGGCAAACATCTCGGGCAAAATCAGCAGCCCGCCAGGCTCGGGAGGTTGCGCCGCCAAAAGCGTGCGCACTTTGGCAAAGCTGGCCGCTTTGTTTTCCCAGACGGAATCGAGCTGAATGGCATGGATGGGCAGATGCATGGTCGGAGTAGGCTGGGCTCAGTCCCAAACGATGAGGCTGCGCGCGACCTCACCACGTTCGAGAGATTCGTAAGCTTCGTTGATTTGATCTAGCCGCCACGTGCGTGTCAGCAGTTCGTCGAGTTTCAGCGCACCCGTTTCATGCAGGTCCATCAGGCGTGGCAGATCGATGCGCGGACGCATGGAGCCGTAAAGGGTGCCCTTGAGGGTCTTTTCGGCATAGAGCAGTTGGTTCACGTTGATGCGGGCGCGGGCATCGGCGCGACAGATGCCTGCCACGACGCAGGTGCCGCCTTTGCGTAGCGAATCAAACGCCTGCTCGATGGGCTCTGGCAGACCGATCGCTTCAAAGGTGAAGTCCGCACCCAAGCCACCGGTCAGATCCTTCACGGCCTGCACGGGATCGCAGCGACTGCTGTCGATGAAATCGGTGGCTCCGAGCGCGCGGGCGAATTTTTCTTTTCCTGCGACAGTATCGATGGCGATGATCCGCCGGGCGCTGATTAAGCGTGCCCCCTGGATGATGTTCAGCCCGATCCCGCCACAGCCGAAGACGGCTACGGTCGAGCCAGGGCGCACCTGGGCGGCGTGGGTGACGGCACCGACTCCCGTGATGACGCCGCAGCTGATGAGCGCGGCTTTCCAAAGAGGAACCTCGCCTTCGATCTTCACGACGGCAGCCTCTGGCATCGTGGAAAGGCTGCTGAAGGTGGAGACCCCCGCGTAATGGCGGATGCTTTCGCCTTTGGCGTTGTGAAAGCGGGTCTTGCCATCGGGCATGAGCCCGGTGAAGCGCATGGCTGTGCCTAGATCACAGAGCGCCGGGCGGCCCTGCTGGCAGTAGTCGCAGCGCCCGCAGGAAGACCGCCAGATGGGCCAGACGGCATCACCTGGCTTTACGCTAGTCACGCCTGGCCCGATGGCCTCGACTATGCCTGCGCCCTCATGCCCCGGGATGATGGGCGTGGGCATGGGCAGATCACCCTTCATCACATGAAGGTCGCTGTGGCAGACCCCCGCCGCTTTCATGCGCACCATCACCTCACCCGTTTGCGGCCAAGCGACCTCGACCTCTTCCAGGACCAGCGGTTTCCCGGATTCATAAAGGACGGCGGCAAGGGCGGTGGGCATGTGGGGTTAGCAAAAGGGTGCAGCGTCGCACCTGTCAACCCCTCAGACCTCCCAGCCAGGGCGGTATTGGCGTTTCACGAGGGCGTTGGCGGCATCGTTGTTGGTGATTTTAAGGGCGGGAGCATCCCATTGCAGCGTCTCGCCCGGGAAGGGGCTGGCCAGACAGCCGAGCAACACGGCCTCGGTCAGCGGGCCGGCGTAGTCAAAATTAGCGGTGGGTTTCTGGGTGCCGCCATGGCGACAGCAGTCGATGAAATCAAACCAGTGGTTGCGCGGCTCCAGCTTCGGCATGCGTGTCCCCTGGAATTTGGCTTTCGGGAAGAGCTGTGGCGTGCTGCCATGGGGATGCAGAAGGACGCCTTCCGTGCCCAAGTAAATGCTACCCTGACCAGGGAATTTTGCGGGGTCGGCTAGTGCGATGACTTCCGCCGGTGGGCGGGCATCGCCGTCATACCAGGTGACTTTGACTGTATCGCCTGCGGTGTAGGCGGTGCCTTTGAAGGTGTATTCGACCATGGCGTTGATGGCCCAATTCGTGGCGTTCGGTGGCGTGGGGCCGGTGGATTTGACGGCGATGGGCGCAGCAAGATCCAGGCTGCGGAACCAGCCGCTGAACATGTGGCAACCCATGTCTCCCAATGTGCCCGTGCCGAAATCGCGGCGCTTGCGCCAGTTCGAGGGGTGGTAGTAGCCCTTCACGTAAGGGCGGTCCGTCGCGGTGCCGAGCCAGAGCTGCCAGTCGAAGCCCTCAGGGATGGGGTCGCTCGTGGTCGGCACAGGATCCATGTCACCCCATTTTTTGTTAGAGAAGGTGTGTACTTCCTTGACCTTGCCGATGACGCCCTGGTGGATCAGCTCGACCGCGAAGCGTTCGGTGAAGTCGGAGGAGATTTGGATGCCCATCTGGGTCATCACGCCTTTTTCCCGCGCTTTCAGCATCAGCTGGCGGCATTCGTACAGGTTTTGCGCCAGTGGTTTTTGGCCATAGACATGCAGGCCGAGGTCCATGGCTTTTAGGCCGATGGGGCCATGCATGTGGTCGGGCGTGGAGACATTGACGCTGTCGATCTTGCCTGCTTCTTTTTCCAGAAGTTCGCGCCAGTCCTGGTAGCAGCGTACGTTGGGCCATTTTTCCTTTACGCGGGCGAAGTTGCGCGTGTCCACATCGCAGACGGCGGCCAGCTCCCAGTGGTCGTGGTTCGCCATGGAGGTGATGTCACTCCACGACATGCCTGAGGCTCCAAAGGCGGCATGGCGCAGCTTGCCATTCGGCGAAGCGGCCCGAAGCCCACGGGTCACGTAGGGCGCAGCGAAAAGGCTGGCCGTGGTCGTCTGCAAAAAGCGGCGGCGGGAAAGAGGAGTGGTGGAAGACATGGAGATGGAAGTGGAGTTATACGAAAGGCCTGACAGATCTCTGGCATCAGACCATGAATCGAGATTCATGCCGTTACGGCATGAATAGAATGCCGAGAAACAATGCTCTAGCCACTTCGACACGGCGTTAGATTAAATGTGAACACGATGACTTTTTCTGAATCCCATCCCGAAGTGATTATCATTGGCGGAGGTCCTGCGGGTGCCTCCACGGCTTCCATTTTGGCCGAGCATGGGCATCGAGTCCTGGTACTGGAACGGGAAAAATTTCCCCGTTACCATGTGGGAGAGTCGCTGATCCCCTTCACCTTTGGCCCTCTGGAAAGGCTGGGCATGATTCCGAAGCTGCGCGCCTCCCACTTCGTCAAAAAGTTCAGTGTCAATTTCGTGCAGCCGGATGGTCACCGCTCGCAGCCCTTTTACTTCTACACACGCTACGACAAGGAAACGATCGCTCAGACATGGCAGGTGAAGCGCTCGGAGTTTGACCAAATGCTACTCAACAGCGCTCGTGAAAAAGGCGCACAGGTCATGGAAGAAACCAAAGTGACGAGCCTGCTGCGCAATGACAGTGGCCATGTCATCGGCGTGGAAGCCGAGACGAAAGAGGGGCGCAAATTGACCCTAATGGCCAAGATGGTGGTGGATGCGACGGGCAAGGAGGCCTTTGCCTCGAACCGCCTCGGCTGGCGGGTGGGCGATCCTTTCCTAAACAAGGTGGCCGTTTGGACTTACTACAAGGGTTCTAAGCGCGCGGAAGGCATCGACGAAGGAGGCACCACGATTGCCTTTATCCCGAACAAAGGTTGGTTCTGGCACATCCCGATGCACGATGATTTGGTGAGTGTGGGGGTCGTCGCGGAGGGCAAGTACTTGAGCCGCGATGGTGTGCGTGATCCCCAAACGATGTTTGAGCGTGAACTGCGCGAGAATCGGTGGATTCAGGAGCACCTTAGCAGCGGTTCCTGTACGGGTGAATTTTGGATCACGAGCGAATACTCGAAGCACTCGAAGTTTGGCAGCGCGCAAGGCTTGCTGCTGGTAGGGGATGCCTTCGCTTTCCTCGATCCCGTCTTCAGCAGCGGTGTCATGCTGGCGCTGAAAAGTGGCGTGTTAGCCGGCGATGCCATCCACTCTGCTTTGGCGGCTGCGGATCTTTCGCCGGAGCGCTTCGCGGACTATGGCAAGCAAATGCGCATGGGGGTGGAGAACATGCGCAAGCTGGTCTATGCCTTCTACAACCCTGACTTTTCCTTCAAGGATGTCGTGATGAAGCATCCCGAGGCGGGCGCGGAGTTGACGGATTGCCTCTCTGGCGACTTGAACAAGGATTACAGCAGCCTTTGGGCGCGCATCTCGGAGTTCGTGAAGTTACCCGAAGATCTTCCCTATGGGATGCCTTTGGCGGCCTGACGGGCCGCGGTTCGCCTAGATTTGGGTGCGCCAGGTGTCTTCGATGTGCTGGTGACTACTTGGCTGAGGATGGCGGGCGTGATCATCACGCTAGAAAACCATTGGGCGGCTGTTCCTCTCGGAGCCAGCCGCCCAACCGTATGAAACAGGACAGGGTTAAGGGTTATTTGCCCCAGACTTTCAATAAGGCTGCGGCCATGTCGGCGGGGCTATCTGCGACAGAAATGCCGCACTCAGCCAGGATGCGCTTTTTGGCAGCTGCGGTATCGTCGGCTCCACCGATGATGGCACCGGCGTGGCCCATGCGGCGTCCGGGAGGGGCGGTTGCACCCGCGATGAAGGCGGCGATTGGCTTTTTGCAATGATCCTTGGCCCAGCGAGCGGCTTCAACCTCAGCGTTGCCGCCGATTTCACCGATCATGATGATGGCCTCGGTCTCGGGGTCTTCGTTGAACATCTTCAGCACGTCCAGGTGATTGGTGCCGTTCACAGGGTCACCGCCAATGCCGACGCAAGTGCTCTGGCCGTAGCCACGGGTGGTCAGTTGCCAGACTGCCTCGTAGGTCAGGGTGCCTGAGCGGCTGACGACGCCCACGTTGCCGCGTTTGTGAATGTAGCCTGGAGCGATGCCGATGCGGCATCCACCGTGGGATTTTTCTCCCAGACCTGGGGTGACGAGTCCTGGGCAGTTTGGGCCGATGAGGCGGGTCTTGCTGCCTTTCATCGCGGCCTTGACCTTGATCATGTCATTGACGGGAATGCCTTCTGTAATGGCGACGACGAGGTCGAGTCCAGCGTCCACGCCTTCTAGGATCGCATCCGCAGCGAAGGGCGGTGGCACGAAGATCACGCTGACGGTCGCGCCCGTTTCCTTGGCAGCTTGGCTCACGGTGTCAAAGACAGGCACCTTGTGGCTGCCATGTTCAAAGCTCAGTCCGCCTTTGCCAGGGGTCACTCCGGCGACGAGTTGGGTGCCGTAGTCCAGGGAGGCTTTGGCGTGGCGGGAACCGAAATCGCCCGTGATGCCTTGGACGAGGATGCGTGTGTCAGTGTCAACGAGGATGGCCATGGTGCGATGCGTTGGGGGGTGAGATCAAAAAGGTCGCCTGGAGGTTAAAGGCCCGCCATGATAGGAGCGGCCTCCCCCCCGTCAAGAAGCGGCACCCACTCATTTCATGCGGGGCCGACCCGCCCCTGGTCCATGCGCAGACGCAATTGACCCAGCGTGAAGGCCTCTGCTGAAGAGTGAGTGACATGGAGAACCGTCAGTCGGTGGCGCTCCTGGAGGGTGCGCAGCAGCTCTGTGGCGCTCCTGCGGGTGGTCTCATCCAGTGCCGAGAGTGGTTCGTCCAGCAGCAGCACGTGCGGACGGGCCGCCAGGGCTCGAGCCAGAGCGACGCGTTGCTTTTCTCCCCCAGAGAGTGCCTCGGGGAAACGATCCAGCAGGTGACCGATGCCAAGCTCCGCGACTAGTTCTTGCACCAAGTCTTCACCATCCGTCTGACCGCGCACCTTTAGGGGAAAACGAATTTGGTCGCCCACTCGGGTCTCGGGGAAGAGGGCCAGATCCTGCGGCAGATAGCCGATGCCGCGCCGCCAAGGCTCCCAGCGTGTCACATCCTGCCCCTCCAGCCAAATTTTACCTGCAGTAAGCTGGCGTAGGCCACAGATCAGCTCAAGTAGGGTCGTTTTGCCACAGCCGGTCGTGCCCATCAGCACCGCATAAGTGTGTGCGGGGATCTCCAGAGAAACCTCCTGAAGCTGAAAGGCGGCACCGGGGGCGGTCCAGGAGATGGCTTCGAGCGTGATCATGGGGAAGAAAATCAAGTCGGCTGGGTCAGACGCGCTCGCCTGTGGTGCGTACGAGCGCGAGCACGAGGATGGCTAGAGCGATCATGGCCAAACTGACCGCGACCGCCGAGTCCAGGTTCCCCACGCTCAGTTCCAGCCAGACAGTGGTCGGCAGCACTTCGGTCTTCATGCGCGTGGCCCCAGCGAAGACCAAGATGGGCCCGAACTCGCCGAGACTACGTGCCCACGAGATACAAAAGGCAGCCACCATGCCGCGGCGTGCCGTGCGCAGGGCCACATGCCGAAATGCCTGAAAATCTGTCGCGCCCAGCGTCAAGGCCACCTGCTCGGGCCGAGGCGAAAGATGATCAAAGGTGCCGCGCATGGTGCGGATGGCAAAGGCTGCGGCCACAACGAACTGCGCCAGCACCACGCCTGCGATGGTGTAGGTGAAGGGTAGCATTGCCTCGATGCGGCGGCCCAGCGAGGTCTGAAAAAAGATCAGCAGGCAAATGCCAACCACCATGGGCGGCAGCACGATGGGAATGTCCAGCGCGGCATCGACCCAAGTCTTGCCTGGGAAGTCCCGCCGAGCCATGAGATAGCCGATGGGCACCGCGAAGAGCAGGGCCAGTGCTGCTGCGGCTGTGCACGTCAACACGCTCAGGCCTGCGGCGTAGCGGATCTCCGGTTTCACCAGGGTCTGCAGCCAGGCCTGCGGTGTGCTAAAGCCGGCGGTGGCCGCGATCAGCAGGAACCAAAAGGCCAAGTAACCCGCCGTGATCAGAATCAGGAAGATCCAAAAGGGGCGGCGCATCGGGGAACCGGCAAGGGGAAGAGGTTAGGCCGCGTCAGGCAGGACCACATAGGGGTCCTCGTGCAGCACTGGCTGCTTGGTGCCGCGCAGCAGCTTCACCCACTCGGCCAAGCAACCCAGGAAGATGATGGCGACCGCGCAGAGGAAGAACGCTGTCACGACCGTATCGACCGTGAAATTGAACTGCTGAGCTGACCATTCCTTCAACTGCTTCTCCGTGCCGCCAGCGGCGATCTTGGCAGCAAAGGAATCCGCCGCGGCAAGGAAGCCCATCTTGGGATCAGGATCGAAGATCTTGATGTAACCCGCGCTGAAGGTCGCCGTCATCAGGAAGACCAGCGGAATGCCTGTCACGGCCAGGTAGCGAGCCTTGCCCATCTTGATCAGCAAGGTGGTGCCTAGGCAGAAGGCGATCACGGCCAGTAGCTGGTTGGCGATGCCAAAGAGGGGCCACAGCGTGTTGATGCCGCCCAAGGGATCGACCACGCCTTGGTAGAGGAAGTAGCCCCAGCCGGAAACGAGCAATGCGCTGGCGAAGACGTTCGCAGGCAAGCTCCGCGTGTTGCCCAGTGGCTTCCAGAGATTGCCCATGAAGTCCTGGAGAATGAAGCGCCCGACACGGGTGCCCGCGTCGATGGTCGTCAGGATGAAAAGTGCCTCAAACATGATGGCGAAGTGATACCAGAAGGCCATCCAGCTCTCGCCAAACGCGCGGGCGAACATTTGCGCCATGCCCACGGCAAAGGTGGGCGCACCGCCGGCTCGACCAAACATGGTCTTTTCCCCGATGTCGGCCGCCAGCTTGTTCATGCCTTCCACAGTCACGGGGTATCCCGCTTGGGTGATGACCTGCACGACCTGCTCGGGCGGCATGGTTTTGTTGATGCCTGCATTGATGGCGAAGTATTCGCCCGGCACCAGAGCACAGGCAGCCACGAGCGCCATCAGTGCCACCAGCATCTCCGTCACCATGGCTCCATAAGCGACACTACGAATGCTATCTTCACGGTCCAGCATCTTGGGCGTCGTGCCGCTGGAGATGAGCGCATGGAAGCCGGAGATGGCACCGCAGGCGATGGTGATGAACACAAAGGGGAAGATCTTGCCGCCGAAGACGAGGCCCGTGCCGTCGATGAACTTCGTCAGCTTGGGCATTTGCAGCTCCGGCGCCACAAAGATGACCGCCACGGCGAGCACCGCCACGGTGCCGATTTTCATGAAGGTGCTCAGGTAATCTCGCGGAGCCAGCAGCATCCAAACCGGAAGCACTGAGGCCGCGAAGCCATAGATCATGATCGACCAAGCCAAGGAGGTGCCGCTGAAGTCGAACCAGTGCTCGATGCCCCACGCGCCGAGTTTGCTACCTGCCCAGACACTGACGAGCAGACCCACGATGCCAAAGATCGTCACATCCCGCACGCTGATCTTCAGCACGGTGTGCCCAAAGCCCATGATGAAGGCCAGCGGAATCGTCATGGCGATGGTGAACAGGCCCCAAGGGCTCTCGGCGAGCGCTTTCACCACGACCAGCCCGAGCACGGCCAGCAGGATGGTCATGATGGCCAGGATCGAGATCATCGCCACAAAGCCCACGATGGAGCCGACTTCCTCCTTCAGCATCTGACCGACGGATTTGCCGCCGCGGCGGATGCTGGCAAACATCACGATGGCATCATGCACGCCGCCGCCCAGCGTGGCACCGATCAAGATCCAAAGGGTGCCTGGCAGATAGCCGAACTGAGAGGCCAGCACGGGCCCGACCAGTGGTCCTGGTCCTGCGATGGCGGCGAAGTGATGGCCAAACACGACCCACTGATTCGTGGGCACGAAGTCCTTGCCGTCCTTTTTCGTGTGGGCGGGCGTGGCGCGTTGCTTGTCCAGCACCAGCACCTTCGTCACCAGCCACTTGCTGTAAAAGCGATACGCCACGGCAAAGCTGCACAAGCCCGCGACCACGATCCAGAGGGCATTGATCGTCTCACCCTGGTGAAACGCCGTGAAAGCGACAGAACCCGCGCCGAGCGCGGAAATGGCGAGCCAGAGGAGAAGGCGAAGCGGTTTGGGCATAACGGGCGCGAGACTAGACCGCGTCTCCCCCTTGGCAAGGCCGTCATCGCAGCCCGAGTCACATCGGCCTGGCCGAACGGCCCCGCTGTCATCCACCTCAGGCTAGAATGCTCAGGCGACGGACTCCTCCTGAACCAATGGCCCCTTGGCCAGCTGCTAGCCTCACCCGCCCATGAAAAACCCTCCCGTGCGGAGGCAGGGGAGGGTTGAGTTTGCCTAAAGGGACAGGGATCAGTTCAGCTCGGCGAGCTTGGCCTTGATGGCGTCGAAGTTCGGCAGGTCGCCGGGGCTTTCGAGGGCTTCGGCGTATTGGATGATGCCTGCTTTGTCGATGATGAAGGCAGAGCGCTTTGGCACGCCCCCCATGATGAGATTTTTGGCAGGCAGGAAGCTGTCGTAGGCCACGCCGTAGGCGGTGGCGACCTTGTGGTCGTAGTCGCTCAGCAGCTTCAGGGTGATGCCTTCTTTCTCAGCCCAGGCTTTCTGAGCAAAGGGGTTGTCACCGCTGATGCCGACGACGGTGGCGTTCAGGGCGGTGTATTCGTTGATGCTGCTGGACAGAGCGCAGAACTCCTGGGTGCAGACGCCGGTGAAGGCCATGGGCACAAAGAGGAGCAGCAGGTGGCTTTGGCCGATGTTTTCGGACAGCTTGAAGAGCTCGGGGCCGCTGGCGCCGAGGGTGGTGACGGTGAAATCGGGGGCTGGGGTGCCGACGGAGAGGGCCATGGGATGCGGTGGGGGATGGAGGTGGAAAAAGCACCCAGAAAGGGTGCTGCCTCCATCAAAGGAGGATCGGTGCCCGAGTCAACGCCGGTTTGATCACTCGGGGATCTTCACGGCTTGGCGTGGGTTGGTGTCCAGCAGGCGTTCGAGTTCGGCAGGACTCAGGCCGAGTTGCTCCTGACCCACGCTCAAGATGCGGGGCACGGTGACGGTGCTGCCGACAAAGTGGGAGCCATCGGGGCTACGGGCGACGAGGTCATCGCCGACGCGAATGTCCCAACCCGCGAGGCTGTAGGTGCCGGGGCCGAGGCGGGCGGCGGAGATGGCATCGGTGACAAAGATGGTCTTTTCTAGCCCAGCGACAGCGAGGTAGTTTTTCAGGCTGTAGAAGTCGATGTGGACGCCGTCTGGAATGAAGCAGAGCCAGAGCTTGTCTCGCAGGGCTAGGGCGCGGTGGATGATGTTGTCATGGCGGTGCATGAGCATGGGGCAGCCATTGCCCACGTGGGTGAACATGGTCAGCCCATGCTCGGTCGCGGCGCGCAGGGTATCCAGGCTGGGGTTGCAATGGCCGGCGGAGACGGTGATGCCGTGGTTGGCCAGGAATTCGATCGTGAGGAAGTTGGCGTCGTGCTCAGGAGCCAGGGTGACGACGCGGGTCAGCCCGCCTGCGGCGTCCAGCAGCAGCTTGGCATCCTCCAGTGTCCCGGGGCGCACGTGCTGGGCGGGGTGTGCGCCGACGTAGCCTTTTTCAGGGCTGATGAAGGGCCCTTCGATGTGGATGCCAGCGATCACCGAGCGCACGAGTTCATCAGCCTCACGCAGGCTCACCAGCGTGGCCATGCGATCGGCCATGGCGTTGAGATCATCCGTGATGAAGGTGGCGAGGATCTGAGTGCAACCATCCTCCAGGAGGCATTGGCAGGCGTGATGCAGCGCTTCTGCCGTCAGTCCATCGCGGTTGAAGTCGGTGCCTGCATAGCCATTTACCTGGAGGTCAAAAGGTTTCATGAAGGCTATAACGCACCAATTGATCCTTCTTCATCGGATTCATGATGGCACCTCTTGGTGCTTTTGTGCCAAGCTCCACTGTGGATGCTCTAGGGATGGAATAGCTAAAGTGACCACCAGGTTGAACCCATGATTTTTCTTTTTGAATGGTTTCCTCCCAGGCTGCCCAAGGGGGCAGGGAGGAAGGCTAGGCTTTTCTTTAGATGGGCCAGCAGGGCGTCACTTTCTCGGCATCAATCCAGCAGACCAGAGTGAGTGTGACTTGGCGCCTCCCCTTCATCAATGAGGCCTGTGCGGCGTTCGATCTCGGCGGCGATTTGGTCATAGAGCAATGCTTCGGGCGGAGGATTTTTTTTCAGCAAAGCTACCGGTATGCCCAAAGCACTGGCCTCCAGGAAGGAGTTCAGTCGAGGCACGTTTTGGTCGAAAATCATGTCTCGAGGCAGCAGCGCTCGGAGCTCTGCGGCTACTTTTTGACTCACCTGACTTTCCTGGGACACCATGGTCAAAAGGATGCCCGCAACCTTCACTCTAGCACCCTCGCTGCGAAAACGGGACAGCGTTTCCAACATGTGGGGCACGCTGCGCATGGCCAGTGGCTCCGACTGCTGGGGGAGGATGACGTAGTCGCAGGCCTTCACCACGGATTCGGACATGGCATTCAGCCCTGCTGCTGTGTCAAGGATCAGGCAATCCACGCCACGCCGTTCGGCTGCACGCAGTAAATCATCAAGGCGAAAGGCCACCTCTTGCGCGGGCCAGCCAAGGCGGGCGGCATTGTCATATTGCCCCGCAGGAAGGATCTCTAGCTCGGGCAGCCGTGTCGCCAGCACAAGACGCTCGGCATCACGTTCCAGGCCACACAGATAATCGTAAAAGCCAGCTTTGGACCGGGCCGATCGCGCCAGAGAAAGCCCTACGCCGCCCTGCGGGTCTGTATCCACAAGCAAGGTCTTCCATCCGCGCCGCGCGAGGGAGTAAGCGAGGTTAATGCAGAGGGTCGTTTTTCCGACACCTCCTTTCTGGCTGGCCGTGGCGAGTGCGATCAAGGGGCTACGGTGGATGACATGGGGTGAAAACAGGCGTGCATAGGACCAGCGAAGCCGGCTCAGGCGGCTGCCAAGGAAGGCACTGAGGTAGCGGTGTCTACATCGGCATCGTAATCGACGCCGCTGAGACCAAAGCCAAACAAGCGCAAGAAGCTACTCTGATAGCCCTCGAAGTCGCCGAGTTGGGGGAAGTTTTCGGTGTTTACTTCCTTCCATCGGTCATCGACGAGCTTTTGCACGGCAGGTGCCATCTCCCAGTCGTCCACGCGGATGCGTCCGGCCTCGTCGGGCTGTGGGCTGGCCCCATGGTAGAGACGCTCGCGGAAGAGGCGGTCCATCTGCTCGATGGTGTCCTCGTGGGTGCCGTCGGCTTTCATCACTTTGTAGAGCAAAGAGATGTAGAGGGGCACGACTGGGATGGCGCTGCTGGCCTGGGTGACCAGGGCCTTGTTCACGGAGACCCAGGCTTTGCCGCCCAAGGGTGCCAGTTTCGCATCGAGGGCACGTTGAGCGCGCTCAACGTCTTCTTTGGCGCGGCCGATGGTTCCATTTTTGTAGATGGGCCAGGTCAGTTCTGGCCCGATGTAGCTGTAGGCCACGGTCTGAGTGCCAGGGGCCACCACGCCTGCCTCCAGCAGAGCATCCATCCACATTTCCCAGTCTTCACCGCCCATGACGGCGACGGTTTGGGCGATCTCGTCTTCGTTCGCCGACTCCAGAGTGACTTCGTTCACAGCACCTGTGCCAGTATTGAGATTCTTGTTGGTGTAGCTCTGGCCGATGGGCTTTAGCACAGATTTGAAGACTTCGCCCGTCTTTGGATGCGTGCGGCGTGGGGAGGCTAGGGAGTAAATCACGCAGTCCACCTGACCTAGATCGGCCTTGATGGCGGCGATGACCTCTGCCTTCATCGTATCGGAAAAAGCATCGCCATTGAAGGAGCGGGCATAGAGCCCGGCTGCCTGGGCCTCTTTTTCAAAAGCGGCCGTGTTGTACCATCCGGCAGTGCCGCAGCGGTCAGGTTCACCAGGTTTTTCAAAAAAGACCCCTAGGGTAGCAGCGCCTCCGCCAAAAGCCGCCGCAATGCGGGAGGAGAGGCCGTAACCGGTAGAAGCACCGATGACCAGCACCTTCTTGGGCGCATCGGCCATGGGGCCGCGGGCTTTGACTACGTCGATTTGCTCGGCGACATGCTTGGCGCAGCCCACCGGGTGGGCAGTCGTACAGATGAAACCACGGATCTTGGGAGTGACGATCATGACAGGAAAAGGCTGGAAAAAATAAACCGCCCCCGCAACGGGGCCAGCGGTTAGCTAGCAGTGCGCGCCTAACGGGCAACTGGTTTTCCCTCCCGCCTTTTCCCAAGTGCCTTTGCATTTCCTGCGCCCCGACCTTGCACAATAGGGATCGACGCGCGTAATGCCGCCTGATGTTTCGCCCCTTTGCCCTTTTCGTTCTGCTTTCCTCTTGTCTCTTGTCCTGCGGACCCGTGGACCGCAGCGGTATGTCTTTGGCGGACTATGAACATGCTGGCACCGAGGCGCTGGTGCGTGAGATTTTTCGTACGCTGCCAGATCCCAATCCAGGCGTTCAGAAAAGCTACTCCATCGCCCTCGGGGAAATCATTCGAGGGCGTGACTACACGCCCACCAGTGTGCCCTTTATGCAGCGCTTCGCCGACACGAAGTTGCGCGTCATTAGCCCCTCCGTGCTCACGACAGCTCCACCAGACAACACGGCTGTCGATCCTGATTTGCGCGTGCCTGTTTTTCTCATCCAAATCCGCACCATGAAGCAAAGCGCAGGCAATGTGTGGGAGTATGAAGCCGCCTGGGCCTACAAAAAGCATTTTCAGCGTCAGAGCTGGAAGGTCACCAGTGACAATGGCACTTGGAAAGTGGAGCCTGGCCCTGTCCTTGAGGGCAACTGGCTACGCTGAAGCAGAGAGCATCGCCCTTTGACAGAGCCTGCATTCTCCTCTCCTTGAGAGGTAACATGACAGGTATCGGCGAAACCAGCACTCACTTTTTCCACCACGGCAGCGCCAGCGAGCCGTTCGTTTTTGCCAGTGGCGATGCCCTGCCTGGCATCACGGTTGCCTACGAGATGTATGGCAAACTGAACGCGAGGAAGAGCAACGCGATCCTGCTCTTTCACGCGCTCTCGGGCAGTCAGCACGCCGCGGGTTACAATGCTGACGTACCAGGGTTGGAAGGCCGATGGACTGAGGATGTGAAGCATGGCTGGTGGGATCTCTTCATCGGCCCAGGGAAGGCACTGGATACCAACCGCTGGTGTGTGATTTGTGCAAATTACCTCGGCGGTTGCTACGGGAGCAGCGGGCCAGCCTCGATCAATCCCGAGACGGGCAAGCCCTATGGCGCTGCCTTTCCCCCCGTGATCAGCAGCGATGTCGTGCGCAGTCAGGCGGCGCTTCTCGATCATCTCGGCATTAAGAAGCTGCATGCAGTGATTGGCTCCTCCGTGGGTGGCTTGCTGGCCATCAACTTCGCCACCCTCTACCCTGAGCGCGTGAAAATCGTCATGCCCGTGGCTACCGGCCTGCGCACCACGGTGCTGACGCGGCTGACCTTGTTCGAGCAGGTGCTGGCCATCGAAAATGATCCTCATTTCAAAGGCGGGAACTACTATGAAGGTGACCCACCTGAATACGGTCTAGCGTTGGCACGCATGATCTCGCACAAAACTTTTGTGCACCTGGATGCCATTGAGCACCGCGCACGACAGAGCGTAACCCAGCCTGAAGGCCAGCTCTCGTGGTACAAAGTTGGCCACAACGTGGAGAGCTACATGCTGCACCAGGGGAAAAAGTTCGTGAAGCGTTTCGATGCGAACTGCTACCTCCGCATCATCAATATGTGGCTGCGCTACGATCCCCTCAGAGATGCAGGTGTGACCAGCTATCATGAACTCTTTGCCCGCAGTCGTGCGGCGGGGCATCATTATCTCGTCTTCAGCATCGACAGTGACTTCTGCTTTTACCCAGAGGAGCAGGCCGAGCTGATCGGCTCGCTTGAGCGGGCAGAGGTCTCCAGCATGCACATCACCGTACATTCGGACAAAGGGCACGACTCCTTTTTGCTGGAGCCGCAGCTTTACACCCCGCATCTTGTTTATACGCTGGAGGGGCGATGGCAGAAGTCCTCCCTCGACTCGCCGGTGAATGAGGTGGAGTGAAGTTTAAGAGTGCCATGGCCGCAGTGCATCGGGTAGAGTTGTCCAGTCTCCCGATGTTGCTACCTCTGATGCGCCCTCTTTTTCTCTGCCTGCTCGCCGCTTCTGCGTCTGCCCAGTGGACCCGTTCCCGCATTCATGGCACGCCGGAGGCACCGAAGCCGTTCATCGCGGAGCAGGTCTTTACGCAGCTCGGGCTTCATGACGGTTTGGAGATGATCGCGATGCCGACGGCGCATCGTTTCGCGGCGGTGGAGAACACGGGGAAGATCTTCACCTTTGCCGACACGCCGGACGCGGCTTCGCAGCATCTGCTGATCGACTTGAAGGCGAAGCACGAGACGCTCTCTCATGCCTATGGCATCGCGTTTCATCCGAAGTGGCGGGAGAACGGCTTTGTCTTCGTCACCTACACCATCGGCGACAAGCTCGACGACGGCACGAAGCTTTCCCGCTTCAAATTGATGCAAAACGAGCCACCGGTGCTCGATCCGGCCTCGGAGGTCGTGCTGCTCACCTGGCTCTGCGGCGGTCACAATGGCGCGTCGCTGGAGTTTGGGCCGGATGGCATGCTCTACTGCTCCACCGGCGATGCCGAGGTGCCCTCGCCGCCCGATCCGCGCAATACCGGCCAGGGATTGAATGATCTGCTCTCCTGCATTTTGCGAATCGACGTGGATCACGAGGAAGGCGGCAGGGCCTACTCGATCCCGAAGGACAACCCTTTTGTCAGAAGTGATGCGGGCACTCCTGCCCGCAATGACGGTTCGCCGTCTTCTTTGGCGGGCAAGAGTGCCCACCTCACGGTTTGTCCGGAGATCTGGGCCTTCGGCTTCCGCAACCCCTGGAAGATCAGCTTTGATGCCAAGGGCCGCCTTTGGTGCGGCGATGTCGGCTGGGAGCTTTGGGAGATGATTCACCTCGTGCAAAAGGGAGGAAACCACGGCTGGAGCGCCATGGAGGCCTCGCAGCCGATCAAACCGGAGACGAAAGGCCCCGGCGAGATCATCCCGCCCGTCGCCGCGCATCCCCACACGGAGGCGGCGAGCATCACCGGGGGCTATGTGTATCACGGCAGCCGCTTTCCCGAGCTGCGTGATGCTTACCTCTACGGCGACTACGAGACCGGCAAGATCTGGGCCTTGTGGCATGATGGAAAGCAGGTCACGAGGCGCGAGGAGATCGCCGATACGCCGCACAAGATCGTCACCTTCGGCCAAAGCGAGGATGGCGAGTTGTATTGGATGAATTGGGAAAAAGACACGCGCCTCTACCGCCTCACCAGAAATCCCGCCGTGGGCAAGCCGAGCCAGTTCCCGCGCAAGCTTAGCGAAACCGGTCTCTTTGCCGACACTACCTCGCAGAAGCCCGCGGCAGGTGTTTGGCCTTTCGAGATCGCCGAGCCGATGTGGCAGGATGGAGCCACCGCGCAGCGCTTCGTGGCCTTGCCGAATGGCGAGAGCATCAAGACGACCGTCAGCGGCAAGCCGGGCAAGCTGAACTACAAGGTCGAATGGCCCGCCGAGTCCGTGCTGGTACGCACCATCAGCCTCAAGAGAAAACTGGAGACACAGATTCTGCACTTCGACGGCGAGTCGTGGAACGGCTACTCCTACCGCTGGAACGACGCGGGCACCGATGCGGATCTCGTCGGCCCGGATGGCGAGGAGTTCATCGCGGACAAACAACCCTGGCGCATCCACGGTCGCGGCGAGTGTGCCCGTTGCCACACCAACTGGAGCGGTTTCGCGCTTGGCTTTCAACCTGATCAACTCGTGAAGATCGACGGCAAAAAGCCCGAAGAGGTCCTTGATGCCCACTTCATGGCCCGGCTGACGAACCGACTGCACGACAAAGACGATCTCGAATCGCAAGCGCGTGCCTGGCTGCATGCCAACTGCGCTCATTGTCATCGCAAGAATGGCGGAGGCAGCGTGCAGTTCATGGCGAATGCCGATCTGCCTATGGCGGAGACGATGATGCTCAGTGAAAAGCCCGTTCGCGGCGAACTCGGTCTCATGGATGCCCGTGTGATCTCTCCCGGCAAACCGGAGCAAAGCGTCCTCATCGCTCGCATTGCCCGCAGTGGGAATGGTCACATGCCGATGATCGGGGCGCGTGAAGTGGACCCGAAAGGCTTCCAGTTGCTGTGGGACTGGATCGCTGGCTCAGAAGCCTCGCAGAGACCGAAAGAGGTCAAAACCTCCTCCGAGGCTCTTTTGGCCGTGAATGCCCTTTCTCGCGGAAAACAGCCTTTTGATTCAGCTCTAGCCAAACACCCGAATCCCGAGATCGCCTGCTACTTCGAGCGTTTTGTGCCCTTCGAGCAGCGGGTAAAGACGCTCGGCACGCATTTTGACGCGAAGAAGCTCCTGGCCGCCAAGGGCGATGCGAAACGTGGCTCCGAGCTCATCAGCATGACCGGCAAAATGGCCGCGTGTCTCGCCTGTCATCTGATCAACGGCACCGGTCGCGACTTTGGGCCTGACTTGAGCAAGGTCGGCGCACGCCTCACCCGCGAGCAACTGCTCGAAAGCATGCACACACCTTCCAAAACCATGGCCAAGGGTTACGAGACATGGACGCTCACCTTGAAGGACGGCACCCAGCAAACCGGCTTCCTCGTTCGCCGCAGCGACCAGGACGTGACGCTCAAGCTCGCCACCGGCCAGCCGCTGATGGTTCCGAATGCTCAAATCACCTCGCAGAAGCTCCAACCTGCCTCGCTGATGCCGGAAGGACTGCTTCAAGCCATGACCGAGTCGGAGGCGGCGGATCTGCTGGCGTTTCTTGATTCGCTGAAGTGAAGCAAGTTCGTCTGTGCTTGGTCAGTTAGGTGACGAAGTTCAACCTTCGCTAGCGAAGCCTGGACCAGAGGGTGCTTCAACGAATGCATTGTCAGGCATCAAATCATCACCTGAATCAGGGTGAATGTGATAGTCCCCTGACTTGGCGTCTTTGGTGATGTGGATGAAACCTCGCTGTGCGGCAGCCTCCACCAGAGTGGCAAAGCTGCGATAGCCATGAAAGCGTTCGCTGAATTGAGGAAGACGTCTTTTGATCGTCTGCTTCACGGAGGAAGCCCAGATGGGCTGATTGCCGCCTCGCTCATTCATCATAGCGTCCACTGTCTCCATGAAAAGATCCAAGGCTTTTTCAGGATCACCTGCCGATTTGGGGGCGGGTTCTGCCGTCACGTTGGCTTTGGTTGCTTGGCTTGAAGATTCTTCTTTAGGTTTGGCTGGGCCTTTGGGTGGGCTGCTTTTGGTGGCTTGTTTGCGGCGCGGTTGCTCACGAACCAAGTCATCGTAAAAGATAAATTCATCGCAGTTCTTGATGAAGATATCGCCGGTGGAGTTTTTGACTCCGACGCCTACAACCGTTTTGTTGTTTTCACGCAGCTTGCTGACCAAGGGAGAAAAGTCCGAATCTCCACTGACGATGATGAAAGTGTCCACGTGGGACTTCGTGTAGCAGAGGTCGAGCGCATCCACGACCATGCGAATGTCGGCGCTATTCTTTCCGCCCTGACGCACGTGAGGAATTTCGATCATTTCAAACGCGGCATCGTGCATGGCCCGCTTGTGCTCTTTGTAGCGATCCCAGTCGCAGTAAGCTTTTTTGACCACAATGCTGCCTTTGACCAGCAGGCGTTCCAAGACCTTGCCCATGTCGAATTTGTCGTACTTTGCTTCGCGCACCCCGATGGCGAGGTTCTCGAAGTCGCAGAATATCGCCATGGTGTGATCTCGGTCTGGATTGCGCATGATGCTAGAGTCGTGGCAGGCCTCCTCGGGGTCAAGCGCTGTCCATGGAGGATGCTGTGCCGCCAGGGTTCATCCAACGGTAGGAGATAAAAACGCGCATGAACTGACGAAGTTCGTGCTTATGTAGCTCCCTTCCATGATGCTTCGTTATCTTGCTCCTTTTCTCGCCGCTGTCGCGTGGGCGGATGGTCCCAAAGACAATCTTGCTGGCCAAGTTCGCCCCATTCCTCCACCGGGAGTGGCAGTTCCAGAGGCTGACGCGAAGCCTTTGCAGCAGGGCCTGATGGCGCTTCGTGCTGCGATTGATGCAGCAGCCAAAGCTCAGGAAAAGAATCCAAAGTTGGCAGATCTTTTGCCCGATCTTGAAGTTTATCACAAGGCGGTCGATTGGGCGCTGAAGTACAACGAAGTTCATAAGCTGGGTGAGCTCAAGTCTGCCCAAGAAATCCTGACTGAAGGCATGCAACGGGCGGCGCAGTTGAAGGATGGGCAGCATCCCTGGACGACTCAAAAAGGCTTGGTGGTTCGCGGCTATCGTTCCCGAATCGATGGCTCCGTCCAACCCTACGGCATGGTCATCCCAGAAAGCTACCAAGGAGCTCCTTCACGCTTGGATGCCTGGTGCCATGGTCGTGGTGAGACCTTGAGTGAGCTGGCCTTCATCGACCAGCGTCGCAAGCAAACAGGACAAATTTCTCCTGCGCACACGTTGGTCCTGCACCCTTACGGCAGATACTGCTGCGCGAATAAATTCGCGGGTGAGATTGATCTCTTGGAGGCACTGGAGCACGCCAAGAAGTTTTATGCCATTGATGAAGATCGCATGATCATCCGTGGCTTTAGCATGGGGGGAGCTGCCGTTTGGCAGTTCGCGGTCAACTATCCCGATCTGTGGTGTGCCGCCAATCCGGGTGCGGGTTTTGCGGAGACCCCCGAATTCCTGAATGTCTTCCAAAGCGAAGATGTTTCCCAGATTCCAGCTTATGAAAAAACACTCTGGCACTGGTACAATGCGACCGACCGTGCGGTGAATTTATTCCATGTGCCAACGGTGGCCTACAGTGGAGAACTGGATAAGCAAAAGCAGGCCGCTGATGTGATGGCAAGACACCTGCGTGAGGAAAAGATCGATCTCACTCACATCATCGGACCTCAGACAGCGCATAAAATTCATCCCGATTCCTTGATTGAAATCGAGAAGCGATTGGCTGCCATCGCTGCCTCAGGGCGCAATCGTGTGCCCCGTGAAATTCAGTTCACCACATGGTTCCTTCGTTACCCCAAAATGCATTGGCTGACGGTGGACCGTATGGAAAAGCACTGGGAGCGTGCTCGTGTTCACGCCAAAATCACGACGGATAGCTCGCTGACCATCGAGACCCGCAATGTGCGCGGGCTAATCCTCGACATGCCCGCAGGTCATGCCCCCTTTGCCTTACAGCAGGGAGTGACCCTGAAGATAGATCGCGATGTGCTTGAGCTGGCTGGTCCGAAGTCAGATCGTTCCTGGCAGGTTCATCTTCGTCGCCAAGGAGATCAATGGAAGCCAGTGGACGCCGCGCAGGAAGCAGGTCAATTGGCCAAGCAGCCTGGTCTCTCAGGACCAATTGATGATGCCTTCATGGACACTTTCTTGATGGTCAAACCGACCGGAACAGCCATCAATCCAGAGCTTCATGCGTGGACGCAGCATGAAATGAATCGTGCTGCGTTTGAATGGAGACGCCAGTTCCGAGGAGACGCTCCTGTCAAAGATGACCAATCGATCACCGATGCGGACATCGCAGCCCATCACCTCATTTTGTGGGGTGATCCGCAGAGCAATGCCGTGCTCGCGAAGATTCTGGCCAAGCTGCCGATCAGCTGGGCAGAGGGAAAGCTGACTGCAAATGGCAAAACCTATGATGCCAGCAAACATGCTCCGGTCTTGATCTATCCCAACCCGCTGAATCCAAAGCGTTACGTTGTGCTCAACAGCAGCTTCACTTACCGAGAGTACGATTATCTGAACAATGCGCGGCAGGTGGCCAAGCTGCCCGATTGGGCCGTGGTGGAGATCACAAGCCACAAATCCTCACGAGCACCCGGCAAGATCCGTGATGCCGGTTTCTTTGACGAAGCTTGGCAATGGCGAAAAAACTAAAAGCCTGTCTTGAATGCTTCGGATGGATTGAGACAAGTAAGTCCTTGCTTTTCCGGCGGGTTTTATGGCTGATAAGTCGTTCCCGCCTGAACGTTTCCTCTTCGCCATGACCTCACGCCGCCATTTTCTCACCACTAGTTTTGGAGCACTCAGCGCAAGTTCTCTTTCCGCGATTGAGCCCATTCAACGTCCGGGGAAAAGCCGGATGCAACTCGGGGTAGCGGCCTATTCGTTTCGCGAATTCTTTCAGTGGATGAGAGGGAAAGAGAACAAGCTGAAGTCAGACCGCAAGCCGTGGAGTATTTTGGATTTTATCGATTGGTGCGCGGACAACAACGTGCCTGGTGCAGAGGTCACGAGCTACTTTTTCCCACCGGACGTGGACGAAAAGTTCCTTCTGGAAGTCAAGCGTCATGCTTACCTTCGTGGAGTGCAACTCACGGGCACCGCCGTCGGCAATAACTTTGCTCTTCCGCAGGGCGAAAAGCTGGATCAAGAAATCAAGGATGTGAAGCGCTGGATCGACTATGCCGCGATCATGAACGCTCCGCACATTCGGGTTTTCGCAGGGCCTCAGCCCAAAGGAATGAGCGAGGAAGAAGCTGTCTCGAACTGTCTGAAGGCCTATCAGGAGTGTCTCGACTATGCTGGCAAGAAGGGCATCTTTTTAGGACTCGAGAATCATGGCGGCATCGTGGCGGAACCTGACAATCTGATCAAAATGGTCAGAGCCGCGAACAGCCCGTGGGCTGGCATCAACTGGGATAGTGGCAATTTTCACACCGAAGATCCTTATGGTGATTTGGCCAAAATCGCCCCCTACGCCATCAATGTGCAGCTGAAGATGGAACTCAGCCCCAAAGGAAGCAAGAAGGGGCAATCACAGCCTGCGGATGTGCCGCGTCTTCTGCAGATCCTTCGCGATGCCAACTACCAGGGTTGGTTCACGCTGGAGTATGAAGTGGCCAAAGATCCTTTTGTCGAAGTGCCTAAGGTTCTCGATAGGCTTCGTCCCCTGCTTGGTTGATTCTTTCCGTAACATTTCACGACCTCTTCTATGGCTTCTTCCATGAATCGCACCACTTGGCTGATCATCGTGATCGCCAGCATTGGCTTTCTTTTCGACACTTATGAGCTTCTGATGACGCCTCTGGTTGCCGCCCCTGCGATTGCGGAGCTACTCAAGGTGCCATTGAACAATCCCATGGTGACGGATTGGGTAGGAAAGCTTCTTTGGATCGCAGCTCTGTGCGGTGGTGTTTTTGGACTGTTGGGAGGATGGTTGGTCGATCGCTTCGGGCGGAAAACCATCATGGCCGCCAGTATCTTCATGTATTCGTTGTCTCCTTTTTGCGCTGCCTATGCGACTTCATTGGAGGTTTTCGTCTTCTTCCGCAGCACGACCTTCATCGGCGTATGCATTGAGTTTGTGGCTGCCATCACTTGGTTGGCAGAAGTTTTTCCTGATAAAAAAGCCAAGGAGAAGTGGCTCGGCATCACACAAGCCTTTGCTTCCTTGGGGGGGCTTCTGGTGACGGGTGTCAGTGTCTGGATCAGTCAGCATGGTGCCGATCTTCCCCACATGGCATTGCCGCTCGGGCTAGGGGCTACTGATCCTGCGTCCTGGCGTTATTTGCTCATGACGGGGATTCTTCCTGCTATTCCGATTGCGTTGCTGCTGCCTTTTGTTCCAGAAAGCCAAGTCTGGAAAGAGCGTCGTGCCGCTGGTCTCCTGAAGCGCCCCAGCTTTTCGGCGCTTTTTGCTCCTGAGTTGCGTCGAGTCACACTGGTGACCGCCGCACTTTCTGCCTGTGCTTACGGCATTGCGTTTGGTGCTCTGCAAGTCACCGTTGCTCGTGTCACTCCAGGCCTGCCTGAATTGAAGGAAGTGTCGAAAACGCTAGCTCCTTTGCGCAAGGAAGCGGAAGCGCTGAACCTTCAGCTCAATCAGCTTCAGCCTACCGATCCTTCCCGCAAAGAAATCGTGGCGAAGATCAAGGAGAACTTCGGCAAGTCCAAGCCACACAATGACAAAGTCAAAGCAATGGCCGACAAAGTTCAGCTGCGCCAGGAACTGGGTGGGTTGGTTGGACGCTTGCTGCTGGCGGGTCTGCTCATCTGGGGCATCAGCCGCGTCACGTTGCTGCGCGTGTTCCAGATTCCTGCCATGGTGCTGCTGCCACTCACCTATTTTAAACTTTTTGAAGTGGGAGGTGCATCCTTCCTGTGGGCATATGGCATCTGTGGTCTGCTCACGGTGGCCCAGTTTAGCTATTTTGGAGAATACCTTCCCAAAGTGTTTCCCATGCATCTGCGTGGAACAGGAGGCAGCTTTGCCACGAACGTGGGCGGGCGCATGATTGGAACGAGCATGGCCTTTGTCACCACAAGCTTCGTGGCTCCCATGCTGGCTGGCTCAGGCCCGCTTTTGCCCTCCCATGTGGCGATGGCGGCAGGGTATGTGGGGACTTCCATTGCGGTTTTCAGCTTCATTATTGGTTTCTTCCTGCCTGAACCCAAATCGGAAGAGTAACTCTTTGGCCTTCCCTCTTGCCTGAAGCGCAAGGCTACTGGACAAAACCCAGGCACCTCTGTATCTCGCCCTTTCACCATGAAAACACGCCGAACCCTCTTTGCTTCACTCGCTCTGTTTGCTCTGTCAGCCTCTTTGAATGCCCAAGATGGCTGGATCTCTCTGTTCAACGGCAAGGACCTGACCGGTTGGAAATCCAACGACGAAGTTCCCGGAGTCTTCACGGTCGAAAACGGTGAACTCAAGGTCGCTGGAGGTCGCGCTCACCTTTTCCATGTTGGGCAGGATGGGAAGGCATCCTTCAAGAACTTCGAGCTTAAGTTAAAGGTCAAAACGACGGAGGGTGGCAACAGTGGCGTTTACTTTCACACCCAGTTTCAAGAGAAAGGCTGGCCAGACGCAGGATATGAATGCCAAGTGAACAGCACTCATACGGATCCTAAAAAAACCGGTAGTCTCTATGGAGTCATTAACATCTTAGCGCTGAAGCAAGGTCAGCCAGAACCTAAAGGCGGCAAGCACATCAAGGTGCCTAGCGCACCTAGCCATGATGGTGAATGGTTCGATTATGTGATTCGAGTCGAAGGCAAGAAGATCACCTTGACGGTGAATGGCAAGACCACGGTGGAGTTCACGGAGCCGGAGGGTTGGGACCCAGCCAAAGAACTCAACAACATGCCAGGCCGTAAATTGAGCGAAGGCCTTATCGCAATTCAGGGGCACGATCCGAAGAGTGTCACTTACTACAAGGACATCTTCATCAAGCCTCTGTGACGTATCCCCACGGCTTTGTGGCGCAGAACCGAGTTTCTTTCTGCGCCATGGTCGAACTCTTATGATCGATTCCGATTCTGCTGTTGTTGAACTGCGATCCTACTTCGTGAGAAGAAGGAATTGTCTTCTGGTTCGTGGACGGTTCACTGACTTGTATATGGATTATTATCTGCATCTGATGCAGCACGGAATCCAGAATGAAGAGCCTCAGGATTCGATGCTGAAGGAGGCTTTTGCAGCGATGGCGCTGCATTTGGCGTCTCGACCGCATGATGAGAAATGCGCTTGGACGATCCATGTGCAGCAGCCATTGCTGAACTTATTCGTGACAGGAGGGGGCTATCCAATCGCTCAGATGACAGGTCGGGTCTTTACCGATGACGTGAAAGACATGGGTAGGTCCTTGTTTATCGCACAAACCACAAGGACGCAGCATCCCTCTCGCCAAAGCATGGTCGAGTTTCAAGGGTTGGACATGCTCCATTCGGTGGAATCCTTTTACCATCAAAGTGAACAAAGGCCGACACGATACTTTCGCCTTCCTGAAGAGGATTATGTGCAAATCTCGGCTGAGCCAGATGCTGATTTAGAGTGGTTGCGGAATCTCAAGTTGGAAGAGATCGCGGAACTCGATCAAGCGGAAGAACTGTCGCTGCTAGAAACTCGTGCCTGCCGTTTCCTTTGTGGCTGCACGTTGGATCGATTGTTTCCGATGCTAGGCAGATTGTCCGAAGACGATTTGGACTACATCTTTGAAGACGGTCATGCCAACCTCACTTGCCCGCGTTGTGGTGCCAAATACAGGGCTTCCAAGGAATATTTTGAGCAGTGGAAAGCCACAATGAGTCCGTCCTAAGGCGAATGGAATTAGATCATGATTGCTCAGCCTACCCCCGCCACGCCCCAATACAAAATCGGCAATGAAAAGCTGATCTTAGTGATGCCTGCTGCGGCGCAGAAACTGACTAGCCTGCTCACCAAACAAGGAAGAGCCGAGCATGGGGCCTTGCGAGTAGCAGTGGTCGGAGGTGGATGCTCTGGCTTGCAGTATAAGATGGATTTGGTCGATGGCCCTGCCCATCGCGACATCATGGTGATCTCCCATCAAGTGCGTGTCGTCATTGACCCGAAGAGTGCTCTCTTCGTGACTGGGTCCGAGCTCGATTACAGCGATGATCTCCAACAAGGTGGCTTCAAAGTGAAGAATCCCAACGCGGTCGTTACGTGTTCTTGTGGAGAAAGTTTCTCTGCCTGAAGGAGAAACCGTCATGAGTAACTGTTTTGAGTTATTGGGTCTAACTCCACGTGCAGCGATGGATGATGACCTTCTGGAAAAAGCTTACCTTGATGCTGCCAAAGTGCTGCATCCCGATCATGCTTCGGGCGATTCAGCTCGCACTTCGGCCCTGAATGAGGCCATTTCCGTACTGCGATCACCCAGTCGCCGGCTCAAGCATTTGATGGAGTTGAATTCAGCAGTTGCCTGGAAAGCGATTCCGCTAGAGCCTAGCCTGATGGACTTGTTTGCAGCAGTAGGTCGCCAATTGGAGTCTGCTGGCAAAGTCACAGAGAAAGCCAAATCTGTTTCCACCGCGCTAAGCAGAGCCTTGCTTTCGGGTGAAATTCTTAAAGTGAGGGAGTCTCTGGAAGATCTCAACGGAGAGATATCTTCCCACATCGATTCCTATCTCCACGAACTTCCAGGTCTCGACGCTCGCCTTTCTCAGGGAGATTCAACCGTCTGGTCTGATGCACAAAAGCTCCAGGTCAAATTGGCTTATCTCGAAAAATGGCAGACACAAATCCGTGAGCGTCTTTTTCAGCTAATGATCTAGAGCAAAAGAGGCTTGGCGACAAAACCCAGATCACCAGTTTTTGATCCACTTGGAGCTAGCTCGAGCCAGGGTGGTGTTGTCCTGAGTCATAAAGCCAGTGGCCGTTAAATTCTCGGTGTCATTGCCGTAGGACCATATGTCATAGGTATTGTTGATCGTAACTGGATCAGGGGGTTGTCCTCCATCTGCAGCGATGGTTGGTAAAGCCTTGATGTAACGAATGGGATGCCCAAAGCCGTCAATCATGAAATAACTCGAACTGTTGACCGTCCAAATTTCACGAGGCATATCGGCCAATGTAACATTCGCGGCTTCCGCATCTTCAACTTGTCCGTTGGAATCGGGGGAGCCTTGATTGCTGTCGACTCCCTTGATTTGATTGAAGCCATCTCCACTGAGAGCCTGATATAGACAGGCGGCTTCACCGGCAACGTAAGTCTTGTCGGCAATCGTAACGCTAGTCTCAGGGTTCGCGGGAGTTGGATAAGAACCAAATTTTTCACGGTAGTTTTCCAGTGCAGATCGAATCACTCGAATGGTGACTTCGGTGCGACTGCGCTTCGAAGACTGGTCCGCATAGGAATAAGCCCCCGCCACAAGGGCGAAGAGGACCACAATCACACTAACAACGGTGATCAGCTCTACCAAGGTGAAACCACCACGAGAAGTGCGTGAGTAAGGGACGATCATAATCGAAAAGTCTGGGATGAAGAACTGAACGAGGTCTGAGCGCGTTATGCTCCAGGGCCTGCACTGAGTTGTTTAATGACTTCGATGAGCGGCAAGAATAGGGCAAGCACAATGGTGCCAACGACAAGAGCCAGAAGCACGATCATGAGAGGTTCAAGCATCGATGTCAGAGCAGAAACGGAGTTGTCCACCTCATCTTCGTAAACATCGGCAATCTTCAGCAGCATTTCAGGCAGCTGACCGGTTTCTTCTCCGACGTCCACCATGGAAATCACCATTGGAGGAAAGACGCTGCTCGATTCCAAGGGGGCGACCATGGATTCACCTTCTTTGACAGCATCATGCACTTTGACAATAGACTCAGACACGATCGCGTTACCTGCTGTTTCACGAGTGATGTTGAGGGCTTGCAGAATCGGAACGCCGGAAGTGACAAGAGTGCCCAAGGTGCGTGTGAATCGAGAAATGGCTGTTTTCCGCTGAACGTCACCGAAGAGGGGTAATTTGAGTTTCCAACCATCAATCGCACGTCTTCCTCCAGGGGTTGCCGCAAAAATACGCCAGCCGATGAAGATGACGGTTACTCCCCCAGCGAGCCAAAGGAAGTTGTCCCCCATCCAGCGGCTAAAACCAATCACGTATTTGGTCAGTGTGGGCAGCTTGTTTTTATCACCTAGCATTTCCTCGAAGATCTTCTCAAACTTAGGAACGATGACCAGCATGAGGAAGATCAGGATTGCGAGGGCGATGAACATCACCACCAACGGATAGATCATGGCGGCCATGATCTTGTTCTTTAGCTTCTGAGCCTTTTCTTGATACTCGGCCAGTCGATTGAGAACGATCTCGAGCACACCACCCAGCTCTCCCGCCTTCACCATGTTCACGTAGAGCTTATTGAAAATGCGGGGGTATTGTCCTAACGTTTCCGAAAACGTGCTGCCGGTTTGGACATTGTCCGCTAAGGTGGCGATGGTCGATTTCATCACCGGATTTGGTTCCTGACGGCTTAGGACGGTCAATCCGCGCAGCAGTGGAAGCCCCGAGTCAATGAGCGTAGCCAATTGGCGTGTGAAAACCATCAATGTTTTAGGTTTCACCTTGGCATTCGCACCAGCTTTGACGGCTTTGCCTTTCGATTTCGCTGCCGGGCTTTTGGCCGCACGCTTTTTGACGGCAGCATCTCCTTTGCCTTCCTGGGCCACCTGGGTCGGATAAAGCTGACTTTGGCGGAGAAGGTTGATGGCCTCGGCCTCGTTGCTTGCATCCAGTTCTCCGGCGACTTCCTGGCCGTTCTGGTCGAGGGCGATGTAGTGAAACTTCGGCATACGTTAGGGCTGCGTGTTTTATTTTAGCTTTTTTAGATTACGGGTTCGCAGTGTGCTCTGTCCATTAAATTCATGAAGGCCATGGTGGCATTTTCATGCCTAGAGCTGTGCTAATCATCAAGTGTATTTGAGGACTTCTTCGATGGTGGTCTCACCATCATAAATGTTCCGAAGCCCGTCTTCTCGCAGAGTCATCATGCCCAGCTCGATAGCCTTTTGCTTCAAAGCTAGTGTGGGAGCTTTTTCGACAATCAATTCGCGAATTGGATCGGTGACATTCAGTAGTTCATAAATGCCCTTGCGTCCTTTGTAGCCAGAGCCTCCACATTTTTCGCAGCCAGCCCCTGTGTAAAACTGTTTACCGCCAATATCATCGGGACTTAAACCCAATTGATTGAGGATCGACAAGCTAGGCGTGTAGGCTGAGCGACATTTTTTGCATATGGTACGCAGCAGTCGTTGCGCCAAAATACCCTCTAACGTGGCAGACACCAGGAAGGGTTCTACACCCATGTCCACAAGGCGCGTCACGGCACCAGCTGCATCGTTGGTATGTAGGGTGCTGAGCACCAAGTGCCCTGTAAGTGAAGCCTGGATAGCAATCTGCGCTGTCTCCACGTCACGCATCTCTCCCACCATGATCTTGTCTGGGTCTTGGCGCAGGAATGAGCGCAGCGCTTTGGCAAACGTGAGACCGACTGCATCATTCACTGGAACTTGCATGATTCCGTCGAGTTCGTATTCGACGGGGTCTTCGGCGGTGAGAACCTTGGTGTCGATCTGATTGATTCGACGCAGGCAGGCATAGAGCGTGGTGGTCTTTCCTGCACCAGTGGGACCAGTAACAATGAAGATACCGTTGGGCTTTTCGATGGTCTCTGTGATGTAATCGAACAAATAAGGAGGCATCCCTAGGTGCTCAAGTTCGAGATTGACGCTGCTGCGATCTAGCACACGAAGCACCACGGATTCTCCATGTTGAGTCGGCAGCGAGTTCACACGCATGTCCACAGGCTTGCCATTCACCACCGTCATGATGCGTCCATCTTGAGGGACACGCCGCTCCGCAATGTTCATGTTCGCCATGACCTTCACGCGTGAGATCACTGAGTTTGCTAAATGCACCGGAGGCGGAGCCATTTCGTATAGCGCACCATCGACACGGTAACGAATTTTGAATTCGTGTTCAAAAGGCTCGAAGTGGATATCAGACGCCTTTTCTTTAATCGCTTGGGTCATCACCAGATCGACAAACTTCACGATCGGGGCAGAGTTGGCTTCCACCTCAGGGCTGTCTTTGCCAGCATTCGCCAGACCACCGAAGATATCCTCTACGCTCGGCGCACCCGAGCCATAATGCTTGTCAATGAGAGCCTGAACTTGGCTCCGGCGTGCGACGACCGGCACAATCTGCTTGCCGAGTCCGAAGCACAAATCTTCCACCAATTGCGGGTTGAGTGGATCGGTGTAAGCGACATGAAGTCCACGGGCATCGAGCGTGATGGGGAAGGCACCATACAGTCTTGCCATCCCCGCTGGGACTAGATTGATCACGGAGGGCGGTGGCTCATAACTCGACAGATCAAAATGGTCGGCACCGAGCTCTTCGGCCACGACAGCCCAGAATTCGTCTTCATTTCGGTAGATGCCGTAATCAAGAATGGTCTGGAGGATTTCTTTGCCGTTGTGGATGCAATCCTGGGTAAGGCCTTCAGCGACGCCGGAGTCGATCACTCCACGTGACTCGAGCATGTCGATGACGTTTTGAGGGGTCATGGGGGGAAGATTTTCGTTATACGGTTCTCAAGGTCGTCCGTTGGTAGCATCAATCTGCATCGGACATAGTGGCTTCGATGACTTCGTTGGCGGTTGTTACACCTGCCAAAACTTTGCGAACGCCATCTTCACGTAGGGTTCTCATGCCGAGTTCTCGGGCGCGTTTGCGCAGCTGTGGTGTGGTCAAGTTTTGGTTGATCATGTTGCGCACTTCATCATCAATTTGGAAAATTTCGGCGATGACCATTCGTCCACGATGGCCGGAGTTACGGCATTTATTGCAGCCGTTGGGCCCCATGATCGTCGCGGAGGCTAACTGGCCGGCCTCCAGACCGAGTTGGCGCATTTCTTTATCACTGAGTCCTGCCGGTTGCTTGCACTCACCGCATAACTTCCTGACGAGTCGTTGTGCCAAGATGCCACGCACAGCGGAAGCGATCAGAAAGCGTTTGATTCCGATGTCCGCCAAACGCGCTACGGCGCTCGGTGCATCATTGGTGTGCAGGGTGGAAAAGACCAAATGACCTGTCAGGGATGCCTGAATGGCTATGCCCGCGGTCTCCGCGTCACGAATCTCACCCAGCATGATGATATTCGGTGCCTGACGAAGCATGGCGCGCAGGGCCGCGGCGAATGTCATGCCCACATCCTCTTTCACCATGACCTGGTTGATGCCAGGAAGTTCGTACTCGACGGGATCTTCGACCGTGATGATCTTCCGGTCCGGCCGGTTGATGAAGTTCAAGCAAGCGTAAAGCGTGGTCGTCTTTCCCGAGCCTGTGGGCCCCGTGACGAGCACGATGCCATCCGGCAGCGAGATCAAATTCTCAAAGCAACTCTGGTCGTCACTGAAGAAACCTAAATCAGAAAGGCCGAGACGGAGACTGCTTTTGTCGAGCACGCGCATGACCACACTTTCCCCGTTTTGGGTGGGAATAATAGAAACACGAAGATCAAGCTCCTTGTCACCAAATCGCATCTGAATTCGTCCGTCCTGAGGCACACGTTTTTCGTCGATACTCATCGTGCCTGTCATGATCTTAATGCGAGCAATGATGGAGGCGAGCAGTCGCTTTGGGTGATGTTCGATGTCCACCATCACACCATCCATGCGGAACCGAACGCGAATGTCTTTTTCCATGGGTTCGATGTGGATGTCGGAGGCGCGATTGCGAAAGGCATCCATCAGCATGTTTTCGACAAGCTTGATGATCGGTGCGTCCCCATCGCCGCCGCTAGATGCTCCTTCGCCTTTGCTGCCGCCCGTCATGGCTTCATTGCCATAAATGGTGACCATGACCTCTTGGATCAAGGTGGGAGTGGAACAGAAGAACTCCAAATCAGGCTGTAGAACATGCGGAAGTGCGTCCAGAGTCTCGAAATCATAAGGGTCCGAGATGGCGATTTGGAGTGAAGTACCATTGATGCCGATGGGCACAATTTTATACTTTTTGGCATGTTCCAACGAGACCAAGGTTTTTAGCGCTGGATTCGCCGGGAAGCCATGTAGATCCACATACTCCATGCCGCTATTGGATGCGACGAGCTTGGCTAACTGTTCATCTGCTACGATCCCTGTCTTGATCAGCGTTTGCAGGGGTGTCTCTTGACCTTTTTTGTTGGTCTTAGCCTGCTGCAGATCCTGCGGCGTGAGATAGCCTGCTTCAGTTAGCAGCTCGATGAGGAACTCTTCGTTGGAATACATGCGGTACGTGCGGGGGGGCGCGATTTATTTGTGGAATTGCCAGCTTAGAGGAATTTGCACTCAAGTGTCAATGTTCGGCTGCCAAGGAGACATCAGGTTCTCGAACCTAGTTTGTCTCAATGAACGGTTTAGGCTTCAAGTTAGCCATGGTGACCCTATCATTCACCGTGGTGCATCCAAAGCTGTGCGGATTGAGAGGTCAGAACTCCAAACAAATCATGTTAAAATGTTAACGATCGTGATTTGCCCTGCTGAATGAATTCCTAAGTGAGGCTCTGAACTTGGGTTTCTTATTTTTGAGAGAAAGATCAATTCCGGTCCTTGTGGTGTTGTCGCAGACGATTAGTGCTCGCTTTTTGCTTTGCTTCTTTTGGACGGCTTCAGACTGCTAAGGTAGGCAATGACGTCTCGCAGTTCTCGGGCTGTCAGGATACCCAGCATAGGCGGCATCATTGAAACTGGTGGAGTTTGCATGGCGATCTGTGCTCGGAGCAGTTTTTTCTCGCTGCCATCTGCCAGTTTCAGGATTACGTGATTCGCATCTTCTCGATATAGAGCGCCCGCGTGATTGCTACCATCCTTGAGGGTGATCGACACCAAGCCGTATCCAGGAACAATCTTGGCGACGGGATTCATCAAGCTTTCCAGAATCTCAGTTTTCTTTCGCTGGGCGCCGATGGACTTAAGGCTGGGACCGACTTGGCTTCCTTCACTCGCCTCCACCTTATGGCAGGCTAGGCAGTTTGCGCCGAGATGATTGGTCACGATTTCTTTTCCCAGAGCAATGTTGCCGCCATCAATCAAATCATCGCGTGGTGCTGTTGTTCGGCTCCGCTGATAAGTTTCGATTCGTTCTGTTAGGGACGAAAAAGCCAAAGCAGTTTCGAGGACATCCAGTTTCAACCCGGGTTCGACTTTTCCTGCGGCTAGCCTTTGCAGCCAAATATCCATGAGTTGTTGGGCCGCTATTTCTTGGGTTCGGCCAACGAGCTTCAGAGCAGCTTGTTTTTCGAGGAGTGAGCCTTGTTCCAAGACGCGTGAAGCTTCGGCAACAGCGCGCTCTTTCTGATGTGCAAAGGTTTGCACCAGGGCTTCCATGCGCAGTTCCTGCGGTGAGTTTTTGCCCGCAGCCAGCACGAGGGTTGTTGGGAAAGTTGGATCTTTGGCATGTTGGGCTGCCATGAGTCGCAAGGCTTCCACTCGCAGGGCGACTACGGCTTTGGCATCGCCAATGATTTGGCTAAGGGCGACGGCATTTACCTTCAGTTGGTAGATGATCATGAGCTCGATGCCCGCCGCTTTTTGAATAGGGTTTTTTAAACTTAAAAGTGCTGGCACATGAGGCTGAATGACTGATGCAATTGCCTCTGAGTTGCGGGGGTTATGGCGACGATGAACCCCATCCACACGATCCAAGACGGGTGGGTTGGCGAAGCGGTGCAGCGCGGCAAAAGCCTCGTCTGAACCTGCTAAGGCAGCATGGAGTAAACGCTGAGCATGTTCGATTTGACCTAATCTTAAATTAGCATTCAGCGCACGGCTCCGTGTGATTGGGGAAAGCTTATCGTGCGTTTCCACGAGTTTGGCTAAGGCGGGAAGTGCTTCAGGAATGCACGCGTCATCATGAATGGCGCGTGCAGCTTCATCGACGATAGCTGAATCCGAGGATTGGAGGGCTTGGGTGATCTGGGGGGAGTGAAGGCGGGCAAGCGCGAGCGTGGCACAGATCCGCTCATTCCTTTCAGGGTTCTGAAGCGCCGCAGTCAAGGCATCTACAGAAACCGCCCCTGCCAGACCTGTTACCACGGCATGGCGTAGCCATGCATCTTGCCCAGCTTTGGCTGCCAATTTCCAAAGCGCTTCGTTCGCCTCTGGGATGGCCATTTTTCCTGTTGCGATGGCCGCATGAAATGCCACGCGTGGGTTAACGGAGCTTAGCCAGGTGATCAAGGCTTGGCGGCTCTTGATGCCCGCAGATTGGGGGGCATCTCCCAGCACTTTGCTCAGCTGCGTTTGCAGTTCTGTGTCTTCGGTGGCCAAGGATGCATCGAGCAGTTTATCGTCGATCTGTCCGCGTCTCATGCCCATTCCTAAGCCCCACAGGGCATGGATCTTTGCCATCAGGGTGGCACTCGGCTCGTTCAAGACAGACGCCAAGGTTGTCCATGCTTTGCGTCGTGCCAGCTCTAGCTGTGCGGCCACTCTCACCCTCTGATCGGCATGAGCGAGTAGCTCCTGCAGTTCTGATTCGGAGGCCTTTGTCCAGTTTTGGCTTAGCCATTGTTTGGTCTCCCTCCTTTGTGGATGGGGGGCGGGTTCATCGATACGCCAGATGGCTCCTTTTTCATCCAAAGGATAACCGCCAACCCAGTCCGCCGTGTACAGGGCACCATCGAGGCCAAAACTGAGGCCAATGCCCATGATACCAGCATGAATGATCCGTGCGCGGCTCATGGCAAAAGAGGCCCCCTCCTGCTTCATGGTGAAAGCCTCCATCTTGCCCGAAGGAAATTGATTCAGGATAAAATGACCTTTTAGCCTCGCACCGAGAGCCGTACCTGGCTCATGAACTAGGCCGGCTGGACCGTTTGAGTAGTTCGCGAGTGGGGGAGTGAAAAAGAGCGGTGCCTGTGTTCCGGTTTTAGGTAGTTTTTCGTCAAGGGTCTGGCCTAATGGGCTGCCCGCGTAGGGTGCTTTCCAGAGGTTTTCCCGCATCCAGCGGCTTTCGGCCTTCATGTATTGATGAGCACAGCGCCAACCCGAGTCACTCCGCTCAGTGATGTAAACCATGCGTTCTTTTTCTCCCGGCATGTCGGCATCATTGTCCACGCCAAAGAGATTGCCGAAGTCATCAAAGGCCACCTCTTGCACATTGCGCAGACCATGCGCGAAAACTTCAAAGCCAGTGCCATCGGGCTCTACACGCATCACGGCCCCTTCGTGGGGATAGTACCAGTGCTTGCCGTCCTTGCTCGTGACATTCACGCCTTTGTCGCCAATGCTCCAGTAAATGCGTCCATCAGGGCCGAGTCGAGGCCCATGCATGTCATGCCCTGCATAGGCGAGGTGGATGCCAAAGCCGTGGGCGATGACCTCGCGCACATCAGCCACGCCGTCATCGTTCGTGTCTTTTAGCCTCCATAAATCGGGTGCGATCGTGGCATAGACCCAACCTTCATGGTAGAGAATGCCTGCGGCGATGCCCGTCACTTCAGTTTGGAAACCCTCGGCGAAAACCGTCTGCTGATCTGCTGTGCCATCACCATCCGTATCGCGCAGTTGGTAGATTCGTTCGCTGTGTACGGTAAGGTCTTTCCAGTCAATCGAGCCATCTTTGTTATGATCTTTTAGACCACCGCGTGGCTGGCGCAGTCGGCCAGGAGCTAGCTCATGCTTCAAGAACGCACGCTTTTCATCGACGCTGCTGAGGCCTACATCATCGGCAATCCACATGGGGTGTTCGCGAATGTCCAGATCGGCCACCTTGCGCCTCGTGGTCGAGGTCACATACACACGGCCTTTCTCATCCACTGTGCAAGCGACCGGGTCGGGCACATTCAGGCTGCCGGACCAGCGATGGAGGTCGACCTCCGCTGCCAAAACAGCTTGGGGGAAAAGAAGAAAAAGGGCCAATCGACGCATGGGAAAACCAGGATCATGCCCAATCGTGACGAGGTTTCCAGCAGTGAAAACGACTTATACCTAGGTGCCTCAGCGCGAATCACTGAGCTATTCCTTCTCTAGGAGCGTAGGCTTAGACACTCCCGATTTCATGACCCAGCACGATCCCATCGACCAAGACCTCTCCCAGACCGAACCCAGGGCGAATTATTTGCCCTATCCTTCCTCGAGGCTCGCCGCCAAAATCATCCCGCAGGATCTGTCGAATTTCAAAAGTCGTGGCATCACCCGGGTGGAGCGAGAGCTCCAACAAGAGTTGGTCGAGCTGCGTGAATCTTACTTAAAGGTCATTGATGCGTTCAATTGGAACAAGTTGATCTACGAGTCCCAGTTTAGCTTCGAGCCTGTCGTAGGTGAAATATACCATCTTTACGAAATCAACGGCAAGCGCCAGCTCAGCATGATCGAGCCAGAAGCCTGGAGTCAGCGCTGGATTGGCACCTTTCGGTTAAATGCCGACGGCCGCTGGCAGTCAGATAAGATCGCGGATGATTTCGATATACGATCTTTTGTCAGCACGACCGTGGGTTGAGGCCTCTTGTTGCTATGGATCTAAGGGTTGCTTATTGAGCGGCTAGCGCAGCGGCGGCTTTGGCCTTAGCTTGCTCCGCCTTGCGCAAAATTTCGTCAGGGCTTGGCAAGCTCGCCAACACATCGGCAGGGATAAAGCCATCACCAACCAGCTTGGTCAGGCACTTTT
>CANNQP010000036.1 GCA_947507875.1 Verrucomicrobiaceae bacterium | reverse complement strand
TAGTGGTGCCATTGACTCGGATGGAATCGTTGTTGCCCAAGACAAAATAAGCAGCAGCAGAACCCAGAGCTCCTCCGATTTCGAGGTTATTGACCTGAACCGTCTTGAAGCTGTTGTTCGCAAAGACACGATCCACTTGAACACGCGTCCCCCCCGAGGACACGAACTGGTTGCTGTTCACCGCCAAGGTGGAACCAAGGCGAAGGTTGGTGTTGGCGTAGGTGGTGACCAACTCAGCGTTGTTGGTGCCATCACCGTCCGTCAGAAGACGCAGACCGCGGGCATCAGCGGTTGTGCCGACATTGACCTCGATGGTCGGATTCACACCAAAAGGATTGGAGTCACCTGTCGCGGTGCGTGCCTCGATCATACCGCCCGAGATGACCCACTGCCCGACACTGTTCTGCCCCGCGCCTGCGGCTCCATTGGTCAAAACCAAGTCATTGGCACCCGTCTTGGTGATCGTGTTGCCAGTCGCCTCCAGTTTCCCAGCCAAGAAGAGACGTCCACCAGCGGTGCGCAGGACCGTGTTGGCTTGGCTGAACGTGCTCGTACCGTTCACTTGAATAACCCCCTCCGCGAAGGTGACAATCGGTGCGTTGACTGTCAGGTTGTTCAAGCCAGCATTTTGGGTTACCGCGTTGATGTAGGATGTGGTGTTAGCAGGAAGAGCCGTGCCGTTGGATACCGAGTTAGCAGAAACCGTGATGTCTAGGCCATTGATGCCACCCCAGCGCACGAATTCGAAACCATTGATTACTTCGGAAATGTTTTGGCCTCCATTCAAAAGAGTTGCGGCATTCAAGCGGAGGGTGCCGCCCTCCAGCGTCACACCACCTGTGCCCAAGGCAGTCACCGTCTGTGCCTCCACACGTCCAAGCACCGCCGTGGATCCCGTGGCGTTGGTGACACGACCAGCCTGCACCGTAGTTCCTCCCGTGTAGGTATTGTGACCATTCAGGGTCAGAACACCGTTTTGCGTCTTGGTTAGGCTCAGAGTGCCTGCACCATTGGAGATTGAGCCGCTGAAGGTTGTATCCGCGCCAAAACCATTTTTGAGGGTAAGATTGACCGCACCCGCCACACTGCTTGTGATGGTGCCGTTACCCGCGATGCCACCATTGAAGAGGCTAAGACCATTGAGGTCAAAGATACCACCTTCGTTCACATTCAACGCATAATGGCCGATGGAGTTGCCCAAGGCAAGGCCTCGGCGCTCATTGAGGAAGGACGCATCGGTATTCGCGAAGCGGAACGTTCCGTCCTGCACGCTCAACACTGGCAATCTTGCTGCATTGCTGTTCAAAAGGTTGCTTGCGCCCGAAACCTCAAGCAAACCAGGGCCAGTCTTGGTGAAGTCACGAGCCGTGATGTTACCAGAAATAGCAGAGGTGCCTGTCTGCGCCTCGCGAACATACACAATCGCCTCGGTCAAGCTGGCGCCTGTTCCCGTGCCGAACAGGGTGTTGGCGCTAAGCGTGCTGGCGGTGTTACCATTGATGATCAGGCCGCCACGGGCGACACGTAGCAACGTGCTGCCGTCAGTAGGGGCGATGTTAGCCGAAGTGCGAATCGCCTGAATGTCGATATTGCCAGCACCCGCAGTGTTGGCAGTGCTAATGTCTGCCACATTGGTGCCAGCCGATGCACCGAGCGTTGTCACGGTGGTCACGTTGTGCTCACGAACACCGGTGGTGGCATCATAACGGGCGAAGTTAGCATCCGAACCAGCAGCCTGGAGGCGAACGAAAATGGAAGGTGAGGTGAGAATGTCTCCCCCTCCCGTGGTGGTGTTTAGCGATGCGGTACTGGTCAGCACGCGCTCGGTCACACCTAGGTTCGCCAGACTGCTCGGCACCACGGTTAGGGTTCCGAAGTTGACGCTATTGAAAGCGCCAGCGCGAGTCAGGGCCGTGGCGGTCAATTGGCTACTGGTCGTTCCTTGGGAAAGCGCAATGGCAGCATTGGCACCGTAGCTGACGGTAGGAATGGTCAGGGCCTGCGCGGTGCCTCCACCGATCAAGGCCAAAGCTCCACCTTCGATCGTGACAGCAGTCGCAGCAAACGGCGTGCCGCTCACGGCCGTCGTGCTAACCACACCGCCGCGGTGGCTAGAGAAACCGATGGATGGATTGAGCTGCTGACCGCCACCGATGACAAGAGTGGCTATGGTGTTAGCCGTGTTATTCAATGCCAAGGTGCCTAGACCCACTTTACGCACGTTGAAGGAGCCAGCCGTAGCCTGAGTCAAGGTCAGGGTTTGTCCTGCTGAGACATCAATACCCCCACTGCTGTTGGTTAGAATGAACTGACGGTCGGTGGTGAAGCCACTGGTAACGGCTAGGTAACCGCCACGGAGACGAACGTCAGCAGGGCCGGCAAGGTGCGAGCCGCCAGCGGCCAGTGTGGCCGTGCTCCCCAGTGCTGCATTGGAGTTCACCTCAAGGATACCCTGATCAATGAACACGCCCGTGCCGTAGTTAGTGTCGGTGGTCAAGAGGTTGGCATGCGTGTTGGTGCCGGTAAGGATCAATTTACCAGGACCCGATTTGAGCAGGTTGGAACCTTGAACACCAGAATTGGTGAAGCTTCCCGAGAAGGTCACGGGCTGATACAGGTTTTGCACCACAAAGGTACGGTTGCGCAACGTGGCATCGCTGTTCAGATCCAAGTTGCGCGTGAACGTCAGCGCCTGATTGCCACCAAAGTTCAGGTTCAAGTTGTTGTTGTGTGCGATGGCGTTCAACGCGTTAACCATCGTCACAGGACCACCGAAGGCCTCCAACATAGCGCCGCGGTTACCTTCGCCTGAGCCAAAGGTGATCGCACCAGTGCCGAGGGGGCCACTGAGGATGGTCGTTGGATTGCTCGCAGGGCCTGTGAAGTAGCTACTGCCGTTGAGTTGGACACGAGCTGTGTGGAGGGTCGTGCCGCCCGTGTAGGTGTTTTCACCGATGCCATTGACGCCACCACCAACGCGGACGGTGCCTCCGTTACCAGGAGCGGCCGCTGTCGTGCCAATGATCACAGCCCCTGCTCCGCTGATGCTTCCTTGAAGATCTAACTGACCTCCACGGAACCCTGCCGTGTCAGCTGCGGCTGAGCCCAAGGAAAGGATCGTGCCTGTTGCCAACGAAATGCCACCTGTGATGGTTACGGGGCTAGCGGTGCGAGATTCGACAAGATTCACCCCGGTACCAGCCGCGGCGACGACCATGAGGTCGCGCGCAAAAAGAGAGCGGCCACCGATACCCAAACTTCCTGAGTTGTTGGTGCTTTCAACACCCAAGATGATCGGCGAATCGCTATTGCCCAAAGGACCTGCCACACCAGGAAGCACGTTGCCCGCGATGATCAAACTACCGCGATCAATCTGGGTGTAGCCTTGATAGGTATTGGCCCCCGACAAGGTCAGTGAGTTAGCACCACGTTTGATCAAATTGCTGCCCGCAGCACCGCTAATCACACCGCGAACGGTAACATCGCCGCCACCCATGTTCCAGACGCGAGTAGCACCTGCACTTGCGACATCGCTCATCGCAACATTGCCGAGCAACGCCAAAGAACCAGCGTTCGTATTGAAGTCACCCTGCAGCACCGTGTTGTTATTGATGGTGATGTTGGTGGTGATGAAGTTGTTGTTACCTACATCGGAACGAACTTGGCCGCCATTGATAATGAGACGTCCGGAACCTAGAGCAAAGTTGTTGCCCAGGCCGAGTGTCGTGTGTGTGTTGACACGAACATCACCGACGAGGCCTGAGTTGCGCGTGGTCAGGGCGACGTAACCCAAGTTACCGTTGATGTAGCTTGGGGAATTCCAGGCGAAATCACCGGTTTGAGCACCAATCTCGATGCGGACCTGATTGGCAGTACCACCGCTGAACACATTCTCAAAGAGGCTCGTGCGTCCCGCGCTCACCAGAACGGAACCAAACTGCACACTGCCTTGGTTACCGCCGCCGCCGAGGAGATATTTGCCGTTGGCGGATGCACCGATGGACGGGTTGAAGTAATAAGAGTCGTTTTGCTGAGAGTTACCGATCCACCAGTTGCCATTGGCAATGCTAGCTGGATTGATGGTCTGGCTATAATAGCCATAGTCGAGGGCCAAAACTCCATCGAATGGACCGGTGCTTTCGACTTTAATCTGGCCCGCGCTAGGCGTGCCGCTGGTGATGACGGAAGGCAGAACGCTGTTGTGAGCCAAGCCAATGCCACCGAGCGCCAGAGCATCGGATCTCAGGTAGACCGCATTGCTAGCGATGTTCGCGTTGTCGGCGATGCGTAGCAAACCACCAGGCTGGATCTGAATGTCTCCGGTGCTGAACGGAGTGCCTGCGCCGCGCAGACCCGAAGCCACGGTGCTAACCGCTGTGTTGTTGGTCGTGCCCCAGATGGTGGTTCCTCCTGCATAGTCATTGCTAGCATTGAGAACCGTAGTCGCACCATTCCCGTATTTGATCAGGCCTCCAGGTCCCGTCACGATTCCTGCCAACGTCGATTGCGAGAATCCATCAAAGGAGCCGTTGATGCGCGCTTCGGGGGCCAAAGTCGTTACTCCGCGCACCCAAATGCCACTCTGAAGGTTCAGAGTAATCGTGCTATTGCCATTCATCGCAGAAGAACCTGCGGAATTACCGATCGTTAGATCGGCGATACGGACATACTGTGCCGTTCCATTGGCACGAAGCGCCGAGTCAGCGCGAATAAAGATATCACTCTCCAGCAGCGATTGGGCACTGCCAGGAGTGGAAGCTATTTCAGTGCCTGTTCCAGCAGCATTCGCCATGAAGGACTGCAAGTTAAGGGTGCCTCCATTGACAATGATGTCTTGGCTATTTAGCACCTGACCCACTGCACTTCCGCTGCCGGAGTAAGGCACACGAACGTAAGTGGTGCCTTCATGAAGAACCACAGGGGCGCCTACACCCGGGTTGATGCTGTGAATTTGCAACTGACCTGCGCCAAATTTCGTCAAGCCTTGCGCAGCGTTCATCTGAGCTTGAATGATGAAGGTTCCACTGTTGTAGATGAATGCCTCACCTGCACCTGCAGCGCCGAAGTTCAGGGTCATCGGGCTAATAACACCCGGGGTGATGGCCCCAATGGGATTGATGGTGCCAGCCGTGCCGATCAATCCACCGCTCGTGAGTGTCATGGTGTTAAAACTAGCCGTTGGTGAAATGTTTTGGCTGGTGCGCAGCGCATGCAAGGTTGGATTTTGACCCAAGGTCATCGCCGCTGTGGTCAAGTCGGCGACATCACCTGCCGCAAGGGTAGTGATTGGGCCTGCCGTGATGATTTTGTTGTAGGCCAACTGCCCAGCCCCAGGTGCAGCCGAGAGCAATGGCTGGAAACCAGTTCCTGTGGTGCTTGTCGGATCATAACCCACGAAGCTATTCGTCGTGCGGTCGATGATCCAAGGTGCAACGATACCGCCATTGACCACGCCTGTGCCGTTGGTGGTCGTGCCTGCGCGGCTGATGGCTGCTCCATCAATGCTGCCAGTAGTGATGCGCTCAAAAGACAGCGGGGTAGTGACGTTGTTGCCCAGGAATCCGCCGTTGTATTGAAGCGTCAGCACACCACGCTCAGCGCGGCTGATGTCAGCCACATTGAGAATGGCAGCAGAGGCAGTGCTATTGCGGAAGATCTGCAATTGACCCGCTTTGCGCGCCGTAATGGCACCTATGGTCTCGGAGGAGGTGAGGTTAACTGCAGCATTGTAAATGAAGCTACCGCCATTCAGGTCGAGACCGACCGTATCTCCCCAGCGGCCTTGACCACCGGCACCAATGAATTGAAACGCATTCGTGCCATCAGTATCATGAAGACGAACTACACCGCCTGGACGAAGGTTGATCGCATTGGTGGCAGATGACGTATTGGCGTTCCATAGAGAACCTTGGGCACCACGAACACGCAGTTCACCGTAAACTTCCACAGGACCACTGCCTAGAGGTGTTTCGCCCGAGGCGCGTCCGCCGGTCTCGATGTAAACAGAAGCAGACTTGGTGATTTGGGTGCCTCCGCTGAAGTCATTGCTGTTGCGAATCACCAATGGGTTACCGCCGTTGGTAATGCCACCAAGAACGTTCTGACGTTGTGGGCCCACCTGAAGGTAAGTGTTGCCGGTCAATAAATTATCGGCCCCGGTGAAGGACAGACTCGATGTCGCTGGAGCGATGCGATACACACCCACGCCAGGATTCCACTCATCTGGCACACCTGCGCCCAGTGAGGCTGCCGTGTAGTTGACTTCACCATTGAGTCCGACCCCGAGGAAGGCCTTGCCATCACCGATCGTGGCGAGGTTGAGCGATTGGGTGAAGTAGGGCTGTCCCAGCTGAAGCGAGGTGTTGTAAATGCTGCTGAAGTTCGTGCTATTGAGTACTGTAGGATTGAAGTTCTCATCCAGCATGACCGCCCCCAAGGCGTTAACACGGCTCATGGTGGTGAGGTTGTTTCCATTCACACTGCCGTTGCCAGCAAGGCGAAGAGTACCATCAGGGAACACACGCACAGGTCCGGCGCCCAGGGCAGTGCCCGTCGTCGCGGTGACCTGAACATCACCTGCGACGATATTGGTTCCACCCGAATAGGTGTTGCCTGGATTGCTGATGACAATTCCGCGAAGCGTGCCATCGCCTAACTTGGTCAGAGCACCGTTGCCGGAAATCACTCCCGTTAATTCCAAAACACCACTAGGGCCATCCGAGTTGGTCTGAATCGCCGCTTGTGAACCCAAGATCGTGATCGGACCTTCCGCGCGGGCGCGGTAGCTGTTGCCGCCCGTAATTTGCAGCGTGGCATTGGACAGGTTCATGGCCCCGAACGTCATGATGTTCCCCTGACCGTAGGCCGTGTTGCTGCTCGGTGTCGCCTGGTTCACGTTCAAGAGCGCTGGACCATACACATTGAGGGTCGCGGGAGCGGCATCGCCACCCACGCGCACCACTTGGTTGTTGAACTGCATGCCCTGCGTACCGTTGATTCCTGTGGTACCATTGCTGAAAAACAGACCCAACTGGCCACTGTAAAGATTGATGGCAGGAGCACCACCCGCGCCACCGCCTAAACCAGTGGTCGTGTTGTTCAAGCTAAGACCGCCCGTGGTGTTGTAGCCGAAAATATCAGTGCCAGCTGTGTGGGTGTTCACGCCAGCGTCGGGAGCAGAGGCCGAAAAGCCGTTGATGGTGAGGGTTCCAATACCTGCTTTGAGCAGCTTGAGGTTGCCACTGAGAACTCCGTCGAAGGTCGAATTGACAGGAGCTTGGACCGCGAGAGTTGCAGGGCTCAGGCTGCTGTTGGTGATGGTGCCCCCCACAGGTGTTCCTGCAGCGGTTGACACACCTACGATCCTATTGTTGCCACCGATCGTTTCGACGACGGCCGTGTTGCCATTCAAGTCAAGGGTGGCTCCAGCATTGATGTTCAGCTCGCTATTCATGCGACTGAAGGCATTACCGCTGCCTAGGCGGAGCGTGCCAGTCTGAACGGATACATCACCGAGGATGGTGTTGTTGCCAGAAAGCGTCAGAGACCCTGCTCCGAACTTGGTGAAGAAGTTGCTCACGACAGAACCGGAAAGCGTGGCATTTTCGCCAGATTTCACATAAACCAGTGCTTCAGCGAGGTTTCCAGCACCGGCGGCAGATACAGAACTAGGATCAAAGAGCAAGTTGGTGGAAATGGTGTTCGAGCCATTGATGAGAATCCCCCCCGTCCTGACGTTATCCAGGGCAGGAATCACCAAAGTGCCGCCCGTGACATCCGCGCTGGTGCGGAAAGCATAAATGCTGTTTGTGCCGGTGAGCGTTTGTGCGGAAGAAATATCACCAATGGCCGTAGGAGCTAAACCAGAAAGGGAGGTGCTGACCGCACCTGCATAGGCCCTGAAACCATTGGTCGCCTCATTCTCGACAAAGAAGGCAGCCCCTGTGGCATTAGCACCGACAAGGTGCGGGGCAAAGATACCATTGTTCACGGCAGAGCCACGCGCGAGACCCGAATTGATGGCATTGACCGTGAGGACACGAGCCGAGTTTGCAGCTGCCGCTCCCCCCAAGGTGGTCGCGCCCTCGGTTTCGAGAACAAGGGTTCCCTGATTGGCACGCAGGATGTTATCGGTATCAAACAAGACAGAAAAACCGGCACCACTGCCCATTCTCAGAGCCATTCCACCGCCATAGGTGTAAGTGGTGGTGCTCGCTGCATTGGCCAGGGCGATGTTTGCCGTCGTGTTCACTGCACGAATGGTGCCACCGATCATCTCGATCAAAGTGTTATCGGCAGCGGTGCCTGTGCTGTTCGCCCAGGGGGTACTGTTGCTAAACTGCAAAATCCCATTATTCATGGATAGAGCACGCCAAGTGTTGTTGCCCGTGGTGATGAGTGTTCCTGGACCCGTTTTGAAGCCATAGTCGAGCTCGGTTCCTTGGCTGAAAACTCCGGTTGCCGTGAGCGTGTTACCAGCCGTTACATCAACACCTCCTGAAAAGTTTGTATTACTGTTGTTATTGAACACAAAACCGCGGGTTGTGGTGCCTGTGAAGTTGAAGCGCATGGTACCACCCGTATAGCGTGTGCCGTTGTTGGCACCGCCCAGGGTGACATCGCCACCGAAAGAGTAGTTACCCGTGGATGCAGAATTCGCCGTGCTCAGCAGGTTGTTGAATTGAAGCACCCCGTCCCCTGCGAAGAGGCCCGTCACTGCATTTTCCCCATTGAGGACCAAGGTTCCGAGACCACGCTTGACGATAGAACTCGTGCCATCAATCACACTGGCCGCATCCTGAGAAAGTTTCAAACCACCCGCCACATCAACGTGCAGGTTACCGCCATTCGCAGAATAGTTTCGTGCGGTGGTGAAGGAGTTTTCCCAGATCGCGATACCCCCGCCAGGAGACTGGATGCTTCCCGATGTAAGACCCCAGTCACTGTCAGCATTGATGCCGATCAAGCCCTGTTGGATCGTCGTCGTTCCGGTGTAGGTGTTATTTCCCGTAAAGAACATCGTGCCTACGCCATTTTTCAGCAAGTGATTGCCGGAGCCACCGGGACCATCCGAAATGCCACCATCCAAATAAAGCATGCCCGCGTTGTTAGCGGCAGCTCCGGGCTGGTCGGTAGCGATCGCAAGTGCACGAACCACTCCCGTCGAACCTGGGGCAAGCTGAAGATTGCCTCCGATGCGGAAATCATACGCGCTGTTTTCCATTTGAATGGTGGAATCTGCGGTCATCACTACCGTGTTGGTGAGCGTGATAGGAGCGATCATGCGGTTCTGAGCGCTCACGGAATCCGCACGAAGCTGGCCACCAGCCAGAACCACGTTTCCAGTACCTGTCAGCGCATTTTTGGCACTGAGGCGGAGGAGAGGCCCGATGTTGAGAATCGTATCACCCGTGTAGGTCATGGCCGTGTCAAACTGAATCGTGCCACCACTGTTGTTAACCGTTTGGTCTGCACGGCTACCCGTGTTGGTCATGGAGATACCAATGATAGCATTCGAAGCTCCCGTTAGAGGTTTCGTGATACGCAGAGTTCCCTGAGATGCGCCAAGAAGATAACCCGCTGCGGCAGGCGTGAGATTACCCGTAAAGATACCCGTGTAGCCAAAAGCCCCACCCAGGTAGGTGTTGCCGCCGAAGAGCGTGGATTGGTCGATATCCTGATTGTAGCCCACGGCCCCCAGCGCAAGCCCTACCTTAAATTGAGGAGCCGTCGAATTGAGGGTCATTGAAGGAATGTCCGCAGGGTTTCCTACATAAAGCTGACCGATGCTGGAAATGCCGCCGAGGTCCGAGTTGATGGTCACCTGCCCTGCATTGATGTTGCTGGGTGCAGCAAGGTAAAGACCCGAGCCGGGTTGAATGGTGATCGTATTCGAATTTCCAAAAGGCTTGGCAGAAGCGGCGGAAGTGTAGCTCATCAGCACCCCCGAGTAAGCGTTGATGTTGCCCGTGTAACCGGACGAGTCACCAGCAATGATCAAACGCTCGTTCATGAATTTGTCGAGATTGCCTGATCCGGTGATGCCTCCATTGATCTGGAGTGGGTTTACGACAGAGAACTGGGCAGGCCCCGCAAGATTTAGCACTCCATTGGCTGTGGTGAAGTTGCTGCCCGTCGTGTTTTGCACAGAGACGACCACCGGCGCAGAACTACCCGTGCGGGGCTGCACGGTGATGTTGTTCAGCATGGAACTTCCCACGTTGTCATTGCCGAAACGAGCATCGTTGTAGAAGTTGGCGTTGTTGTTGAAACGCTGAGACGCGCCAAGGAACAACATACCACCCCACACATTGATTTCGGTGGGAGCTCCTGTCACTGGACCCGCCGCCGCGACACTGGCCAGACGCACCTGACCGGCGTTGATGGTCAAAGGTCCTCCAAAACTATTAGTGCCACCCAAGCGAAGAGCTCCATCGCCAAAGGTGGTGAGTCCGTTTGTTCCTGTCAGGTTACCGTTCAATCGCACGATGCTACTACCGCCCGTCGTGGAGGTGTAGATCAAGCCTTCCTGACCCGTGGAAAAGGTAATCGGCGTTGTATGGATCACTTCGCTGTCCGCCGTGTGAACCAAGAAAAGGCCTGCACCCTGGCCTGCACCCGCCGCTGCACCGAGTGTGAGCGAACCACCCGTGAGGGTATGAGTATTCGCCGTTGAACGGAAACGAAGCGCTTGAACACTTTGTGTACCAGCCACAACTGCCGCGCCATTCAGATCGACAATGGATGCAGTGGTCGTTCCAGCAAAGGCCGTTTGAGTGAAGGTTGCAGCCTGGAAACCGTTGGTGACATCATACGTGGCGAAAAGGGGCAAGGTACCATCTTGCATGTTAGCACCTCCGAACAGGGCGATATTGGCTCCCACCATGCCATTGGTTGGAGTTGGAGCCCCACTGCTCACGAGAATACGCGAAGTAGCTGAAGCAGTGCCGAGTGTGGCAGCCTGCGCGTCAAGCTGACGGAGGGCAAGCGTGCCACGGGCACCCGTCACTGTTGAACGAGTCAGCGAACCCAGAATCAAATCGGCACGAGAGCCGGCAGTCGTTCCATCACGTCCAATGTTGATGGTAGCCCCCCCTGCGTAGGAAAGCGCGGAAAGGTTCTGCGTCGAGATACCCGCAGCACCGCCATCACTCGCGAGGTTCAAGGAAGATGCCGTCAACGCCACCGATGAAGTCGAAAGCAGACGACGGTTGGTGTTGTTGCCAGTCACAGAGCGGTTATCGAGCAAAAGTGTACTGCCGCCAAAAAGACGGAAGTCAGTGTTGCCAAATGCAGCGTCGGAGGTTGCATCGGTGCTGATCGTTCCACCCAAGGCTGTGACGATTCCCGTACCAACAGGGGTGGTTAAGCCTGTCCCGTTGATGTTGAGGGTCACACCGCGATTCACAGTGACTGTTCCTAGTGTGTTCGCATTGTTCACACGCACGGACACGGTGCCGCCTCCGGAAAACGTACCGCCCGAGGTCACAGCGTTCACGTTCTGCATGTTATTGCTCGTGAAAAGAATCGCATTTCCGTGATCAAGACCAAACACCAGATTGTTGGTCGCCCCCGCCCCACCCAGAAGGTTAGCGGTCGTATCCAAAATCAAGTTATTGGTGGGTGAAAGCAGGCGAAGGTCACCCGATGAGCCATTCGTCAGCGTGCCACGATAGGTACGATCAAAACCAATCGCGTTGCTCAACCAGACCCGATTGCTGCCATTGCCTACAGCCGAGAGATCGATGTTGGCCGTGTTGACGCTGGCCGTACCGCTGACGCCATCGATGCCAAGAATAGCACCACCGATAGGCACATCAAAATTCAAAGGATTGGCACCATCAATATTTGCCGAACCCGAGTAAGCGACCACCGGCAGGGCATAGCGTGAGATGCCAAGCTGGGTCACAAGCCGCAAGCCACCTGTCGTGGCAGCAACTGCATTGAGCGTTGCAGTATCGGGCACGCTAAGAACACCACCATTGATGAAAACCCCGCCCGCGCCCACATTGGCACCCGCACCCAGCTGAAGGATGCCATTCTTGACCGCCGTGACTCCGTCGAAGGTGTTGGCCGTGTTGGAAATCGTCATGCGGCCGACACCTTCTTTGATCAGATTGCTGGTCGCAGCTCCGTCAGTGATGGCACCCGAAAGCGTGAGGTTTGCCAAAGTGGCTGTTCCGTTCGCCAGAGGATCAAAGACGTTGGTCTGTCCCAGAAGCGTGGTGCTGCCGGCAAAGGTCAAGCGATGGCTGTTGCCACTGGTGGTACGGAAAATACCACCATTGAACGTGAGATTGTTCAATTGATGGTTCACCCGATCGTTAGCACCCGTGTCAAAATTTCGATCCACGTTAATGGCTGCACCACCCGAGACGATGATGTTGTTGTTGCCACCGTAAACCACCGTTCCGTCGCTAGCGGGACCGTTGCTGCGCAACCCCAAAACCACCAAGTCCTGGCGCCCATTGCCCAGCAAGGTAATGCCACCCGTGCCGGTTCCCAATTGAGCCGAAGTCGCTCCACTGGCACCTGAGAAGTTGAGGGTGCCGTTGTTGATGATGTAATTGCCAGAAAATCCCGTGGTATTCCGGAAGGTGAGTGAGCCTGAACCATTCTTGATGATGTTCTGACTTCCTGTCACCGCCGAGTTCACATCAAAACCGCCCGTGTAGATGTTGAAATCCGTAGCGGAGGCCAATGAGAGACCACCCGAGGTACTGATGACATCTGTGGCGCTGCCAAACTTACTGATGAACGCATTGCCAATGCCTGCATTCAGGGTCAATGCAGAGGTGCCACCGAAAGTGAAAACACTACCGCCGTAAAGATCGCCCGATTTCAAGCCACCCAAGGTGATGGGTGCATTCAAGGTCACCGTGCGGCCAGCAGTGATGTCATTGCGGAAAATGGCAAGATCCCCGATAGCGTTCGGGATGGTGCCACCTTGCCAGTTGCCGGCCGTGCCCGTCCAGTTTCCTGCCGCATCGACATTCCAAACGCCTGTTGCCCCTTGGACTTGGGTGCTCCAGAGGCCGAATTGCGCCAGCAAGATCGAAGACACTACTTTTTTGCAAAGCGGCTGGCGCAAAGTGCGCATCAATCGCTCAGGCAGAGAAGTTGGGGTTGGGCGTGTAATCATGGCAGGTTTTTTGCTAAATCGACTTTACTGACCCTGCGAACGGCAGGTCAGTCACAAATAAACGGTAATAATTCAAACAGCAGCAAAGCTCGGATGCAGGCTTTGCATTCGAGCTGTCTTTTTCGGGTGATGGATGGCGGTTGATCCCCATTACAAATCTTTGATAATCAACTAACAAAACCAAGGTTTACGCATAAACGTTTGGTCAGTGAGCAGACTGTTAAGGAGTGGGCAAATCCAGGTTGAAAGTTGAAGTATTATTTTTTGGCATTTGAACTAATCCTACAGAGAACACAAAGACGTTCATTCTGCCAAGAAAAAAATGACACGCTGAGGACGCTGAAGCGCAAATTTATTGATGAGTGATCGAATTATCCAAACCTCATTCTGGGTGTTTTTTGGGTCAATGCCCCGATTTAACAACTAGCTAAAACAGTACGAGCAGCGCCTAAACGTTTCATTTACATCATTCGATTAAACTTGAACGACGTGAAGCTAAGAAAATACTTTTTTCTAAACCTATAGATGATTTCAAATGAATTCAAATCTGCGCCAAGGAGCGAGCCAGCGCGATGTCGGCCAGGACTTGCTTTTGCAATTCCTCGACATCTCGAAACTTTTGTTCCGGACGAATGAAATCGGCTAAAAAGACTTCCAAAGATTGGCCATAGAGATCACCCGACCAATCCAAGAGATGCACTTCGAGACTGGGCTGAACCACGCCTTCCTCAACGGTGGGACGAACGCCTAGATTGGCGATCGCAGGCATCATGCAGTTTGCCAACTTGACCCGAGCTGCATAGACCCCCAGGGGCGGAAGCAATTCAGCCTCAGGCATCAGATTGGCTGTGGGAAAGCCTAATTGACGCGCCAACTGACGACCACGCTGAACCTGCCCATAGAGCGCGTAATTTCTTCCTAGCAAACGTGAAGCGGCCAGAAGATCGCCCGACATCACCGCCTCACGGATGAGCGTGCTGCTCACGACTGCACCATCCACCCGCACGGGTGGCACGCCATAAACGGCAAATCCCTGTCGCTCCCCCGCCTCCATGAGTCGGTGGATGTTTCCCGCCCGATTTTTTCCAAAAGTCCACCCGTAGCCCACGGAAATGCAGCCCAAGGGACGACCAGCGCGCACCAAGGTATCCACAAAAAGTTCGGCAGGCGTGGCGGCCGTGTTCTCATCGAAGGGGCAGAGCAGCATGCAGTCGATGCCGAGGCGCTCGAGCAAAACCTGACGATACGCGGGTCCACAAAGCCTCGGTGGCACGGCCTCAGGGCGCAAAACCGCCAGTGGGTGCGGCTCAAAGCTCATCACGACCGCCGTGCCCTCGTGCTGCCGCGCATGTTCCTGCGCCGCACGTATCACTTCCTGGTGCCCCAAATGCAGGCCATCAAAGACGCCAATAGCCAAGGCCACAGGCCCACGCACGGACGAAAGTGCATCTAAAGATCGAAGGACAGTCATGAAAAAAAGAAGGCGGCGAGTGCTTGAGGTTCTTGGTTGCAGAAAGGGCCTGACTGTCTTCCCATACGACCATGGCACTGATCATCAATGGTGAAGAGATCGACGACGAGGTCATCGAATCTGAATTCCGCAACGTCAAAGGGCACTACGAGCGCCAGCTCCAAGTCGCCTGTTGCGAGCGCGACCCTGAATTCCGCGGTTATGCCAAGGATAACATTTTGTCTCGTGTCCTGCTTAACCAAGAGGCCAAGCGCCGTGTGCCTCAAGTGGACGAAGAGGCCATCACCGCCCGACTCGCACGCCTCATCGACGAGGCGGGTGGGGAAACTGAGTTCTACATGCGCATCGGCATGCCCTACAAAGATGAAGCCGTCGTGCGTGAAAATGTCGCCAACGGGGTTCGTTTGGACCAAATGCTCTCCGAGATCTACGGACCCGATCCAGATCCGAGTGAGGATGAGATGCGCGCCTTCTACGTCAACCATCTGAGGGACTACATGAGCGAGGAGACCATCCACGCCGCGCACATCACCAAAAGTCTGCAGGGGGCCACCAGCAGAAAAGACGTCTTCGAGACCATGCGCGGCATCCGCCAGGAATTGCTCGCCGGGGAAGACTTCATGAAGCTCGCGGAGCAGCATCGTCTGGATCAGCAGCAAATGATCGACCTGGGCTGGTTCAAGCGCGGCGAATTCATGGAGGAGTTCGAGACGATCGCCTTTTCCATGCGCGAGGGTGAAATCAGTCCTGTCTTCACCACCCAACTCGGATTCCACGTCTGCACCCTTCTTGGCCGTCGCCCACCCGAACCGATTGCCTTTGAGCAGGTGAAAAATGCTGTCCGCCAGCGCATGATCGAGGAAGCCAAGGACATCCAATTCACGGCCTTCATAGAGCAACTGAAGGCCACTGCCGATATCCAAGACACCGATCCCCCTGAGGAAAACGGTAGCTGCGGCCATTGAACCCAACATGGAGGAGTCGCCTAGGGGCCCAAGAGCTTGGTACCATGAAGGCCAAGAGCCCCCGAGCCATGGGAACCAAAGGAGCAGCGCTCACCGCTCAAGCTTTCTCCATGAAAAGCGGGATGTCTTCCAACATCCCGCTGTTCACTTTGTTAAGATTCTAAACTTCACGGCACGGGGAAGCGCTCGTTGATCTGAGCAACTTCGGCTTTGATTTGCGCGAGCACCGCGGGGTCATCCTTACCCTGGAGGGCGCGGTCGATCCAGTTGGCGATCTGCACCATCTCAGCCTCTTTCATGCCGCGCGTCGTGACCGCTGGGGTGCCGATGCGAATTCCGCCACCGAGGGTAATTTTTTCCGTATCGAAGGGGATACCGTTTTTGTTCACCGTGATGCCTGCGTGATCGAGCGTCTCGCTGGCGATCTTGCCGTTGAGCCCCTTCGGACGAAGATCAACAAGCATCAGGTGGTTGTCCGTGCCGCCACTGACGATTCGGTAGCCGAGCTCGGCGAGACGGGCAGCCAAGGCCTGGGCGTTTTTCACGACCTGGGCGGTGTAATCCTTGAACTCAGGCTTCAAGCATTCGCCAAAACAGACCGCCTTGGCAGCGATGACGTGCATGAGAGGACCGCCTTGGACTCCAGGGAAGACTTGGCTGTTGATCTTTTTGATCAGCTCCTCGCTGTTGGTCAGGATGATGCCGCCACGCGGACCGCGCAGGCTTTTGTGCGTGGTGCTGGTCACAAAGTCCGCATACTCCATCGGCGAAGGGTGTGCTCCACCGGCCACGAGACCCGCGATGTGCGCCATATCGACGAACAAGTAGGCACCTACGCTCTTGGCGATCTCGCTCATCTTCTTGAAGTCGATGAGACGAGGGTAGGCACTGGCTCCCGCAGTGATCATCTTGGGCTGCTCACGCTGAGCGACCTCCGCGAGTTCATCGTAATTGATCCGCTCGTCCGTCTGGCTGACGCCGTATTGGCAGAAATTGTAGAAGCGCCCGCTGAAGTTGGCTGGATTGCCATGGGTCAAATGGCCACCGTGGGCTAGGTTCATGCCCAGCACTTTGTCACCGGGCTGGAGAACACTGAAATAAACAGCGGCATTTGCCTGAGAGCCCGAGTGGGGCTGCACGTTCGCATACTTGGCCCCGAAAAGTTGGCAGGCACGATCAATGGCAAGCTGCTCGACTTTATCGACCTCTTCACAACCACCATACCAACGTTTGGCGGGATAGCCTTCCGCGTACTTGTTTGTCAGGCAGCTGCCTTGGGCAGCCATGACGGCGCGCGAGGTAAAGTTTTCACTGGCGATGAGCTCAATGTTGTTCTGCTGGCGGTGCTGTTCGGCATCGACAATGGCAGCCACAGCGGGGTCGGCGGCGGCGAGAAGGCTAAGGGGATGGGCTTGCTTATTCATTTTGGAGACTCGACGGGCGTGGCGGCCACCCGCGAAGGGGGTTTTCAACCATGCATCTACGATGGATTTCGCCATTTCGACGGAAGTGCTTTTGCCGGCAAGGCAAAGAACATTGCTGGCATTGTGCTCGCGGGTGATGGCGGCGGTTTCAGCGTCATGGACAAGACTCGCCTGGATGCCTGCGTGGCGATTCGCCGTGATGCTCATGCCGATGCCGGTGGTGCAGACCAAGATGCCTGCGTCGGCATGACCATCCAGCACACGAGCGGCCACTAGCTCCGCGTAGTCCGGGTAGTCCACGCTGTCCGTCGTGAACACACCGAGATCTTCCACACGATAGCCGCCTTCCAGCAGGTGATGGAAGACAGCGTTCTTCAGGTCAAGGCCGCCGTGATCGGAGGCAATCGCGAGAGTTCGAGGCAGATCGGACATGGGAGGGGCGTCAAATGGGGCAAACTGACCCCGAGGTCAAGGCGGAGCTTCTCCTGCAAAGCGACTCAAAAAAAAACGACCAGGCTGCGTTGGCCGTGATCCACGCCATCCCCTCTTAGCCAACACCGATTCGACACACCACGTTTGAGCAATGCGGGCAAATGGCGAACTTTGATTCCCCGCCATGATCACGAAAGCCCCTGATCTTGAGGAAAGTGATGCCGTAGCAGTTCGGAAACTAGACACTTAGGATCGAGAGCCAGCAGCTATTTTCTAGCTGTTCAAGGACGCGCAAAAAGCATTGGGTTCACCCACCCGTCATTCCTGCCGCAAGACAGCGAACTCCTGCGCCTAGCAGCACTGCCGCACAGAGGATAAAGAAAAGGAGCACCCCACGGAACCAACCCGGCTGGTCATGCTTCCGTACCACAACGGCCAGGGAGACCTGAACCACCGCTTTTTTCCTGGATGACCAAACATGCCAGCCCATCACCATGCTCAAGCCCGTCAGCACAAGGCCGACGATCACCAACGAAAGAGCGTGGAAAAAATCGGTCATGGTGGAAAACGTGTGTGGCTAGGCATGGCATGTCCTCGCCTCAGGCACAAGGACCGAAAGGCCACCCTGGCTGCGTCGCGACAGGGTCAGAGCACTGGCCCGCATGCGTGAATGCGAATGCTGGGATTCGCACCGTCACGCTGACCAGGATGGGGCTACCCCAAATCGTGCGGATCGACAAGCGCTCCCACAGCTCCGCATCAAAAGCCAAACAAGCTTCAAGGGCAGACACTGGGTCATTTTGCCCCCAGCGAGCTGACATGAGTAATTGAGCCCCAACACTTTGCTGAAAGTGTAGCCCTGTTCGCGGCTTATTTCACAGGTCATGCTTACTCTTTCTAGCAAAGCGGAAGGAAAACTCTGCGACGGGATATCCCGTCGGGATTTTTTACGCATCGGCAGTCTGGGCATGGGTGGACTTTCCCTGCCAGGTTTGCTGAAAGCAGAGGCTGAGGCTCGGACGGGCCGCAGCTTCAAGTCCGTCATCATGATCTACCTCTGCGGAGCCCCGCCGCACCAGGACATGTATGACTTGAAGATGGATGCACCGCTCGAAATTCGCGGCCCCTACAAGCCGATCAAGACAGCAGTACCTGGCATTCACATCTCCGAACATGCTCCACGACTGGCGAGGATCATGGATAAGCTCGTGCCAATCCGAAGCATGTATGGCAGCCCCAATGGCGCGCATGACAGCTTCATCTGTTACACGGGAAAACCACCGCCACCGAACGGTGGGGGCGCCCCCGTGGGAAGACTTTCGGACCCGCCTTCCTTTGGCTCCATCATCTCCAAACTGCATGGGCAAGCAGACCCGGCCGTGCCGGCTTTTGTGGGACTGGCCCCCAAGGCAGGGCACCCGCCCTACGGCTCTCCAGGGCATCCGGGTTACTGCGGCAATACCCATGCGGCGTTTCGCCCCAATGGCGCAGGGGTGGAGGACTTGAAGTTAAATGGCATCAGCCTGGAGAGGCTAGAGGATCGTCGCTCGCTGCTGGAAGGTTTTGACCAATTCCGCCGCGAGATGGATGCCAGCGGCCTTGTGTCGAGCATGGATGCATTCAATCAACAGGCGTTGAATGTGCTCACCAGTAGCAAACTACTGACAGCCCTGGATTTAAGCCATGAATCACCCAAAACCCGTGAACGCTACGGCAAAGGCGACCCGAAAAACTACGGAGATGGAGCGCCGCTGAATCTGGAGCACTTTTTGCTCGCGCGCCGACTGGTGGAAGCGGGGGCTCGCGTCGTGACCCTGAACTTTGGTCGCTGGGACTTTCACGACAATAACTATCCCCAACTCCTGCGCCATCTGCCGCTCTTTGACCAAGGCATGAGCGCCCTGGTGGAGGATCTGCATGAGCGCGGTCTAGACAAAGATGTCGCCGTGGTGGCCTGGGGAGAGTTTGGCCGCACTCCGATCGTCAACAAAGATGGCGGGCGCGACCACTGGCCGCGAGTCGGTGGCGCACTTCTAGCAGGCGGTGGCTTCCGCACAGGTCAGGTCATCGGCGCGACCGATAAACTCGGGGGTGAACCCACCGAACGCCCGGTGCATTTCGGCGAGGTCTTTGCCTCCCTGTATCAGTTCATGGGCATCGACACAGTCAAGACGACCCTCAACGACCTCACAGGACGCCCGCAGTACCTGATCGATGGCTGGCAGCCGATGCCTGAACTCGTGTGAAGTCATCGACCTTCCGTTGCCTCCCCTGCATTCCTCGCATGAGCCCATCCCATCCGATCCAACGACGCTCGCGCCGGGAGGTTCTCCAGGCGGGTGCCATCAGTCTCTTGGGACTCGGAATGAATCACCTGCCCGCATTGCAAGCGATGGGAGCGCCCCTCCCCTCAGCGGCTAGGCCGCGTGCAAAATCTGTGATTTACATCTTTCTCTCCGGTGGTTTGGCACAGCAGGAGAGCTTTGACATGAAACCGGAGGCTCCGATGGAGTTTCGGGGCGAGTTCAAACCGATTCGCACGAAGACACCAGGCCTCCACATCTGCGAGCATCTGCCGCGTTTGGCAAAAATCTCCAGCAAGTGGTCGCTGGTTCGCTCTCTCACGCATGGCAGTAGCGATCACTCGCAGGGGCATCACATCATGCTCACTGGCCGCTCGGAGATGCCGCTTGGCTTCGATCCGACTCGGCCCAAAAAAACGGATCATCCTAGCATCGCCGCCCTCGCCAACTCGCTACTCCCTCGGCATGACAACCTTCCTCCGGCCATCGTTTTGCCGGACAAATTGATCCACCGCACAGGCCGCACCCTGGCGGGTCAATTTGGTGGCATGCTCGGCGCACAGCACGACCCTTGGTTTCTGGAGATGTCGCCCTACCATCCCGAACACTATGGCGCTTACCCAGCCTACTTGTTTCATCACGAACGCGGGTTCGAAAAGGAGGCTAGCCTGAAATTCCAAGCACCCCACCTTTCGCTCCCCCAGGGCCTTTCGCTGGATCGTGTGATGGACCGCGTTTCGTTGCGTGACTCGCTGGAACAACAAAGCGAAGATCTCACCCGATTGGCCGGTGATGAGTCGTTTGATCGTTACCGCACTGCAGCCGTTTCCTTGCTGGGAAACAAGCAAGTGCATGATGCCTTTAGCCTGGACAAAGTGGACCCCAGCCTGCTCGATCGCTACGGCAGGCACAGCTTCGGCTGGTCTTTGCTCATGGCGCGACGTCTCGTGGAGAGCGGTGTGCAGATGGTCCAGGTGAATCTAGGCAATAACGAAAGTTGGGACACACACCAAGCTGCATGGCGCAATTTAAAGCACTTTTTGTTACCCCCCATGGATCAAGCGGTGAGTGCGCTCATCGAGGACATGGATGCCAGCGGCCTGCTGGAAGAGACGCTGATCGTGATGGGCAGTGAGTTTGGCCGCACCCCCAAAATCAGCAGCATCTCCAAAACGGCACTGCCCGGGCGCGATCACTGGGGACATGCGCAGAGCGTCCTCCTGGCCGGTGGCGGCGTGAAAGGTGGGCGGGTGATCGGTGCTACGGATAAGGTCGCTGGCTATCCGATCAGCGACCCGCAGACACCGGAGAACCTTGCCGCAACGATCTACCAAGCTCTGGGCCTGCCGCAGGAGACCATCTGGAAGGATTTCACCGGCCGTCCCCACACCCTCTACATGGGCTCACCCATAGCCGGTCTCGTCTGATTTTATTCCACCCCTGCATCGAACATCATGCTTTCCATCTACCAGCACCGTCAAAGCGACCGAGCCTTCTGTGATGGGGTTTCGCGTCGTAACTTTCTCAAAATCGGCGGGCTCGCCATGGGGGGCATGGGCTTGAATGATTTGCTGCGTGCTGAGGCAGCCCAGGGCCGGGGTCGATCTCACAAAGCCACCATCATGATCTTCCTGCCCGGTGGCCCGCCACATCAGGACATGTTTGACATGAAGCCGGATGCTCCCTCGGAAATTCGGGGTGAGTTCAAACCCATCCGCACAAATGTCCCAGGGATTCAAATCTGCGAACTCATGCCGCGTCTGGCACGCATCATGGATAAGTGTACCCTGATTCGTTCCCTCTCAGACTGTGACAGCGGACATGATGCCTTTCAGTGCCTCACCGGCCGCAGCGCAAAACGTCAACCCCCAGGGGGATGGCCGTCGATGGGTGCCATCGTGTCGAAACTGCAAGGCAGCGCTCATGCGGCGATGCCACCTTTCATTGGCCTCGCACCCAAAATGGGTCACATGCCGTGGGCACGCACAGGAGAGCCAGGTTACCTGGGCGTCGCCCACGCGCCGTATCAGCCGCATCGCGGCGGGGGAACCGAAGACATGGCACTTCGCGGCATCAGTCTCGAACGCCTGCATGATCGCAAAGCCCTGCTCTCCAGCTTTGATACGTTGCGACGTGATCTAGATGCCTCAGGCCTGATGGGAGGAGTGGATGTTTTTAATGAACAAGCCCTCAATGTTCTGACCAGTCCGAAGCTGCTCCATGCGCTCGACGTTAGCCGCGAGGACCCCAAAGTCGTGGAGCGCTATGGCATGGGTGAAAATCGCAATCGCGACGATGGTGGCCCGCGTCTCACCAGTCACTTTCTCATGGCACGTCGGCTTGTCGAGGCTGGTGCGCGGGTCGTCACCCTCGCGTTCAGCCGCTGGGACTATCACTCGAACAATTTCGGCCAACTGCGGGAAGATCTGCCCTTGCTCGATGCAGGGCTGACGGCCCTCATCACAGACCTGCACGAGCGCGGCCTGGATCAGGATGTTTCTGTGGTCGTCTGGGGCGAGTTTGGGCGCACGCCGACGATCAACGCCAAAGCAGGTCGTGATCATTGGCCCCGCGTTTCCTGTGCCCTCCTCGCTGGTGGCGGCATGCGTCATGGGCAAGTCATCGGCGCGACCGATAAACACGCCGGCGAAGCCACTGACCGTCCCGTCGCCTTTGGAGAGGTCTTCGCCACCCTTTATCGGCAAATGGGCATCGACGTCACAAAAGCCACTCTCACGGACCTCACCGGACGCCCCCAGTATCTCGTCGAGGGTCACCAACCCATGCCGGAATTGATTTGAATCCATGAAGACTTTCCACGCACTCATCTCCGCACTGCTCCTGATTCGGCCAGGAGTTGCGGCAGAGACCTCGCGCCCGCTGAACTTTGCCAACGACATCGTTCCCATCCTCACCAAGGCAGGATGCAACTCCGGCGGCTGTCATGGCAAAGCCGGTGGGCAAAATGGCTTCAAGCTCTCGCTACTTGGCTTTGAGCCGCAAGAGGACTACGAGCACATCGTGCACGAAGCACGAGGCCGACGTCTCTTCCCCGCCTCACCAGAGCAAAGCTTACTCCTAACCAAAGGTGTCGCCCAGCTACCTCATGGAGGTGGCAAGAAGCTTGACCCAGCCTCCGAAGATTACGCTGAACTCGTGCAGTGGATTCGCCAAGGCATGCCCTATGGCCAAGACAGTGATCCCAAAATGGACCACATCAGCGTGCAGCCAGCCAAGCTCACCCTGCCGCTCAAAGGCCGCCAGCAGCTCAAGGTCACCGCCCATTACAGCGACGGATCAACCCGCGATGTGACCAAGCGTGCGCTCTATGAGGCAAACGAAAAAGCCATGGCAGAAACGAACGAAACTGGCCTCGTTCAGCTCTTTGACCTACCTGGCGACGTTGCGGTGATGGTGCGTTATCAAGGCAAAGTCAGCACCTTCCGAGCCACCGTGCCTCTCGGCGCACCCGTGGACCACCTTCCCCCCTCCCAGGGCTTTGTGGACGACCTGGTTTTTGCCAAACTCAAGACCATCGGCATCCCTCCTTCCTCCATCGCGGACGACGGCACCTTCATCCGCCGTGCCACTCTGGATATCACCGGTCGCTTGCCCACGGCCACTGAGATGAAAAGCTTCATCGCCTCCAAAGCCCCTAACAAACGCGCCGATCTCATCGGTGGCCTGCTCGATAGCCCAGAGTATGCCGACTACTTTGCCAACAAATGGAGCGCTCTATTTCGCAATCAACGCACCCAGCCCACCTACGCGCGCGGCACTCATCTTTTCTGGCAATGGATTCGCGATAGCATCGCCGACAACAAGCCCTACCACCAGTTGGTTCGCGAGGTCTTGGTCGCCGCAGGTGACATCGAGGAAAATCCAGCCGTTGCTTGGTATCGTCAGCTCAAGGAAGAAAAACAGCAAATGGAGGACGCCGCGCAGCTCTTCCTCGGCACCCGCATGCAATGTGCCCAATGCCATCATCATCCATTCGAAAAATGGAGTCAGCAGGACTACTACGGCCTCTCCGCCTTCTTTGCCAACGTGGGCCGCAAGACCTCCAGCTTCACGGGAGAGGAACTCATTTACCACAAGCGAGGTGAGGCCAAAAGCCTGAACATCCGCACCAAGCAACCCGTGCTGCCCACCAGCCTGGGTGGCAATGCTCTCAAACTCAAACCAGAGCAAGATCCACGGCGTGCCCTCGCCGACTGGATGAGCGCCAAAGACAACCCCTTCTTCGCTCATACCCTCGTGAACCGGTATTGGAAACACTTCTTCAATCGTGGCCTCGTCGAGCCCGAGGATGACATGCGGGAAACCAACCCGCCAGTGAATCCCGAACTCCTCTCCGCCCTTGCCACAGACTTTGTCAAAAGCGGATACGATTTGAAAAGACTCATTCGCACCATCACGACCAGCACGACGTATCAACTCAGTGCTACCCCCAACGTGCACAATGCCAAGGATCGCCAGAACTTCAGCCGTTACTACCCCAAACGCCTAAACGCAGAAGTCCTGTATGACGCCGTCAGCACCTTGCTCGATGTCGAGAGCCAATTTCCCGGTCAGGCTCCTGGCACACGTGCTGTCGCCCTACCCGACAACAGCTTCAATCAGACGACCTATTTCCTCAGCGTCTTTGGACGTCCCGATTCCTCCAGCGCCTGTGAATGTGAACGCACCCAAGAGGCTAGCTTGGCCCAGAGCCTGCACCTGCTGAATGCTGCCGAGATCCAAACCAACCTGACACGCAAACAAGGCCGCGCCGATCAACTCACGCAAGGGCAAGGTCCCGACGACGACAAACTCACAGACCTTTACCATATCGCCCTCAGCCGCGATCCAACAGCCAACGAACTCCAGCTCGGCCTCGCGCATCTGGAAAAGAAAACCAAGGGCAAAAGCGGTGAGGCTGCGATGCAAAGCAAGAAAGAAGCCTTCGAGGACATCCTCTGGGTCCTACTCAACACCAAGGAATTCTTGTTCAATCATTGATGAACCGATGCCCGGCGATCTTCGCGGAAGCCTCGTTCATTCAAGACCGAGGCTGAGATGTGATTCCCCTTCGGCAAAGAGCCCCCCGAACGCAACGTATGTTGGACTGCATGTTTCTTTACCCATTCAGGCAACGAGCCGAAGCCGGAAGCTTTGTGATCTCCAGGCCAGGATGCTTTTCTTCATCACGACTTGGATTCAGCATTTTTCTCGCCCTCACGGCCGCGGCTTTTTGTCAAATCACCGCACCCTCGCCCGTGCTCAGCAGCATCAGCCCTCTCGGGGCCAAGCCTGGCACTCAGATCCAACTCACGCTGCGTGGCACCGACCTCGATGCACCTTTGGCGATCCTTTTGGGCCAACATCGCTTACCGATCAGCACGATCCATCAGGCCAAACTCACCCTACCCGAAACCCTAGCGCCAGGCCTCTACGACCTGCGTTTGGTGGGGCGCTGGGGCGTGAGCAATCCGCGTGTGTTCGAGATCGCCCCCCACCCGTCGGTGCCAAGCCGTGGCACCAACACGCGGCGAGATAGCGCGCAACCTATCCTCCTGAACACGGCAATCGAGGGCCACTTCACATCTCCCGCGCCACTCTGGTTTCGTTTTCAAGCCCCTGGTGATCAACCCCTGCAAGCCCACTACCATGGCCACCGCTTCGACACACGCACAGAGCTGGTGGCCACGGTCTTCGACGCAAAGGGGCGGGAGCTTGCCCGCATGAAGAACAGCAGGCTGCGCTTCACCCCTCCTGCTCATGGCGACTACTGGCTGCGTCTGCATGAGCTCATGCACCGCAGCGGCGAGGAGTTTGGCTTCCGACTCACCCTCAGCCCTGCCACGCCTGCAAACGGGCCCCTCTCTCATGGCCAAGCGATCCGCCCCATCCATCTACCTGAAACCGTGCAAGGCACCTTTGGTGATGGCTCATCGACCTTTGAGCTCGCCGTCAAAAAAGGGGACTCTTTTGTCATCCAGGTCCTTTCTCATCAGCTCGGTCATGCCACAGATCCGCACTTGCTCATCGAGACCGTGAAGCCCGATGGCAGCACGTCAGCCCTCGCTGAAATCGCCGACGCCCCAGCGCTCACCCCTGCACCGAGCCTCCGACTCGACAACCGCGATCCCATCCATGCCTACGAAGCCAAGGCTGATGCAACCCTGCGCTTACATCTCAGCGATAACTTCGCCACCCATCTGCCTTTTGAACTGCGCTTGCGACGGGATAGCCCGCGCAGGCTCGTCGCCCTCCAGGCTCAGTTGCCGAATGCAGCGAATGCCCGCAGCGCCCAACTCGGCACGGCCAATGTCACGCGTGGCGGCATTCTTGCGCTCGAAGTCGCTGCCTTGAATCGCACTAGCCTCAGTCCGCCTGTCGAATTCAAACAAGAGCAAGTGGCTGAAGGACTGACCTGCCTGGGCGGCTTCATCGGCAGCGGCCAGTCGGTCGGTTACCTCGCGTTTCAAGCGGCACCCAGCGCACCTCCCAGTGGCCTCTTGCTCAATCTTCCCACTGAATCCGCCACGGTGCTTTTTCCCGTCGCAGATAGCACACGCGATTCCGCACTCATCCGCTACGGCGGCCCACCCGCTATCGGTGTCAGCACCTTCAGCACACCTGCCCTCGTCCAAACGCTTGGCACAGAAACCTTCACCGCCGCCGTCGATGGCAAAATCGAGATTCCCTTGCAGGTCAGCCGCCATGCAGACTTCACCGATGCTCTCAAACTCAGTGTCCATGGCCTTGGCGATCCCACCAAAGCTGCCACGGCAGATATCGCGGCCAAGGCCAACAGCGGCAAATTGGTATTGGACCTCAAGCCACTCAAACTCGCTGTCGGCGACTATGGCCTCATTTTACAAGGCCCCGCGAAAATGAAAATCCAACGCCTCGCGGAAGAATTGGCCGCTGCACACCAAAAGGCCAAAGCCGCCGCCGCAGCACTCCACCAAGCCAAAACTGCCGCAACGCCCCAGGCAGCGGAACTCGTGAAAGCCGCTGAAATAACCAAGGCAGAGGCAGACAAAGCCCTGCAAGACCTCAGCGCCAAAGCCACTGCCAAAGACGCCACTTTCTTGATCTGCAGCAATCCCTTCCGCCTTCACCTCACCGCGCCTACGAAGCCATGAGAGTCGTTCTTTTGATCAGCCTATGCGCACTCAGCCTGCGCGCCGCGCCCATCGACTTTGACACGCGCATCTTGCCTTTTTTGAAAGACAATTGCATCCCCTGTCATAACAAAACCACCACCAAAGGCGACCTCAACATGGAGACTGCCGTCCTCATGGAAAAAGGAGGCGAAAATGGCAAGGGCATCATTCCTGGCAAAGGCAGTGAAAGCCTCATTTACCAAGCCGCAGCCCAAAGCTGGGACTCCGAGATGCCACCAAAGAGCAACAAAGTCGGTGCCGTGGCGCTCACCACGGCCCAGCTCACTCTGCTCAAGGAGTGGATCGACCAGGGTGCCACGCCCTCACCCAAGCGCGACAAAGTCATCACCTGGGAACCCCTGCCTACCAACGTCCAGCCCATCTATGCCCTCGCTGCCACCGCCGATGGCGAGTTCGCCGTCGCCGCCCGCGCCAACGAGATTAGCCTCTATCATCTTCCCACGCAGCATCTCATCAACAAGCTAGGCGACCCTGCCCTGCCACAGCCCAGCCTCGCTCATCGCGATCTCATCCAATCGCTCGCGTTTAGCCCCGATGGCGAATGGCTGGCCACCGGAAGTTTCCGCGAGGTGAAGCTTTGGAAAAAGCAGCCCCCCGCCCAGCAAGCCAACCACCGGCAAACCAGCCACCCCAAGCTCAGCGCCACCCAGCAGGCAGATCACAGCATCAAGCTCACGCAAACCAGCACTGGCAGCCTCGTCGCCCACATCCGCAGCGATCTCCCCACCACCCTCAGCACACGCCAAAACCAATACCAAGCCACACGCAGCAGCCTGGAGGTCAGTGCACGCAGCGAGCTACTCAAGCGTGCTGAAACTCTCCTCGCCGAACAAACCACTCGCCTCAAAAAAGCCCACGAACTGCTCACCCAAGCCAAGCAAAACCTAGCCAAGCAAAAGCTAGCCAACCCAATCAAAAAATCACCCACCCAAAGCCCTACCCCAGCCCCCGGCACCGAAGCCGCCCTTCAGGCAGCCCAAACGGCTGTCGCCGATGCGGAGAGCGAGATCCAGAACGTCACCAGCAGCGAACAAAAAGCCAAGCAAGCTCTTGCCGAAGCGAAGGCCAGTCTCGCAAGCGCTCAAGTCGCTGCCACGCAAGCCACTGCTGCCTTGCAAAAGCCCGGCCCCGCCATGCAAAAAGCGCGCACCCTTCAGTTCAGCGCCAACGGTCTCGAACTCATCGCCACGCTCGAGGATGGTAGCCTACGCGCCTGGAGCACGCTGAATGGTGCGCCCATCACCCCCGGTGGCACTGCAATCACTTGGAAGCTGTTTCGCCGCCTCGGCACTGGCGAGGGTCGATCCCTCATCAGCGATCGCGCCAACAGCCTTAGCTTTAGCCCCGATGGTCAAACCCTTGCCGTCGGCTCGGGCGAGCCCTCTCGCAGCGGTGACATCACCCTGTGGAAGATGACCACGGGGAGCCTCACCCGCACCTTGGCCGAACACCATCTCGACAGCGTCTTGGCCCTCGACTTTTCCCCTGACGGCAAACTGCTCGCGTCCGGAGGAGCCGACAAGGTTCTGCGTGTCACCGACGTTCAGAGCGGCAAGATCCTCAAGAACTTCGAAGGCCACACGCACCACGTCTTGAGCCTAGCCTGGCGTGCCGATGGCCGTGTACTGAGCAGCGCTGGTGCTGATAACGTCGTCAAAATCTGGGATTGGACCACCGGCGAACGTCGCAAAAACGTCGATGGCTGGGACAAAGAAGTCACCGCCATTCGCTACCTAGGGGCCACCGATCAAATGGCCACCAGCGCAGGAGATCCCCAGGTGCGTCTCCTTCGGACCGAGGGCACTGAGCTGAAAAAGCTCGCCGGTGCCAGCAGCTTCCTTCACAGCCTCTGCGCTACCCAAAACGGCGAACGCATCCTCGCTGGCGACCAGCAAGGCATCCTACGCCTCTGGGACAGCAGCACGGGTCAAGAACTAGCCACCTTCTTGGCCAAATGAGGGCAGCCTAACCCAAGCAATGTCCTGATGGCGCGGTGGGGCTGCCAAGCCATGCGAAGGGGCTCGCCCCATCTCATGGGATGCAGAGCCTTATTCATGCCGGAGTGATTCAGGACCTCAGTCACCCGCTTGCTGCCTGCCTTCCGCCCCCTCAGGGCCTGACTCGGCAGAGGCAGGCTCCCCTTCTCCCAGCAGGCGGATGTGGCGTTCCACGAGGGGGAGCCAGAGGCTGACGCGCGTGCCTTGGCCAACGCGGGATTCGATGTCAATCTCTCCGCCGTGCTCACGGATGATGCGGCGGACAATGAGCAGACCCAAGCCGGTGCCGGTAGGGCGGGTGGTGGAGAAGGGCTGGAAGAGGCGACCCATCTGCTCGGCGGTGATGCCCTTGCCAGTGTCTTCAAAAGCCAGCCGGACCTCGAAATCGGTGTAGCTGCCACTGATGGTCAAGGTGCCCCCGGTAGGCATGGCATGCCCTGCGTTGCGGATCAGGTTATAAACCGCCTGCTTCATCTGGTCAGGGTCCAGCAGCATCTCCGGCATGTCTTTCCGCAGATCGAGCTTCACGCGCACGCGGGACTGATCCAATTCGGGCTTTAGGAAGCGCACACTTTCCTCGACCAAATCGGCGATGTGCCCACGCTGGAGCTGTGGTTTGGTAGGGCGGATGGCAGCCAGGAACTGACTGATGATGGTGTCCATGCGCTTGATCTCGCCAGTGGCGATGTCGAGGTGCTCCCGCAAGGCATCCCCGGACTTGCCGATCTTTTTCAGCCGACGTTCCAGCAGTTGCAGGTGGATGGTCAGGGAGTTCAGCGGATTGCCCAACTCATGCGCCACCCCTGCCGCCAGTAGGGTGAAGGCATTGAGACGCTCGCTTTCCAGCTGCTGCTCTGTGCGCTTGCGGGTTTCCGTGACGTCGCGGATGAGCATGACAAAGCCAAGCGGCTGGTCGTCATCGATGCTGGTGATGTAGAAGTTCAGGTAGCGGTTCTCGGGATAAAAGACCTCTAGGTCGCGACTGACCACGGTGCCTGGCTTCAGCAGCTCATTCCAATCCAGACCGCGCATGCCTTGCGTGAGTTTTTGCCCCAGCACCTGCTGCTCTTGCAGCCCAAAGAAGAGGCAGGCAGCGGGGTTCACGTAAGTCACCGCGCCTTCGGTATCCAAGAGAATCACACCCTCTTGAAGAGTCTTGAAGACCTTCTCCAGAAAGCCTTTTTCTTTCATCAGCTCCAGCACCACCCCCTGGACTTCACCTGGCTCCAGGCGGTCCATGCGTTTCAGCAGTTTGTCGATGAAGGCAGATCTCATGCAGCAGCGCGCATGAAAGCAGAAGCGCCCGTCCGGTCAATCCAGCAGAACACTCCGCTGCGAAAAGGGGTTGCCGCCTGTGGAAGCCTGCGGCCAAGGGTGTGGCATGATCCGCGCCTGGCTCGAGCTCGCCCGCATCTCCAACCTTCCCACTGTCTGGACCAACGTCACGGCAGGCTGGCTGCTGGCAGGAGGGGAACTGGTGGAGCCGCGGCTGGGCTGGCTACTGCTAGCAGGTTCCTTGCTTTACACAGGCGGCATGATCCTAAACGATGCGGCGGATGCACGCTTCGATGCAGAGCACCGGCAGGAGCGGCCGATCCCCCAGGGGCAGGTCCGGTTAAGCACGGCCTGGGCCGTGGGGCTGGGCATGATGGCAGTCGGCTGGGCTATGGCGGTGCTGCTGGCGACTGCCCACATGGGCATCACGAGCGCGTTGGTGGCCTGCATTTTATTCTACGATCTCTACCACAAGCCGTGGAGCGGTGCCGTGTGGGTCATGGGGGCCTGCCGCGTTCTTTTGTTTCTCATGGCGACCTCTGCGCACGAGCCCTGGCATTTTCATCAGGCTCCCGCGTTGATCTTGGGTTCCTACATCGTGGGCCTGACGCTCGTGGCACGGCAGGAGGCAAAAAAAGGCACGGTGCCGCTACCAAGCCGTCTGCTGTCCATCGGACTGCTTTGCATCCCTGCCCTGCCGCCCACCTGGAAGACCCTCAACCTGGCCATCCAAGGCATGACCACCCTGGGGGATTTTTCTCAGCTCGCGCCGCTGCTGCTGCCAGGACTCTTTGCTGTCTGGGTGCTGAATGCGCTGCGCGTCATGCGCCAGGGTGGCCCCTCCATCGGTCAGGCTGTGGGGCTGCTGCTGGCAGGCATCCCCCTGGTGGATGCGCTGGCCGTCAGCCACGTGTCGATGCCTCTGGCGTGCGGCTTTGCCCTCCTGCCGCCCGGGCTGCGTCTCTGGCAGCGGTGGATCGCGGCCACGTGATGGAGAAAGGCTGCATCTTGGCAAAACTTGCCTCTTGACCATGCCAGCCTCCCCGGTTCACGCATGAGTCACATGCCCTTCCCGAATGTCATCACCATCGACGGCCCTGCTGCCTCCGGCAAAAGCAGCGTCGCCCGCCTCGTCGCTGCCCGTCGCAGCGCCATCTACGTGAACACGGGAAACATGTACCGGGCCATGACCTGGGCCGTGATCGCCGCTGGGGCAGACCCTGCGGATGCGGAAGCCGTACGTCAGGCAGCCGCCGAGCTGAAGCTAGAATCTCCCGTGGTCGAGGGCCGCACCCAGGTGAGCGTCAATGGCCGCGTGCTTGATGACGCGGAGCTCAACAGCGACCCCGTGAACCGCGCTGTGTCTCTCGTGGCTCGTGTGCCCGAGGTGCGCGAGCGTCTCGTGGCTGAACAGCGCGCCCTAGCCGACCTAGGCCCCCTGGTCATGGAGGGGCGCGACATTGGCAGCGTGGTCTTCCCCGATAGCGCGACGAAGTTCTACATCGACGCCAGCGAAGAAGTCCGCGCCGCCCGCCGCCGGGCCCAAGGCCACCAAGACCAGGTGGCTGAGCGCGACCGCCTGGACAGCACGCGCAAGACCTCTCCCCTCGTCGTGCCCGAAGGAGCCATCGTCATCGACAATAGCCACCTCACCCTCGATCAGGCCGTCCAGGCCGTGCTGGATCGCCTGCCGTAACTGCCTCAACCCGCCGCCTCCCCATGAATCTCTCTTACTGGATCGGCTACAAAGTCTTTCGCACACTGGCTCGTGGCTGGTATGACTTCAGGATTGTAGGGGCCGAAAATTTGCGATTCTCCGGCAGCGCCATCATCGCGGCGAATCATGTTAGTTTTCTCGATCCCCCCTTCGTCGGCCAGGTCTTCGATGAACCCATCCACTACTTCGCGCGCAAGACCCTTTTCGATCACCCCCTGGCAGGCAAAATCCTGCGCCAGTGGCAGGCCATCCCGATCGACCGTGACAAGCCCGACACCTCCAGCCTGAAGGCCACCATCCGGCTACTCAAGTCAGGGAAAAAAGTGCTCATGTTTCCCGAAGGTACCCGCAGTCCGGACGGTAGCCTGGGCGCGGCCGAGGCCGGTGTGGGTCTCTTCTTGGCCAAGACAGGCGCGCCCGTGCTGCCTGTGAGGCTTTATGGCACCTACGAGGCCTACCCGCGCGGGGCCAAATTCCTCCGCCCAGCCGCTGTGACCTTGGTCGTGGGCAAAAGATACCAGCCTGAGCTGCCGAAAGATATCCCCCAAGACCGCGAACTCTATCAAAAGCTCGCGGATGAAGTCATGCAGCGCATCGCCGCGCTGACGATTTGACCCGAGAGCACGCCCCTGACCGAGTCACCTCCCTGCCCTGCCTGATCATCATGAACGACGCTGACCTGAACTCCATCTTACGCCGTGCGGCGGATCTGGATCAGGGACAAGGCCCCTCTTTGCCCAGCCAAATCATGGAGCGTATTCGGTTCGATGAAGGGCGGCAGCGACGCTGGCGCTCCTTTGTCTTTTGGCTCCTGACCCTCGGTGTCTTTTCCGGGGTCGTCACTGCGGTCTCGGTGGGCTGGCTCCGTGCCTCCCAGGACCCCACCCACCTGCGTCCACCTCGGTTGGATTTATCATCCGGAGGTCTCCGCCCATGAATGCCGTGCGCTTGAAGTGGCTCAGCCTTTCCGTGCTCTGCTCCATGCTGCTCGCCGGCCTCACCGCCTGGCAGGTCACCGACTGGGCACTGCATCGCCATGGCCTCAATCACGCCGAGCGCCAGCACCTGGAGCCCGACTTCCACGCCTGGATGCACGCACACCTGGACATCACCCCCGAGCAACACACCGCCCTGGAACCCCTGGAAGGTCAATTTGAGCAAGAACGCACCCGCCTGAAGGCCGCGATCCGCACCGCCGGCCTGGAACTCGCGCAGGCCATCCGCACCCAGGACGCCCATTCAGCCACCCTCCAAACCGCGCTCGATCGTCTCACCCAAAGGCAGGCCGAGCTGCAACGCGTGACGCTCGACCACTTCTTCGCCATGAAGCGCCACCTGCGGCCAGCCCAGGCCGCACGACTCCTCGACTGGACCCATGACAGCCTCACTCGCGAGCCTTGACCGCCTGCTCCTCACGGAGTCTGAGGCCCCCACCGCTCCGCCCCTGAGTCTGGAGCAGGTGAAGCTCCGTGCCGCCCAGGCAGGCGACATGGCCGCCTTTGAGTGGATCGTCCACCAGCATGAAGCGCGGCTCTTTGGCTTCTGCTGTCGCTGGCTTCGCTGTGGGGAAGATGCACGTGAAGTGTGCCAAGACACCTTTGTCCACGCCTGGCAGGCATTGCCCGAATTCGAAGGCCGTGCCCGACTCTCCACTTGGCTGTATCAGATCGCCCTAAACCTCTGCCGCGACCGAGCCAAGACCCGCGCCTCGCGCCAGAAAGCCAACACCGTGGCGTTGGAAGAGGTACCCAGCCCACCTGAATGCCCCAAGCAATCGCCCGACACCAGTGCCGAGTGGCAAAGCGAACTCCTGAAGCTGCATCGCGGCCTGGCCCTGCTGCGCGAAAAAGACCGTGCCGCCCTCGTACTGACCAGCCTGGAAGGCCTCAGCCACGAAGAATGCGCCCAAGTCCTCGGCAGCTCCGCCCGCGCCATTGAAGGCCGCCTTTACCGCGCCCGCCAGACCCTCCTGCGCTGGTGGGACGAAGAATGATTAAGGACGATGCAGATGGACCTTGGCCGAGCAAATGAGACTTTTTTGTGGGCTAGGTCGTGGGGAGTCGTCAGAGGCGGCGGACTTTCCTGCCGATTCCATGCTTTCCCGACCTTTCTGCCTGCTCACCCTTTCTCTGCCGCTAGCGCTACTAGCTCAGCCACCAGAAACACCGCCGCCCCCGACACGGGTGCTCGAGGAAATCGTCATCGAAGGCAAAGCAGACGACCTGCTGGGGCAAACCGACACCGCTAGCAAGGGACGGGCGACACCAGCGGATTTCCTTTCTCGCCCCCTCATGCGGCGTGGCGAGATCCTGGAGACGATCCCCGGCATGATGATCACCCAGCACGCGGGCGGGGGGAAGGCGAACCAGTATTTCCTGCGCGGGTTCAACCTAGATCACGGCACCGACTTCAGCATCAGCCTGGAAGGCATGCCGCTGAACATGCGCACCCACGCGCACGGCCAGGGCTACACGGACCTGAACCCGCTGATCCCGGAGCTGGTGAGCGCGATCGACTATGCCAAGGGCAGCTACACGGCGGCTGACGGTGACCTGAGTACCGCAGGCAGCGCGAACTTTCTGCTGTGGGATGTGATGCCACAGAACTTGGTGAGGCTGGAGTTCGGCGCGTACAACTACTACCGCGCGCTCATGGCGGGCACTCTGCCCTGGGCGAAGTCGGCGGAAGAAGGCGTGAGCCAGGGCCTGACCTATGCGCTGGAATACAACTACTATGACGGCCCCTGGCAGCAGCCGGAGGAGTTCAACCGCTGGAACGGTCTGCTGCGCTGGTTCAAGCAGGACGTGGACACGAAGCTAAGCGTGACCTTCATGGGCTACCGTGGCAGCTGGACCAGCACGGATCAGATCCCAGAGGCGCTCCTCAACAACGGCAGGCTAGGCCGCTACGACACGATGGACCCGACCGCAGGTGGGGCAAGCGAACGCTACAGCGTGAACGTGGCCTTTGAGCATCGCGATGAGGATGTGGTGACGCGCGCGAACGCTTACGCGATTTACTACATGCTCGATCTCTACTCGAACTTCACGTTCTTCCTGGATGATCCTGTGAATGGAGACCAGTTCCAGCAGGCGGAGCAGCGCTGGGTGCTGGGCGGCAATCTTTCCCGCACCTGGGAAAAGCGGGAGCTGTTTGGCATCGAATCCGACCTGACGCTGGGCTTGCAAACCCGCACGGACATCATCGACGGCATCGGCCTGTGGAAGACGCGTCAGCGCCAGCGCCTGTCGCAGGTGCGGCAGGATGACATTCTGGAAAGCAGCATCGGTCTGTATGGTGAGGCCTTGACCCGCTGGACGCCCTGGTTCCGTACGGTGCTGGGTCTGCGTGGGGATCTTTATCACTTCGAGCCGCAGTCCAGCAGCGTCGAGGGTCAAGACGCCGAGATGGCAGGCATCATCAGTCCGAAGTTCAGCGCCATCTTTGGCCCCTGGAAGCAGACAGAGCTGTATCTGAACTTCGGCACCGGCTTTCACAGCAATGATGCGCGTGGGGTGACTGCCGCGCGCGATCCTGCCGATGCCCTGGTGCGCACGATGGGGGCTGAGATCGGGCTGCGCACCCAGGTCGTGCCGACACTGACGACCACCCTGGCTGCCTTTTGGCTGCAGAGCGACAGCGAGCTGATCTACGTGGGCGATGCTGGCACCAATGAACCCGGCCCCGGCAGCGACCGCTACGGCCTCGAGCTCGCGAGCTACTGGCGACCGGTGAAATGGTTCAGCGCAGATCTGGAGCTGGCCCTCACGCACGCCCGACTGCGCGATGTGCCGGACGATGCAGACCACATCCCGAACAGCATCCCCATCATGTTCAGCGGCGGCTTCACCTTGGGTGCGCAGGGGAATGATGACGGCTTCTTCGCTGGCGCACGGGTGCGCTGCTTTGCCAATAGCCCGCTGGAGGAGACGAACACGATCCAGGGTCGCGACAGCATCCTCGTGAATGCCACCTTGGGCTACCGCCGTCAGAGCTGGGAAGCTGCCGTGGATTGCCTGAACTTGCTGAACCGCCAGGACTACGACATCGCCTACGCCTACGATAGCAATCCCGGCACCGGCGTGGTCAGTGGCCGCCACGTTCACCCGATCGAACCTCGTATGTTCCGCCTGCGCGTGACGTATCGGTTCTAATCATGTCCCAGCCCCAGCCAAAGCCCGTCGATCCCGCTGAAGTCCGCGAACTCGCCCTCGCCACGATGAAGCGTGCCAAATTCCCCATGCTCGCCACGGTGGAAGGCGACCAACCACGTCTGCGACCTATCTCTCCGGTAAAAACGGATGGCTTTACCATTTATGTGGCCAATCTCCGCCGCTACGCGAAGACCGAGCAGCTCGCAGCCAACCCCAAGGCTGAACTTTGCTACACCGATGACGACCACCACCAAGTGCGCATCACGGCCGAGGCCAGCCTCGTCACCGACGCCTCGCTGCTGAAGGAGATCTGGGACAGCAACCCGCTACTGCGTGCCTACCTGCGCACGCCAGACAATCCAGAGCTGATCATCTACCGCTTCACGCCAAATCACGTCCGCTACATGCGGGAATGGGCGCTGGAGTATCACACCGTGCCGCTGACCTGAGTGAATTGCAGGCCAGCGAGGATGGCTCCGTCTTTGGGGCAAAGCCTCGCTGGATGTGCGATGGAGTGCGAATCCATGGATTCGGGACTCCCACTCCCGAGCCAAAGCGTTTGATTCACGACTCATCGAAAGGCATGATTTCCATCTCATGATCCGCCTGCTGCAACGAATGGACGATGCTGAGCCGCGCCTGCCCGCGGGTGGAGAATCCACGCCACCGCCACTGCGCAACCTGACGGTGCTCGCCGAGGCCCAGGAACCAGAAGAGGAGGCTGTGGAAGACTTTGCCCGAGGGCTGGAATGGGTGCGGTGGTTGCTCGCGGGCATTCGCCGGAAAAACCTCGCCATCCACTGCCGTCCGCTTCGCACCGCTCGTGCGGGAACGGCTCATGCCCTCTGGTCAGATTTTGGCCATCAACGCCTGCCCACTTCCCTACGCGCGCACTTTCTCCAGGCTTGGCAAGCATCGGCAAAGGGTGATCTTCAGGCCGTGATTGCAGCTGATCTGGCGTTTACCGCGAGTTTGTCTGAAGATGAAAGCAACCGCAGCACCCAAGCAGGGGAGCTGCTGCTGCAAGCCACACGCCACGCTCGCTATCAGGGCTGGCTGGGCCGCTACCGAGTTGTCTGCCAAGCAGGCGAGTCCCCCGGTCACTTCCTGACGGTGTGGGCAGGTGTGGCGCATTTTTTCCAACTCAGCCTGGCCAGTGCGGCGGCGGAGTACCTGCGGCTGGAATGGGAAATGCTGACCTGGAACTTGCCCGGTATCGCGATGACCGATGATCTGCCTGCCCTGGCGAGCCGAATGATCGAGACCTCCCAGCTGGAACTCAGGCTGGTAGAATAACAACCTCGTCGCAGCAAAAACGACAAGGCATCAGTTGTTCTTCAACACCTCGATGAAGGCTTCCTGCGGGATGTTCACCTTGCCGATGGCCTTCATCTTCTTCTTCCCCTCTTTTTGCTTCTCCAGGAGCTTGCGTTTGCGGGTGATGTCACCGCCATAGCACTTCGCGGTCACGTCTTTGCGCAAAGCGCTGATGCTTTCGCGGGCAATGATTTTGCCACCAATCGCCGCCTGGATGGCGACGACGAACAGCTGCTGGGGGATCACTTCCTTCAGCTTACCGCAGAGCTGACGGCCACGGAATTCAGCCTTCGACCGATGCACGATGCAGGAGAAAGCATCCACTGGATCGCCCGCGATGAGAATGTCCATCTTCACCAACTCAGCCGCTTGGTAGCCAGCGTGCTCATAGTCCATGCTGCCATAGCCGCGGGTGATGGACTTGAGCTTGTCGTTGAAGTCCACGAGGATCTCGTTCAGCGGCATGACGGTATGCAGCAGCACGCGGCGATCATCGAGCGTTTCGGTGTTGTTGACCTGGCCGCGCTTGTCCATCACCAGCTGCATCATGTCGCCAATGTACTCGTTCGGGATCATGATGTTCACCTTCACGATCGGCTCGCGGATTTCATCAATCTCCTGCGCCGGCGGCAAGAAGGTCGGATTGTCCACCATCATCTCTTCACCATTGGTTTTGCGAACTTCGTAAATGACGGACGGATAAGTGGAGATCACGTCCATGTTGAACTCACGGCGCAGGCGCTCCTGCACGATCTCCATGTGCAGAAGACCAAGGAAGCCACAACGGAAGCCAAAGCCCAGCGCAGCAGAGCTTTCGCTCATGAAGGTGAAGGCCGCGTCGTTGATCTGCAGCTTGCCTACGGCCAACTTTAGCGCCTCGAAGTCATCTGTACTGACCGGGTAGATGCCACTGAAGACGAGTGGGTGAATTTCCTTGAAGCCAGGCAAAGGCTCAGGGGACGGGCGCTTGGTCTCGGTGATCGTGTCGCCGATCTTCACATCGGCGGTGGTTTTTACGTTGGCGATGAGGTAGCCGACATCGCCCGCCTCCAGCTTCTCACAGGCAGTCATCTTCGGGCGGAAAATGCCGACGTCTTTGATTTCATAATCCAACCCGGTAGCCATCATGCGGATCTTTTGCCCACGAATGATGGTGCCGCTGACGACACGCACGTAGCTGACGACGCCGCGATAGGCATCAAACACCGAATCAAACACCGACGCGCGCAGGTAGCCATCGCCAGGATCCTTGGGCGGTGGGATGAAAGCCACGATGGCTTCCAAGATATCCTCAATGCCAATGCCCATCTTCGCGCTGGCTGACACCGCTTCATCCGCAGGGAGCTGCAGGATGTCCTCAAGCTGGCGCTTGCACTTGTCGATGTCAGCGCTGGGAAGATCGACCTTATTGATGACAGGGATAACGTGCAGGTTTTGCTGCATCGCGAGGTTCAAATTGGCCACGGTCTGCGCCTCGACACCTTGCGAGGCATCGATCAAAAGCAGTGCACCTTCGCACGCCGCGAGCGAGCGGCTGACCTCGTAACTGAAATCGACGTGCCCCGGTGTATCGAGCAGGTTTAGCTTATAGTTCAGGCCATTCTTGGCCTTGTAGTTCATGCAGACCGGGTGCGCCTTGATCGTGATGCCACGCTCGCGCTCAAGATCCATGGCGTCCAGAAGCTGATCCTGCTGCTCACGCTGAGAGATGGTTTTGGTAAACTCCAGCAATCGGTCGGAGAGCGTGGTCTTCCCGTGGTCGATGTGCGCGATGATGGAGAAATTGCGAGTGTGTTCGATGGGCATCCGGGAAGCAGGCGGCGGTTTGGGGGCGCAGGTATTAGCCCCGACGGGGGGAGGGGTCAAGCGGTGTGGCAGCGGCCTTCGATCCAAGATTAGCGCACAATCACGCGCGAACCGGGACGGATCAAGCGGGGAAGGCAGATGGCGTCCCAGTTCGCGAAGCGCACACAGCCAGCACTTTGACTGCGTCCGATCGTGCGCGGCACCGCAGTACCGTGCAGACCAATGCCACTTTTGCTGATGCCGCACCAAATGATGCCGACGGGGCTATTGGGCCCGGGTGGCAGTTGGTGGGCCTCGCGACCACGCACCCCTTCGTCGAGGAACTTCTTGTCGTAGCGAAATGTCGGCGTGTTCAGGATCGTCTGGAGTTCCCATTCGCCCAAGGGGATGAATTCTGGCTTACCAGGCGTGATGGGAAAGGCTGCCAGCATCCGCTCGGTGGGGCCATAGACGACCGCGATGCGCTCCGTGGTGTCGATGACAACGGTGTTTTTGCTCAAGGCCGGATCGCTCTTGTAGCTGGCCAGGGGCTTCACCTCCTCCAGACGAAAGGAGGATGCGTTGGGCACGATGACACGATCACCCGCCTTGAGTTGGGCGATGTTTTTGTCGGGATTCAGCTTGGCTAAAAAATCCTCGTCGGTGTGGAAACGCTCCGCCACCAGTTCGGCCAAGCTGCGATAGGCCATGTAGGGGCAAGCGACCTGGTCCTCCGGCTTTTCCGGCAAACTCGGGTCCACATACTTGAGCATCTCCGCCGGGATCAGGTAGGACGCATACACTTCAGGCACCTCTTTCGCCGCCAAGTCGAGAGCAAAGCGCCAATCATAGAGGTTTTGCCGTTGGCGTGCATGATTGAAGTTCACCAAGGCTTTGAAAGTGAATTCGCCCACAGCTCCATCCAGTTTCCCTGGCCTGAAGAGTTCATGATCGAGGTAGATCTGCAATCGCAGGATGGTCGTGCGGTCTTGAGGTGGCGGCGAGACGCTGATCTCGGCTGGCTGAGCCTTCAGCGGCCCAAGTGCAAGCAGAAGAACCATGCAAAAAGAATGCCTTAACAAGAAAATCACAGCTCATTCAGTAAGAGCATCCCGCCCCACAGGCAACCCCACTCAGGGACTTCGTGCCCCTTCAAGCCAGGTCCACAGCAGGAAAAAACTAGCCAAAAACCCGCTTGCACCCGGAAAGCTTGCCCCCATAGTCCCGCCCCCCGCGAGCCGCCCTCTGATAGTGTCACTCGCCGTTGGTTTCCGGATCCACCCCTCCCCAGGGGTATGGATGGCTCGCCCGGAGGTAACCCGGCACAACATACTCCCCTACATGCCAGCTCGTCTCGCCCGATTCGAAATGCCGAACCGTCTCGTTAAAAACGAGGCCACGGCCACCGAAACCTACGCTCAGTTCATCGCCGAGCCTTTTGACAAAGGCTACGGTCACACCCTTGGAAACTCCATCCGCCGCGTACTCCTCTCCTCTCTGGAAGGTGCCGCTATCACTTCGGTGAAAATTCGCGGAGTCGAACATGAGTTCTCCACCATCCCTGGCGTCATCGAAGACGTCGTGCAGATCATCCTGAATCTGAAAAAGGTGCGCTTCCTTCACCACAGTGAAAGCAAGGAGCCTCGCCTCCTCTCCATCTCCGTGGAGAAAGATGGCACCATCACCGCAGGTGACATCAAGGATGACAATCATTACGAAGTCATCAACAAGGACCTCGTCATCTGCCACCTCGATCGCAAGGTCAAATTTGATTGCGAGTTCGAAGTGCGCGTGGGCCGCGGTTTCTCCTCCTGGGAAGAAAACAAGCGCCCCGACATGCCGATCGGCGTGATCCCGATCGACTCCATCTACAGCCCCGTCACCCGCGTGAAATACGCCGTGGACAACACTCGTGTGGGTCAGAACACCGACTATGACAAGCTGGTGCTGGACATCTGGACCGACGGCCGCATTTCCCCCCAAGACGCCCTGCTTCAGTCGGCCGCCATCCTGCGCCACCACCTGGATGTGTTCGTGAACTACGACGACAAGGCCGTGGAATTCGAAGCTGCTCCAGAAGCTCAGAGCGAAGAAAACGCCGAGCTGCGCAAGCTGCTCAACATGAGCGTCAACGAGATCGAACTCTCCGTCCGTGCCGCCAACTGCCTGAACAACGCCAACATCACCAGCGTCGGACAGCTTGCCATGAAAACAGAAGCCGAGATGCTGCGCTACCGCAACTTCGGCAAGAAGTCCCTCACCGAGATCAAGGAAAAGCTCGCCGAGCTGGGTCTGTCTCTCGGCATGAAGTTCGACTCCGCGCTGCTTGAAGCCAACCCAGGGGGAGTCTCCCTGCTCTCCCGCAGTAGCCTGCTTGAGGACAATGAAGAAGCTGACGCGATGGATTTCGCTAAGCTCATCGATGACAACCTCGACGGCGGTGACGACGACGAGTAATCCCCCCTAATTTCAAGAACACTGACCTAGAGACCCAAGAACATGAACCACGGAAGAAAAGTCCCCAAACTCCAGCGCGATGCCTCCCACCGCAAGGCCCTGCTGGCTAACCTCGTCTGCTCCCTGATCGAACACCGCCGCATCCGTACCACCTTGGCCAAGGCCAAGGCGGTGCGTCCACTGGCAGAAAAAATGGTCACTCTCGGCAAGCGCGGCGATCTGCACGCCCGCCGCTTGGCCGTGGCCACCTTGCATCAGAAGGAGCTGGTGAAGAAGCTCTTCGAAGAAATCGCCACCGCCTCCAAGGACCGCAATGGTGGCTACACCCGCATCACCAAGCTCGGCCAACGCCGTAGCGACTCCGCCCCGATGGCCTTCATCGAGTGGGTGGACGCCTACGTGCCCAAGACCCCTGCCCAAAAAGCTGAGGCAACTGAAGCCGAAGCCGTGACAGCGGAAGCTGAAGCCAAATAAGCCAAAGCTTAGCTTGCTTCATCCCCTCTGCGCGGGCGTCCCATCTGGGCGCCCGCGCTTTTTTACACCCTCGACTAGAGAAGCTGCCGCCAGCCTTGACGCCTTGCCCCGCATTGCCTCAGTCTCCACCATGATGAAACCCACGAACCACGGCCATTGCCGAATCGTCCTGACCGGCGGTCCCGGAGGTGGCAAAACCACCGCCGCCGATCTTTTCCGTCGTGAGATCGGCGAGCGGGTCGTTCTGGTGCCCGAAGCCGCCACCATGGTCTTCAGCGGCGGTTTTCCCCGTGTCAGTCAGCCGACCGCCGTACATGCTGCCCAACGCGCCATTTACCACGTGCAGCGAAATCTCGAAGACGTACAAGCTGCCCTGTATCCAGACCGCGTCCTGCTCTGCGACCGTGGCACCGTGGATGGAGCCGCCTATTGGCCGGACGAGCCACGCGGCTTCTTTCGCGCTTTAGGCACGAGCCTCAAAGCAGAACTCGCCCGCTACGATGCCGTCATCTTTTTTGAAAGCGCTGCCGTCGGGGGCATGGGGATCGAGGGTGGCAATCCCGTGCGCAATGAAACCATGGAACAAGCCGTGGAACTCGATGGCAAGCTACGTGCGCTTTGGAGCCATCACCCCCGCTTCATCCTGGTGCCGCACAACCCCTCCTTCTTCAAAAAGATCTCCTTCGCCCTCGCCGTGCTGGACGGCATCGTCTCTGAGTTAGGCAGCGCGCAGCAAAAATCAGGCCGTGCCAAAGCCACCCAACGCCGGAGGTAGCCCGTCATGGTCAGCATCTCGATCCAAAACCTCAGCAAAAACTTCGGCAACCAGCCTGTGCTTCAGGGCATCAGCCTCGAGATCCGACAAGGCGAGCTCTTCTTCCTCCTTGGTCCCAGTGGCTGTGGCAAAACCACCCTGCTGCGTCACCTCGCTGGCTTTTACCAGCCCGACAGCGGTCACCTTTTTTTCGATGAAGAAGACGTCACTCGCCTGCCCGCGCACAAACGCGGCACGGGCATGATGTTTCAAAGTTATGCCCTCTGGCCACACCTGAACGTCGCCCAAAACGTCGCCTTCGGCCTCGAAGAGCGCCGCAGACCGCAGGAAGAGATCAAGCAACGGGTGGAACAGGCCCTGGAGCTCGTGCAGCTCGGTGGTCTCGGCGCACGGCGCATCGCGCAGCTCTCTGGTGGGCAGCAGCAGCGCGTCGCCCTGGCCCGCGCGCTGGTCATTCGCCCCCGCTGCCTGCTGCTGGATGAGCCTCTGTCGAACCTGGATGCCAAGCTGCGTCATGAGATGCGCGCCGAGATCCGCCGTCTTTGCAAAGAGTTTGGCCTGACCGGCATCTACGTCACCCATGATCGAGACGAAGCCCTCAGCATGGCTGACCGCCTCGCCATCATGCACGACGGGCAGATTGCTCAGGTCGGCACGCCTGAGGAAGTCTATCGCAACCCAGCCAGCCCGATGGTGGCCGAATTCATTGGCCAGGCCAACCTGATTCAGGGCACCGTCACCGGCCCTTCGCCGGAAGATCATGCCTGGGACATCGAGACCTCCTTGGGTCGCGTGCGCGCTCGGCCCAGCCAAAAGAACTGGCAGCCCACGATCGGCAGCCACGTGACCCTCTGCATCCGGCCCGAGGCCTTCAGCTTTGGCCCCATCATCGGCTCACCGAATCACTTCCCGGGCCGCATCACCGACACCACCTACCTCGGTGCCACCGTCCAGTATGATCTTCAGATGCCGGATGGCCTCTGCCTAAAGATCTGCGAAACCAACCCCCGCGAAATTCGCCAACCCTCCCCCACCGAAACCCGCGTCATGGCCGCTCCCAGTGACGTGGTCATTTTGCCACAGAGCTGAGGTCAAAGTCCGGAATCAGTAAAATTCGGGAAAACAGCCTCTCACGCTCCCAGCGCCGCCAGCACATTGCGGAAGTTCGTCAGACCCGCCTCGATGTTCTCGACGATCTCTTCGCCGAGATCTTTGGGATCGGGGAGGTTGTCGAGGTCGGCGAGGCTTTGGTCTTTGAGCCAGAAGGTGTCCAGGCTCGTTTTATCGCGGGCGAGGATCTCGGCGTGGGTGAATTTGCGCCAGCGGCCTTCCGGGTTCTTTTCGGGGTGCCAGGTTTCCTTCCGCTGGTGGCGGTCGGCGGGGTGATAGCAGGTGATGAAGTCGGCGAGGTCTTCGGCCCGCATCGGCTTCCGCTTCAGGGTGTGGTGGATGTTCGTGCGGTAATCGTAGTACCACACCTCCTTCGTCCACGGCTCCTTGGCGGCGGGTTTGTTGTCAAAGAAGAGCACGTTCGCCTTCACGCCGTTGGCGTAAAAGATGCCGGTGGGCAGGCGCAGGATGGTGTGGAGGTCGGTGTTCTCCAGCAGCTTCCGCCGCACGGTTTCGCCCACGCCGCCTTCAAAGAGCACATTGTCGGGCAGCACCACGGCGGCTTGGCCGGTGGTCTTGAGCATGGTGCGGATGTGCTGGAGGAAGTTGAGCTGCTTGTTGCTGCTCGTGGCCCAGAAGTCCTGCCGGTTATAGACGAGATCGTCCTTCTCCTCCTCGCCTTCGTCGTTGGTGAAGGTCATGCTGCTCTTCTTGCCGAAGGGCGGATTGGCCAGCACGTAGTCGTAGCGTTTGCCGTTGTCAGCGATGAGCGCATCCGTGGACGACACGCAGCTCTCGCCGTCGATCTCGCCGATGTTGTGCAGCAGCAGGTTCATCAAGCAGAGCCGCCGCGTGTTGGCGACGATCTCATGGCCGTAAAAGGTTTCTTTCTTGAGGAACAGCTTCTGCGCTTTGTTCAGCGTCGGCTTGTTGAGGAAATCATAGGCCACGAGGAAGAAGCCGCCCGTGCCGCAGGCCGGATCGGCGATGGTCTTCTCCGGCAGCGGGCGAAGGCATTCCACCATCACTTGAATCAGCGCACGCGGCGTGAAGTATTGACCCGCTCCGCTCTTGGTATCCTCGGCATTCTTTTCCAGCAGGCCTTCGTAAATGTCGCCCTTCACATCGGCTCCCATCGTCACCCATTCGGTTTGATCCACCATCTCCACCACGCGGGCCAGCTTGGCGGGGTCCTGGATCTTGTTTTGGCTCTTGGTGAAGACCTGCCCCAGGATACCGGGCCGGTTCGCCAGCTCCCGCAGGGTGGTGACATAGTGGACCTCCAGCTCTGCACCTTTGAGCTTCTTCAGCGTGGGCCACGAGTATTCAGCAGGCACACCGATCTTCCGATTGTGCGGCGGGCGACTGTACTCGTCCGCCATCTTCAGGAAGATCAGGTAGGTGAGCTGTTCGAGGTAGTCGCCATAGCCCACGCCGTCGTCACGGAGCGTGGTGCAGAAGCCCCAGACTTTGGAAATGATGCTGTCAGTGGACATGAGAGGAGCGGAAAAGTCAGACGATTTCACCAGCGGCATGCAGTGTTGCCTGCCTGAGTGCCGGAGAGATCCAAAAGCGGGCTTCAGCCTGAAGGCGATCCAGCAAGGGCGAGATGGCGGGAATGAGCGAGCGGCTGCGGGCCTGCGCCAAAATGCCGAGCAGCCCCATGGTGCGCAGATGCAGGGCCGCCGCGGCGGCACGCCCCTCCTTCTCATCCATCAGCACTAGATCGGCTCCCAGCTCCAAGGCCAGCGAGAGCGCCGCCACTTCACCGCCATGAAGCACGGGCGAGTGAGCCCAGGCATGCGCCGTGGTCTTCGGCGGGCAGCGCTGAATGAAGGCGGGAAACACCAAGCCCTGAAACCGGGCATCCACCGCTGCGAGGCGCTCAAATTCCGCCTCCACCTGCGGCGGTGCGTAAACGGTGCCGAAAAGCTGGGACAGCAAGGCTTCCTGACCCAGAAAGCACAGGTTCAGAATCACCGAGGTGTCC
>CANNQP010000035.1 GCA_947507875.1 Verrucomicrobiaceae bacterium | reverse complement strand
CGTGGCCAGCACTCCACCCAAGCCTGAAGAGCCCAAGCGCAGCTGGTTTGCTGCCAAACCAAGCACTTCCTCAGCCGATGCCACCGTGGCCAGCACTCCACCCAAGCCTGAAGAGCCCAAGCGCAGCTGGTTTGCTGCCAAACCAAGCGCTTCCACAGCCGATGCCACCGTGGCCAGCACACCACCCAAGCCTGAAGAGCCCAAGCGCAGCTGGTTTGCTGCCAAACCAAGCGCTTCCTCAGCCGATGCCACCGTGGCCAGCACTCCACCCAAGCCTGAAGAGCCTAAGCTCAAACTTGCTCCTGCAGTCGCATCCCCTGCCCCTCTCGCAGTCACCCCTACGCCTTCCCGATTTGCCCCGGTTCAACGCAAGCCCGTACGCCCCACCAGCTTGCGGCCGATTTCACCCAACGTTCCAGGAGCCCCGCCCGTGCGCATGACCCTCGCCCCGCGCACCGAATACCTGCCTGGCTACGGTCGCTGAGACCCCATCGTGTTTGAACCCAAGCACAACCAGCGTCGCCAATGCGGTAGCAACCAGAGCACGATTAGCAAAATCCAAACTGTGCCCACGCAGCAGGCAAGGCCAAGGCTAGAAATGCCCTTGTTGCCCGCAAAGAATAAACTGGAAAAACCAATCACGGTCGTCATTCCCGAAAAGAACACCGCTCGCCCCGTCGTGGACTGGACGAAACGCACTTCATTGCCAGATCGGCGTAGGGCCAAAAGGATATGGATGCCGTAATCGATGCCCGTGCCCAAAAGCAGCGGAATCGCAGCCAAGCTCGCTAAATTCCAGCTGAGGCCAAACAGGCTCATCGTGGCCGCGAGCGCCCCCAGTCCGCTCACTAGAAGCAACGCCGAGAGCAGCAGATCGACCCAATGACGGAAGGTCATCAGCAAGGTGAAGGCGATCAATCCCACGATGGGCAACAGCTGCTGGTTCAAGTCCTTCCGAACCAGCGCAGACAATGCCCCACCCAGCGTTTCCCAACCAGCGAGCCAAGCGCCGGAGCCTTCACCTAACCGAGCCTGGAGACGTGCCAGCTTCTCACGATCCGGCAAACCTGGCTTCCCTGGCAGGCTGACCGAAGCTAGAACCACCGCCTCCCCATCTTGGAGACCAGCCTCTTTCGCCCTTTCTCCGGAAGCCAGCAGTCGATCCAGGATCGGCCTAGCTGCCACACCTGCCTCCCCCTTCTGCCAAACCTTGACCATGCCGCGCAGCACGCCCATCGCTGACTCGGTGAAACCTGCCGCATCCAGCGCCTGTTCCAACCTGGGCTGCTCTGCGATCAACCATCGAATGACATCCGCATTGGCCTCTTGCGCGCGGGCATCGCCAATCAGCAACAAGGGCACGGCATGACGAACCAACACCCCTTCGGCGACGGCAGCATCGAGTCGATGCCTCAGAGCCTCGGCACGAGCCTTCAACTCCTGCTCAGGGCCTGTCAGCAGCACCGGCACACTCGCCTCATGATCCCTACCCAGCCTTTCCTGAACCTTTTGAAAGATATCCATGGCCACACTCTTCGTCGGACGCAGCGCGTCTGCATGGGTTTGAAACACAGGCCAACCGTAGCGCATCAAAATCAGCGAAGACCCGATCGTCAAAACCAAGGTCGCCACCACGGCCACACGCGAATTGGAAAACACGTTAGGCCTCCACATCCGTTGTGGCTCCACCCGCTGGCCAGCAGCCAGTCGCGGCACGAACCCCACCATGACGACCAAACCCGCGCCGACGCCCAGCGCCACCAACAGGCCCATCTCTGCCAAACCCGGCAGACCACTGAACCGCAGGGACAAAAACACAACTGCCGTCGTGCAGGCTCCTGCCGCGATGCCTGGCGCAGCCAATCGGCGCAGCTCCTTCGCCTTCAATTCAGGATGCTGTCTCGCCTCCTGAAGGATTAGCACCGCATAATCCACAATGATGCCCAGCACGATCGCCGCGAAGCCTAACGACATGAGCGAAAGTTGCCCCACCAGCAAGCCACCAAGACTCAGCGTCACCGCCATGCTCAGCACCACCAGCGCTTGAATCCAAAGCAACGGCTTCAGGCGACGGAACATGACCCAGAAAAGCAGCGCGATCAGCACCTCCGTCAGCCCGATGGTGCTCGACATGTCACGCTCGATCCCCGCCCCGATCTCTGCCTGAAAAGCGGGCTCCCCCGTGTAGGCCACACGCACCCCTTCCTGCCCCGCAGTGATGGCCGCGACCTCCCTCTTGATCTGCTCCAACCAAGCCCCAGCCGCCTTGTAATTGCCCATGGCAGAAGCAGGAGTCACCATCAGGGCTCGAAACGTGCCGTCTTCCGACATCAACCCAAACAAACTTCCCTCCAGCGAAGCCGCTGCGCTCAGATCCAGCGCCTCCAAAAGCCCTAGCGGATCATACGAAGCACGCTGCACACGCTCTGCATCCAGGCTGGTCGTCACCTCCCGCAGCGCTTTCTGCAACTGAGCCTCCACCCCCTTCCCTTCCAAACCAGCACGAACGCGCTGCACCCGATCCGGAGCCGCGTTTTCAAAAGCCCAGGCCAGCAAAGCCGCCCCCGAACCCGCCAGCTGATCCATCGGCTGTGCCCAGCGCACCTCCACCACCAAATCCACGCGCGCCAGCAAACGGGCCGCCAGCGCCGCTGTCGCCTCCTCCGCCACAGCTGCGTCCTCGGCCTCCAGCGCGATGATCAAATCGTTGCCGCCCGCAAAACCATCGCGCAGCAACTTCAGCGCGCGCACCTCAGGCACCTCAGCCGGCAAAGTGGCCAGGATGTCCGTCTCCAGCCGCAGCCGTGACCAGCCGAAGACCAAGAGCGGCACCATCAGAAGCAGGGCAATCCAGGATTGTTTCGTCATCGGCCCTTTCATGCCCGCAGGCAGCCTACCCTGCAATGCCGAAGCCACCAGACTGTCGTCGATGCCCCAGCCAAAAGAGACCTCCACGCGCAAAGCCCCTGTTTCATCCGAGGGTCAGCCGCTCGCTCATTCCGCTCTGTCTTGCCGCCTTTGATGTTCGGCTTGGTTCTCGCGCGTTGGCCCCACTCGCGATGCGATCGGATGATCTGAAGGACAAGGCAGGCCAAAGAACTCGGGCACCTTGAGTCGCAGGTAAGTGAACCCAAGGGTGACCAGCGCGAGCCAAGTCAGGGGAACCGCTATCTGCAGGATAGGCTTTGTGGAGATCACCCACATCCAAACCATGAATGCAGTGAACAGACCCGAGACCCAAGGAGTGAAACGCAAAACGCTTCGAAGACGCGGATCAACGATGGCCGCAAGACAGCCCAAGAAAATAGCAAGCCAACCAAAACACTTGAGCATCCACCTGAGCAGGTCCCATGCCTCCCATTGTCCAAAGGAAAGCGCTGGACCTGCAAGACCGAGGAACAGCAAAGCCCCCATCCCCATGCCGGAAACTCGAGGCTCCAGCATCCTCCGCGGCCTGTTGTCTGAAGAGAAGTTAGGCAAAACGTCGGACGGGTCTTGCGGTTTCATGGAGTGAAGGGAAAGGAGCGTTGCGTTGGGCGAACGCTTCGGATCAGGCGACGGCGAGCGCAAGACGTTGCTGACACGACAGATAGCCTTCGAGCCGTTGCCTGCATCCGTTTTGTTCGCCCCGTTGTTGGCCAAGTGGTATCATGGTCCTAGATGATAAGGTCGAGGTGGAAATACTCGTCGGCAGGACACATCTCCACTAGCAAACGTTCAGACTCAGTAAGGTCCGTCGGTGTCCATGCCGTAACAGTGAATCTGCTCGCTCGTGGGAGGAGCACTTCGGCCTGTTCGAGAGTGCCGATACCAACACCAGAAACATCAAGAAAGCGTGTGCCTACGGGGCAGCTAATCCGCAACAATGCGGACTTCGGGCGGAATGGTGGCAGAAAACGAACAGCTTCGCCGATCTGACGTGAAGTAGAAACGAACGATGGATATACGCCATCGGCTGACGCACGAACAATGTTCACGAACTCACTTGGTGCTCCGCGATAGACTGTGAAACTATTCTCGGCTGGCACTGCATCTGCAAAACCTCCGTCCAACGCAGTGATCAACTCAAGGTGTGCATCAGTAAGCGGACCATACTGTCCAGGCCTGATGAGGCGGGGTGTGATGGCGAAACAAGAGCAGCCATCAAGGTTCTCATCCGCAACTCGATAGCATTGAATCGCTTGTTCAGTGGTCATTGGACTTGGTGCTTTGGGCGAACGACCCGGATCAGGCGACGGCGAGCGCAAGACGTGGCTGACACGACAGATAGCCTTCGAGCCGTTGCCTGCATCCGTTTTGTTCGCCATTATTCATCATCCGTTAATCGCGTTGTCAGGGTTACAATTGGCTCTAGCACCGCTAATGTCACAGGATCAATCGGAATCTCAAAATAGACGGGCTTCCACATGTCAGCATAGTCTGTGTCAGACCCTGATCCCATAGCATATTGGATCTCGACCTCAGCCATACCAGTTAGTGACGGGGCACATGAACTCAAATGAGTCTCCTGGAGTTCTAATAGGCTAAAATTCCCAATGAGAACCTTAGTGTCCATGAGTCCTGATTCCAGCTCCATACCAGAAACCGCTTCATAGACTGCATTCTCCACCTGACTCCAAAGTAAATCCCGAGCCTTCTCTCGCACCGAAACTAAAGTGTCAGCGAACGCTATTACAACGCTTTCAACCTCTGTTCTGAATGCATCTGCTTTATCGACTGATAATGCGTATGTCCCAGAGCTTATGTGAGCGAACTTCGAAAGCTGTCCACTGAATCGCGCTAGATCACCAGTGGCTACGGACGTGTCCAACTCAGGATGATCTTCGATAGCCTCATCTGAAATATTTCCGGTTATGGCAAAGCGATAGCGATCCCTTCTGGTGATCTTACCCTTGTCCGCGTCAGACCTTGAATCCTGGGCTGCTTTAAACCAACTACATTCTTGAATCGCCGTCTCTGGAGAGATTCGATCTACCACAAATCGAAGTAGCTCTCTAATCTGCAAGGCGAACAGATTGCATCTGAATGGTGACGTAAGATCATTAAAGCGCTCGTATGCAGAATCGAGCAATTCATGATCAACTTGTTCACGGAACAAGCTCTTAAGCGCGGCATTGTTCTGGAGGCTCATTTTTGGGGCGAACGTCTCGGATCAGGCGACGGCGAGCGCAAGACGTTGCCGACACGACAGATAGCCTTCGAGCCGTTGCCTGCATCCGTCTTGTTCGCCTTGGGTTGGTCGTGGATGCTCATGGGGTGCCCTCTATGTATGCTTCGGAAGTGTCGATGTCTGGCGGATAGAGATCAAGGGTCAGCGACAGCCCAGTATCCACAAGTAACTTCAGTGTCTCAGGCCGAAGGGTGTCGCCTCCCTGGCCGTTGCCGCTACTGAAGCCGCAGAACAACTCAACATCCACACCCTCAGTAGCCGACAAACGCTGAAGTTCCGAAACCCTGTGCCCAAGGCGCTCAAACAAGCTCTGAATTCGCTGATCAAACCCCATCTCCGAACTCGACCCCTCACGGTAACTCCAAAGATTCGTCTCATATGGCGCATACTGTCTGCCCTGCTTGCCCATTCTGGGCTGTCCCATGATCCCAAGAATGTCGGGCTTAAGGCCAAGTAAGCTCTCCAACTGGGTAGGGTCCAACGCGTCTCCTGTAATCCGCAGACTCACCTCAAACCATTTGGCGTCTTCGTCGAGCATCATGTAGAGTGGAGTGTGGAGTTAGGCGAACGCTCAAGCTCAGCGACGCCGCCCCGGTGGCGCTCAGGCTGGCAGCCGAGTCCGCGAGGCAAGCAGTCTGAGTGACACTGGGGCGGCGTTCGCTGGAGCGCATGGTTAGGCAACCTCGTTGGATTCACGGGTGACGCTCCAAACATTTCCGCCGTTCGTCAAAAGCGGATTTTTGAAGACCCTTGGAGAGTTCGCCGCTCTCCGTATCGACTATAAAAAAGCCCATGTCCTCGCGCGGGGTTGTCAGGTCAGGACTCTGGTCCGAATGAAATGCGACCTCGCCAAAAAGAAGTTTCCCTCGCAGCTCCCAGTTCGCGATGTGAGGGCCAAGGATAATGTGGCCGCCGCGGTCGAGGAACGTGCAGCCGGGCGAGGACGTTGTGAAGGTGTAGTTCGGAGCGACTTGAGTGACCTGAGGAAAGTGATCCCACGGCGGACGGCAGCCTGCAAACAGTAGGAGCGCCGCGAGAGAGAAATGTCGGGAGGATTGATTCACAGGACGGGCTTCGAGTTGCCTAACGTCCAAACTCACACACAGGAGGGGCGGGAGTAAGCATGAACGAAGCGATGGATATTCTCATTGCGATGGGCGCGGATACGACAACAGCGCCCCTCCTGTTGTGTGCAGTGCTCTTGTTAGCCGTTTTTGGTCGTTATGCCTGCTTCTGGATATTTCTTCTGAAGCGTCTGCAATACCTCCTCTCGAATCTTCTTCATATCTGTCTCTGTAACGGTTCCGAGTGGGGCAACTCGCAAGAGCCGATCCACGACCCTCTCAAGGACACCAAGGCGAAACTCTGTGTTGATAATGGAGTCGGTGAGGTCAATGCCTCCAATGGACAAACTCATAGTAGTTTATTTGGTGATGGGTTTGGTCGATGGATTCGGCTCGGTGATGGTTGCGGCAGGCTTCGTGTATTTTTCATAAATGAAGGATGCGACCAATGATGTTGAGACACCAAAGATGAATGAAGCTATGAGAGACAGAATGAACTTTGAAGTCTTGGCCCACCATGGAGGAACATACTCAGGTCGCCATGTGACGTTGTTGCATTTGGGGTGCGGACACTTGATGACAGCCCCCGCTTCGATCTGTGTAACTCGAATGTCCTTCCTGCATTTTGGACATGGCATGTCATACTCAATAGCACGACGGACTTCGAGCTTTGGGCCGTCAACTATTGATGGTGGTTCCGCCATGAGGTTTTCTGGTTCGGCTAACAATTTAAATAAGAAACAATTTTGTTTTGTTCGTCAAGAACCTTATGGTCTACCATTTTTTAGATTAAGAACGACTTAGCCGCTTTCTGGTTGTTGCTTTTTGCCATAATTCGCTTCATTAACAACCTGATTGTTGATTTAAGCTCTTTGGGGCGTGCAAATCTGGGTGAAACTATTGACATGAAACTCGAAGACCAGATCCGCGACACGATGCGGTTCAGACACCTCTCCCTCACGACTTAGGTGAGCTAGGTGGGGTGGTTGCAGCGCTAGGTGCTTTGGCACGGCAAGACGCACCCGGCGGAGATGGGAACAGACTGCGGATTCCCATTCAAAAGCTGCGGACTCCGTTTGGGGAGGCGCTTTGGGTGAGAGGCGGATCCCCAGCGTGGTTCTCTTTGGTGATGTCTGGGGATGGCGAAGCGGAGTGAACCGCTGATGGGACGCTTAGGTGACGCTGATGACAGAAACCAGGCACAAGCGTCCGGTGAGCGTCCCATCAGCGGTTCAACCACTAGCTGGCGTCGTGACGTGCGGCACAACCTGGGGGCCGTTTTTCCGGATGCCGACGTTCATGGGGGCAAGAATGCCCCGGTTAGAGGGCACTTGGGGAGCCGGGGTGTTCCTGGATCGCGTGTTGGGCAGGTGAGGCGGCGAGGAGCTGCTCGACGGCTTTGGAGGCGAGGGTGGCGCAGCGGAGGCGCTGGGGGAATTTTTGCACGCCTTCGAGGGCGCGGAGTTCGCCCAGGGCGTCTTCGTGTTGCACCTGGCCCTGGCCGCTGAGCAGGGCATGGAAGTCGGCCAGGAGGGCGCGCGCCGTGTCGAGGCTGGTGCCCTGGAGCTTGAGCGTCATGAGGCTGGCGCTGGCTTGGCTGATGGCGCAGCCTTGGCCTTCGAACTTGATGTCCTCGACCTGCCCCTGAGGGCCCACTTGAATCCAGACATCGACCTCGTCGCCACAGGCGGGGTTGTGCCCGCGGGCGTGCAGGCAGCCAGTTCCCTCGAGTTTGCCTTGGTTCCGGGGATGGCGCGAGTGATCCAGGATGACTTGCTGGTAGAGGGCAAGGAGATCGTCCGAAGGAGCCATGGGCGCTCAGGAGAAAAATTTCACGGCTTGGTGCAGCACCTCGACGAGGCGATCCACTTCTTGGTGCGTGTTGTAAAAGTAAAAGCTGGCTCGGCTCGTGCCGGGAACCTGAAAGCGACGCATGAGCGGTTGGGTGCAGTGATGCCCGCCCCGGAGGGCGATGCCCTTCGTGTTGGCGTATTCCACGAGGTCATGCGGGTGGGTGCCATCGATCGTGAAGGCAGCCAGCGTGGCACGCTCGGCAGGAAGCGGTGGCCCCAAGACGCGTAGTCCGCGCACTTCGCTGAGCTTTTCCATCGTGGCATGGATGAGTTCGCGCCCATGCTGATGGATGATGTCGATGCCGATGGTTTCGAGGTAATCCATGGCAGCCCCCAGTCCGATGACTCCAGCGATGTCGGGGGTGCCTGCCTCAAAGCGAGCGGGGGCGTCTTTGAAGGTGCTACCCTCCAGCGTCACGCTATCGATCATCTCGCCTCCACCATGCCAGGGGGGAAGAGTGGCGAGCAGCTGGCGGCGACCGTACAGGACGCCAATGCCAGTGGGGGCGCAGAGTTTATGACCGGAGAAGACATAAAAATCAGCGCCGATGGCACGAACATCGACGGGCATGTGACCGACGGATTGAGCCCCATCCACGAGCGTAACGATGCCACGGGCACGCGCCCAGGCGCAGATGTCAGCGACGGGGTTGATGGTGCCGAGGGAATTCGAGACATGGACGCAGGAGAGGAGCTTGACGTCACCTTCGGCCATGAGGGCCTGCATGGCGTCCAGGTCGAGCGTGCCGTCATCGAGCACAGGCACATACTTGACCACAGCGCCACACCGACTGGCGGCGATCTGCCAGGGAACGAGATTGCTGTGATGCTCCATGCCGGTGGTGAGGATCACATCGCCAGCGCGCAGGAAATGATTGGCCCAAACCTGAGCGATGAGATTCACGCCTTCCGTGGTGCCACGGGTGAAGATGATCTCGTCGGGCGATTCAGCGCCGAGGAAGCGGGCGACCTGAGTGCGAACGGCCTCAAATTGCGCGGTGGCTCGATTGCTGAGCTCATGGAGGCCGCGATGCACGTTGGCGTTATCGCGCTCGTAGTAGCGAACCAGGGCATCAATCACCTGGCGTGGCTTTTGGCTGCTGGCCGCGCTATCGAGATAGACGAGCGGATGACCCGAGACCTGCTGGTGCAAGATGGGGAAATCCGCGCGTAAATGAGAAAGGTCTGGCATGATCGAAGAGGGCAATGAGCGGCTCAAAGGGTTACGTGCCATCTGCCTGGCGGGCTGAGAAATCCCCCGCCAGGAGCAATGGATGCGGTGCTTCAGCGGCCCAGGTTCTTCGCGCCATTGACCTGGCTGTTCACCCGTAGGCGAAGGCCGTTCAGGCGGATGAAGCCGGTGGCGTCGTCTTGGTTGTAGGCCTTGGTCGGGTCTGCCTCCATGGTCGCAATGTGCGGGTTGTAGAGGCTGAACTTCGACTGGCGACCTGCGGCATGGATGCCGCCTTTGTAAAGTTTAACGCGAACGGTGCCGGAGACGTTTTTCTGGCTTTCGGTGACGAGGGCCTGGAGGGCGAGGCGCTCCGGTGCATACCAGAAGCCATTGTAAACCAGCTTGGCATACTCGGGGATCAGGCTGTCGCGCAGGTGCATGACTTCACGATCCATGGTGAGGCTTTCGATCTGACGATGGGCAAAGTGCAGGATGGCTCCGCCGGGCGTCTCATAGACACCGCGGCTCTTCATGCCGACGAAGCGATTTTCCACCATGTCCACCCGGCCGACCCCGTGCTTGCCGCCGAGTTTGTTCAGCGTCTTCATGACCTGGAGGGGGTTCATGGGCTTGCTGTTCACGGCCACACAGTTGCCTTTTTCAAAGTCGAGTACGACATACTCGGCCTTGTCTGGGGCGTCCTCAGGAAAAACGGAGAGCGTGGTGAAGTAGTCGCGATACTTGGTGTCACCGGCATTGAACCAGGGATCCTCCAAAATACCGGCCTCGTAGCTGATGTGCAGGAGGTTGCGATCCATGGAGAAGGGCTTTTTCGCACTGGCCTGCACGGGGATTTTTTTCTCTTCGCAGTAAGCGATCATTTCCGCGCGGCCAGGGAACTGCTGGCGGAAGCGCTCGTCACGCCAGGGGGCGATGATTTCCAGATCTGGAGCTAAGGCAGCGGTGGTGAGTTCGAAGCGAACCTGATCGTTGCCTTTGCCCGTGGCTCCATGGCCGATGGCGGTGGCACCTTCGGCTTTGGCGATTTCGACCATGCGCTTGGCGATCAAGGGACGAGCGATGGAAGTGCCGAGGAAATACTGCCCCTCATAGATGGCACCCGCCTGCATCATGGGGAAGATGAAGTCTTTGGCGAATTCCTCCTGAAGGTCATCGACATAGATCTTGGAGGCACCCGTCTTCTTGGCTTTGGCATTCAGGCCTTTCAGCTCATCGTCCTGGCCGATGTTCGCACAAAAGGCGATCATCTCCGCGTCATAGGTTTCTTTGATCCAGGAAAGCAGCACGGACGTGTCGAGGCCGCCAGAGTAAGCGAGGACGATTTTCTTCTTCATAAAGGGTCTAGTGGGGCCGCGAGAGTAGGCCATGAATCCCTGCTGGCAAGCGCGGCGGGGCAAGTTTGTCCTTTCCAGGCAAGTTAGGCATCTTGTAGGCTGCTCCGCATGTCCACTCGAACCTGGCATTTGATCAAGACCTCGACGCAGGAAAAATACGGCCCCCTGAGCCATGAAGACCTGATGCAGTTAGCCGCCGAAGCCAAGCTTTCGCCCATGGATCGACTTTCTGACGACGGGGGAATCACTTGGCTTAGAGCGCCCATGGTGAAGGCCCTGCAAATGGATTGGCTGATTCAAATGCTAGATCAGTATCTGTATGGTCCCACCAACATCGCCACCATTCAGGAATTCCTGGCGTCGGGTCAGATCGACGGCCACGTGACGCTCATTCACTGTGTCACGGGGAAGGAATCTCGGCTGCAAGATCAAGCCTTTTATCGAGATAGCCCACAGCATGTGCGAAGTGCTCAAACGACATGGATCGGCGCGCGTTGGCCATCGAGCGAACGGAGCGAAGCTGAGCCTCATGCTCTGCAGCGGATCCGTTTTCTGGAGGGCCAACTGGTTCAGGCCCAGCAAGCCTTGGATGAAGCGCAGCGCGCTTATCAGATCCTGCGGCAGCAATTCAGGGAGCAAACCGGACAAGACCCCCGATGAAGAGGCAAGAGGGTTCCCCCTCCCACCCCATTCATGACAAATGCAGCTGCTTACTGAAGCAGTTTTTTGAACATCCCTTTCATTCGCTCGCTGAAATTGGGCTTAGCCGTCGATGCAGTTTGAGGCAGATTCCTACGTGTGTAGGAGTCATCCGCTAGCGCAGCTTTCATGTCCGCTGCATGCAGGCTGTTGCCAGCTGGGTCATCGACAGTGGGCGGTAAATCATCGAGACCTTCGATGATTCTTGGCTCGATGAAGATCAGCAATTCACGGCGAGCAATCGACTTCTGACGATCCCCGGTCAGCAGGCGAAGGATCGGAATGCGATTGAGGACCGGAACCGACGTGTTCAATCGGCGATCATCCTCACGCATCAAGCCGCCCAAGAGCACGGTTGACTTGTTTTTACAAACCACGGTCGTATCGAACTGCTGCTTAGAAAGCTCGGGGTAACTGACCTCTCCAATCAAACGCTCACTGCCCAGTTCGCTGTTTTCTTGCACAATCTGAAGCGTCAGCTCATCTGAGGTGTTGATCAACGGCACCACCGACAGAGACAAAAGCACATCTTGGTATTGAACGTTGGCAATCAAACCACCTGCGGTGCCCAGGTTTTGGCTGGACTGTTGAATCGGAATGGACGTTCCACTCGTGATGCGCACCGGGGTATTGTTTGTCGTGAACAACACCGGACGAGAAAGGACATGGAAGTCCGAATCTCCCGCGACGAGTTGCAGAGAAACATCTAGATTTTGTGACAAATTACCAAAAAACGTCAGGCCATTTGAAGAGGCTAAATCGGCCAAAGCGATCGCTGTGCCTGAAGTCGGATCAATCAAGGATTTACCCGCGGGGCCTCCACTGCCAAATTGACCGGCATTGTTGCCACGATTGCGCAAAAAGGTGCGAATTCCGGTCCGTCGAGAATCCGAAAGCGAATGCTCTCCGATCACGGCCGCGATTCTGACCTGCTGTGGACGATGATCCAACTCATCCATGATCTCATTGAGCACACGAAGGTGCTCGGGTGGACCCGAGGCGAAAATGGAGTTCGAGACGGGATCTGAGATCAACAGCGTCTTGCCCACGAGCATGGAGGCGGGGCCACGATTCTCGCGAAGGGGACTCAAGCTAGCGCCACCACCACCGATACCACTGCTACCGCCCAGTCCACCATTGAGACCGCCATTCATGCCATTGTTGAAACCATTGTTGTTCAACGAATTGTTGTTTCCAAAAAGGGACCCGCTGTTGTTGCGATTTTGACTGTTGTTGTTGTTCTGGCCCGTGGTGCCAGTGCCCGTTCCCGTGTTGTTCGCTCCGCCACTGCCGCTATCATCCCCTTCGGTACGCAAGATGGCATCGCTGATGATCTGCATGGCTGCGTCCACGGCCAAGTACTTCAGAGGACGGGAAGCAAAAGTGCGCAGCTCGGAGGCCGCATCGAGCTCCTCCACGAGACGGCTAATGTAGTCGATCTGTTCCTGAGCCCCGATGAGCATCAGGCAGTTGCGGCGTGGAATGGAGATGATTTTGGGAGGCTCCGCTTCTGTAGCTCCTCCTGCCCCATCGTAATTGGCACTGACCGCTGGCGTCGCGGGCGTTTGTCCTGGCATGGAGCCGGGGGTGTTTTGGGGAATGGCCGGCGTTTTGCCCGATCCATCGTTCTTCTCGTCTGTGCCAAGAATCTCATCGAGCGCTTTTTTCACATCCTCCGCCGAAGACCGCGTGAGTTGGATCGTCTTCTGGATGGTATCCGCAGGCTTGTTGTCGAGACGCTCCAGAAGGGAAAGGATAGAACGAATGGTGTTGCTGTTTTCCGTAATGATGAGCGCGCGTGCGTTCGGCACCGGCGTGATGGTTCCGTAGCTGTGCCGAGGGATGACTTGATCGATCGCCTTGATGGCATCTTCCGTTCCCAAGTAGCGCAGTAGGGTAACGAAGCTGACCACTTGGTCCGTTTGCGGAAGCTCCGCGGCAGCTTCAATCAAAGGAGCGCCTTCCATGGAGGGCTTTTTTGCATCAAAGGCTAGCAGTTTGACCATGCCTTCGCCGGCAGGAGTGAACGCATAACCATTGAGGAGAAGGCTCTTCTCGATGTACATGATCGCCTGCTCCTTGGGCAGCTCCCCGGTGGTCTCAATGGAGACTGTCGCGGTCTCTGCGTTGGCATCCCGAATGATTTTTTTGCCGGTTAGCTCTTCATAGAGCAGCAAAATCTCCGAAAGCTGTGTGTTGGGATACTGGAGCTGAACCATGCCCTCGGGGGTGATGGCTTCTTCAGGCTTTTTGGTGGGTTTTGCCTCGGAACCGTTGGCAGGCCCACCTGTAGGAAGAGCAGGCTGCTGGGCGTTTGGACGACTGAAGGGACGAGGTGCCCCAGCCGGGGGGATGGCATTGGGATTGGTCGGCGGCCGGATCGGCTGCTGTGGAATTTGAGCCTGTAGGAAAGAGATCAGCAGGCTGCTGAAAAAGCATAAACAGAGGAAGGAACGCATGACAGAGAAAGGGCCAAGGAATGGAAAGAACTAGCCGATTGGGCTCAAGGATTTGCCGGAGGAGTAATGACTGGGGCGGGAATCAATTGACGCCGCCGCGAGATGGTCGGAGCGGCTGGCGCAGCAGGCTGGGCTCCTGGCAAGTTGGGTTGAATCAAGCCAGGCTGGCTGGGCACTGGAGAGGTGGGTTGAGCACCAGGTAGTCCCGGACTGGGACCACGTGGAAGTGACGTGGTGTTTGGGGCAGCAGCTCGACCGGGCTGTGGCAATCCTGGATTTCCAGGAGCACCAGGAGCCGCGGCATTTGCCCCAGAAGGAGCCCGCGTGGTATTATTGATGGTCACCGGAGCAGCGTTCTCATCATACTTGAGCTCAGCTTCTTGGTTGCCTTTGGCAATCACGGCCAAGGCATCTTTGCGATTGCGACTAAACTGGGTGCGAACGAGCCGGAATTCTTCTCCTGGTTTTTCATCATTGCTGATGCGCTTAAATTCATTCGTCTGTTTGTTGCGGATGCTGACGCGAATCTTGCCATTGAAGCTCGACATGCCGGCCAGTGTCCAGTCCTGCCCCCAGTTGACCGTGGGTTGAGCAATCGGGGTTGTTTTCAGCAAGAAGGGATTTTTGTCCCAAGAGGCTTGATAACGCTCAATGGCATAGGCTTGGGGGATGGGGGCAGCACCTTCGGGCTCCTCTCCCCCCGGCATCACGCTAGCTTCTGGAGCTGTATCAGAAGGTGGCGCTTCGGCACCAGAATTTCCGGCATTCGCCGTTGGATCCATCGACACTGGCGCATCTGGCCCCGTACCAGGATCGGGCTGCTGGGCAAGCATCGGGCTCGCTGTGAAAAGGAGGGCCGACAATGCAGCCATGGAGTAAAACAACTTCATGAGGCTGAGAGGCGAAACCATTTTTCGATGCGCAAATTCAATTCGATCTTCGACGAATCCTCATCGTTCGGAGTGATCGTCATCGCCGGAACCGCAATGAAAGCGGAAGGCTGCTGGAGATCATAGAGCCAACTCATGACGGGCTTCATTTCCCCGACGACTTTCAACGTCACCGCAGCAGAGGTCAATCCAGCACGCTCACTGCCTTCATTCGGCTGCTTCAGCGGAATGCTCACGCCATGCTTGGTCGCGAGTTCGTCCACGAGATTCAGGATGCTGGTGGTCGCCTCCCCTGCCTTGGTGAAAGGGGGCTGCTTTTCAGCCAACCAGGCGGAACGTTTGTCCCAGAAATCTTTGCGAGCCAAGAGTTCATCTGCATCAGCCTTTGCGGCAGCGACTTCACGTCCTAGGGCATCCACACGCAGCTTCCAGGCCTTCATCTTATTCAGTCCTAAAAAAGCTCCGCCACCAACCAGGATCACTCCCAGGGCAATGGCGAGACGTTGTTCACTGGCCGTCATAGCGAGGTCACCTCCTGAGATTCTTCCGTGAGCGTTTCATCCACCTTCGGCTTCGCCTCGGCACGGAAGGTGGCGCGACCATCCGGCAAGCTCGTCGGCTGAGGCACATCCCAGACCCAATGGCTGAGCGCAGGTGCGGCGACGAGCTTGTCGCGGAACTCGATGCCATGGCCCAGGGACGAAGCCTCACCATCAATAACGAAAGCATCCAATTTCAATTCGAAACGGGTGACACGGATTCCCTCCGGCGGCAGCAACTGCACCAACTGATAAATGGTTTCCACTGGATAAAGATCAGGACGCAGCGCAGGCCGGAGATCTTCCCAATTCGCCCGAGCGTCACGAATGGATTCCAATTGGCTTTCCAAACCACGAAGCCGAGCCTGTTCGGCCATGAGGGAACGCTCTCTGACCAAAACCCGAAGCGCAAATGCCCCCAAGGCTGCGATCAAAACCAACGTAAAGGCCGCGACCCCCAACATGACCATGCGACGCTGCTGCCGCTCTGTGCGCAGCTGCACGACGGGCTGCGGCACAAGACGGCTCGCTTTTTCCGGCATGATGGGAGGAGCGGACCGCCGAAAGGTCACCGGCAAGTCCAGACCGTTTTCAAAACTAACAGGCACGCGCCCCTCGGCCTCATCGCTGCTGGAAATGCAGATGCTTTCCAACTCAGGCAACACACCCGCGAGATCGAGAGACGCAAGCACGCAACGCACTTCAGCCGCGGCATCGGCGTCCAAGGTTCGCGCCGAAAGACCCTGGCAGTGCAGCGGACTGCCTTTCGCATTCGGAATAGCCATCACCAAGCCGCCCGTCTCATACCACAGCAGAACCTCACCGGCTTTCAGTTGATGAAAAGCCACGGAGGGCACAAAACGTGCGTGATCCGCAGCAGCGAGCACATGTTCTGGAAGCGCCGCTGCCTGAAGGATGGCCGTGACAGGGGCATCACGCTCCTCTGCACTGGGTGGAATCTGCAATTCAAACGAATGCGTGTCCGAGGTCTCCTGGCTAAAGCCTGTAGCCTCGAGCTCCAACTGTGCTGCGGATTCGCGACGATCTCCATCCACGCCCAGAATACGCATCGGAACACTGATGATCGAACGAGCTGGAAGCGCAACCCAACTTGCATTTTTCCAGGCACGCCCGTCTGCCTCAACCGGGCTAATTTGGTCACCTTTCACACGCCAAGCACGAAATCCCTCTTCATGAGGAATGAGCAAAAGATCGTCGGCTGGTTTCATGCGTAGGGAGCAATGGAGGCGCGCCCTATAAAAGAGCTGGTCCACAAGTGCAAGGCGGGAGACAGCAGCGCTTAGATGAAGGTTCAATCGCAAACAAGGGTAGATTCAAAAAGACCATGGGTGGAGTGACGGAATGGACACCTACTTTTTAGGTCGAGGACCTAATGATCGCTGGCTTGCTTCGCCACATAGCCACCGCTATCATTGCCCAAGCTTCACGCAACAACCTCTCATGAGCCAGCCCCTCGAAGACCTTCAAGCCTGCCTCAGGATGACAGCCGGCTCAGGTGGCAGCCGAATCACCGCCTCCGACATGCACAGCCACATTGCAGGTGTCTTTTCCGATGGTGAGGATGCATGCACGGACTGAAACAACACCCCTGATTGACCTTTTTTTGACGTGTGACTCTCCTGCGCTCACTGCTGTTTTCCCAGATATTATTGTGTGCCTCCTCCTGGCCTGCGGCAGGGCAGCAGCCGCTCACTCGCGCATTGGACGTGCGCTCCTTGCCCTATGAGCAAAGTCTTCAGGCCCTGCCCGTATCACTGGAGGGGACGGTGAGTTTTGTCGAAAGCAGCGGCACGGTCTTCCTTCAAGATAGATCCGGCGGCACCCACCTGCACTTTCGTCCACCCGTGCGGCATGACTTGCAGGTGGGAGATCAAATCCAAGTCACCGGCTTAACTACGCCAGGCCTGTATTTCCCTGGCGTCAATGTCGAGTCGCTAACGCGCATCGGTCGCGGCAGCGCCCTGATGGCTGTTCCTGCGAGTTATGAGGACCTGGCGTCAGGCCGTTACCACTACCAGCGCATCGTGACCGAGGGCATCGGGCGCAGCCTGACCGCTTGGGAAAAAGATCGCTCCCTGCTGCGGCTGGCCATCGGAGGCCAAGTCATCGAAGTGCGCGTGAATGCACCGCCCGAGGCTGCCCCAGCCCTGATCGACGCCAAGATCAAACTCACCGCTCTGGCGGCAGGCGGTATCAATGACCGACGTCAGCTTGTCTTTCCTTACCTGCGCGTCGTGGACTGGTCGGACATCGCCATCGCGACACCTGCGCCAGCCCCCGAGAGCCTACCCATCCAGGCAGTGCCCGCGATCTACCAGTTTGGCGTGGCTGCAGGTCCTCGGCATCGCGTGCGCATTCATGGCACGGTCCTGGCCGTTTTTCCCGGTGGCCGACTTTACTTGAGGGATACAGAACCACCTCCACCACCACGCACGGCCACGCTAGACAGCGGCCCAGCAGCCCTGCTGACACCACCCGCACCCCTGCCCTCACCTGCGATCGCCGTGCATTTGAGCGAGGGCACGACGGATTTAAAAATAGGCACCCAAGTGCAAGTCGTCGGCTTTCCGGTCATGGAGAGCTTCAGCGCCTCCCTCGCTGATGCGACCGTGGTGCAAACCGAAGTGGAAGCGAGCGGGGTCGAGCCCGCCCGCATCCGCCTTCAAGACTTTCAAGATGGCTCGCACGATGGGGACCTCGTTCGCCTGGAGGAGGTGGTGTTGCTTGAAGATCTTTCCCGCAATGCGAGCGGGCATGAGCTGCGCTTCACGGCAGGGGGGCTTTCGATTCGCGCCATGCTGCCGAAGGTAGAAGCTCCTGATTTGCGCCTTGGCAGCCGCTGCCGACTCACCGGCATCTGTGTTGTCGATGCCTCGGCGACCGATCGTGGTTTCCGGTCCCAGCCACTTCAGGCCAGCCTGTTGCTGCGTGAGGTGGAAGACATCCAACTGATCACTGCCGCGCCGTTTTGGGACATGCAGCGTCTAGCCATCGCCATGGGACTTCTGGGCTTGGGTATCCTGATGACGATGCTCTGGATCAGCCTGCAACGCCGCCAGATTTTACGCCTGCAGGCTCGCATCAGCCACCAAGCTGCGCTGGATGAGCGCCAGCGTATCGCGCGCGAATTCCATGACACGCTGGAGCAGGAACTGGCTGGCCTTTCGCTCCGGCTCCAAGCCGCAGCCTCGCGTCCGCTGGAGGAAAAAGCCCGCGCGCTGGTGGATGCCTCGCGCAGCCTTGTCTCCCGTATTCAAGCGGAGGCGCGGAACCTCATCGCTGACCTCCGCCAGCCTGGGCGGCCCGCCAGCCTTCCTGAGTCGCTGCAAAGCCTCGGGGATCAATCGCGCGAGCACTTTCCCCAGGTCATCGTGGATCTGCACCCGATCCCCGAACTGCCACCAGCCAGCGCCCATCACCTGCGCATGATCAGCCGCGAGGCCGTGACGAATGTCATCAAACATGCCGCCGCCCGCACCCTGACCCTGCACCTTTCGTGCTCTGCACCGCCCCAAGCGCAGCTCATCCTCCGCATCTCGGATGACGGACGCGGTTTCCTGCCCGAAAACGGCCCCGATGCCACCCGCAGCGGGCACTTTGGCTGCACAGGTATCCGAGAACGCTGCCGCACGCTCGGTGCGCAGGTCCGCTGGGAAAGCCAACCCGGTCAAGGCACCACCTTGATCCTCACCATGCCGCTCTCGCGTCTGTCATCGTCGGGTAATTCCTGATTGCCACATCTGCGAGAGTCATCCACTCTCCGCGCCCATGAGCCAACCCGCTACCCTTCCCGACACGAACGCGCCCTGGTACAAACACCTGACCAGCTACCACTGGTTTGTGTTCATCGTCGCGTCCCTCGCTTGGTTGTTCGACTGCCTGGATCAGCAGCTCTTCCTGCTGGCGCGCAATTCTGCGATGAAGGCACTGCTGCCCCCCGAGGTGGATGCCATCAAGTATGGTGGTTACGCCACCTCCATCTTCGTGGCGGGCTGGGCAACCGGAGGCCTGATCTTTGGGTCCGTGGGTGACCGCATCGGCCGTGCCAAAACCCTCACGCTGACCGTTCTCATCTACTCAGTCTGCACCGGACTCTCCGCTTTCTCGAAGGGCTGGGTGGACTTCGCCATCTTTCGCTTCCTTACCGGCCTCGGTGTTGGTGGCGTCTTCGGTCTCGCCGTTGCCCTGGTGGCAGATACCCTTCCCGACTCTGCCCGCGCTGGTGCTCTCGGCACCCTTCAGGCCCTGTCTGCGGTGGGAAACATCACCGCAGGCCTGACCAGCATGTACATGGGTAGCCTAGAGTCCACGAAGGTCATCGAACCAGGCACTGCTTGGAAATACATGTTCCTCGTCGGCGCTTTGCCTGCCTTCCTTTGTGTCTTCATTCAGGTGCGCCTGAAGGAGCCCGAAAAGTGGGTCAAAGCGCGCGCGGCAGGAAAAGCAGCCGGGGTCAAATTCGGCTCCTACTCTTCCCTGCTCGGCGATGTGCGCTGGCGCAAATCCGCCCTCTTGGGCATGGTCCTCTGCGTGGCCGGAGTGATCGGCCTGTGGGGCATCGGGTTCTTCAGCCCTGAACTCGTGGGAGATGTCATGGAGCGCTCCCTGAAAGCCGAAGGCGTCGCTGCCGAAAAAATCGCTGGCGAAAAGACCTTCTGGATCGGCGTGAACTCCATCGTGCAGAACCTCGGTGCCTTCTTCGGCATGTTGCTCATGACCAAAATCGCCCAAGGCCGAGGTCGCAAGCCCGCCTTCGCCATCGCTTACGTTGCCGCGATGATCTCCACGATCGGCTTTTTCCAATTCTTCGACGGTCGCAGCGACATCTGGATGAGCGCGGTCATGGGAGCCTGCCAGCTCGCGCTCTTCGCTGGGTTTGCGATCTACCTGCCTGAGCTGTTCCCCACCAGCCTGCGCAGCACCGGCACCAGCTTCTGCTACAACGTCGGCCGTTTTGTGGCAGCCAGCGGACCGTTTACGCTTGGCAGCCTCCAGGCAGCCCTGAAAGCTGGAGCCACCACGCCTGAAGCAAAGCTGGAAGCCTTCCGCACCGCTTGCACTTACATGAGCGGCATTTTCCTCCTCGGCCTTGTTGCCCTCGCTTTCCTGCCAGAGACCAAGGGCCGTCCGATGCCCGAGGATTGATCCACCTGCTCTCGTGTCATGACTCCTGCTGAGCTCGCCACCGCGACCCGCCTGCCTCCGGGCCTGAGCCCTGAGGCAGAATCCCTCTGGCATGCCAAGCATGGGAACTGGGAAGACGCCCATAACATCGCCCAAGACATTCACACTCCCCTGGGGTCTTGGATTCATGCCCTGCTGCATCTCATCGAAGGTGATCCGTGGAATGCGGATTATTGGTTCGCCAAAGCGGGCAAACCCTCTCGCAAAGCGGCTGACATCGACGCGCTGTGGGAAGACATTGCCCACGTCGTGCTGAAATGATGCCCGAGCAGCCGGAAGAACCGGTGGAGATCGAGATCACGCCCGAACTCGACCTCCACACCTTTCAGCCTCGGGAGGTCAGCTCACTGCTGGAAGACTATCTTTTGGCCTGTTGGCAGAAAAGCATCACGAAGGTGCGGATCATTCATGGCAAGGGCAGCGGCGCGCTGCGGATCGGCGTGCATGAAAAGCTAGCCCGCATGAGCGTCGTGGCCGCCATCACTTGGCCTGCCAGCGCCGACACCGGTGGCTGGGGGGCCACCTGGGTGCAGCTCCAGAAGCCGACCGAAAACAAAGACCTCAGCGAGAGCTCGCGACATCAACGATGATGAAATCCACGGCCTGAGTTTCCTGATGGAGCATGATGGCGGTGCAAGAGACCAAGGTGTCTTCCCGCAAAAAAGCCTGCCGCGAAACGGCAGGCTTTTGACAAAGAATCCGAGAATGGCGGGATCAGGCTTTCACCTTCGTCCAAGCTGCATTGGCCTTGCTGGAAGCAACGACCGCTTCGATGAACGCCATGCCGCGCACTCCATCTTCGATTTTGGGGAAATCGTTCTCGATGGCCGTTGGAGCGCGTCCGTCCAATCGAGCACGGATGGCGTTGGCGAAGTTTTTGTAGATGTTCGCAAAAGCTTCCAGGTAGCCTTCGGGGTGGGCGGGCGGGGTGCGAGTCGCTGCCGCGGCATTGGCTCCCAGGTAACCATTGGCAGTGCGATAGACCTGCATTGGCTGATCGAGCCATTTCACCAGCAAGGTGTTGGGCTCTCTCTGGTGCCACTCCAAGCCACCTTTCTCACCATAAACGCGGATGTTCAGGTTGTTCTCCTCGCCCACGCTGATCTGAGAACTGTGCAGAACGCCCTTGGCTCCGTTATCAAAGCGAAGCAGGATGTTGGCATCGTCGTCGAGCAAGCGACCTTCCACAAAGGTGGTGAGATCTGCCGCGAGTTCAGCAATTTTCAGCCCCGTGATGTATTCCGCCAGATTTTCAGCGTGAGTACCAATGTCCCCCACGCAGCCTGCAGCCCCCGACTTGGTGGGGTCGGTGCGCCAAGCCGCCTGCTTTTGACCACTTTCTTCCAGACGAGTGGCGAGCCAGCCCTGGGGATATTCCACCACGACCTTGCGGATCTTGCCCAGCTTGCCCTCGTGGACCATGTCGCGGGCTTGTTTCACCAAAGGATAACCCGTGTAGTTGTGGGTTAGGCCGTAGATCAGACCCGTCTTTTCCACCAACTCAGCCAGTTGCTTGGCCTCGGCTAGATCAAAGGTCGCAGGCTTATCGCTCAACACGTGGAAACCATGCTCCAGCGCCATCTTGGCAGGCGGAAAGTGAACGTGATTCGGCGTCACGATGGCGATGAAATCCATGCGCTGATCCGCAGGAAGCGCCGCTTCGGCCTTGATCATTTCCTCATAGCTTACGTAACAACGATCTGCGGGCAAAAACAGATCTGCGCCGCTATCTTTCGACTTTTGCGGATCGGAGGAAAAGGCACCGCAGACTAGTTCGATCTGCTGATCAATCGCAGCGGCGATGCGATGCACGGCACCGATGAACGCACCACGTCCGCCGCCGACCATACCATAACGGATTTTTCGACTCATAAGGAAAAAGGATGAGATAGAAGGTGAAAACAAGGGCTCACACCGAGAGCAATCAATGCTGGGAGCAGAACTCCTCGAAGCGATCCATACCTGCATTGATGACATCAAGGCCCGTCGCATAGCTAAAGCGCAGGGTGAACTCACTTCCAAACGCAACGCCTGGCACTGCAGCCACACGAGCTTTGCTGAGCAATTTCTCGCAGAAGTTCACGGACTTCAGTCCAGTGGGCTCAATGTCCACAAGGAAGTAGAAGGCCCCCAGAGGCTCAACCACGCGGATGTTTTTGATAGCCTGCAAGCGGCTCAGCATGTACTGACGGCGCACGTCGAATTCATCGCGCATATCGGCCACGATCTGCTGATCTCCAGTCAGCGCGGCGATTGCGCCGTATTGAGCAAAGGTTGTAACGTTGCTTGTGGTGTGACTCTGGATGGTGTCAATCGCATCAGCGATCTTCTTCGGAGCCGCCGTGTAACCCAAGCGCCAGCCAGTCATGGCATAAGCCTTGGAAAAACCATTGATCGTGATGGTGTGGTCGAAGATGTCTTTGCTGATGCTAGCGATGGAAACGTGCTTCTGACCTGCATAGACGAGCTTCTCATAGATCTCGTCAGAAAGAATCAAGATGTCTTCCGAGGCAGCGATCTCGCCGATGGCTTGAAGCTCCTCTTTGGAATAGACCGAACCTGTCGGGTTGCCGGGGCTGTTGATGATCACCATCTTGGTCATGGGAGACATGGCATCCTCGAACTCCTCGGGCGTCATTTTCCAGCCATTTTCACGCTTGGTTTCAACGATCACAGGAATGCCACCCACGATCTTCACCATCTCAGGGTAGCTTGTCCAGTAAGGCGCAGGGATGATCACTTCATCTCCCGGATTCACCACAGCCGCGATGGCATTGTAGCAGCTGTGCTTGGCCCCACAGTTCACGCTGATCATGGATGGGTCGTATTGCAGACCATTGTCAATCAAGAGCTTGGCAGCGATTGCTTCGCGCAACTCGAGCAGACCATTGCTCTCGGTGTAGCGGGTTTTGCCGCCGAGCAGCGCTTCAGCCGCAGCCTGGGTGATGTGGTCTGGGGTGTTGAAGTCAGGCTCACCTGCACCAAAACTCAGCACATCGATGCCCTGCTTCTTCAGCGCCTTCGCCTGAGCGGTAATAGCGAGAGTCATGGAAGGGGCGAGTTCGGCGATGTTTTTGGCGATGAAGTCCATAAGGGCGTAAGGTGCTGACTGGTGGTAAAAAATCCGGGCTAGCCGGAAAGGGGGCGCTACAAAGGAGGGGCGAGAGGTTTTGTCAACGCCGGGGGGTGGTTGTGGCCCGAGAAAACATGCACGAATTTTGTTCTCAACCTTGAAAAAGCTGCACCTACCACAGCTTTAGGACCCAGAGGTTTCTCTAACCGGCCTCATTCACTAGCCTGGAAAACTCAAGCTTTTTGCTGAGTTTAGCCAAGTCCAGCAGGGTTGCCCCTTCCGCCTTGGCACCTAGTCATCCGCATACTGACCTGAGTCTCTGCATTTTCAGGAGTGCAATCTGTTCACGAGTTCGGTAGTTTATGGTTTCGTTCACGAAAAAAACCAACTCTCGTGGGCAAATCCACCATGGTCCAGGATCTCTCCACCCTTACCGCGTTCATCGACGGCGAACCGCATCGCTTCGAATCCGGCGAAACTTTGCTCAATTTCATCGACCGGCATCGCGGACGCGGCTTTGTGCCGACGCTTTGCGATGCGCCGCAGCTTGAGCCGTATGGCGCGTGCCGCGTTTGCAGCGTCGAGGTGGCTTTGCAGGCTGATGGGCCGCGTCGCGTGGTGGCGAGCTGCCACACGCCGATTGCGCCGGGCATGCACATTTACACGGAGAGCCAAAAGGTGCGTCGTTTGCGCAAAAACATCGTCGAGCTGGTGCTCACGGATCATCCGCTGGACTGCCTGACCTGCGAGGTGAGTGGAAACTGCGAGCTTCAGACCGTGGCGGCCAAGGTGGGCATCCGCGGCGTGCGCTACCCGGCGGGCGTGAACCATCTCGACCGCGCGAAAGACCGCTCGCACCCCTACATGACCAGCGAGCTGTCGAAGTGCATCAACTGCTCCCGTTGCGTGCGTGCCTGCGATGAAATCCAGGGCCAGCATGTGCTCTCGATGCATGGTCGCGGCTTCAACGCGAAGATCATCAAGGGCCTCGACCAGTCCTTCGCAGACTCCGAGTGCGTGAGCTGCGGCGCTTGTGCCCAGGCCTGCCCGACCTCGGCCATCAGCGATGTATTCTTCTCCAAATCCATCGAGGCGACGAAGAAGACCCGCACCGTGTGCACTTATTGCGGCGTGGGTTGCAATTTGAATGTCGCCACCAAGGGCAACGAGGTGCTCAGCATCCAGGCTCCCGTCGATGCGGAGGTGAATCACGCGCACACTTGCCTGAAGGGCCGCTTTGCCTTCAAGTTCTACAATCACCGCGACCGCCTGAAGACGCCGCTCATTCGTCAAAGCGACGGCAGCTTCAAGGAAAGCACCTGGGACGAGGCCTACGACCACATCGTGGCGAACCTCACCCGCATCAAAAACGAGCACGGTGGCAATGCGGTGGCCGGCATTTCGTCCGCACGCTGCACGAACGAGGAAAACTACCTCATGCAGAAGTTCATCCGCCATGTGATGGGCACGAACAACATCGACTGCTGCGCCCGCGTCTGCCATTCGCCGACCGCCTGGGGCATGCAGAAGTCCTTTGGCACTGGCGCGGCCACGAACAGCTACGAGGACATCGAGCACACGCGCTGCATCATGGTCATCGGCGCGAACCCGACCGAGGGCCATCCCGTCACCGGCGCACGCCTGAAGCAGCACATCATGAAGGGTACGCCGCTCATCGTGATCGATCCGCGCAGGATCGAGCTCGTGCCGTATGCGAAGCATCACCTGCAACTCCGCCCCGGCACGAACGTCGCTTTGCTGAACATGTTCGCGCGATGCATTCTCGATGCCGGTTTGGTGAAAACCGAGTTCGTGCGCAAGCGCTGCGAAAACTGGGAAGAGTTCGAAAACGGCCTCAAAGCCCTCGATTTGGACGAACTGGCCAAAATCACCGGAGTGGCCGTCGAAACCGTCCGCGCCGCCGCTCTCGAATACGCCAGCGCGGAGGCCGCGATGAGCTTCCACGGTCTCGGTGTGACCGAACACGAGCAAGGTGCGAAGACGGTCATGCTCATCTCGAACATCGCCATGATGACCGGCAACATCGGTCGTCCCGGTGTCGGCGTGAATCCGCTGCGCGGTCAAAACAACGTGCAAGGTGCCGCCGACATGGGCTGCCAGCCGCATCAAGGCGCCGGTTACTTCGAGATGAACGATCTCGCGGTGCAGCAGCGCTACACCGAGTTCTACGGCACGCCCGCACCCACCGAACCCGGCTGGAAGATCCCGCAGATGTTCGACGCGGCCATCGAAGGCAAATTGAAGGCCCTCTGGCTCATGGGCGAAGACGTCGTGCAGACCGATCCCGATGCGCATCACGTTCGCCACGCCATGGAAAGCCTCGAATTCCTCGTCGTGCAGGAGATTTTCATGACCGAGACGGCCATGTATGCGCATGTCATCCTGCCCGCGTCCTCCTTCCTCGAAAAGAGCGGCACCTTCACCAACGCCGAGCGCCGCGTGCAGCGCGTGAACGCCGCCGTGAAGCCCCTCGAAGGCACCAAGCCCGACGGTCAGATCATGTGCGAAGTCCTGCAACGCTTCGGCTTTCCGCAGCCCGACTACACGCCCGATGGCGTGCTCGCCGAGATCGCGAAAATCGTTCCCTTCTTCAAAGGCATCACCTGGGCAAATCTGGACATCAACGGCAAGCAGTGGCCGGTGCAAGAAGGCGGCATCGACACGCAAATTCTGCACCAGACCGAATTCAAGCGTGGCAAAGGCCACTTCCATTACTTCGACTGGAAGGAGTCCAACGAACTCACGACCAACGGCGCTCAATTCCCCTTCATCCTGACCACCGGCCGCATCTTGGAGCACTACAACTGCGGCACCATGACCCGCCGCACCGGCAACAGCGAGATCGTCGTGCAGGACTACCTCTCCATCAATCCCGCCGACGCCCAGCGCAAATCCATCCGCACCGGCGACCGCGTCCGCCTCAGCAGCGCCCGCGGCGAGGTCGAGCTCGAAGCCCGCGTCACCGATGAAGTGAAGCCCGGCATCCTCTACACCACCTTCCACTTCCCCGACGCCATGGTGAACAACGTCACCGGCCAAGGCTGCGATGCCGACACGCTATGCCCCGAATACAAAGTTGTCGCGGCGGATGTCGCATTTGTCAGCGCAGGCAAACCCAAAAAGAAAAGAATGATGGAGATGGGGCAAGTTCTGCCAACCTGAGTGGATGGAGTACAGATCCCAAAATTTGCTCCACGACAGGGGAATGGCCAAGCACCTGAATCCCACTCAGTGGGCGGCCTTCGCCGCGACCTCGGGGGGCTGACTCAGGATTTGTTGCAGGGGTTTGGGATACAATCCCAGAATGATGATTGCAGCCGCAAGCGCCGAAGCAATCACTCGCGTTGGCATGGCCAGCTTGATAGGCTCTTGAGCACTTGCTTCAGGGCTATACATTGAGACGATGGCACGAAAGTAGTAGTAGAAGCCAGCCGCGGCACCGATGGCAGCGCAAACCAGAGCGCCCCAGTAAGCCTGATCTACGAGGCCAACGAAGACAAACAGCTTACCCATGAAACCTGCGGTCAAAGGTAGGCCAGCTAGGCTGGCGAGGGATAGCGTCATGATGAAAGCCAGGAATGGATTGCGCTTAGCGAGCCCCCGAAAATCACGAATATCCTCACCGCTGCCTTGCACGCGAAGAAGGGCGAGCACAAGGAAACTGAGCACCGTCATCGGCAGGTAGGTCGCCAAATAAAAGGCAACGATCCCACTAGCATTCATGCCGCTGCGAGTGGAGCCCACACAAGCCAAAGCCAAGAGCAAGTAGCCTGCATGGCTGATGCTAGAATAGCCAAGCAAACGCTTCACACTCTGCTGGAACATAGCTGGCAGGCTGCCTAACAGAACGGTCAATGCTCCCAGAATAAGCAAGAGACCTTTGACCTCAGGCCCAACGACGGAATGTTCGACCGTTAAGGCATCTACCGTTCGGGTGAGAACCACAAAACCCGCGGCTTTGGAACCCACCGACAAGAACGTGGTGACAGGAATCGGGGCACCTTGATACACATCAGGCACCCAGCTTTGGAAAGGTGCCGCCGCGACTTTGAAGCCAAGGCCAGCCAACAGAAAAGCCGCGCCGAGGAGAACAGGGCTTTTGTTGAGATCAGCAGCTGTCAGCGCCTTGGCTATTCCATCGAAGCTGAGCGTTCCCGTGGCTCCATAAATCCAAGCTATGCCAAAAACCAAAACCCCCGTGCTCAAGGCACCGAGAATAAGGTACTTCACCCCGGCTTCGAGAGCGAGGTTACTCTTACGAGCGAAGGCGACCAACACGTAAAACGAAACCGTCACGAGTTCGAGAGCGACAAAAACCGTCACCAAGTCCTGAGCGGCGGCCATCCACATCATGGCGGCACACACGATCAGAGGCAGGCTGTACAGCTCATTGAGGCGACCTTCTAATGTGTACTTGCCAAGGTAGGACGCGCACTCAGAGGTCAACCACAGAACGACCAGGGTCGTGACGAGGAAGAACCCTTTGTAGAATAGAGCGAGCGAATCCAACCGCATCCAAGGAGTACAGAAGGAGGGTAGGCTGTCGGGCGCATGACTGGCCACGGTCAAGAAGAGCACCAACGCAAGTGCGGTACCGCCAAGACTCACCGCAGCGATGGTTCGACGACTGATTTGAGGCGCGAAGGCCTCGACGATGAGCAGCAGCAGGCCCAGGATGGCGAGGAAGGCTTCGAGGGTGAAAACGGACATGGGAAGAAAATCAGTGAGATGCAGCGGGAGCGGCTTTGGCGGCCTCCTGAACGGCGGAGCTTGCGGTCTCGACTACCGTAGCGAGGTCAGTTTTCATCAGCCCCAGCAAGAGCCAGGGGCAACAGCCTGCCACCAACAACACCGCTGCTAAAACAATGAGAGGAAGGCGTTGGCTGATGGCAGGATCGGTCATAAACAGGCCTGCTTGTGCGCTACCCTGAAAAATCGCACGATACGCACGAAGCATGTAAACCGCAGACATCACGACTCCCCAAAGGGCCAGAACCACGGCCCATTGAAGGGGCCCGAAAGAACCTGCACCAAAGCTCTGGAAGCTACCGATAAACACCATCACCTCGCCAGCAAAATTGGCCAGACCAGGAAGCCCTATGGAGGCAAAAGCACCAAAAGCAAAGAGGACCGTGAAAGCAGGCGCGTGCGAACCAAGGCCACCCAGTTTGGCCAGCTCAAGGGTGCCGAGCTGACTGCGAAGACGTCCAGCTAAGCTGAACAGCAGAGCGATGCAGACGCCATGCGCAAACATCAGGAGAACCGCACCACGTAGAGCGACTTCCGTGCCGGCAGCGAGTGCCAAGAAGATGTAACCCATGTGCATCACGGAGGAATTGGCCAGGACATCATCCAATCGCTTCTGATGAATGGTCACCAAGCCCATGATCAAAATGTTCCCCAATAGCATGAAAAGCAGGGCTTGATGAACCCATGGCTGTTGGAAACCTTGAGGCAACAACGGAAGGGCAACACGGAAGAGTCCGTAAAGCCCGAATTTTTTCAGCACCCCACTATGGAGCATGGCAATCGGTGTCGGAGCGGAAGCATAAGCCGGCGCAGCCCATGAATGGAGAGGAAACAAACTAACCAAAGTACCAAAACCGAGCAGGAGGACGAAGGCAATGGAAGCTTGTTTTTCGACGGGAAGCGGTGAGGCGGCGGCCTGCGCCTTAAGCGCCGTCAGGTCAAAGGTGAGCTTTTGACCCCCACTGTATTCGAGGACCATCCAGGCCAGTCCTGCGAGCAACACGAGGCTGCCCGCCCCGAGATAAACCGTCGTCTTCCAAGCCACAGCGCGGCGGTGCTCTTCATCACCATGCCCGTGAAGTGCGATCATGAGCAACGTCGGAATCAGGGCCAACTCGTGGAAAGCATACAAGAAGAAGACATCCGTGCAAAGAAATGCACCCATGGCTCCGGCCGTGATGAGCTGCGCCGCAATGTGATAAATGACAGGTTTCTCGGCGCTAATTTGCCAAACTGCGGCAAACGCGACCAAGACCGTGAGCAGGGTCAAAATGAGGGAAACCCCATCGGCGCCGACAGCGAAAGAGATGGCAGGGTTTTCCAGCACCGTGCGCGCGCTGGCATAGGCGTAACCTGATTTGTCAGCACCTGTCGCGCTGAAATTCAAAACGAGCCCCACGACGAGCCCCAGGTTGATCAAAGCGCTTCCCACTGAGAAGACGCGAACAGGAGCCCCGAATCCGACTGCAAGAGCAGCCAGCAAAGGCAGGAGGATGACGATTTCGAGAGGACTCATTCCGTGGAAAGGATCAGTGCCCCATCTGGGGCAGAAGGAACACAACGAGGTAGATGACAAGCAGCAAACCCGCGCCTAGCAGGAAGGTATAACCTTGAAGATGGCCAGAGGTGAGCAGGCGAGAAGCGGAACCGATTCGTTTTGCGACAAAAGCGGGAAGCCTTGCCACAATGCCATCAACAAACACTCGCTCCAAACCGCTGACAAACCAAGCCAACCCATCCTGAAGGACTTTCACCAACACGGCGTAGAATTCATCGAAGTAGAATTTATTTGCAAACACCTTGAAGAGGCCCTTCGAGGCCAACGGGTCTTGGTCTTTGCCTTTGTAGAGAAAGAAGCCCAAACCTGAGCCAATGACCAAAGCGGCAATGGAAGCCACCATGACGGTCGTGTGCGTTTCAGCATGATCTGGCTTCATCGCCTGGAGTATTTTCGCTGCCCAACCCCATGGAGAAATAGCCGTGAGAATGGCCAAAGCCAAAAGCGGCAAGATCATGACAATCGGTGCCTCTACCGCGTGATGGGCATGCTCTGAACGAGGCTTACCCAAAAAGGCGACGACGAACATGCGCGTCATGTAGAAGGAAGTGAGCAGAGCCGTAGCGACTCCTATCCAGAACAACGGCGAACCACCTTTGACCTCGAAAGCGACCCCCAGGATTGCTTCTTTACTCCAGAAGCCGCTGGTGATGAAGGGAACTCCCATGAGAGAAGCCGTGCCGATCAAGAAGGTCACAAAGGTGACTGGCATGTGCTTGGAGAGTCCACCCATCTTCCAAATATCCTGCTCATGGTGGCAAGAGTAGATCACGGCACCCGACCCAAGGAAGAGCATGGCTTTGAAGAAAGCATGGGTGTAAAGATGGAACATGGCGGGATGTCCTGGAGCGGCAGCATCATGGTGCCCTAGAGCTTGCATGGCGACGAGGCCGACGGCCATGACCATGTAACCCAACTGTGAGAGGGTCGAGTAAGCCAGCACGCGCTTGATGTCATTTTGCTGAGTGGCGATCAACGCAGCCATCAACGCCGTCACTCCGCCAATCCACGCAATCGCCGTTGCCGCATCAGGTGAGGCTTCGATCACAAAGGCGCAGCGTACCAGCATGTAAACACCAGCGGCCACCATCGTCGCTGCGTGAATGAGAGCCGACACCGGCGTCGGGCCTTCCATGGCATCCGGCAACCAAACATGAAGAGGAAATTGCGCACTTTTGCCGACGGCCCCCATGAAGATGCCCAACGCGGCGATCATGCAAAATGTGGTGTTGGTTTTCGCAGCATCGTGCAGCGGCCCCATGGCGAAACTTTCCTTCAACCCAGCGAAACTAACATCACCATGATTGGCCATGAATAACATCAAGATGCCGATCATGAAACCAAAGTCGCCGATACGATTCGTGAGGAAGGCTTTCTTCGAAGCTTCCGCAGCACTCGCCTTCTCGAACCAATGGCCAATCAAAAGATAGGAACTGAGGCCGACCAATTCCCAAAAGATAAACATCATCACCAAGTTCCCCGCGAGCACGATCCCTGTCATGGAGAACATGAATAGCGAAAGGGAACCGAAGAAGCGCTCCTTGGATTCGTCTTCCTTCATGTAGCCGACGGAGAAGAGATGAACAAAAAAGCCGATGGAGGTCACGATGAACATCATGCCACGGCTTTGCTGATCAATGATCGCGTCGATGGCGATTTTAAACTTCCCAACTTCGAGAAACGGCAGCAGCACAGGAGCTGCGTCTTTGGTGCCTAACAGCATCAAGCTGATCAGAAAACAAATGGCCGCAGAGAGCAGCGAGATAGCAACGCAGGCCCCTTTCAGCACTCGGTTGGCGAGCAAGATCACCAGTGCCGAGAACAACGGCAAAAGCAGCAGAAGGGTGGGTAGACCTGCGGAGGTGGTTTCCGTTTCGGGCATGGGTTTGTCTCAGTTTTCTGTTCTCTCGCAGTTTAACCGTGGAGTTTGGTGACGGCTTCGACCTCCACGCTTTGCTTCGTTCGAAACAAAGCAACAATGATGGCCAGACCAACAGCGACCTCAGCCGCAGCGACGGTGATGGTAAAGAAGACCAAAGCCTGAGCAGTGTAGTCGGGTAGGCCTTGGGTCACATTGAAGCGGGAAAAAGCGACCAAGGCGAGGTTGGCAGCGCTCAGCATCATCTCCAGGCACATGAAGATGATCAGGATATTGCGTCGTGAGATGACCCCAGCCAGCCCAAGGCTGAAAAGGATGCCACTCACGATGAGGTAATGATTGAGGGTAATCATGACGGGCTTGCCTCCTTATCTCGTTTACTCAAGGCGACCACGCCCACGGTGCCGACGAGCAGCAGTAGTCCCACCATCTGGAGATGGAAGGCGTATTTCGAGAAGAGCGTCTCCCCCATGAGCTTTGCGTCAGGAAGATTCCCTGCCTTGAGATCACGTGAGATCGTGGGTAAGTTCTGTTTACCACGAGCTTCCCAGGATTTTGCAGCCTCTGACAATTGGAGGGGAGCCGTTTGAAGAGTGGCTTCCGACTGGGAAAGACGGCCTGAAACTGTCGCAATCTGGACCGCTAAGATCGCTGCAACCAAGACACCTGCGACCATAGCCGACAGGTTAGCCCGTCCCCCCAGCACTTCTGCCTTGATGTCCATCAACATGATGATGAACAAGAACAGGACCATCACCGCCCCCGCATAGACCAGCACCTGAAGCGTGCCAATGAAGTAGGCATCAAGGCTCAAGAACAAAGCGGCTAGGCCAACGAAGCTGACGGCCAAGGAAAGCGCGCTGGTGACTGGATTGCGCGCGATGACCACATTTAGGCCAAAGCCGAGGGTGATCAGTGCAAAAAGATAAAACAGAAGCGGAGGCACAAGATTCGAAAATTAAGAGTCAATCGCGAGGTCAGTAAGATAAAACGCCAAAGCTGAGCCAAGCTGGGCTCTGGAGAAATTTCGGCAGGAATCTTGGCTCATGAGCAGGTCGCAGATTACTTGAGCTCATTCCATTTGTTCACGAGGCCAATGCGTTTGCCGCCGATCTCGTAGAGCCGTTGTTTGTTGTGGACCATCTCCTTGCGACTGAGGCCTGTGATGGCGTAGTCTTTGCGGAGGTAAATGGCCTGCTCAGGGCAGACTTCCTCACACATGCCGCAGTAAATGCAGCGAATCATATCGATCTCGAATTCCTTGGGCCGCTTTTCGACCTTGGCCCAAGGGTCGTCACTTGGGATTTCACCTGGTGTGATCTTGATGGCCTTGGGCGGACAGATGAACTCACAGAGCTGACAGCTGACGCAACGCTCACGGTCTTGCTCGTCGGTAACGAGAGCGGGCGCTCCGCGGTAGTATTCCGGCAAATGGGAGTCCCACTTTTCTTCGGGATACTCCATCGTGACCTTGGGTTTGCGCCCGATAATCTGGGACAAGGTCTTGATGGCATGACCCAGGGTGATCTTGAGGCCTTTGACTAGCGTCGAGATAAAGGCTTTCTCATGCCAGGCGAGTTGGGGGCGCTTTACGATGATGGTGGCCATTTGGGGAGTCGGTGAAGGTGGGGGGGTTACTTGACCGGGAACCAAATCATGAGGACAGCGGTGAGCAGCACGTTGGCCAAAGCGGCTTCAAACATAAACAGCCAGCCGAATTTCATCAGCTGGTCGAAGCGGAACCGCGGCAGCGACCAACGTATGAGGATGAAAAAGAGAATGAAGCCCAGCACCTTGGCGAAGAAACTCCCCATGTGCAGCAAGCCAAGCCATAGCGGCGTCGCCCCTTCCTTGAAATCGAGGCCCAAAACAGGTGCAAAAGGAATGCTCCAGCCGCCAAGGAAAAGCGTCACGGCCAAGCCTGAACCAATGATCATGGCGGCGTATTCTCCCATGAAGAAGAGAGCGAATTTCATCGAGCTGTACTCGGTGTGATAGCCACCCACGAGTTCTGTTTCGCACTCAGCAAGATCGAAAGGCAGACGATTGGTCTCGGCAAACATGGCAATCGTGAAGAGCACGAAGCTGATCAACATCGGAATCCATAAAATCCAGCGTCCGACCGACAGCCCATCGCCCCAGAGAGGGAGGATCAACCAGCCATGCGCATCCTGAAATTGAGTGATTTTCGGAAGATTCATTTCTCCGAACACCATAAAGACGGGAATGATCGACAGCCCCAACGAGAGCTCATAACTGATCATTTGCGCCGAAGAGCGAACGCTACCGAGGAATGGATACTTGGAATTGGAAGCCCAACCGGCGAGCACAATGCCGTAAACTCCCAGGGATGCGATGGCGAAGGTGTAGAGGGGGCCAACATTGAGGTCAGCAATGACTGCTTTCACTGGCTGCTCGAGACCTAAAAAGCTGAAATCCAACTCAGAACCGAAGGGCAAAACGGCACAAGTGAGGAGCGCGGGCACCACGGTAAGGCAGGGAGCCAGCCAGAAGTAAAAGGTATTCACCATCTTGGGTGTGAAATCCTCCTTGAGGATGAATTTCACCCCATCAGCGGCGGCCTGGAACAGCCCGCCGATACCGAGGATCTGCACGTCTTTTTTGAAGCCAAGTAGCGTCAGCGGCACTCCCACGCGGTTCGGGCCCACACGATCCTGAATCACAGCAGAAAATCGCCGCTCCAGATAAACGCAAACTGTCACGAGCGGAAGAACCGCCGCAAAGGTGAACCCCACGATTTTCACAAGGGAAACGATGAGGAACGTCAGGTCGATGTTGGCGAAGAAGGCTGCCATCAGATGCGGGGGAGGCTTGGCATAATCAGGAGTTGTTTACGAGCGGCAACCCGAATTTGTGAAAAATTTCACAAGCTCAGAGCAGAAGCCTTTCGAAGTCTGCTGAAAAGCCGAAAAAGCAGGGATCAAAGATGAATTTCTGTGCCAATGCCCAGATCGGTGAAGATCTCCAAAATCAGTGCATGGGGAATGCGCCCGTCAATGAGGTGAACCTTTCCCACGCCGCCACGCAGAGATTCGAGGGAACTGTCCACCTTCGGAATCATGCCTCCGGAGATGATGCCTTCCGCTTTCAGCTCCGCGATGCTGCGCTCATCCAGGCTGGGGATGAGCGTGCTTTCATCTTTCGGATCTCGCATGACTCCACGCACATCGCTCAGGTAGATGAGCTTGGTGGCTTGCAGACGGGTGGCGAGCGCGCAGGCCGCGAGGTCGGCATTGACGTTCAGGCTTTTTCCGGTGGCCATGTCTCGGGCGACAGGCGAGACGACGGGCACAAACTCACCTGCAACAGCGGCCTGAATAAGTCCCAGACGGCAGTCTGTGACCTCCCCTACCCAGCCAAGTTCAGCCTTCATGCGTTGACCCTGAAAGACTTCCGTGCCGGGTATGCCCACTGCTTTACCGCCGAACGCATTGATTTTTTCGACAATGCCGGGGTTGATGACACGCGCGAGCGTTTGCTCCACGATTTTGATGGTCTCCTCATCTGTGACACGCATTCCATTGATGAAGCGCGCCTCCAGACCACTCTCCTGCATGGCTTTGGAGATGGCCTTGCCGCCTCCATGCACGATGACCGGATTGATGCCCACCGCCTCCAGGAACACCACATCTCGCAGGAACTGATCGACCACCACTGGATCTTCCATGGCACTGCCGCCCACTTTGATGAGAAACGTGCAGCCGCGAAAACCTTGCATGTAGGGCAGTGCTTCGAGCAGGACATCGGCCTTTTGGGTCTGGGCAGAGAGATCAGTCATGGGGACGTGAAAAAGAAAACGTGGGAACAGCCAAGGGAAGACACCGGCCTCGGCAAGGCGTCAAGGATCGGCCTCACCTGACCGTGCATTTCGCCATGAGGCAGCTTGGTTCACTGAAATCCGATGCGCGAGTGACGCTCGCCCCAACAGTCAGCCCGCCAAGTTGCGTTGGTGACCACTTAGCGCACATCATCGAGAGATCTTGATCCCCAGGATTCAGCATTTGCCCCCTGGACTCGGCCCGGCATGGTGACCTGGCTCTCCGTCTCCCCTTCCCCATGTCTCTGATCTCCGCCGCCCAGCAGCTTCGCGATGCCCTGCGCCCTCTGCACTTCAGCGCACCCACGGCCTACCTTTACCAACCCCTCGATTATGCCTGGCAGCCCCATCAGGCCTACCTGCAGCGCTACGGCCACTCAGGAAAGAAGGTCATCTTTGTCGGCATGAACCCAGGCCCTTTTGGCATGACCCAGACGGGGGTGCCCTTTGGCGAGATCGCCGCCGTGCGTGACTGGATGGGCATCTGTGAGCCTGTGGGCAAGCCTGAGCGTGAGCATCCCAAGCGCCGCGTTCTCGGCTTTGACTGCCCTCAGTCCGAGGTCAGCGGGCGACGACTTTGGGGTCTCTTTGCCCAGCGCTTTGGTAGCCCACAGGCCTTTTTTCAAGATCACTTTGTCGCGAACTACTGCCCGCTCGTCTTCATGGAGGACAGTGGCCGCAATCGCACGCCTGACAAACTGCCCGCGGATGAGACCCAGGCCTTGGAGACGATCTGCGACGCGCACCTGCGTGCGGTCATCACCACCCTGCAGCCGCAGTGGGTCATCGGCGTGGGTGCCTTTGCTGAGGCCTGCGCGCTACGGGCACGCGAGGCTCTCTCAGGCGCGTTTCAGGTAGGCCGCATCCTGCACCCCAGCCCTGCCAGCCCGGCGGCGAACCGCGACTGGGCCGGAGCAGCCACACGTCAAATGGTGAAGCTTGGCGTCTGGGGGCCTGATGCCCCGCCAGCCCGTTTTGGCTGAAAGATGCAGCGCCCAGGTACGACTCCTTTCCCTCCCGCCTCTCCCTTCCATGAGTTCCCGACCTACCGCCGAGCCGGACACCTCCGCCTTTCATTCTGAGTACCCCTCCATTGAGCACTTGCGGGCAAAGGCACGCCGTCGGGTACCTCGCTTCGCGTTTGAGTACCTGGAAGGCGGCTGCTTTTCAGAGATCAACCTGCGCCGCAACACCGAAGAAATCCGTGAAGTGCGGCTGAACCCTTGGTACCTGCGCGACTACGCTGGGGCGGAGCTCAAAACCGAGCTCTTTGGGCAAACCTATGCCGCTCCCTTCGGGGTAGCCCCCATCGGGCTTCAGGGCCTCATCTGGCCACGCGCCACCCAAATCTTGGCCCAGGCGGCCCATCAGCACCAGGTACCGTTCGTGCTCAGTACCGTGGCCACCGCCAGCATCGAGACCGTGGCTGATCTCACGCAGGGCCGAGCTTGGTTCCAGCTCTATCACCCCGCCGAGGTCGAGCTTCGCGACAAGCTTCTGGATCGGGCAAGACAGGCAGGCTTCCCCGTGCTCGTCATCCTAGCGGACACGCCCACCTTTGCCTACCGGCCCAAAGAAATCCGCAACGGCCTGTCCATCCCACCTCGCATGTCGCTGCGCAACGTCCTGCAAATGATGACCCGCCCGCGCTGGTGCCTGGGTCAGCTCAGGGCCGGCGCACCGGAGTTTCAGACCATGAAACCCTACATTCCCAAGGGCCTAAACATGAAGCACCTGGGCCTGTTCATGAACAAGACCTTCTCCGGCCGACTGAGCGCCGACCGGATTCGCCAGATCCGCGATCGCTGGCCCGGCAAGCTCGTGGTGAAAGGCATCGTCACCCCCGAAGACGCCGAGCTAGCCATCCAGCTCGGGGCCGATGGTCTCATCGTCTCCAACCATGGGGGGCGTCAGCTCGATGCCGGAGATTCTACGATTCGCTCGCTCAGCGCCCTTCAGCGTGACTTTGGCAGCCGCACCACCCTCATGCTCGACAGCGGCGTGCGCAGCGGGCCAGACATCGCCTGTGCCCTGGCCAGTGGCGCGAAGTTTGTCTTCCTGGGGCGCAGCTTCATGTATGGCGTTGGCGCACTCGGCGACCGTGGCGGAGACCACACCCTGATCATGTTAAAGCGTCAGCTTCAGCAGGTCATGCAGCAGATCGGCTGCGAACGCGTTCAAGACCTGCCCCGGCATCTACTCCCCAAATAATCGGAAGCTTGTTCTGCCATCGAGAAATGCCTGCCGCAACCGTCCTCAAAGCAGCGCCGTCGATGACGCACATCACTTCACCGGCACGCTCCAAAGGTGCCCACCGGAGGTGATGAAGAGCGTTTTGCCGTCCGCTCCACCAAAGGCACAGTTGCAGCACTCATCAGGTGAAGTCGCGATGAAATCGATCAACCGACCCGACGGCGAAAGGATGTAGCAACCGGCCTTGAACCTCGTCGTTTCGAACGCCGTGACCTGGTTCGTGCCTGCCGCGACATAGAGGCGCCCCTGAGCATCCATCTTCATTCCATCCGGCCCGCGCCCCTCTTTCCAATCAAAGATCACCTTCCGCGTGCCGCGCTTCACGTCGCCATTCGCATCCAGGGCATAGCGAAGCAGCTTTCGCGAGCCGCCATGGGTGTTGTTGTTGTTGTCGGCAATGTAGAGGAATCGGTCATCTGGGCTAATCAGGATGCCATTGGGCCGCTCCGCGCCATCGCAACGAATGCGGGTGACTTGGCCAGGCGCATCAATGCGATAGACGCCTTCGATGGGCTTGCCCCATGAACCGTCTTCGAGCTTGGACGATGCATAAATCTCCATCCCCTGCCGCGAACCATACCGTGGGTCGGTGAAATAAACCCTCCCCTTTGAGTCCATGCAAAGATCGTTCGGCGTGTTGAAGCGTTTTCCGCGATACCTCTCCGCCAGCACGGTGATCCTGCCATCCTTCTCAGTGCGAGTGACCCGGCGCAGACCGGACTCGCAGGCCACAAGGCGTCCTTCTTGATCAAAAAGCAGGCCGTTGGAAGCGTTGTGACGGAAAACGGACGTTTTGCCATCCGGCCCCATGCGATGGATGTGCTTGCCATCTGTAAAATAGAGGCAGCCATCTTTCCAGGCCGGACCTTCCGTCGCGCCTATGGCACCGTGATTCTTAACGAGCGCTGCATCCACGATCGGCGATCGCAGGCTGGAGCAAGAGACGAGCAGCAGGACAGGTAGAAGACGCAGGAAAACGAAAGGGCGCATGATGGGTTTAGGCGTGAGAGATTCTCAGGAATACGTGTGATGTCTCACTTCTTCTTGTTCACCAAGCAGATTCATTCCACCCCCGAAGGCACCGCATCCTTCAGTAGCTCCATGAGCTTTGCCTTCATCACGGCAAGACGTTCAGGCTCTTTCGTGGCCAGATTCGTCGTTTCCGAGGGATCTTCAGCGAGGTTGAAGAGCATCACGGGTTCGTCTTGATGGAACTTCTTTTTGGCTTTCGCCTTTTTCCTCGGCGCCTCGTCCTTGTTCGGCGTGCCATGGCTCACGATAAGCTTCCAGTCGCCCATACGCACCGCCGCTTTGTCACGAGACTGCGCAGAAAGGATGACCTCATGCGGCGATGAGGCTTTTTCGGTGATCATGGGCCACACGTCACATCCATCGAGCGGCAGCTTCTGTTCCAAGGTGCCCCCCGCGAGCTTCACCAGCGTGGGATACCAGTCGATGATGTGCATGGGCTGCGTGATGCGCTGGCCAGCGGGAATCTTTCCAGGCCAATTCGCAAACGCGGCAGCACGCACGCCTCCCTCAAAGAGGCTGCCTTTGAAACCACGCAGCGGCGTGTTTTTTCCCGGCGGCGGTCCGCCATTGTCGGCAGAAAAAAGGATCATCGTGTTCTCGCGAAGACCTTTTTTCTCCAAAGCCGCCACCACCTGCCCGATGCTCTCATCCACAGCCGCAAGCATGCCCGCGAGCTTTTGACGTGAGCCAGAGAGGGCCGCATAGGGCTCCACATACTTGTCTGGCACTTGGTGTGGACTGTGGATGCCATTGTAAGGCATGTACAAAAACAGCGGCTTGTCCCTGGGCTGAGCTTCAATCAGCCGCAGGGCCTCCTGGGTGATGAGATGGGTGCTATACCCCTCTTCTTTGAGTTCCTTGTCATCATGATACCAGTCGTGCGTACCATCTCGCTCATGCGTGAAGTAGTCGATGGCCCCGAAGTAATGCCCATGCTGATGATCAAAGCCGCGAGAGGTGGGTTTGTAAGCGTGCTCAAATTCCCCCAAATGCCACTTGCCCGTGATCGCCGTCGTGTAGCCCGCCTCTTGGAGCGCATTCGCCAGCGTGCGCTCCCCCAAGGGCAGCCCCCACTTCGCGTGCGGCCGCACGATGGTGTAAACGCCGGTGTGGGTGACATAGCGACCAGTCATCAGCGAAGCCCGCGTGGGCGAGCAGACCGGCTGAACGTAGTGATTTTCCAGAATAGCCCCCGTCGTGGCCAATTGGTCAATGTGGGGCGTTTTGATGTCCGTGCCCCCCTGGAAGCCACAATCCGCATAACCGAGATCATCAATCAAGAAGAAGACGACGTTCGGCTGCGGTGCAGCAGCGAGAAACGAGACGCAAACGAGGAACGCCATGGCAAGCAAGGGCTTCATGCCGCCCATCAACGTCAGAGACACACAACTTCCCTCTGGATTTGATGCATTTTTGTCGGTGCTGATTCAGGACATTTTTCCCGCACCATGACAGCCCCCCAAACGCAGAAAACAGCAGTCCTGCCGCCCTCATGGCGCTTGTGCCACCTGGGCGCCACGGCAGATTCAACCGCCAGTAGGACGCTCATTTCAGGCGGAGGCTAGAGGATGGGGATGAGCTTTTCATCAGCGTCGGATCAGCGGTTCCAAACCATCGGGCCTCGCGTCCGAGGAGCCGCCGGGACGCCTTGGAAACGGCAGTCGATGAAATCCATCACGCGGCTTTGCGCCGTGGGCGCTTCGGCTTCTCGGGGGCCAGAGTCATCTCCGGGGTCACCTGGATGCCCATGCGCTGGTAGTAGTCGAGCATCTTCTCCGTGGCCACGCGGCTGGCTTCGAGCACGATCTTGGACATCTCCGACATGTCACGCGGAGGCGTTTCCTGGAGGTGGTTGGAGATGAGCATGGCGTGGAGTTGGTCGGACGTGTGGGTCTCGCTGCTGGCGATCTTCAACGCTGGTGGTGCTTGATTGTCCCACAGGCCCCACTCATCGGCAAGCGGCAGGTAGTCGGCCAAGAAATGCTGGCGGCTGCGGTCAAAGCGTCGGCGGATGTCGTCTTCGGGCACGTGATGACCGCCCAGCTTCACGCGCAGGGCCACACGAGCGACGGCCTGCGTGGCGGAGCCGATGACGATGTATTGCAGCAGGATGCGGTAGCCGCGTGCCTTCGCCTCGCGGATCAGCGCGATGTGCGTCTTGCCGCTCAGCGTGCTCTCGATGGCAAAGCTGGCCTTCGTCGCGATGAGCGAACGCGCTTCCTCCAGCAGCAATCGTCCCGCCCGGAACGCGCTGAGCGTGGGATCGAGCGGCGAGAGTCCGCGCGCCATCTCATCGGCATTCAGGAAGCGCATCAAGCCCAGCCGTGGCAGTAGTTCGCGTGCGAGCGTGGTCTTCCCCGCGCCATTGCAGCCGCCGAGAATGCAGAGGACCGGGTTCATGCGGTTTTTTGGCTCTGTTGCCGCCCTTTCGCAACGCCGTATTCCATGCGAGAGCCAGACGGGTGGCGTGCTTGCCTGGAACTCGGTCAAACCGCTGATGGGACGCTCATCAGACGCTCATGCCAGAGGATTGGGATGATCGTTTCATCAGCGTCGGATCAGCGGTTCAAAACCGTCGGGCCCCACGTCCGAGGAGCCGCCGGGACGCCCAGGAAACGGCGGGAGGGGGCTTTCGGGGCTCGATTCAGGCTCCTCCGTCTTGCGGGAGAAGGGACGAGAGAGGTGAAGCGTTTGTCAGATTGTCGCACCCTGACCCCGTTTCCTATTGCTTTGTGAGTTTTGGGCCAAAATATGCCACAAATAGGCGCTTGGAAGCTAAGGGTGGCGGCCATTCAAAGTGCAGGCGATACACACCCGTCCTAACTTTGCCATGCCAATAGCAAACCAGCTTAGAACCAGTATCGGGATGCTCAAACGTCATTCGCTGGGTGAACACCTTATCATCCTTTTCTGATTTCGAACTGTCGCTAAACCGCTCGCTCCGGAGCCATTCTTGGCACAATAGGCCATACCTTTCCGTATCACCGGCAACCAAAGCTTCGGCGATAGAATTCAGTGCAGCGAGGAGTTCACGCCCACGATCCATAATGGCGGGAACGACCGAATTGCCCATTTGCTCGATCATTGTTTCACAATCGATTAGCAAACTGGGGAATGCTTTTGAAGCCCATTCGACGAATTCTCGATATGTTCGAAACCCTGAGAGGCAAGTTCCAGCCAATTCCTCGACCCGACTTATACTGTCAGCATGAGTGATCAACAATTCGGTGGTTCCATATGGCCCCTCACACCAGATCACTGATACAGTAGGACCCACAAATCTACCGTTGGGCAGAGAAACCACTATTGGTTGTTCGCCCAACTGAACCATGTGCGCTGCCTCTGCCAACGCAGTTTCGGTTACAACAGTCGTTTGGCATTCAAAATACTCGTCTTCGGAGTGTTGGGCTGGCCGATCCCAGAAAGGCCCATCTCGGTCCACCCAGAGAGATACCAGCCTTCGTTGTTCGGGATCCAATTGGCAGAGCGCGGATCGGACATTCTCGGCAAAAGCCAATGGGCGAGAAAAGAAAGTGCGACCGACTTCGAGGCCAGCTCCGTGGCGACGAAGAAAACGCAAGCAATCGGGGCAGAATTTAAGATTCGCTCGAAATTCTTGAAGAGATGTGCACGTGCCATCCCATGATACCTCGTTGAAAAGAAAGCGGCGTGTTAATCCCATGAAGTCAGCTCACTAAGGTCCTTCTCATACTGATCAAAGAAGCCACTGGGCCAATGGTCAATGCGCCCCGCCGAGTTGATCATTGGTGACACCACATGCGGCCGATCGTCCGCAGCATGCGGCCTTTTGTTAAAAAAATGCAGACAAACAGCTTCGGGAGCAAGTGAGCCATCTTTCACAGCTTTTCTCAAACCATTAAGCACATGGTCGCTATGAGATTCGATGATCACTTGCCGACCTGCGCTTGCTACTCTGGCCAAGAAATAACCCATCATTGCCTGCGCGGCCGGATGTAAATGCGTCTCTGGATTCTCTACGATAAGAACGCCCCCCTCTGTTGTGGCTAACGCCCCGACGATAATTGGCAGAATGTGAGTCAGTCCATAACCAACATTTTCAGGCCTGTGGAAACTTCCTGCCGGGCTCGTGCGCAGGCGCATTGTTAATAGGTTAGTACCTGGAATCCTCTTAACCTCTAGTCCGGTTCCTGGAAAAAACACACCCAGCCAAGCTTCTACTTGGCGAATTAGCTTTGGAGGAGCACCTTCGCGACAAAGTGCTGGAGCTACATCTGCATCAGCCCGCTGGTGTAACAGCCAAGCGGTGAACTCACCTCGAGGACCCAAGTGCCATGCATCTTCAGGCGCGGCCGTATCAGCGTCATACGTTTCCCTCGGCCCTATGCGTTCAGTGGAAACATGCAACAAGCTCGATAACATTTGCCACGGCCCAGTAGCCGGGTCGGGCCAGGCTGGGATCGCACGGATTTCATCATTTTCTTTCAGAGTTATAGAACTCACGCGGGCCACAAGGGAATCCTTGGCATCGATAACACAGCTAACATCAACATCAGCGCTTTCGTCACTTAGACCGATTCCAAATGCATCCCGAGCGGTAATCTCATCCACGACGTCGGCAACACTGCCCAAACTCACGTCAGTGCCATTTATGCGAAGAAAAAGCTCTCCTGGCGGCCGCAAGGCCGAGCGAGACTGCTTCAGCAGGAGCAAAGATTGTATCACACTGGACTTTCCACCTGCATTGACACCGGTAAGCAAAGTCAGTGGAGCCAATCGCAGGTCGAGTTTTTCGAAGCACTTGAAGTGACGAAGCCGAATTTGTGTGATCATTTTATCAATGGAGTTAAGGCTGCCTCAGTCATTTCAAACCTTAAGCGGACATTCCGGACTGAATTCGTCGAGCGGCTGATCGCATCATTGAAAAGCTCGTGATTGATAAGATTTTGTATCGCCGCCTTGATATTCAAGGCATTTGATTCGACCTTTGCAGGATTTGCAGCGGTGAACACACACGACAGAACATCGAATAAAGCAACATTCAGGACTGTTCTCGCTCCGGGATCAGCGAGTGACTTCCTAAAAGCGTGAGCACCTTGAACTCGATAATTGAGTTGCATCGACTTCCTAAAAGCCTCCGTCAGGATGTCAAACGCCCCAGACTTATTTAACTGCGCAAGAGTTTCCCCCAGAAAGTCATCCATCTTGCCCGAGTAATTCAGCCAGCCAAAAGTCTGAAAGGCAAGAAACCGGTTTATACATTCGCGATCTCTCATGGTTTTTGTATTCAGACTCTCGCCCGTTGCTGTTAAAAACTCTGAACTACGAGACATTTGGCCGAGCCATTCTGTAGCACGTCCGACAAACAGGCAGTTTCGCATCTGCTGGCGAGTCAGAGGAATGCCGCTGTTAACCCTCTCGAAGATTTCATACTTCGCCGTTTCAGGAACCTGACTGTCTATAAGATACAATTGCAGCTGCGTATCTTCGATTCGATTCTGAAGCGCAGGGCTCAACCCATCAAATTTCTTTCCGTTCAACTCCTTTGCAAACTCCAGGCCACGGAGCTTAAAGTCGCCCTCCAAAAACCGAAAGAACGTTGTCAACCTTTGTAGGCCATCAACAACCACAATTCGCCCATCGGGTATTTCCGCCAGATAGAAAACCGGTAGAGGAATGCGCAGAAGAGCAGACTCGATAAGCTTGCTTTGGCGGCTTGCGTCCCACACAAAATCCCGCTGGAAGTCGGGATCCATTATGTATTGCTTATTCTTGATGCGTCGAGCCACTTCAAAAACCGTTCGGTTTTCTGAGCGAATCATTAAACTGTCGATCGGGAACGCACCAAGCTCGAGATTCTGTTGCTCGTAACCATCAACGTCTTCATTCGTCGGTGTATCTTCATCAGGCATATTTAGAATAAGTGGGGCATTTTAGATGAGCTGTGTTCAGAGTTTTAATGAGCTTTAAACAGCAGTAGCATAAACCTCGGCTCCCTTATCAACGAACTCCTTCGACTTCTCTTCCATCCCGCGCTGAAGCGCTTCTTCCTCGGAGACGGCTTGTTGACTCGCCGTCCGGCTCGCCCTTCGGGTCATCCTGCGGATGATCTGTCTCGCTCCGCTTGGCTCGGCGGCGTATTTGCGGACGTCTTCGGTGATGTTGCTGAACCTGCCTCCACTCGGCAGGTTCACCCTACGGGCAGCCTGACGGCTGGCGGTCTCGCCTCCGATCCCTCGGCTCGGCGCATGGAGCAGGAAATACGACATCACTTCTTGGCAGGCTTGGGTGGCAGTTCGCGAATGAAGGCCCAGGAGACTTCGGCGGTCTGGCCGTTGTCGTAGTGGACGTAGAAGCCACTGCGAAGCTCTTCATCCCGCTCCACGGACTGGACGACGGCTTTAGGGGCGATCTTGTTGGCTTTGCGGATGGTGGCGTGGGGTTCAAGGAAGGCGAGGCCGTCATCGAATTCGACATCGAAGGCATCCTCCCACTGGTGGTAGCTCACCGAGCGAACGCGGGAGAACTTGCCTTTGCCAAAGGGGGCTTTGAGGGGATTCAGGGTCTTCATAGGCGGCCTTCTTGGATGAGTTCAGAGATGATCTTTAGCACTTTACGCGAGGGTTTCCAATCATCCATCGGCTCACCGGAAGGAATTTCGACTCGGCCGAGGAATGCTTCGTCGCTGTCATAAACATGAACATGGCGTGGTTCGTGATCACCGATCCACCACACAATAAAATAACCACCACGACGGATGCGACCCATGACTCATGCAGGTTGATAGACTTCAGCTGCAGCTTCCACAAACTCCTTCGACTTCTCTTCCATCCCGCGCTGGAGCGCTTCTCCCTCGGAGATGGCTTGTTGACTCGCCGTCCGGCTCGCCCTTCGGGTCATCCTGCGGATGATCTGTCTTGCTCCGCTCGGCTCAGCGGCGCATTGGCGGACGTCTTCGGTGAGGTTCATGGGGGGAGATTCGGCGGGGGTCGGGCCGTTGGCAAGAAGGGGCTCTGGGAGCGCGGTGGTCGCTGGAGGATAGGTCGGATAGGGCTTAGGCGAGGGATAGGGCGTGGGAGCGATTCGTGGGGTGGTGGAAAATGAATCGGTGAGAGGGAGAATAGATCAAATAGGGCCTATGCGACCTAGGGGAAGTGGGGCGGCACGCGAAGAGGCTCTTCGTCTTTCGAGCGTTTGGGGGGCTTCGGGGGCTGGGACTGCTGCTTTTTCCGATACTCCAGCCTCGCCTGGGTCATTTGCTCGCGGATGCCGCCTTTTTGGACGAAGTCCTTTTCCAGGCGACGGCGCTGCTGGTCGAGGAGGTAATTCGCCTGATGGATGAGGCAGAGGGCGATGTTGGCGAGGATCTCGGGCGGACGGGTGTCCATGAACGGGCGATAGGTCTCGTAGCTCTCGTCGGGCTTGCGGCCGAGTTGGCGGACGTAGAGGGCTTCTTTGCTTTTCTTGTCCCAGATGGCGTGATCGCGGACGCGGAGGTAGTCCTGGTAGTCCAACAAGAGTTCCTCCAGGCTGGCGCGGGCGACATTGATCAGCTTCAGCTCCGTCTCGGCGGAGGTGATGGAGGCTTTGCAGCCTTCGGCGATGTTCTGCTTCCCCGAGCGGGCGGACTGCACCATCTGGTCGATGGTGCGGTCTCCGCGCTTGAGGTGTTTTTCACAAAAGCGGAAGGTGAAGTCGTAGATGATCTCTGACTTTCGGTAGCTGAGGAGGTCTTGGTAGTGGCCGCTTTGGGGGAGGAAGCCTTCTGGTTCTGGGAAGTCAGAGGGCATGGCGGGGTGGTGGTAAGAAAATAGGTCCAATAGGTCCTATGCGACCTATTGGGCGGTGGTGTAAACCTCTGCGCCGCTCTGGAGGAACTCCTGGCTTTTCTCTGCCATGCCTTTGGCTAGCGCTTCTTCCTCGGAGATGGCTTGTTCGGCTGCGTATTTGCGGACGTCTTCGGTGATCTTCATCGAGCAGAAGTGGGGGCCGCACATGGAGCAGAAGTGGGCGCTCTTGGCTCCGTCTTGAGGCAGCGTTTCGTCGTGGTATTCGCGGGCGGTGACGGGGTCGAGGCTGAGATTGAACTGGTCTTCCCAGCGGAACTCGAAGCGGGCTTTGCTGAGGGCGTTGTCGCGGTATTGGGCGCCGGGGTGGCCTTTGGCGAGGTCGGCGGCGTGGGCGGCGAGTTTGTAGGTGATGACGCCGGCTTTGACGTCTTCTTTGTTCGGCAGGCCGAGGTGTTCCTTGGGCGTGACGTAGCAGAGCATGGCGCAGCCATACCAGCCGATCATGGCGGCGCCGATGCCGCTGGTGATGTGGTCGTAGCCGGGGGCGATGTCGGTGGTGAGGGGCCCGAGGGTGTAGAAGGGGGCCTCGTGGCACCATTCGAGCTGCTTGGCCATGTTTTCCTCGATCATGTGCATGGG
>CANNQP010000034.1 GCA_947507875.1 Verrucomicrobiaceae bacterium | reverse complement strand
TACACCCTTTGGATGGCCGGAGGCGGCGTCAAAGGCGGCATGAATTACGGTCGCACCGACGAATTGGGCTATGAGGCCGTGGAGAACAAAATGCACGTGCACGACTGGCACGCCACCGTCCTGCACCTGCTGGGCATGGATCACGAAAAACTCACCTACCGCCATGCCGGCCGCGACTTCCGCCTGACCGACGTGTACGGCACCGTCGCACAAGAAATCCTGGCCTAACCCAACGAGCTCCGCCCAAACCCAATCCTCCGCTTCGGCCTTGTCTTCCCCCATGAGGGCTTCACGAGAACCGCGGCCTTAGCCTCGATCCGCGAGTTGCCCAACTGGCCGGTAGCTCTTGCGTTAAATCTCCTCGCGTTGCACCCGGCCATCGGGCGCATCCGAGCCGGGGGTGCGGGCGAATCGGGTTCAGGATTGGACCACGGGAGGAGCCGCCATTCGGCGGCGCAGGTGCAACGTGGTAAAAATCGCCAGCGGCATGAACACGATGCCAAACGCCGAGAGCGTGGCATAGAATGCGTAGTTCATTGCGGTCTGTAGCGGATCGAAGATGTATCCAGGCGGCTCGACGATCTGCATGACGAAGCGGTAGTGGGTGCCGGTCAGTTTCATGACCGTCCAGTGGATCCAGGATGCGACAAAGCCGAACAACCCAGCGCCAAGCGGCAGGGTCAAGACTCCCAAGCAGACGGCCTGCCATCGATGGGACACTGCAAGCCCCGGAGCGAGGGCTGCCGACATGAGCATCCCGGTCACAGCACCTGCGAGGATGGTCGTCGCCGCTTCGCCCGGTGTGGAGAGGATTTCGCTCAGGCAACCCGGCGCCAGCGCCCACACCGCACCATAAAGCGCTCCCCACAGCAAGACGGTTTTGAGGCGAGCGGAGCGCATGGCTGAAGGTGGGTTGCTGATTTGGGGCATTGGCCAGTGGCTGGGCCCATGAAGGTACATTCCCTGGGCAACCAAGTCAAACTTCCTCACAGAAGGGGGCCTTGCACAAGTCGGTCAAACGATCGCGTTGTCGGCTAGATGACAGAGGATGGTGAGGCGGGCGCGAAAAGCGCGATGTTAACGACTCACGAGCACCCGAACCGATTCTCCTCCAATCGAGAATGATCCATCGATCAAGACGGCCCACCCCCAATCCCTCTCGTCTCTTGCCATTTCTCCCCCGAGGGATCTGCCGCCATCATCGTCAGGGTGGACATGGAGCGTTCCGGATTTGGATTTGGGCTGCCCAGATCACGCCAGAGTTTCTTTAACAATGACCTTCCATCAGATGGAGAACTTTATCGTGCAACCTCCAAAAGCCATTGATTTTGAGGTTGACGATTATTTTGAATCAACATAAATCGAAAATGCTCTTATTATGAAGACTTTAGATGATCTGATAAGAGAAATCACACCTCAAACAAACATAATGCAAAAGACACTCGCTCTCCTGGCTCTTGCGGTCGTTACCACGACCGCTCAAGCTGGCACTCCTACTCCTTCTGGCAAAGGCGTCATCGCACCAACCGTCGAGCCTGAATCAGCCATCTCTTACTCGAATGTTTCGCTGTCCGAGCAAATCATGTCGGGAACTGGATCGGGTCCTCTTGGAGCCGACTTAGATTCCAACGGCATTGCCCTCGCCCTCGAGTATTCTCCAGTTAAAAATTTGTATGTTGCTGCTGGTGGCTCATGGAATGACATTGAGGGCTCCGTGAACTTCCTTGGCGGCGTTCCAATTAGCGTCGATATTGGAGACTACTGGACCGCGAATGCTGGCGTTGGTGGTTATATCCCGCTGAACAATAACATTCATTTTGTGACTGAAGTGGGTCTAAACTATGTTGATTCAGCATCTGGTGGCCTTGGTGCTTTGGGTGGCCTTGGTGGACTTCTTGAACAAATCTATGGCCAAGAATGGGGTTTCTATGCGACCCCTCATGTACGTGCAAAGTTTGGCAAATTTGAAGCCCACCTTGGCGTCAACTACAACTCAAACAATCTTGCTATCAATGACTGGACCGCTTTCCTTCGCTTATTGTATGAGGTGAACCCACGTCTTGACCTCTTCGTTGCAGGCAACCTTGGCCTGACCAACAACAATCTGGTTCAAGACCTCGTTGGCGTGAATTTTGGTCTCCGCTTGAAGTTCTAATTGTTGCCTTCGCTCTTGGAGGTAAGTCCATTTAGTTTTGACACGCACAGTCCGGGAGACTGTGCGTGTTTTTTTTACTCAAGCAGGTTGACGGAGGGAGAGCGTAGCTTTCGCCACCTGCATTTAGGAACTGGCGAACCGTTGCGTCAGGTGCTGACAATACAATAGACTGCTTTTCAACGGTGGAATCCCTGAATCGGTTTCATTCGTCGCTTGAACTCCGCCTGTGTCACCGCCCAGTGCTCCGATTTCCGCTCTGTTCTTGTCTTGTGAATCAAATGGAGGCGGATGTATAAGCGGGCGCAACGCAACCATCATCCATGGAAGCTGTTGCCGATGAAAAGTACCATACGGGCAGCGATCCAGAAGATCAGAGACATCACGAGGCCGATCATGCCCTTGCGCACGTTGTACAGCTTCGCTTCAAGCACGATGCATTTTGAGTGAATCTGTCCTAGTACAGAGCGTTTGACGCCGTCATTCGACTGCTTGCAGAACAAGTCCGCATACTCATCGCCATTGATTTGGACGATCTGGCCAGAAAAGTAGAGGTTGGGATGATGTTTGGCGTCAGCGGCTTTTTTGACGGCACGAGGAAAAGCGGCGGCGATCCCGCAGCCAAAAGCAAAGCACATGCACAAAAGAAACAGCGAATACAATCCCAGGACGAGGTATTCGAAAAGCGGAATGCCTGCCCATTGATGCAGTTGCAGTCCCGGGCCCATCTTCACAATCATGGCCATTAGGACCGCGGAGGTGCTTAGTGTTAGCTGTGCCTTCAAGTCGGCCCGATTGATCTGCTGCTCCACGTCCTGATACAGCATGTAGATCAAGCGAGTGACATCCACCTGAGTGTCCTGCACCAAGGAAGTGATGGTGCCGAGGAGGTTGGCTGCGGAGGAAGAAGGCGAGGCGGTGGCGGGTAGCATGAAAGGCAGGGGATGCTTATAGGCTCACCCCCGGAGTGGCAAGATAGAGGCAAAGAAATGTCAAAATCGTCACAGTTTGATGGCCATTTGGCCATGAGCCAGCCTGCTATTGGAGTGCATACTTGATCAGGTGAAAGCATGGCGACTCACTCACCGTGACACGATCTGACTCAGGCCCAAGCGCTACCCAGGTTGTGGATTTCGGAGCCGATGAAACCAGTGCACAACAAGGCGCAGGATGAGCGGGCATCGTAGGCATTGAAAACGCAGCCTTTGCCGTGGATGGCTTGATTGCAAAAAGGCGTCGTTTTCTGCCTGTGGCTGCCAGGGGACGATACCTCACGTGGGCAGCTAGGCTTTTCTCAATCGGATACGCACCCTTGAACGCTGCTGGCCATCGAAGGCCCTGCCATGAAGGGTTCGGGTGCTACGCTAACGAATGCAGCGTCACGAGCTGCATCGAAGCGGCCTTGGCTTGAGTCGTGTTTCAGCTGCTTGCGCTGTTTGTGCTGATGAACGACGTTGCCCCGACTGATCCGAAGCCGTCAGCGTCGGAGAAGGTGGCCTTGTTTGTGGGGGCGAGTTTTGTACCAAAAACTCATCGCAAAATGAACTTTCCATTTGCCAGATGGATTCACTCCGCTATGCTCGCTGTCCCAACAAAATTGGTGAGGAGCGGTAGTTCAGTCGGTTAGAACGCCAGCCTGTCACGTTGGAGGTCGCGGGTTCGAGCCCCGTCCGCTCCGCCATTTTGTTTCAACCCCAAGTGGGTTGAAAGTAACATTTCAGAAGCACCCAATTAAACTTCTGCGAATCTCGTCCAAGCATCCATGCAGAGATCTTTGCGTTGTCTTTGTTCCAAGGCTTGACTTCTTTTGCCTGAGTTGCTTGAAGAGACTCTATTATTCCGATGGCGGCATTTCTAAGACAGCATGATCGTGGCATAGAGTTCGCTTTGGCGGATTTTAATATTTTGGGCCGCAGTCCCGACGCGACGATTCGTCTCCAAGACACGGGCGTGTCCCGTCAGCACGCGACGATCCGACGCGATGGCAATCTTTTCTGGGTCTCTGACCTCGGCAGTGCCAACGGTAGCTTTGTCAATGATGTGGCTGTGACCACCGCGCGTGCGCTGCGCCATGGAGATCGCATTCAACTAGGGACCTGCCTTTTTACCTTCGAGACCGATGATGGCGACGCCGATGTGCAATCGACGAGTGGGTCCACCACCTTTCATACCGTTGCCTTGCCAGTGAAGAGCGTGAAGGCCACCTTGCTGGTCGGCGATCTCCGCAATTTCACGAACCTCAGCGCCCAGCTCAGTGCCGAAGAGGTCGCTGCGATGCTGCGCGAGTGGTATGCTCAGTGTGAGAAGGTCCTCAAATCGCGGGGAGCCATCATTGATAAATTCATAGGCGATGGAGTCTTTGCCTATTGGTTGGGTGATAGTACCGAAGTTCGCGTGAAAGCCACAGAGGCTGCCCGAATCCTCAGTGGACCCGAAGCCAGTCATTCTCCGGTGCGCAAGCAGTTGAAGGAGGAGAAAGGTCTCGAAGTGCATTGCCACATCGGATTGAATATTGGCAGTGTGGCCTTGGGGGCCATGGGGCGTGGGGTGAACACCGCGGTGGGTGAAGCGGTCAATGTGACCTTCCGCATCGAAAGTCTGACGCGAAAGCTCCAGGTGCCGGTCCTCGCGGGGTCTTCTTTCCTTGAATCTTGGCCTGATGGAATGCGGGACTACAAAAATGTCGGTATCCATCCAGTGAAAGGTCAGCCAGAACCTGTCGAAGTTTACGCTTTGGTGGAAAGTGAACCTGTTCTTTTGGATGCCTGAGTTTGTATTTCAGGCATGAATGAGTGGACTGGCAACTGTTAGTCCTGTCTGCGTGGGTGCGTTAATCTCACCTCATGCGCCGACCCTTTTCTTTCCTGGCACTCTGCACTCTGCTCACCGCTCTTTGCCATGCGGAGCCCGTGTCGCTCTTCGACGGCAAAACGCTCGATGGCTGGGACTTTGACCCGAACATCTGGCGTGTGGAGGATGGCATGATCACCGGCGGCTCCACGACGGAGAAGATCAAAGAGAACCACTTCATCTGCACGAAGAAGAGCTTCCAGAACTTTGAGCTAAAGCTCAAGATCAAGGTCAGTGGCGATCCGAAGACGGGCCTGCTCAACAGCGGCATCCAGATTCGCAGCGTGCGCGTGCCGGGCGGTGCGCACATGAGCGGTTATCAGGTCGATTGCGGTGCGGGTTGGTTCGGAAAGATCTATGATGAGTTCCGCCGCAACCGAGTCATCTGGGCCCCCACGCCCGAGCAGCAGGCCGCGCTCGACAAAGCCGTCGATGTTTTCGGTTGGAACGAATACCGCATCCGCGCCGAGGGTCCGCGCATCCAGACCTGGATCAATGGCGTGCACTGCATGGACTACAAGGAGGCAGACCCCAATGTCGCACTCGATGGGCTCATCGGCCCGCAGGTGCACAGCGGTGGCGCTTGCCTCGTGCAGGTCAAAGATGTCACCCTCGAAGAACTGCCCGCCACACCCGGTGCGCCCACTTGGAAGAGCATCGGCGGCATCGAAGGCATGAAGGCCAAACTGCCGCCGAAACCGCAGGCCTCTGCCGCGAAGCCGAAGCGCGACATCAGCTACAACAACGTCCAGGGCACCGCTTTGTCTGCACAGGAGCAGCTCAAGAAGTTCAAACTGCCCGAAGGCTACGAAATCGAGCTCGTCGTGCAAGAAAGCGAAGGCCTTGGTAAATTTGTCAGCGTCTATTTTGATCAACGCGGACGCCTGTGGACGCAGACCGCGCTCGAGTATCCCGTCGATGCGAATGAAAACCCCGCTGCCGCCGAGGCGGTGTATGCCGGCAAGGGCAAGGACAAGGTGCTCGTCTATCCGCGGGAGTCTTTGAATGGAAAGATTCCCGCGGATGGACTCACGAATCCGACCGTCTTCGCCGACGGCCTCGCCATCCCGCTCGGCATCCTGCCCTGGGGCGCGGGCGATACCTGCTACGTGCAGCACGGCCACGATTTGAAGCTCTACAAAGACACGAATGGTGACGGCAAGGCGGACACCTTTGACGTCGTGCTCACCGGCTTCGGCGTGCAGGACTCACACCTCTTTCCGCATCAGTTCACCCGCGCCCCCGGCGGCTGGATCTGGATGGCGCAGGGCCTTTTCAACAACAGCCAGGTCCGCAAACCCGGCAGTGACAAAGTCGTCGATTGGCCAAAGTGCAGCATGGCCCGCATGCGGCCCGATGGCAGCGAATTTGAAGTCATCAGCACCGGCCCGAACAACATCTGGGGCCTCGTCATCACCGGCGAAGGCGAGACCTTCATTCAGGAGGCGAACGACTACGGCTACCCCGTCATGCCCTTCCACGAATACGCCTACTACCCCGGCGGCATGGAGGCACTCAAGAAGAGCTACCAGCCCGATTTCCCCCCGCAGACCGACGTGCGCATGGGCGGCACGGGGTTGAGTGGTCTTGCGCTCATCGAAAGCGGCCCGCTGAAGGACAAAGAGGCCGCGCACACCATGGCCGTCGCCAATCCCATCATCTCCAAGATCCAAACGTTGGCGATGCATCGCGATGGCGCCTATTGGAAGCTCGCCCAACTCCCCGACCTCATCACCTGCGACGATCCCTTCTTCCGCCCCGTCGCTCTCACCAACGGCCCCGACGGCTGCATTTACATCGTCGATTGGTACAACAAGATCATTTCCCACAACGAGGTGCCACGTGCGCATCCCGATCGTGACAAGACGCGGGGACGCATCTGGCGGGTGAAACCCAAAGCCGCGAAGACCGAAGTGGCGGATTTCACGAAGCTGAGCACCGAGGAGCTTGTCGCATCGCTTGGCAAAGAGCCTGTCGGTCAAGTACACCTCGCGTGGCAGGAGCTACTCGACCGCAAACAGCTCCCAGCGACTCATTTTGCCGCCCAAGAGTATCTCGCCAGCAGTCCATTCGGTCAGATCAGTGAGATTGGTCGAAATCTGTCCGATCCAAACATCGCTGCGTTCCTCGCCTTTGCCAAACCCAGCCTCCCGGGCCCCACCATCCAATCCTCCCGCGGCGCGAAGCAAATCCCCGTGCGCGAGGCCTACGACCGCGAGTTCGAGCGCTTCCTCGTCCGCATGTTCCTGGAGCGTCATCCGGAGGTCGTCGCGAAGTTCCTCGACTCCGAAGTCGCCGCGAAACTGCCCGTGGAGGCCCGCGTGCTCGCCTCGCTGGCGTTGGAGCCGAAGGCCAGCGCCTCCCGCGTTGCCAAACTGCTCCCACAGCTCGACCGCGCCCCGAATGACGAGGAACTGCTCCGCCTCGCCCAGTTCCCCGCCGAGCCCGGCGTCGGCGAAGCCCTCCAAGCGCTTCTCACGAACGAAAAATCCCGCGCCGCCGTCGCCGAAAAGCTCGTCGCGCAGCGCACGAAGCTCGATGCGAAGCAGATCGCGCCGCTGCTGAGCGAAACGGCGAAGCAGATGCTCGCAGAAAGTGATGCGGGCACTCCTGCCCGCAATGAAAACTCGGGAACTGCGAGCAAGAGTGCCCGCATCACCCTGGCGCTTCAGCTCATCAGCGGCTTCCAGCTCACGGTACTTGAAGCTGACCTCGTGGCGCTCGTGAAGGCCACAAAAGACACAAAGGACAAAAGCGACACCCTCAAAGTGCTGCGCGATCTCCGCAGCGCCGAAGCCGATCTCTTCGCGTCCCTCGCTCAATCCGATCCCGACGCTCCCACTCGCGATGCTGCGCTCGAAGCTCTCGCCGCCTCACGCTCGCCGGATGCCGGAACCAAATTCCTCGCGCTTTATCCCTCGCTTCATCCACCGCAGCGCCGCAGCGCCCTCAACGCGCTCTCCAGCAGCAAAGCCGGCGCGAAGACCATCGTCACCGCCTTGCTCGACCAAAAACTCCCGCAGACCGACCTGAACGGCCCCACCGTCGAACGCCTCGCCACCGTGCTTGGCGACGATCCCGCCATCGAAAAACTCCAGCAGCAGCTCGGCGGCATCTTCCGCGAGGTCTTGCTGCTCGACGGCCAGGACACTGCATGGGTCGATTCCAAGATCACACTCGACGGCCCCTTCACCGTCGAGGCCTGGGTGCGGCTCGCGCCCGGCATCGGCAATGAAGACAGCCTGCTTGGGGTGAAGGGCGGCGTGGACATGAATTTCTTCTTCGGCAAATTCCGCGTCTATGCCGGTTCTGAACTGAAAGATGTCTGCGTGGCCAACAAACCCATGACACCCGATCTTTGGACCCACCTCGCCGTCACCCGCGATGACAAGGGCATCCTCCGCATTTACCAAAACGGCGAACTCGACGCCGAAGGCACCAGACCCGCCCCCGCCAAATGGGAAAACTGCCAGATCGGCTGGAGCGGCCCCAGCAAAGGCACTGAGGGAGCCCTGATGGAATTCCGGGTTTGGAAGACGGCGCGGACTCCTGAGGAGATTCGTGGCGGCTTTGATAGGTCCTATGCGTCGCACGAGTCCCATCAGACCTATCTCAAAGCGGGCGAGAAATTCGGCAAAGGTGCTCGCCTCGCCAAAACCATCGACACCCCGCCGCTGCTCACCGAAGAAGCCGCGAAGGCCCTCGACGCCAAATTTGCCAAATTCACCGCCTTGGCTCCGAAAGGCGATTCGCAGGCCGGAAAAGCTCTCAGTGCTCTTTGCCTGGCCTGCCATCAAATCGGCAACGCCGGTGGTCAAATCGGCCCGAACCTCTCTGGCGCGGGCGCGATGGGTCTGGAGGCCGTGTTGCGCAACATCCTCACGCCGAACGCCGCCATGGAGCCCGGCTACCGCATCTACCGCGTCGAAATGAAGAACGGCGACCTCATCGACGCCTTCTTCGTCAGCGAAGACAAAGACGCCGTCGTCATCCGCCAAGCGGGTCTCCCCGACCGCCGCCTCCCCAAAGCCGAGATCCGCAGCACCCAATTCATCCGCCGTTCCCTCATGCCCGAAGGCCTGCTTGACGGACTCCAAGAGAAGCAGGTGGCAGACTTGCTCGCATACCTAATGACGCTGAAGGGGTAGGGGATCGAAATCTCGTGAAGGAAGTTTGACCGCTGAGCAGGGCTGTCCACAGTCTGCCGTCGCCATTCGTAGTGGTGCCTTCTTATTTTGATCATGGAACAAGTGCTCGTCATTTCTCGCAGCCTGCTCGACCAGCTTGGCAGTTTTCAAGGATTCCAACCGGAGGTCAGTCGTTATTTGGCCCCGATGCTGGCCGATGGAGCAAACTTTTTCATGGACCGTCCTGCGGCTGAGCAAGATCCCACGCACAAGCAGTTGATCCCATACTCAATCTTTCACCACGAGGGACGCTACCTCTGCTACCAGCGGGGCGGTAAAAGTGGTGAAAAGCGCTTGGTGGCGAAGCGCTCTTTGGGGATTGGTGGCCACATCAATCCAATCGATCAAGACCACGATGGCCTTGGGGAAACGATGTATTACAACAGCATCGAGCGTGAGATTGCCGAAGAATTGGCCATGGACGGTACTCATACGCAGCAAGTGATCGGCCTCATCAATGACGATTCGACGGAAGTGGGAAGTGTTCACTTGGGCGTGGTCCATCGCTTTGAGCTGAGTAGCGCAGAAGTTCGATCCAATGAAGAAGCCATTCAGGACCTTCGCTTTTTCACGCTAGACGAATTGCTCGCACGGCGTGAGGAACTGGAGACTTGGTCGCAGATCGTGCTGGATCACTTGATGGCGCAAAATCAGTAATCGAAAGACATGGCCCAAACGACTCACATGTGGCGTCTTTTTTTCTGTCTTAGCTTACCCCTGTATCTCTTGGATCAATGGACCAAGAGTTGGATTGTAGGAAGGTTCCAACTCTATGTGGATGAGCAAGAAATCATACCTGGTATCTTCGCTTTACATCATGCTGCCAACACGGGGGTGGCGTTTGGTATGTTCAATGGCACGGCCTATGCCAACTATGCGTTCACGACCTTATCTCTTTCGGTGCTGGTTTTCCTGATTTGGGGCTGCCGCACAGGGGTCTTTCCAGGCAAACTCAGTCGCTTCGCCGTCGCTTTGTTAATCTCGGGTATTTTGGGCAATTTGACAGATCGGCTGTGCCGAAGTGGGGAAGATGGCGTGCTGTTCGGTGGCGGTTTTCTCGGTGGTTATGTAGTCGATTTTTTGAAGTTTGATTTCGGCTTTCCGCCTTTCAATCCATGGCCCTCATTCAATGTGGCCGATTCTTGTGTTGTGTGCGCTGCCATTCTGCTCGCGATAGCGTCATTCGTGGAACCGACGCTGAATCCGAACCGCAAGTCCGCTTCATGACTCGTTTGGTAGCGGTCTTCTTGATTTATCCTCTTTTTTCCTTCGAACTGATTTACCATGTCACTTGGCCAACTTCTCCTCACAGGTGTTCCAGGAACAGAGCTGGATTCGGAAACGGCGGCTCGTTTCAAAAAACTGCAACCAGGAGGCTTCATCCTCTTTGGTCGCAACATCCAATCTCCTGAGCAACTGCGGAAGCTCATCGATGATCTACGTGATCTTTCGGAGATAGAGCCGTTCATCACGATTGATCAAGAAGGGGGACGTGTGTCGAGGCTTCGTTTGATTGGTGAAGAGCCTCCCAATGCTCAGGCTCTCCGGGACAAAGGTGACCCCGACTTGATCAAAAAACATGGCAAACTCACGGGGGAAATTCTCCGTCTTTTTGGCTTCAACCTCGACCTCTGCCCAGTGCTTGACATTTCTTACGATGACACGGCAGATAACTCTTTGAAAGGGCGCTGCTGGGGAAAAGACCCTCAGCAAGTCATCACCAACGCAGGCTTGTTCAATCGAGCCCTGCGCAAGGAAGGAATCCTCTCCTGCGCCAAGCATTTTCCAGGCTATGGCCCTGCAGAGTGTGATCCGCATGAATTCCTTCCCGTGATTACCAAAAATCGTGAGGAGATGGAGCTTTCGGAACTGATGCCCTACTCGGCCTTACTTCCCGAAATCGATAGTGTGATGACCTGTCACAGCAACTACACCGCCTACGACCCCGATCGTGGGCGCTGGCCGGCGAGCTTGAGCCACAACATCTGCACCAAGCTTCTGCGTGACCAACTGGGTTTTGAAGGCTTGGCCATGACCGACGATCTCGACATGGGGGCGATCTTGAATGAAGTGACGTTTGAGCAGGCCATCCAAGAGGCGGTGAGAGCTGGAAACGATCTGGTAATGATCTGTCACCGGCTCGAGATGGTGGAACTCGCCCGGCAGCATCTCGAAGGTGTCGAGCATCCGATTTTGCACGATGCTTTGGCCAGAATCGAGAAAACCAAAAAGCGCCTCGTGCGCCCTGATGCTTTCAGCATGGAGCGCTTCAAAACCATCAACCAAGAAATCTGGAATCTCCGTGTCGCGACGTTGGGTGAGGAGAAGGCCAAGGTGCTCAGTGTCGAAGATGGCAAGCGTTCCCCTGTCGAGCTATACTGACCTGGTTACATCCGTTCCGAAAATGTGAATAAACCCAGCGTGGAGAGATAAAAAAATTGACGCATGACGGCTCTTCCCGCTAAAGCTTTCTCAATTCCGAATAAAGCTTCCCCCACTCCATGAGCGAATCTGAAAATCTGCCAACACCACCGCCGCCTAGCTCCCCGAAAACTTCGGCGGTTCCGCTAAAAAAGGAAACTGTGCGCATCACTCTGCGCTCACGTCCAGGTGAAGGCTCTGTTCAGCCCCGTGAAGCGACCGCTCCTGTCAATCCGGTGACATCTAGCCCGGCACCCGTTGTGCCACCAGCCCCACGCAAAGCGACGGCTCCTGTTCAGCTTCCGTCAGCCCCACTTCCGCCCCCCGCACCAAAGGCCGCTTCCTCACCGGTGAAGCTACCACCTCCCGCCGCCCCAGCGCCGATGGCACCCACTGCGCCACGTCCAGCCGCCCCCCCTGCGCCATCTGCCCCCTCGGTGCCCCCTGCGCCTCCAGCGGCGACAGTCCCTATGGCAGCGCCTGCGGCGCCGCGTCCACCAGCGGTTCCTCGTCCTCCCGTGGCTGCTCCAGCTCCGGGTGCGCCTCCAAAGATCGAAACGGGTGCCACGACGGCTCCGATTGCTAAAACCGTAGCGATGAAGCCAGCCCCAGCGGCTGCACGTCCAGGCGCTTCGTCCACTGCGCCGATGGTGGCCTCTCCCGGTGGAGCCACTCCTGCCTCAGGAGGTCTTCCCAAGGCGACGGTGAAGCTTCAGCAAACTCAGCCCATGGCAAGGCCGAGCATCTCGGCACCTCCGAGTGCTCCTGTGAAGCGCACCGCATCTGCAGATGCCGAGCAGTTCTACAATGAGGACAAAGACCCTGAAGAAGGTCTGGTGCCTCTCTCCGTGGTATGTTTGGTCTTTTCGGCCATTCTCCTTGTCATTCAAATGTTTGGCAGTGATCGTGTTTCTTCTAGCGATGCTTCCCCCATCATGGTGCCGAGTGCTACTCCTGTGAAATGGGAGCGTTTGAACGAGGATCACACCTGGAGCAATGAGTTTGCTCGTCATTTGCCTGCCATTCCTGAGTGAAAGTTTAGCCCTAAATCGCCGAACGTTCCGATATCAGAAACGCTGACCCATTCCATCTCTTATGCTCATCTCTCTGCTTGTTTTTTTGCTATCTGTCGCTGTGCTCGCGCTGAATTTCTTGGCTAAAAGTGGTAGCGGCTTTTGATGGATATCGGCTTGTTTATTCGAAGCCGTTAACATGAACAACCTCAACCCCGTCGATCATCTCGGCGGGGTTTTTCTTGAGTAGGAGGCTCTCACCCATGACTCATGCTGATCTGCTACCGGAGGTCATTGGGGTTGGCGCAGCCACCATGGATGAACTCTGGCGAGTGCCTTCCTTTCAGGCGGATGAATCGGTGACGGAGGCTTCTGATCGTGTGGTGATGGGGGGCGGACCTGTGGCGACAGCTCTCTGTTGTCTTGCCCAATTTGGCCATGATTGTGCGTTATTGGACAGCTGTGGCAATGACTCCACCGGGATGGAAATCATCCAATCGCTGCAGGCTCATGGGGTCCATACAGCCTGGTTGCAGAGGTGGCCCAAGGGCGTGAGCGCGAGGGCCGTGGTTCTGGTTCGTGAGATGGACGGAGCACGTCAGATTCACTACTTGCCTTCTACAGCGCCAGAGCCTGAAATCCGTGATGACTTCATGATCGCTTTGTCCAAAGCGCGTCTTCTGCATCTCAATGGTCGCCACGAAAATGTGGCACGCCTTGCTGTTCGTGAGGCCCAGCGTGCGGGAGTGACGATCTCATGGGATGGTGGGGCAGGGCGTTATCGGGATTCCATCCGTGATTTGGTGGAGGCTAGCCATCTGCGGATTGTCTCGGTAGATTTCGCTCGCAAGATGACAGGGCTTCATGATCCTTTCCAGATGGCAAAGGCCTTGTTGCTTCCTCCTGCCTGCTTGGTGGTTGTGACGGCTGGAACCTCAGGGTGCTACATCGCCCAGCCTGGAGAGCCTGTTTTTCATCAAGCAGCCTATCCCGCCGGCCGGGTCGTGGACACCACCGGCTGTGGTGATGTGTTTCATGGGGTGTTTTTGCACGGCTGGCTGCGTGGCTTATCGGCCGCGAATTGTGCGGATTTGGCTGCCCGTTGGGCCGCGCGAAACGCCGAGGGGCTCGGCGGAAGGTTCATTTGCTCCAGCATGAAGCCTGACGTGCAACTTGGATAAGGGTGTGTGGTGATCAAGCCTGCGAGGTCGTAGGGGCTCTCTTGAATGCTTAACGGCGTCCCGTGCCTGGAATCGGACCATCCTCTCCAATTTTCAGCCAGCCCTGCCCAGGGATGTAAGCTCTTCCGATGGAAGTGCGCTGAACGCTTTTCCATAAGGCGGCATCTCCCTCGGTTTTGATTCGTTGCGGATCAGATTGTGGGACAGCGGCTTTTGTCTTCTTGTTTTTCTGGATTGCCGCCACGTTCGCATCCATTCCCAATCGAGCTAGTGAATCACTGGCCGTCGTGGCTAGCTTGGTCGATCGCGGTGCAAGAGTGTAGTCGATCGTTTTCCTGCTTGGAGTGCTGGGCTCTAAAGGAGAAGAGCCTACGCCAGCAGGGAGATAGCCGAATCGGAAACGATCCAACACAACTTCGGGCAGAAGAGCCGTTGAGACTTTGCTGATCCCGCCCGAGTGAACGAGCACTGCCGTTTCGGAATCTGCTGCCTGCAATCGTGCTTGGCGCAGATGTGCTCCATTAGCTAAGGTGATGTCATGGATCAGTGTCCCCAAAAAATCACTGCGACCACGTTCAATCGCTGAGATAAAGTTCTTGGCGATTTCTAAGCGCTTTTGACGTTGAATCGCTACCTCAGCACGAAGAACATCGTTCTTCTGTTCTAGGATACCAGCGGCAGTCATGAGGGCAAGGGCCTCTCTCCTTGCGGCGAGCCATGCTTTTGCTTGTTTGACTCCTTGTTCCGCAGCAGCCAGTTGTTGAACCGCCAAGACTCGCTCTTTTTCGGCATCATCGATCTTCATGGTGTAAGACCAAAAGGATGAACCCGCGATGACCAACACAAGGCAAAAGGCATACACTGTGATGTTTGCATTCATGATGCGGTGAATCCAGCAGGAGGTCTTAAACGGACAATTTCAGTCTCGTCTCAAGCTGGGACTTCTCATGACGCAGAGGTTTCGTCGTGGGGAGGATAAATGCGCCGCTCTTTCGGCTGGATGCATTGATGGTTCCTGCACCGCCGGGAATGAATCCAAAACGCAGCCGATCAAGGATGTCGTTAGGAAGATCTTGCGTCGGGATTTTGCTCACGCCTTGAGAGTGTTGCAAGACGGCTATGTTTTCATCGACAGACTGAATCTTCACATTCAGGTATTTAGAGCCTGTGGTCAGGATGACTTCGCTCAGTTGCATGCCCTGTGTTTCATCTCGCACACGTTGCAGGCTGGTTTCAAAGACACGGGCGATTTCTTTGCGCTTATCTTTGAGTTTTTGAATAGCTTGGCGCAGTTCTTCGTTTTTCTTTTCAATCACTGCTCCAGCTGCGATCAAAGCCGCAGCCTCCTTGCGTGCGTTGAGCCACGCCTTCGCCTGCTTGACCCCATCTTCACTGGCATTCAATTGTTGCCTCGCGAGCAGCATGTCTTTCTGAACCTCGTCGATGTCCATCGTGTATTTCCAGAAGAAGGAACCTGCGGCAACGAGAGCGAGGCAGAAGCCATAAATGATGATTTTTGCGTCCATATCTGAGAATTCGGGAAGATTTCAGAATTTTGAAAAATTAGCGCAGATGTCGTGCGCGATATTCATCTAGCTCTTTTTGCAAGATTTCGACATCTTTCATGGCAGTCGCTTTTTCTTCTTCTAGGCTTTGGCTCTCTTGCCCCAGGGTTTTGATCCGATTCCGCAAGTGGTCTAAGTGCATCTGTTGCGGTAGGTTGTAGTGCCCTAGATTTCCGATCGAATTGGACTCGGCTTGGATGGCTGCAATCTGGGCCTTTTGCTCATTTGCTGCATTCTCATATTGTTTGGTCTCCACTTCGAGTTGGGCTTTTTTACCACAATGGGTGAGGAGGAAGGGAATGACTAAAATGCAAACCAAGCTGCGCCAAAGAGAAGATGAAGGGATCATGCCGAATGTGTCTTTCTACAAGGTTATGGGATTTCAGGCAAGCATCATTCTTGCCAGATTCGTATTTCTCTTAAGTGCTATTTTTTGGGTTTTTGTAGTTTGCTTGGCGAGTACTCCCCCAAATCCTTTGATGGCGACTTGCGCAGGGCATGCTGCGTTTTTGCCTATAAGAACAGTCATGCACATCAGGATGCCTGATAGCTTGGCTTGTCTGGCTCTGTTTTGCTCATTACACACTCATGTCTGAATGCACGTCCGCCCCCGTTCCTGCCTCGATCTTGGATCAGCAGGCCGTCGAGATGCTCGCTGGAGCTCGTGACCGAATCCTGGCGGAGGTGGGGAAGGTGATCGTGGGTCAGCAGGATGTCATCGATCAGATGCTCATCACTTTAGTGGCGGGCGGTCATGGGTTGCTCACGGGTGCACCTGGGCTGGCAAAAACTTTATTGGTGAAGACGATGGCGGATGTGTTTGATCTTGGTTTTCATCGAATCCAATTCACGCCTGACCTCATGCCGTCGGATATCACTGGCACGGAGATTTTGGAGGAGACTTCGAGTGGATCGCGACAGTTGGTCTTCAAGCCAGGTCCCATTTTTGCCAATATGATCTTAGCCGATGAGATCAATCGCACGCCGCCAAAGACCCAGGCGGCCTTGCTCGAAGCGATGCAGGAGCATCAAGTGACTGTGGCGGGAAAGACGCTCCACTTACCTCAGCCGTTCTTTGTCTTGGCCACGCAAAATCCGATCGAAATGGAGGGCACCTATCCTCTGCCTGAGGCCCAGCTCGACCGCTTCATGCTGAATGTGGTCATCGACTACTTGCCCGAAGATGATGAGGTTGCTGTCGTGACTCGTACCACTTCGGGGCAGAAAGATCCCGTCACTTGTATTTTTAGAGCCGAGGAACTCCAAGCGTTCCAACGCGTGGTTCGGAAGGTGCCGGTGGCGGAAGACATCGTTCGCTTCGCGGTCCGTCTTTCGGCTGCCTCGCGCCCGGGGGGGGCAGGAGTACCAAACTTCGTGAATGAATGGGTTCGCTGGGGCGCAGGCACACGTGCGAGTCAAAACCTCGTCTTGGGCGCGAAAACCCGTGCCCTTCTTCATGGGCGTTCCTATGTCAGCCTCGACGATATCCATGCGCTTGCCTTGCCCGTGCTGAGGCATCGGATTCTACTGAATTACAAAGCGGAAGCCGAGGGCATCAGCATCGATCAAGTGATCGACCGACTTGTGGCATCTGTGAACGCTTTCTGAAGTAGCGACTCGATCCAGTTGAGGTGATTTTAGGAGTTGGTGGAGGCAGTGGCTTGCTTACGTCAGGTTGGGGCGGTGAGAGAGTGCCGCATTGCCTCTCAGGCTTCTTGGGGGATGGTTTAAGTCAGGCTTGCATTTTGATCGGTAAGAAAGATGCCCTCCGCGAAGAGGAAAGGCATCGTTGGTGCTTGTGTTCATATCATCCGAATCATTGAAATCGCTTGTGATTCAAAGCTTTGGATGGGTTCTCTGATGCCTTGTATACGCGCTGGCGCTACTTATTAGCAGAAAAGCGGAAGGGCTCATGCCATCGGTTTATTTGCAACGCTGGGAAGTTCTGCATCTTGGCTGAATCGTGCTTGCAGAGCCTGCTTGGGCTCCTACCATCGCCACCCTTTTTTTTGAGACAATGGATCAACCTCTTCCTGGACAACGCTGGGTCAGCAACAACGAGCCTGAGCTCGGCCTCGGTGTGGTGATGAAGGCCCAATATGGCCGCATCGAACTCTTCTTTCCTGCCGCAGGCGAGATGCGGCAATACTCGCTCACAGGTGCGCCTCTACGCCGAGTCCGCTTTCAGCCAGGAGACACGATCAAGACGCATGAGGGTCGCCAGGTCGAAGTGGAGAGCACGGAGGAACGCAAGGGCATGCTCTTTTATCGTGGTGCAGATAGCGCGGAGATCAGCGAGGCTGAGCTGGCAGATACCATCAGTTTTAGCAAACCGCAGGATCGGCTGATGGCCAGTCAGATCGACGACCTCGATACTTTCGATCTGCGCGTGGAGGCACTGCAGCGCCGTGCCCAGATTCGTCAGAATCCCGTGCGTGGCTTCTGTGGCGGTCGGGTCGATTTGCTGCCGCATCAGATGTACATTGCGCATGAAGTGGGCAATCGCCTTGTGCCACGCGTTCTGTTGGCCGATGAGGTGGGGCTCGGCAAGACCATTGAGGCTGGTCTTATCTTGCATCGCCTACACCTCACCGGTCGTGCCGAACGTGTTCTCATCTTGGTTCCAGATGCCCTCGTGCATCAGTGGTTTGTCGAGCTTTACCGTCGGTTTAACCTACGCTTCTCTATCTTCGATGAAGCCCGCTGCGATGAAGTCGAGACCGAGGAAGAAGGCGCCAATCCTTTTCTTGAAAGCCAGCTCGTGATCTGCAGCACCGCCTTTCTGGCCAAGGCTGCCGTGCGATCCGCCCAGGTGCAGGCCGCAGGCTGGGATCTCATGATCGTTGATGAGGCCCATCATCTGGAATGGAGTGCCGCAGCTGCGAGTGACAGCTATTCGCTGGTGGAGACCCTCACCGCCAAGATTCCAGGCTTACTGCTGCTCACCGCCACCCCTCAGCAACTCGGCCCCGAGGGGCACTTTGCCCGGCTTCGTTTGTTAGACGCGAATCGCTACGCCGATCTGGCGCAGTTCCTCGAAGAAACGAAGCACTATGAAGAAGTCGCCAATGCAGTCGATCGCCTGCTGGCGGGCAAAGACTTGACCGCAGCTGATCAGAAGCTCTTTGCGAATAAATCCACACATGTGCAGGCCCTCGCCGCTGAATCCAAAGACGGTGTCGAAGGTTCTCGTGAAAAGCTCATCGCTGCCTTGCTAGATGAGTTTGGGACCGGGCGTGTCATGTTCCGCAATACCCGGGCTGCCCTCCGTGGCTTTCCTGAGCGCAAGGCTCAGCTCGCCGCTATCGACGCGGGAGATGACCCCATTGAGGCTAAGGTGAAATGGCTTGGTAGCCTGTTGAAGAAATTGGGCGAACAAAAAGTGCTACTCATTTGTCGCACCAAGAAGCTAGCCGAAGACATTCAGGAGCGACTGCTGCGCGAGATCAATGTCACTGCCGCTCTTTTCCACGAAGGGCTTACCCTGATCCAACGTGACCGCCAGGCGGCTTTCTTTGCCGATGAAGAAGCGGGTGCCCGCATTCTCCTCTGCTCAGAGATTGGAAGTGAGGGGCGCAACTTTCAGTTCGCCCATCACCTCGTCCTCTTTGACTTGCCAGAGGATCCTGAGCTGGTTGAGCAGCGCATTGGCCGCCTCGACCGAATCGGCCAGACTAGCACCATCCACGTCCATGTGCCTTATCTGAAAGGTACGGCAGAGGAAGTGCTCGCCCGTTGGTATGATGATGGCCTCAACGCCTTGGAAAAAAACCTGCACGGAGCCACCGAGATCGCCCAAGGCCTGCATGCCTCGCTTCAGTCGCTGCTTGCTAGTTTTGATGCCAAGGCTCTTGCCGGTTTCATTAAAGAAAGCCAGGCCTTCCGCGCCAAGGTCGTGAAGAAACTAGAAAAAGGACATGACCGCCTGCTAGAGTTGAACTCCTGCAAACCCGACCAGGCCGACGGAGTCATCGAGTTGATCCGCCAGCAGGATGCCGACGATGAGTTTGAGGAATTCTTCATCCGCCTCGCCGATCATTTCGGGCTCGAGATCGAGGAAATGGAAAATCGTAGCTACGTTTTCAAGCGGGGGGACTTGATCACCGATGCGTTCCCATCGCTTCCGGAAGAAGGGCTTACGGTTACTTTCGATCGCCAGCGTGCTATCACTCGGGAAAACGTTTCTTTCCTCACGATAGATCACCCAATCGTCCGTGGTGCTCTGGATCTGCTGCTCGGTGGAGAGCAGGGGAACTCTAGCTTTGCTGCTTGGCGTGGTTCCGGTGCCGAAGGACTCGTCTTGGAAACCCACTTTGTGGTTGAGTGTGTGGCTCCTGCCAAACTGCACGCCGATCGCTTTCTCGCTCCCGCACCCATCCGCATTGTCGTCGATCATGCAAACAAAGACATGCGTCAAAACACCGCCTACCTTCACGCCAAGCTCGACAAGAGCAATCCCACCCGGCTGCTGGAAAAGGCACCTGTGCGTAAAAAACTCTTCCCCGCCATGATGGCTGCCTCTCGTCAGCTTGCCGAGGAGGAATTGCAGAAACGTGTCACCGAGGCCACGGAGACCATGAAAACCCAGATTGAAGCCGAAATCACCCGGCTTGAAGCCCTCCGCCAACTGAATGACCACGTTCGCCCTGAAGAGATCCAGGCCCTGCACACCCAGATTGCCGAGCTAGAAGAAGCGCTTGGCACGGCCCGCGTGAGGCTCGATGCTCTGATGTTGGTGCTTCAATCCAAGTGATGTCCCTTCGGCCCTCTCGGGTTTTCCTTCTACGCCGAGGAATCGCGGCATTTCTGCCCTGCCACGGTTTGATCAATCGCCCTTCCCGTTTATACCAGGCTAAGGGGTGTTCTTGGCTCAGTAGGGGAGCTCGATCCATGCGAAGGGTGTTTTGCTCTGAATGTGTGCCTGGGCAGCGTTCGAATGCGTCACTTTGGTCTCCAAAGCCTGGTTGAGCGCTGCTGACGCCTCCTGAAAATGCCTCTCTTGATTCGTCTTTCCTTTGAGAAAAAGGCCTCCTGATCAGTTTTTCCTGAGCGCGGTTGCGTTTCAAATGGAGCCATAGGCGAGCGACGAGCCCTCTGCCTGGGCCGCAGAGCCAGACTGGTCCGCCAGGCTACTTTGCCAATCCTGAGGCACGTCTTCCTCTGACGGCCTGAGTACCCTTCAGTGTCAGGGCGCTACGAAGGCCCGCTTCTGGGCTTTTGTCGAAGTGAAGATGGGTTGGTTATTTTGATGTGGGAGCTAAATCGGCTGGATTTTTCTGGTTAGATATCTAAGATTAGATCTCATGGTTCTTGTTTTCTGCTTAATCATGAGTCGAGGGTCTCGATGCCTTGTTTTCGGGCATGAGGTGGAGGTGTCCCAGGGGTGTTAAGTTGAATTGAACAATGATCTGGCGCGTTTCCCCTGATGATGTGCAGCGTTGCTTGGGGCGACGACCTTTTCTTTTTTTGGCGTTGGCGGCTGGATTGGGAATCGGGATGGCTGACGTTTTTCCCTCGTCGGGATGGCACACGGTCCTGGCCGTGGGGGCTGGGCTGGTGTGGATGCGGGCACGAGGTTGGGTGGTGTGGCTGCTGCCGACGTTGCTGGTGTTTCATGCATGGCATGAGCATGGTCTGTCGCTAAGCCAGGGGAATCCGGTGCGTTTGCGACTGCTGGAACTGCCGGAGAGAAAGGTTTTTGGCTCGGTGCGAGGAGTGCTATTGCCGCTTGAGGAAGCCTCGCCAAGTGCGCGACAACGTGTGTCCTGTGAGTTGAAGGAGATTTCCTGGGGAGGGGATGGGGCTTATGAGCCGGCCAAGGGGCGGGTGGTGGCGCTGCTGCCCAGGGGGGTTGTATTCGAGCAACCAGGGCACTACGAGCTGACGGGGCTGCTTTTCCTGCCAGAACCGCCCAGCAATCCTGGGGAGATGGATCTGCCGGAGTATCAGCTTCGTCATGGGTTCACGGCAGGGTTGGCCGTGACCCGAATGCAGCTGCTTGTTTCACAGAGTGGGTCGTGGCGGTTTGCCCTGCGGCATCTGTCTGAGCGGAGTCGCGCCTGGATGGTGAGGGCTCTGTCGGCAGGGTTGGAGCATGCACCTGAGGAAAGGGCGGTCTTGTTGGCGATGGCGTTGGGTGCTTCCGATGCGGCTGGAGAGAGGGCTGAGGCTGCTTTTCGTCAAAGTGGCACGCTTCACATTTTCGCGGTGAGTGGGCTGCATGTGGCGCTGCTTGCGGGTATCTTTTCAATGGGCCTAAGGCTGTGCGGAGCAGGAGTGGGCCGGGCGACTTGGCTGCTGATGGTGGCGGTTTTTTTCTATGCCTTCATCACAGGATGGCGACCATCGGCGGTCCGTGCAGCGATCATGATCGCGGTGCATCTGCTGGCGGTGGTTTGGAATCGAAAGCCCGATCTACAGAACAGCCTGGGACTGGCAGCCTTGTTGATCTGGATGATGGACTCCCAGCAGCTGTTTCACCCTGGTTTTCAGCTGTCATTTCTGGTATTGGCGGCGATTGCGTGGTTTGCACCGCCTCTGCTGGCACTCACAGAGCGCTGGACACGGCCAGATCCTTTTCTGCCGCCATCCCTAATCCCTAGGACGGAGAAGGCGAGGCTGATGGGATGTCGATTTGTAGCGGGGCTGTGCTGCACTTCGGCAGCGGCCTGGGTGGGCAGCCTTCCTCTCACGCTTGGACATTTTCGCACCATGACGCCGGTTGGGCTGCTGGCCAACACGGTGCTGGTGCCAGCCTCGGCCCTCAGCATGGGCGCTTCTTGTGTCGGGTTGCTAAGCGCTGGTGTGGGGCTGGAAACCGTTCAGCGGGTGATGAATCGGCTAAATGGCCATTTGGCCGGCGGGCTGATCTGGAGTGCAGAATTTTTTTCGAACCTTCCCGGGGCTAGTTTTACCCTGGATCTGCGCTTTCGCCGAGATCCTCCTTTGCATGAACTTCAGGTGCTAAGTCTGAACGATGGTGGCGCGGCCGCTTTTCTTCGGACACCGTCTGGTCAGTGGCTGATTGACTGTGGTAGCCGTGGAGAGTGGCGGCGAGTGGTGGAGCCTTTTCTGCGCCACGAGGGTGTGAATCGACTAGCAGGGCTCGTTTTGACGCATGGCGATAGTCATCATGTCGGGGCAGCGATGGTTGCCCTAGAGCTGGGACAGCCAAGGCTGCACAGCAGTGTCTTGGAACCTTGGCCACGAGATAGTCATCGCGTCAGTCTACGCCAACTGGCGCGAGAGGTGCCGGTGGACAGTGTGCGCTGGCATCGGCATGTGGCAGGGAATCGCCTGAATCTGGGTGGAGGTGGCTGGGCGGAGGTGCTGCATCCGACGGAGTTTGATCTAGATTCACGGAGCGATGATCGTGTTATGGTGCTGCTGCTGCATCTGCCGCCTGTGCGGGTGCTGATGCTCTCGGATGCAGGGCAGAGTATCCTCCAAGATTTGGAGCATAGGTATCCAGACCTGCGCTGTGAGGTCATCGTGCGTGGGCAAAACCTGACGAATCCAGAGGGCATCGAAGCGCTGATTGCCAAAACGGGAGCGCAGGCTGTGATTAGCAGTCACGAGGATCGGAATGTTTTGGAAAGGATCCCTGAATCGCTGCGTGAGTATTGCCAGCTGAAACAGATCCGTCTTGTCGATCTGAGGAAGGAAGGCAGAGCCGTGCTGGAGGTCCACACAGACCTTGTGCGCTTGAGCAGCTATCGAGATGAGAAAGTCATGTCGCTGCAGCTGTCGACGAGTTCATCACCCATCATGGCAAAGCCCGGATCTTAGGGCAGGGAAGTGAGCAGCAAGAGTAACGGAATGCGTCTGTGCAGCTCATTTTCAACGGTAGGGGCCCTGCCTTGGAGAGACAATCGCAGCCCTAAATGGGGTGCCGCTAGTTGCGGATGCGTGAGCTTTCTCTTTGACCGGCAGGAGCCGGGCGACTAAGACGGAAATTCTTCCCCAACATGGCCGCCTCTGACCGTCAGCACACTCTCGCAAAATCCGCCTCAATCACTGGAATCTCCCTGCATACGGGTGAGCAGGTCACCCTGACTCTCCAGCCTGCCCCTGAGGATTTTGGCTTCAAATTCCGCCGTATGGATTTGGAGGACAAGCCCTTCATCTCAGCTTTGGTCGAGAAAGTGCAGAAGGTGGAGCGCGCGACGACCATCGCGGAAGGTGGCGTGAATGTGCATACCGTGGAGCATGTCATCTCTGCCCTAACCGGCATGGGGGTGGACAATGCCATCATCGAGATGGATGCGAATGAGCCTCCCATCGTCGATGGTAGCGCGCAGCCTTTCGTGGAGTTGATCAAGAAGGCTGGTCTTCAGGAGCAAAATGCGCCCCGTCGCGTGTTTGAGATTCGCGAGCCTATCTATCAAGAAACGCGTGACGGCACGATCCTGTGCATCGTGCCCGACAAGAAGTTTCGCATCTCATGCACCAATGTCGGCCCCGGCGGAAGATTCACGCAGTTCTTATCTCTCGAGATCAACCCAGAGACATATGAAAAGGAGATCGCACCAGCGCGCACGTTTGTGTACTACGAAGACATAGCCCCGCTGATGGAAAAGGGCCTGATCAAAGGGGGGACTTTAGAAGCTGCAGTGGTGGTGCGTGGGGAGACGCTTTTGTCTAAGCAACCCCTGCGATTCCAAGATGAGTTCGTCAGGCACAAGATGCTCGATATTGTCGGCGACCTCATGCTGTGCGGGCGACGAATTGCGGGGCATGTGATAGCGGTTCGCCCCGGTCATGGGCCGAATACAGAGCTGGCTCGCTCCATTGATGCACAATACAAGGCCATGCGCGCCATGGTACCTCCACCTTTGGCGATTCCGACGGGAGAAGCCGTGCTGGATGTAAACCAGGTGATGAAGCTTCTGCCACATCGTTATCCCTTCCTGTTAGTGGATCGCATCATCAGCATTGAGGGTGATACGAAATGCACCGGCGTGAAGAACGTGACCATCAACGAACCTTTCTTCCAAGGGCACTTCCCTGGACATCCTGTCATGCCTGGCGTCCTGCAGCTAGAAGCGATGGCCCAGGTCGCTAGCATTGTGCTGATGAAAATGCCAGAGCACCAGGGCAAGATCGGCTACTTCATGAGCGCTAATAATGTGAAGTGGAGAAAACCCGTCTTCCCGGGTGATACCCTCATTATCGAAACAGAAATGCTCAAAGTGAAACGCAGCATCGCGCAAGCGACAGCCCGTGTTACGGTAAATGGCCAAGTCGTATCTGAAGCAGATCTGATGTTCAGCGTCGTGGATCGCTAGCCTGCCTTCATCCTGCGGAAGTTTCTCAAAGCGCGCCGTTCCACCTCCTTTTTCGACTGACCCTCATTCCATCCCTGATCGTGATTCATCCCACTGCCATTGTCGATTCTTCTGCGCAGATTGGTTCTGATGTTTACATCGGCCCCTACTGCATCATCGGGCCTGATGTCGTGCTAGGTGATGGATGCTGGCTTCAACAGCATGTCACGATCATGGGGCCCTCCAAGATCGGAAAAGCCAACCAATTTTACGCCTACAGCTCGATCGGACAGCAAACCCAAGACCTGAAGTATCGTGGTGAACCCACATGGCTAGAAATGGGAGATGGCAATACTTTCCGCGAATTTTGCACAGTTCATCGTGCTACCTCGCCAGGGGATCGAACCATCATCGGTAGTGATAATCACTTCCTCAGCTACGTTCATATCGCTCATGATTGTGTCGTAGGGAACCATGTCATTTTTTCCAACAACGGCACGCTAGCAGGGCATGTTATCGTCGAAGATCACGTGATCCTAGGCGGGCTCAGTGCCGTGCATCAGTTCTGTCGAATCGGTACACGTGCTATCATCGGCGGATGTTCCAAAATCGTACAGGATGTGCCTCCATACTGCACGGCAGATGGTAATCCTGCTCGTGCTCGCGGTCTGAACATCGTAGGGCTAAAGCGTGCTGGCTTTAGCCGTGAGCAAATGAGCGCGCTACGCCAAGCTTTCCGCAAGATCTACCGTAGTGGGCTGAACAATGCTCAAGCCGTCGAACAACTTCGTGCGGGTGAGCTGACTCCAGAGGCAGCCCTTTTCACTGAGTTTATCGCTTCGACCAAGCGCGGAATCGTGGCAGGTGGTAAGCATATCGACGAGGGTGAGGAATAGTCAGCGCGAAGTCGATCCCCAAACATTCTCGACGAATCTTTGGCGAAAGATGAAACACGTCATGAGTTCGCGCTGTCCTATCTTGGCGAGCCATAATGAACAGCCATTGGATAAAATTTCTATTGATCACCAGCAGCGTGCTGTGCCTGATTTCGCTTGTCGCGCTTGGTTGGTTGGCATTTCAAGCCACGGAGCTGCAAGATGACGCGGCTGTGCCAGCTTTTCCCTTTAAAAAGCTACCCCCAAAAAAACACGTTGGCTCTACTAGCCATTCTAGCCTGCACAAGTCTAGTGCCCAAGATTCAGAAACTCAGAGCGTAGATGATGACTTATTGGAGAAGCTTGCAGCCCTCGAGCAATCAAAGACAGTTGTAACAGGTGAGCTGTTGCTGAGCTTCCGTGATCCTCAAGCCCTGGCTGCCTTTTTGGCTCGTGCGGGTAAGTTGGGTATTCAAGTTCTCTATCAAGACCCGCGACTGAATTCTGCAAGGATTCGATACCAGGACCGCCATCAGTTGGCGATGGAGCTTCGTGACCACGCAGACCAATACGAAAACATCGGTCCCAATCACCTAGTCTGGGTGCCGGGTATTCCAGATAACATCAAAGACACTGACAATGCTGGAGGTCGAGTCCCTTTTGAAAGTAGTGGATTGAAGATGATTGGGGCAGATCAGATGGATCGAAGTCGCTGGGGAGCTGGGGTCAAAGTCGCCGTATTGGATACGGGAGTTACTGATCATGAAGATTTAGTTGGGATTAAAATCACGCACTTAGATTTCGTGCAGGATGGAAAACCTTACGACGGACATGGCACTGCCATGACGGGACTGATCGCTGGAAATGATTCGGAAAATGGAGGTGTATCTCCCAAAAGTGAAATCTTAGACTATCGTGTCGCAAATGCAGAGGGAGTCGGCAATGTCGCAACGTTAGCGGAAGCGATCATCAAGGCTGTCGATGATGGTGCTCGCGTGCTCAATATAAGCCTAGGCACTACGGCTGAATCAAGAATGCTCGCCCGAGCTGTTGAATATGCGATTGCAAAAAATGTGGTCGTTGTCGCTGCTGCAGGAAATGAGCAGGCTTCCCAATTGGCTTATCCAGCTGCCTATGAAGGTGTAATCAGCGTAGCTGCGATTGATGCCAATGGGCGACAAGCCTATTTTTCTAATTCCGGAGAGGGTCTGTTTATTGCTGCGCCCGGAGTTGGTATCATCTCACCATACAATGATAACAAAACAGTCATAGGTAGTGGTACTTCCCAGGCTGCCGCGATTGTCAGTGGTGCTGTATCAGCATTGTTAAGTAGAAATTACCAAGCGAGTAACATTAGACAAATTTTAACGCAGTATGCGCATCCTTCGACACTGCCAGCAAATCAAGTGGGTGTGGGCGTTCTTCGATTGCCAGGATCCTAAAGATTAAGATCCCCATCAGGGCTCTACGACTTGAATCGTGATGATGTTGCTTGCGACAGGCGTTGAGGTCACAGCATTCGAAACCTCGACTTTGTATTGATATGACCCCAGCTCAGTCGGTGCTAAAAGATTGAGTTCATCTGTAGTAGCGCTGACGTTTCCTGTTATGGCAGTATTATCTTCAAACCACTGATAACTCGGGGAGTCACCAGTGACGACTGATTTGATTCTAAGTGGAGTGCCAGGAGAAACAGTTGTGCTCGCTGGAGTTATTAGACTAACGGATACATTCGAAATGCTATTCATGACATTAAGCGAGACTGGATTGCTCTGAGCGCCCGTGGGGTCCTCAGTGCTTGTGACGATGCAGTTGTACTCGCCTGAATCTTCAGACCTCGCGTTATTGATCGTAAAGTTTGGTGAACTTGAATTCTGCAATTCAACGATACCTTTCCTCCATAGATAGTTCTTGTTGTCGCCGCCTCCTTCAGAGCTGACTGTAAATGTTACATTGGTGGTTCCTGATAGTAGATATTGATCGGAAGGAGTGCGGCTAGCGACCACATTCCTGATGGTATTGGTGACGTTTAAGCTCACCTCATTGCTATCAACAGGAGCTGGTGTGTTTGAGCTAGTCACTCGGCACTTGTAACTGCCGTTGGCTTCGAATTGAACGTCATTCAGACTATAGGTGCTACCGCTTGCCGAAGGAATGATTTCACCATTTTTGAACCAGGTGTAAGTTTTTTCGCCATCACCGTCAGCCACCGCGGTGAAGGTGACATTCTGTCCAGGTCTGATTTCTCCTTCGGGAGAACGTGTTAGAGTAACGTTTGTAGTTAACTGATTGATGGATAAATCAACACCTGCACTTGTGATGAATTCATTGGCTGCATTAAGGTCGTTTCTAGCACTGACTTTATAAGTGCCCGCATTGCTTGAAGAAGCAGTAAAACTGTAACTAGATCCCGATACGCCATCGATTCGAACATTGTTCTTGAACCATCGGTATTCGATGTTGGGCGAGCCTTGAACGCTGGCATTGAAAGTGACCTGCGATCCACTATTGATGGTGGCTGTTGGCGGGGTGCGTACTAGGCTTACCGAAGAAACGGGGGCACGAACAGTTATCGTAGCTGAATTGCTGGGCACAGAAATGGATCCAGCATAAGCGACGCAAACATAGCTGCCTGCGTTAACTTGTTGTATGCCTCGTATAGTTAGGGTGCTTTCATCAGTGCCTGAGAAAGAACCTCCATTTCTAAGCATGTTTCCATTTTGGTACCATTGATAAGACAAATCAGGCATTCCCACCGCGACGGCAGTTAGGCTGACCTCAGTACTAGCTCCTGGGCTGACTGTCGCAGAAATGGGTTGCGTTGTGAATGTGATAGTTGGCGTTTTGAGGAGAAACTTACCAGAGGAGAAAGGGGAGTTTGTTGCTGTTGTGGTTGGAATATGAAAAAAACCTCCCGCATAGGGTAAGCGATATCGGTAGCCTAACTTGGGTTCCGATTGACTGGCTGATATGCATAATCCTTCGAACGAGGCATTGCGCCTATCTGATAAGCTAAAACTGCCTGTAATGAGTCCTGTTGATGGGTTGATACTGAGTTGCACCTTTGCGGGATTGCTGCCAGTCACACTTCCAGTGTGTGTCGTCGTGATTCTAAAACTGGGTAAATCAGGGTTAGGAGACGCATTGTCTATGTTGGCTTGGCTGAAATCTAAAACTGCATTCCCGGGCACATTTGGAAGTTTTAGCACAATTCGATTCGTGCTCGGTGGATCATATAAAGAGCCAATGCCGTTTAAAGTAATCGCATCAAAACCTGTGCGGTAAAACCGATCTGAGGTTGGTTGTTGATCTTTGATCCAACGCGCGTTGCCTCTAACCTGGTTGGCCGGAGGAAGTTCTTGAGGAAAGTTGGAGTTGCCGAGATACAGAGACAATCGATCACTGATCATGAACTCCATGTCACCCATGAGCGATGCAGTTCCATTGTTTAAACTCTGAAAGAACGGGGTGACTACCTTGCTGCGCGTGACGGTATCTTGGGGGTTATCACTGGTTTCATCATCAAGTGTTTCAGTGATGTATGGACTTAAGATGGAGGATGCTGTGAATCGTGAACCATCTGACATGCGTCCAGCAATGTTGACTATACCGGAAAGAGTTGCCGTGGCAGACAAATAGCTATCTCCTTGTGGTATATCAGTTCGAGACAAGAGATTGTCAGGGATCGACCACAGAACGTTATGCCTCAGAGCTTCCGAAATTCGCTGGTTTTTCAGCATAATCAGAGGACCTTGACGAAATTGAGTATTCCAAATCTGGCGATAGCCTTCGAAGGTGGCAGTGAGGTTTCCGTCGTTAATCAATCCATTGAAACTTTGAGTCCCTTCCACAATCTGAAAAGCTAAGTTCAAATTGCTGCGGCCAGGTCTAGTAATATTCGTCGATCCCAGATAAACCAGAAAAGTATTCCCATTCGAATCAGACACCGTGTTGATGAGAACCATGTTGCCAGCGCTTCTGAATTGTTCTCTACCCATTTGGAGTTGTGATGTGAATGTGCCGGAGTTCGTAACTGCAACGACTACTCGACCACCTTTGTTCTGATTGATGCCTTCAACGGCATCCACATTTGCCGTAAAAGTGCCAGATAGGCCACTACCCATCGAATAAACGCGCATGGTTTTTCTGACGGTGTTGCTACTCCCTGCTTTATTGCTAGCGGTGAAGCTAACTAAATAATTTCCTGGTTTAGTTGGCCTTCCAAAGATTCTTCCAGTGGTTGTGTTGTACGTTAAACCTGGAGGAAGTCCGCTGATTCGTATGCTGGTAATATTGTTTAGATTGTTAAAACCATAGGGTGGCAAACGATCATAAGTGGCACCAACAATGGCGTCTGTTAATGTTAACAACTCACTAATAATAGGTCTGTTGGATAAAGCTAGGGTGATGGTCCCTGTGTAATGTTTGTTTGTGTCATCTATTCCATCCGGAAGTGTAACTTCGCAGGCATAGTCACCAATGTCTGTCTGAGGATTGGCATTTGGTAGAATTAGCACGGGATCCTCAGCCCCATTGATTTTTTGATAAGTGTTACCAGGGAGAATGCGATGCCACTGATAGTTTAACTCCGAGCCTGAGACTTGTGCTGTCAAACGCACATTGCTGTTGGGGGTTTCGACTTGCAGTGCTGGCCTTTTATCAATGACGACTATGGTTGCCTGATCTGTGCTGGCTATGCCTGCAGAGTTTCTTGCACTTGCTTGATACCTGCCAGCATCAGCCAAACTCGCACTCTCGATTCTTAAAGTGTTTGAAGTTTGACGTGGCACCACAGCTGCACCACGCTTCCATGAGAATGTAGGTGATGGGGATCCTGCGGTTAGATTTGCGATAAGTTCAAAAGATGATCCAGCTTCTACAAGCTGACTATTCAAACTTCCTGTGATAACAGGCGGTTTGATAATCTCTAATTTAGCTTTTGAACTGACGATAGATTCGCTCTCGTTGTAGACCATAACGTCATACTCAGCTTCATCCGAGTTCTGAACTGAAACTAGACTATAGCTTGGGCTTCCTTGCCCTGTTTGTCCCGAGATAATGGTTCCATTTTTTCTCCATCGGTAACCTATGTTTGTGCCGGTAGCAGTTACCGTAAAACGGATGGTGGCATTAGCTCTAGTAATAACTGAGCTGGGTTGACGCGTGATGGATGGACGACGATAGCCTGGAGCAACAGTCACATTGAATGAGGTAGTGGCTGTATTGCCGTCGATATCTCGTGCGGTTACGTTGATGGCGCGAGTTCCTGCGCTTAGACCAGTGATTCGAAGATTGGTTCCCTCGACTACTGCGGTGGCAGTGTTTGTGGATTGCGAATCTACGGAATAGCTCACCGAAGCGATGGGCTGTATGCTCGTGACCCGAATGGTTTTTTCGATGTCCATATCAGCAGGAGCTGTCGCTGCATCCATGGGGATTTTTGTCAATGGGTAGTAGCTCCCATCTAAGATAATACGCTTATCGAGATTGGCATTATTGCTGTTACCTGTGTTGTTGTTCAGGTAGGCTCCGACTGGCAACTGATTGATTTGTTGGAGCAATTGCAATGCAGGAGTTCCCACTCTTCCAAATGCTGTAAAGCCTCCATTCTGGTTATCAAGATTTTGGCTATTGTTGCCGAGATTGAAGAAAAAGTCGATACTGGCACTATTGGGATTTCCCACATACCCCATGTCTGCGCCAGTCTGTCGGATTTTAGGGTTACCGGACGAGTCATAGACGATCTCGCCTTGTGCGTTCCGTTCATAGCTAGTTCGTTCGCCTAGTTTGGCAGAAGCAACAGTTCCGAACAAGTTACTCACGCCAGGTTCATTGATGGGTGAAGGTCTGGCACTAAGAGAGGTAAAAGTTCGAGGAGCACTCACTGCCTTTAGGAAGCCTCCCTGTAAAACAAAGTCTTTATCAAGACGGTGGAATACCATTTGTGTGTAATCTCCATTGGATGCGTAATTGATGAAGTTTTGCACCGCCTGTGGAGTGAGGTCGATGAACATGCCAATGTCTAGATTTCCCTTGGTGGTGATCATACGAACCGCAGCCTTCGTATCTGCATCCGTGAATCTGCCCTGAAGAGGAATGATGAGAGGATCATTCAAGCCGATTCTTCGATCTCCAATAGCCGCACCTTCAGCCATGATAGGCCCTGCTAGAGTCGGCAAAATTCGAAGATCAAGATTACTCATTGCAGTGTAGTCTTGATACACTGCACGAATGGGAACTGAATAGTATCCTGCAACGGTTGGTGTTCCTGAGATTAAACCTGAATTTGCATTGAGGTTAAGACCTGCGGGTAAGCCGGTAGCTTCAAATCGTGTGAAGTTGGTTTGGCTTCCAACAGTGAGCGTGTAGCTAAAGGATTGGTTTTGCTGAATAGGCTGATAAAGCCGGTTGGTAAAGCCTTCGCGGGCAAAGGCAGTAACGCTATTGCTGTTGAAGGATTCTACCTCTTCTTGGTTTCCGACGGCTCTGACAACAAATTCGTATGCACTACCGATTGTAAATGTGGTGAACGTAAGGTTATTGCTGTTGAATGGGCTACCTGATGTAAAGGAGTTAACGCTTACCTGGGTCAGGTTTGGAGGCGTTGCTCGACAGAATTGATAAGCTCCCGTTGAACCTGCAGGCCTACAATAAACATTAAATCCTGCTTCTGTGGTAGAGTTGTCCTGCCACGATAAATCTATCGTTTTAGACACACCGGAAGTAACTGCTATTAATTGAGAAGGTGCGCGGAATTCTGTCATGCTTGCAGTAGCTGTGTTGGAAAAGGCCGAATTGATTACAGTGTTTGTCGTGGCCGTTGTTGGGCGGTAGGAATAAAAGGCACGAACTCGAAGCTCAGCTGTTGCTGTTTGCACAATCGGCAAAGACACATTGGTGACGTTTTCTCCGACCGTTCCTAGCGATAACCATGGAGGATCGGAATCTTGCGATATTCTTCGATACTGCACTTCATAACCAGTTTCATTGTTGGAGTTGTCTTTCCAACTCAGACTCATGGCTGATTCGCCAAGTGAAGTGGCACTGAAAAGCGTCGGTCCTGCCAACGTTGGTGTTACGAAATGTGGAGCACTGCTTTTGGCAGTGTAGTTGATGGGTATGTTAAGCTCGCCGCTGGTCGTGTAAGTATTTCCTGCCCCCACTTCGAATTCATATGTTTTTCCTGGAATTAGCTGAATTCGATTGAGTTCTAGAGAGGGGCTGGTTTTCGTGATGACATAATCTCGATTTGAGAGTGTGATACTGGTCCTGTTGAAAGGTATCTCATAAGAACCGTGTTCTGCGGGGACAATCGTTAGCCATCCTGCCTCCGCCGCCTGATTTGGGATGCTCTCTCTCATCCGGATTCGCTGATAAAGCTCTCCGCTGGAGTTATCGAGCCAAACCAATTGCACTTTACCATCATCAGCTTGAAGGCCATTCGTGATCGAATCAGCGTCAAAGTTCGTCGCTGTTAGATTGCTAGGGGCTGTGATTTCACTCTTATTGTCTCTCGGGGGGATGAATGTTGTGATGATGGCTTCACTCGATTCTGTGCTCGTTCCATTAAACTTCCAAGGAATCACTTTAAACTGGATCTGTGTTCTTCCTGGGCCACTTGGCGGAATGCCCGTTGAAATCCTCACAAACCGCGCTCCAGCGGGTAGTTGCTTTTGATTGTAAAATGGACCTGCGTTGCCAAAACGTGCTTGAATGTGATATCCATCTTCATCAAGGGCGTTGTCGTCCCAGCTCAAATACCAAGATAGCCATGAGTTGTTGGTTTCGATGCCTTCATTGTTATAAGGAAAACCGAATCGAGTGAATTCGACCTGTAGATTGCTTGGCTGTGCGGGTGGCGCCCCGAACGCATTTCCGCCAATGACCAATAAGCAAGCCATCATTGGCAGTAGCGCCAATTGACGGCGTATAAACATTAAAGTGGGGCGCATCATTTGCGGATTGTTTATGACTTTGTCACCGATTTGGTTTTCGTTAACTTCAAGTAATGTTGAGAATTGCCTTTAGTTTATTGAGATAGCGCAGTGTTTGTCAACGTCTGGCCACTTCAGCTTAGGGCATTAGGTGCAAGAACCATGTTCAGGGAGTTACATTGAGTTGAATTCCTGAACTGAGCTCTCCTGCCGTGGAAACAATATTTTTGATCAGAATATTATACCCTCCACTATCCGCTGAACTCACCGAATTGATGGTGTAGGTTTGGCTGGTAGCGCCTTCAATGGCAGCGTTTCCTTTACGCCATTGAAAACTCAAGCCTTGTGTTGAGCCTGTGAATTGCACGGAAAAGGTGACGCTTGTGCCCTCAGTCACAGTCGAGTCTGTCGGAGTTCGCGAAACCGAAGTGATGACGATAGGATCTTCCACCTGAAGGCTGATAGCAGTTGAGGTCACACCTCCAGCTGCCGTTGCGGGATTCGTAGCATTGACTGTGTAACTACCGTTGTGTGTGGATTGTGCCGAGTCGATTACATAGGTTGCATTCACGGCTCCACCAATCGGCTGACCATCTTTATACCACTGGTATTGGGGACTTGTTCCGTTTGCGTTTGCAGTAAAAGTTACCCTAGTTCCTGTAGCTACAGCAGTTTTAGAGGGTGAACGATTTGCAGTGACTGTGGTGACCGGAGCGCGCACGGTCAGAGTTGCCTCATTAGAGTTGACCGTGGAGGAGCCATTGCTAACGACGCAATCATATTTACCCTCGTTGGCCGATTTGGTGATATTCGTGATCTGATAAGTGGGCGATGTTGCTCCATCAATGGTTGTGCCATTTTTGCGCCAGCGATAAGTGAGAGTTCCTTGGCCTATCGCTGTTACGGAAAATGAAACCAATTCTCCAGGATTCAGTGTGCGAGATATAGGTTGAATTGTGATATTGATGGGGACCCCACGTAGAACGACGGCACCTGAATGAAGCGTCGATGTAGAAGTGTTGGGTAGTAGCTCTGGAAGTAGGAAATAACCTGCACCTCGTGCACTGGTCCCAGGTATCTCAGATTGAATGACTATTCCTGCGTTGTTCTTTTGTTCGGGCGTGTAAGGAACCGCAGGGATGATCATGCCTTGAAAGACGACGTTCCGTAGTGTATTGCTCGGACCGTCCCGTAGGCTAAAGCTACCTGCGAATAGACCAGTCGCCGTGTTAAGAGTGTTGATCGCTGTTGCGGCTAGATTGGTTGTTGGATATGAGACTTTATTGAGGGTGCTAATACGAAGCGCACGATCAGGAACACGTGACGCGGAAGAGATTTTTGCTTCCGTGAATTTCAACTCAGCGTTGGACTCTACGTTCGGTAGGTTCATCACGATTCGGTTTGTTCCTGGCGGGTAATAAATCGCACCTTGTGCGTTTAAAAAAATCTCGCTGAATCCTTGTTGATAGAGTCTTTGGTTGGAGGGTTGTAAGCTGCGATTCCATCTAGCTTGTCCTGCAACTCGAAGGTTTACGTTGCCATCATTACCAAGAAGTAAGTTGTCGCCAATATCGAGTCTAGTGAGCAGCGAGCCGCTATTGGCGTAAAGCATGCTAAAGAAGAAAATTTCACCAGCAGGCCCCAGGCGTCCGTTTGCAGTTATCGAGGTTCCATCTGCCAATCTACCCGTAAAACTAGCTGCTCCGTTGGCACTCACATTCATGCTCAAGTAACCACTGCCCTGAGGCACCGATAAATTGCCTATATCATCTGCATTGGGATCCAACGCTAGATTGTAAGTGATAGCTTTGGGGGTGCCTCCATATGGGCACGGATTCCAGGTTTCATTCCAAGCTTGTCTGAATCCATTGATGCTCGTTGTGTTGGTGCCATCGCTAAGCAATCCGTTTACGTAGCCAAAGCTCGAATCCGCTTCAAAAGAAAGCGTCATTTGTTTTTTGTCGCGTCGTGTGAATTTCAGAATGCTTTGATAACTGAGGCCTGCCGGATTGGAGATGCCAGGTCCAATTCCTAAACTTCCAGATGCACTGATGACTTCGGAGCCGAGTGTGATTTTTGAACTGTAGGACCCGGTGTCGGTGACAATGATCTCAAAACGTCCTCCGCGGTTTGAATTGAGCGTTTCTGATGCGTTGATGATGCCTCCAAAAATGCCGATATTGGCAGACGGCAGTGGTGAAATAACCAGATCTCCAATGGAAGACGGAGTGCTTGTGCCAGCCGCATTCGTTGCCGTCGCTGTGAGTCGATAGCTTCCTGCTCGTGTGGGCCTGCCAATCAAACTGCCAGTTGTTGCATCAAATTTCAAACCAGGAGGAAGACTCGGGATGCCTGTTAGGCTGAATCGCGACGGAGTGTGAACATCGGATTTTGAATAAGGAATAGTCCAAGAATAGTCAACACCAACGAAGCCCTGTGTTGGTGTGTTTTGACCTGTGAGGTTAGGGACAACAGGCCTTGTTACAGCCAATAATTTGATGGGGCCAGTGGTTGTGGTGCCAAGTCCATCAGGCAGGCTGATCTGACATTCATAATCGCCAATGTCACTTGCCTCGACATTCTGAATCACGAGCACAGCTTCTTCGATGCCAGAGTGACGAGCTTGATTCACTGGAATGAGCTGTCCGTTCTTTTTCCAATGGTAGAGGATTTCTGGGCCGCTCACTGCTGCGGTCATGGTAACTCTGCTATTTTGAACGTGAATTTGAACTCTTGGGGTTTTATCCACGATGATGACTTTCGCTGCATTGCTCGTTAAACTTTTTCCTTCGCTATTCGATGCGGTCGCTGAATAAATTCCAGCATCGGTCAATCGACTAGTTTTGATCAAGAATGAGGAAGAGGTTTGACCTGGGACAGCAGCACTTCCTCGTCGCCATTGAATGGTTGGTGTCGGAGCTCCTGATACATTGGTCAAGGTCAGGGCTAAGGGCTTTCCTAGTTCGACGACTTTGGAGGCGGATAAGGTTCCTATGGTAGGTGATGTGCGAATGTCGAGACGTGCTTTTTGGCTTGTGACGCTACCTGACTCATTGCGAACGATGACGTCATATTCGCCCGCATCACTTGCTTGACTAATTGGGATGACAAAGTTGTTGGCATTGGTGCCAACGGGTTGTCCATTTTTTCGCCACTGATAGGAAAGTGCAGTTCCTGTTGCTCCGACACTCATTGTTACACGGGTGCCTTGTCGAACTGCTTGTGTGGTAGGGTGACGTGTAATGGTTGGGGGTAGGTAAGATGCTCTAACCTCAACTTGGAAGCTCATGCTGCCTGAACGATTGTCCTGATCAATTGCGGTTACTGTGACATTGGTTAGACCGCGTGATATACCGACAAGATTGAGGTCATTTCCTTCGATGCTCGCAGTCAGAACGCCTGTCGGTTGGCTATTCACTTGGTAGCGAATGGGTGCTATCTCATAGGCTTTGATGACGCGGACTGTTTGATTCAAATTCATGTCCGACGGAGCTTCGGTAGCATTGATGGGGATGCCTGAAAAGGCAGTTAGAGATCCGTCAATGATTAGTCTCTTGTCTAGACTTGGAGAATAACTGTTTCCTGTGTTGTTGTTTTGATAATTTCCAAGCGGAAGTGTGGCGATGGTATCCACTAAATTCAGGGATAACGCGTTGAGTCGTCCAAAAACCGTAAAACCGCCGTTTTGATTGTCCAAATTGTTGCTGTTGCCCGTTAAGTTGAAGAAGAAGTCTGTCGTTGCACTGTCAGGGTTACCCACATAGCCATATGATTCATCCTTCAATGTTGTTCCCTCTGAAGTGGTGACTAATGAGGTCCTGGCTCCGACTTTAGCTGCGGCAAGAGTTCCTCTTGTGTTGCTGATTCCTGGCTCGTTCTGAGTTGCTTGGCGTGACTTGATGCTGGAAAAGCTTCGGGGTAGGCCCGCAGCGCGGATGCTGCCGCCTTGAAGAACAAAGCCAGAAACCAGTCGATGAAAGACCATGTTGTCATAGTCACCCGCACGAACATAAGACAAAAAGTTTTCGACGGCTCTAGGGGCTAGGCTTGGATACAAAAGAACATCAATCGTTCCGCGCGTTGTTTCTAGGCGCACACCTGTCTCTGCGTCTGCGTCTTGGAATCTACCGGTGAGTGGAATTTTAATCTTAGAACGGACGCCCAGCACTAAATTGGACAAACTAGCTCCTAAGGTAGGGAGAGGAGACGTCACATTGGGCAGCACTCGCAGTGTTAGAGGTGCTGTGGCTCGTGGAGCGTTAGCAAAATCAGCATTTAGGTTGCAGATGAAAATGCCTGATTGCGTTGGGCTACCACTGATGACACCATTTGTTGGATTAAAAATTAGGCCTGCGGGTAATCCATCAACGCTCCAAGCCGTTCGGGATTCTGGGTTTGTCGTTGTAGCCGTGTAGGTGAATGAAACTCCGACTTGTGCTGGATGATAAGGGCGGCTTGTGAAACCGTCTTTTACTGTGCAGCTGGTGATGTTGCTATCAGCCGAGAAAACCTCCTCGTCGATTCCAACTGCACGAACCACGAATTCATGAGTGACACCTACTTCTAACGGAGTAAAAACGGGTAGACCTTGTTCGTCATTACCTTCGGTGCGAGAGTTGACGCTAAGTCGTGTCACGTTGTCACGCACTGCCCGCGCAAAGTGCCACGATGTAGTGCCCTGTTTGCGAGTATAAATATTGAATCCAACTTCTGTAGAGGTGTTATCTACCCAAGTAAGGTCGGCTGTCCTTCCAAATCCGGACTCAGCTGCTGTCAGTTGTGTCGGAGCCGCAAAATTTGTTGTGGTTGTGATCACATTCGAAGGAGCACTCTTTATGGTGGTGGATGCACCACTATTATTCGGGGTATATGTGTACAACGCTACCACCTGCCACTCGAAGGATGAACCCTGGTTAACCTGGATTTGTGTGCTTGTGGCTCCTTCCGGTAACTCAGTGAACTTGATGAAGAGTTGTGGATTGCCGCCCGTTGCGGAGCGATACTGAACTTCGTAGCCGGTCTCGTTTGTCGAATTATCGACCCAGTTAAGCCGTAAAAGATTTTCTTGCTGAATTTGTGCAGTGAGCAGAGTCGGGGCAGTTAGAGGTAGTGTATTAAGTTGTGTGGCGTTTGACCAGCTAGAAACGTCTGTCGCACTTGCGCTTGCCAGTCGAGTGGCACGAACTCTGAATTGATAATTTTTGTCAGGAATTAGACGAAGACGAAGATCTCGTTGGGTGCGTGACGGCGGTAGTGTGCTCGATAAATTAGAAAAGCCCAAGGTCTGCCACGTCGGCGAACTGGGATTGGGTTGAACTTCCCAGTAATCGATTTGGTAATAGATTTCAGAATTGGTTCGGTCCAACCAACTCAATCTGATTGTGCTATCGTTTAGATTTTCAGCTTGCAGTGAGGATCCTGGCCCGGTCATGGAGCTTTCTGCATTGCCATCGGGAACGGTGAAGTTGAATGCAGGGGAAGTGCTGCGTTCGACCGTGGCTCCATTGTTTTTCCATGCAATGACCTGAAACTGCACAACTTGTCCTGGTGCTAGTTCGCTAATCGGTGTGATTAAAGACTGATTCACATTAGCTGAAACTCTTGCTGCTGTGAAGTAGGATCCACCGACACTTCGGATTTGTACTTCGTATCCTTCTTCGTCTATAGCATTGTCCTCCCAATATACGAGATAAGAGTGGCGACTAGATACAAATACAGAGCCGCCTGAGGTGACCCCGGCTTTGCTAAATTCAACGAGCCGAATAGCCGGTGCTGCTGGTGGCACCGCTTGCAAAAAGAAGGTCATCATGAAAAAGCATGACGTAAAAATGCCATAGCCTTGGCTGATGCGCTCCTTTAACTGGCTTGAGATTTTCATGAGCGTGACTGATCGATATAATTTGGGATGTTAGACACTAGCTTCATGATGAATTGCTCGAAAAGAATACTTAATTTGTGATTACATTGTCAATGCTGACAAAAATGTGAGAAAAATCTTTTCTGGCGTCCGAGTCAGGAAAGAGACAGCGTTGGAAGATGTTAAAAATCACTTACGGTATCCTATGTTTATTTTGGGTTGCTGCCCATGCTGAGGTTTCACCTAAATTTCGACCTGAGGTGATTGCCTCAGATCTGGGTATTGGATATGGGGTTGCCGCTGCTGATGTTGATGGAGATGGACGTATTGATATTCTTCTTTGTGACAAAGAGAGTGTGGTCTGGTATCAAAATCCGACTTGGCAGAAATTCGTTATGGTCGCGAAATTGACGGAGCAGGATCATGTTTGCCTCGCTGCTCGTGACATTGATGGAGATGGCAAGTGTGAAGTTGCTGTCGGGGCGCAGTGGAATCCTTCTGATACGAATGATAGCGGTGCTGTTTTTTATCTCAAGGCTCCTCACGATCGCCGTGCTCTTTGGACACCGATTCAGCTGAGCCATGAACCAACAACACATCGCATGAAATGGGTCAGAAACAGTGCTGGTCGATTTGATCTGATCGTAGTTCCACTGCACGGGCGCGGCAATGTGAATGGTGCTGGTGCCGGTGCCAGAGTTTTGGCCTATCACCGACCGGCGAATCCAGAGGATCCCTGGAACACGACGTTAGTCACAGATTCGATGCATCTCAGCCATAATTTGGAAATTGTGCCTGCAGGCAGTCCGGCGGAGGCGGAGTCCATTCTTCTGTGTGGGAAAGAGGGTGTCATCAGACTCGATCCAACCGAGAAAGGTTGGAATACCAGATGGATCAGTCGTCACCAAGGAACAGATCTATTGGGCGCTGGGGAGGTGAGGTGGGGTGCATTTGCCGGAGGCCAGCCCTATATTGTGACGATCGAGCCCATGCATGGTCATCAAGTGGTGCTTTACACGCCACCTGCTGAAGGGCCGAAGGACGGCTTGTGGCACAGGCAGGTCATTGACGAAACCTTAGTTGATGGTCATGCCATTGCATGTCACGATATATTGGGAATGAACAATCGACAGATCGTTATTGGATGGCGTGCTCATCACAAAGTGGGATCAAAAGTCGGGGTGAAGCTCTTTTATACTTCAAAAGAGGATGGGTCAGGGTGGCAACATCATTTGTTAGATGATCAAATGGCCTGCGAAGACGCTATTGGTGCCGATTTGGACGGGGATCGAGACGTGGACATCATTGCGGCTGGAAGGCGCACGAAGAATCTTAAGATTTATTGGAATGAACGAAATTAGCTTTGGGAGAGAATTATCCTCGCCAAGGAGCGGGTTATGCGATGAATCGAGGTGCATCCACGGAATGCCTCATGAAAATCAAAATTGACCTCGAAGATTATCGCATCACCAAAGGACGTGATTTTCGTGTCCACAAAGCAAGGACAAAGGCAGCTAAGCTTTATGCTAATGATAGCCATTACAACGAGCTGATTGCTCAATTCCGAGAAGAGATTGATGACTTACAGCAGAAAATGTATGCGCAGGATAGGCAGGGTTTGCTTCTGATCTTTCAGGCTATGGATGGCGCTGGCAAAGATAGCACGATCAAACATGTCATGAGTGGGGTGAACACACAGGGAGTCGAATGCCATGCATTCAAGCGCCCGACGGATGATGAACTTAATCACGATTTCATGTGGCGACATTGGCGTGTAATGCCACCGAGAGGTCGCATCGGTATCTTCAATCGTAGCTATTACGAAGAAGTTCTCGTGTGCCGCGTTCATCCTGAAATCGTGAAGCAAGTCCAGCGATTACCATCGAAGACAACAGGAGACATCAAGCAACTTTTCAATGATCGGTTGAAGGATATCCGAAACTTCGAAACTTACAGTGATCGCAATGGCATACGTATTGTGAAGTTCTTTCTTCATGTCTCGAAAGAAGAGCAGAAAAAGCGTTTTTTAGCCCGCATCGATACGCCAAGTAAGAATTGGAAATTCGAGGAGGCTGATGTGGAAGAAAGAGCCTACTGGAACGAATACATGGAAGCTTATGAGGATGCGATCCGGGAGACTGCATCGAAGGATTGTCCCTGGTACATCGTGCCGGCTGATGATAAAAAGAACATGCGTCTCATCGTCAGTGCTGCTGTTCTTTCAGAGATGCAGTGCATGAAGTTAAAATATCCAGAGCTTCCTGCCGAACAATTGGGCCATCTACAGGCTGCGAAAAAAATGCTTTTGGATGAATCCTGATTCTTTTTAGCGAATGACTCGCCCACCCGAATCACCATGCATCACGGACTCAATCTCAAGCCGTGTGCTGCAATGGTAATCCCCCTCAGTTGAGTGTGCCAAACAGCCTGCTGCGGTTGCGAAGTGGATCATTTGTTCGGCATGGAAGTCCTGAATAAGACCAAAAATGATGCCGGCAGTAAAAGCATCACCTGCTCCAAGACGATCAACCACCAGGGGAATCGAGTAAGGTGAAACGACGTGAAGCGCTTGCTGATGCGCGTCATAAAGCGCTCCCCCAAATTTGAGTTCCACAGAGCTGCTGCCGTCTCGAAGCGTCAAGGCTACGTGAGATAGTTGAGGGAACTTTTCGATCATTTGCAGCACCATCGAACGCAATTCAGGCTCTCGCTGCACCCCCAGTATGTTGACGGCGTCGTCGATTCCACAGACGCAAATATCAACATCTCTCATTAGTTCCGTCATGCACTTTGAGGCAAGAATCTGCGCTGATTTGGCCTTATCCCATCGCCATAGCTTGCTGCGAAAGTTGAGGTCGCAGACAACTCGTATATTGGCTTGGCGGGCCATTTGGATTGCATGTTTCGTTACCTCAGCAGCAGTGGATGATAGGGCTGGAGTAATGCCTGAAATAACAAAAATCTGACAGTCTTCAAAAATTCGATTCCAATCGTAAGCCGACGCTTCTAGAAGGGAAAGCGTCGACTGTTCCCGGTCATAAATCACATGACCTGATCTTTGATTCACACCTTGTTCATAGAAATAGAGACCCATTCGACCAAGTGGTGACCGCACAATATGCTTTGTTTGCACTCCAAGTCGTCTTAAATCAGCTAGGCAAGCATCTGCAATCGCGTGGTTTGGTAGTGCTGTGACCAAGGCGGTTTCAATTCCCAAAAATGCCAGGGAAGCTGAGATGTTAGCCTCGGCTCCAGCAAAGGTGATATTCATACTTCCTGGCATCGCTTGGCTAAAGCGTGAGTAGCCTGGCGTGTTTAAACGCATCATGATTTCTCCAAAGCTAACCACACGACTCATGGGCGAATGCGTTTGACGGTTTCAGCAATATCAGTGGCAAATTCACGAATCTTGTGCCAGTTCTGACTGGAAATGACTTCTTTGGGAGCTAGCCAAGAACCGCCAAGGGAAAGAACGCAGGGCTCTTGGAGATAAGCGTCGGCATTGCTAGCATTCACCCCGCCAAGTGGAATGAATTGAACCCCTAAGTGAAGAAATGGGGCAGCTAGGGTTCGTAGATAAGGTAATCCGCCAGAGGGCTCGCAGGGGAAAAATTTAAAAACACGACAGCCTTCAGCAAGTGCCATCTCGATATCGGTGGGGGTGCAAACTCCTGGGGCAAACGGCAATCCGATGCGTGAAGCTTCCGCAACCACCTTTGGATTCATGCCTGGTGAAACGCCAAAACTAGCCCCGGCCTGCATGGCTTGTTCCGCTTGTTTTGGGGTCAAAATCGTGCCCACCCCGATGGTCATTTCAGGGACTTCAGCACGAATGCGTTTTAGGCATTCGAAAGCGACGTTTGTTCTCAAAGTCAGCTCAATGCAGTTCACTCCACCTGCCAGCAAGGCTTGAGCCACAGGCACTGCCGCCTCGACTTGCTCAAGGACCAGCACGGCGATGACACCTGAGTGATACAATTGGCTGCGCAGCGAGTCTGGAAAAGGAGGGTTCATTCCACAAGCAGCGAAGATTCGTTTCTTTTGCAAGCACGGGAATCCACCTTCAATCCTGCAAGCATCCCGACTTCGATGAACTAGACTCTTGAAGTGGGGGAGCAAAAGACCGGTTGCCAGAGTCCACGACATACCTAGTATCAAGATCGTTCATGGTTCTTCCTATCACCAGCATCATCCGAATTACTCACGGGCTCCTTTGCGCTTAACGCGGCCTTTGGAGTCCGTCATGATGGCCTGGTAAAGCATTCTCTGCGCTTCAAATCAAAGGCCAATATGCGTTTCGTGGGATTTCTGTCCTATGATTCTCTATCCTTTGATTAGCTTGTTCTTCCCGTTTCATACTTTTTCTTCCCAAACTTATGTCTGTTCCTGTTACGATTTACGATACGACTCTGCGTGATGGCACGCAGGGCACGGGTATCTCCTTTAGCACACTTGATAAAATTCGTGTTGCTGAGCGCCTTGATGATTTTGGCGTGCATTACATCGAAGGTGGTTGGCCGGGGTCAAATCCAAAGGATGCCGCCTTTTTCCAAGAGGCAGCCAAGCGCACCTGGAAGAATGCAAAGATTACAGCTTTTGGTATGACCCGTCGGGGTAAACTCAAGGTGGAAGAGGATGCCCAGGTGCAAATGTTGTTGGATGCGCAAACGCCAGCCGTCACTATTGTAGGAAAAACTTGGCCTCTACATGTCTCAGAGGTTTTCCAAGTTTCCTTGGAGGAAAACTTGGCGATGATTGCTGACACAGTTGCTTATTTGAAGAAGCATGGCCGTGAAGTCCTGTATGATGCGGAACACTTCTTCGATAGCTTTCGAGAGGATCCTGACTACTCATTGAAAACCTTAAAGGCCGCTTCAGACGCTGGCGCGGATCTAGTCGTGCTTTGTGAAACCAATGGAGGTGCTCTTCCTGAATGGGTCGAGGAAGTGACTCAAACCGTGATTGCCCATCTCGGCAAGCCTGTAGGAATTCATACTCACAATGATGGTGGAGTTGGCGTTGCCAATGCCTTGGCAGCTGTTCGTGCTGGCGCATGTCAAGTACAGGGGACGATCAATGGTTATGGTGAGCGTGTCGGGAACTGCAATCTCATTACCGTGATGCCAAATCTTCAAATCAAGATGGGCATTAATCTGGGCCTAGATCTGACCAAGCTGCGTGAACTCGCCTACTTTGTCGATGAATTAGCCAATGTGCCGCATGACATTCGTGCTCCCTATGTGGGTTTGGCTGCTTTTACCCATAAAGGTGGATTGCACGTGCATGCCGTTCAGAAGCTGGCTCGAACCTATGAACACGTTGATCCATCTCTGGTTGGCAACGAGCGGATTATCACGATTTCTGACATGAGTGGTCAGTCCAATGTATTGGTCAAAGCTAAAGCCATGGGAATTCCCCTCGAAAAGGGCGCTCCTGAGGTCAATCAGGTACTGGCTGAGGTCAAAAGGCTCGAAAGCGAAGGCTACGAGTTCGAGGCTGCCGAAGCTAGTTTTGAACTATTGATCCGTCGACAGCTGGGGCGGGAAATTCGCAGCTTCGAGCTGATCGAATACCACAGCACACACCGCCATCATCCCCAAGCAAGTCTTGAGACGACTGAGGCAACGGTAAAAATTCGTGTCGATGGCAAAGCCGAATACACTGTGGATGAGGGGGATGGTCCTGTGAATGCGCTTGATAAAGCTTTGCGAAAGGCGCTTGTGCCACATTTTCCAAAAATCGCTCAAGTGCGGCTTGAGGATTATAAAGTGAGAATCATAGACAGCGGCAATGGCACCGCGGCAAAGACGCGTGTATTGATTGTGAGTAGCGATGGACAGCGAACGTGGGGAACGGTTGGAGTTAGCACCAACATCATTGATGCATCTTGGCAGGCATTGGTGGATAGCCTTGAGTACTTTTTGATGAAATCTTGATCACTTTCAGTGAGTAGCTTGCGATCAATGGGCTTATTTCGAGCAGAAGAATGAGCTTTGCTTGCGTCGATTCGATCTTTCTTCAATGACGACCTGTATGGTACATGATGGCTACGAACTCCTGGACAGTGGAGCTTTTCAAAAACTGGAGCGTTTTGGCGCGGTGGTATTATCGCGGCCTTGTGCGCAGGCCGTATGGCGGAAATCTTTGCAGGAGGGCGATTGGCGTCATGCCACAGCATCCTTTTTTCGGGATGGCGGCAATCAATGGCGGGGTAGGGAACGATTGCCGGAAACTTGGGAAATTGAAGTCGAGGGCACTCATTTTAGTCTGAGTTCGACGGACTTTGGACATCTGGGAATCTTTCCTGAGCAGCGTCCGCAGTGGCGTCGCATTCGCGAAGTATGCCAGAACTACATGCTGCGAATGGGGCGACCCGCTCGCGTCTTGAATCTTTTTGCCTATTCAGGTGGTAGCACCTTGGCTGCTGCTCATGCAGGGGCAGAAGTTTGCCATGTCGATGCCTCGAAAGGCATGGTGGACTGGGCTCGAAAAAATGCTGCGCTAAACGGACTTCAAGAGCACCCGATTCGCTGGATTGTTGATGATGTTACAAAGTTCCTGGAGCGTGAACTGCGACGGGAGCGGCGCTATGATTTGCTGATCCTCGATCCACCCAGTTATGGGCGCGGTGCGAAGGGGGAGGTCTTTAAAATCGAAAATGATTTACCCCGCCTCCTGGCGCTTCTCCGAGCTCTATTGTCTGATCAGCCCTTGGGGGTGCTGCTTTCCTGTCACACTCCAGAGATGACACCTGTGTCCCTGAGCCATCTTTTGCACCAGGATTTCGGGCCGGGGGGCAAGCTTGAAGCGGGGGAGATGTTGCTACAGGGCGCAAAGGGCATTCTGCCTGTGCCTAGCGGTAGTTTCTGCTGGTGGCTGGCTTGAAATCGTTCACCGACTGGCGCCCAGGACACGCATCTGGGCTCGGTATTCTCGGGGTGTTAGGCCTACCACCTCGCGGAAGCGTCGATTGAAGTTGGCGAGATTTCGGTAGCCGCAGTCGAGGGCGATGTCAGTGATGTTTTGCTGATCTTCGGTAATCATGCGACAGGCGCGACCAATGCGAACCTCATTGATGTACTCGGGCACGGTTTTGCCAGTGCGGGAGCGGAAGAAACGACTGAAAGCCCCTTCACTCAAGTGAGCGAGCTTAGCGAGTTGTTTGCGATCGATGTCCTCAGTTAGGTTTTGATGAATATGATCGACCACGCGTTGCATGCGGTCGTGGTCGCCAGAGTGAAGGACTGGCTCGTAACTGGCACTTGCGAGAGTTTGAAGTTCTTTCGAGCGACCAAGAACATCTATGATGCCAAGCAGTTCAACGACACGAGTCAGGCCGCTGGCATCAGCAAGGCGGCGCATTCGACTCGTGATTTCTTTTCTCGTCTCGCCTGTTACTTCTAGTCCGCGGGCGGCACGTCTGAGAAGACTTTTGGTAGGTTCCATTTCAGGCAAATTCATGAATTCGGGGCCCAGGAAAGATTCGCTGAATCGCACAATGATGGCATCGACGCTTGCACCGCTAACTTCATCTTGATGCCAGACATGGGGTAAATTGGAGCCTATGAGAACCAAGTCGCCGTCCAGAAGGGGGGAGATATTATCGCCTACGACACGGTGCCCGCGGCTACGAATCGCGAGCGTGATTTGGTATTCAGGATGAAAGTGCCAGCGGGTCCCGTAATCGGGTCCGTGGATGATTTCGCAGTGAAAGGATTCCCAGTCACGGTGAGGCACTTTTTCAAAAACAGGCTTCATAGTAGGTCTTTCTTCATACACTCCTCTGGTTTGGAAGCCAATCAACAGATGGCAGCTCCCGATACAGAAATGCGCAGAGTTAGTGTCGCTGTCCTGTCCACTTTTCCAGCCAAGGGAGGATCACAACTGAGCTGATGATAAAACTCGACCCCAGGTAAAAACCGAATCGCATATGCTCCTCTGCCCCAAAGACAAGAATTGCGAGGATAATGCCATAAATAGGTTCCAGATTGTAGATCACATTAACCGTAAACATCGGAAGTCGCCTCAGCACATCCATGTAGCCAGCATAGGCCCAGACCGTGCAGAGGCTGGCTAAGAGCAGCAAGAGTGCAAAATC
>CANNQP010000033.1 GCA_947507875.1 Verrucomicrobiaceae bacterium | reverse complement strand
CCGCCGGAGATGCTCGTGAAGGTCGAGGACGTGATCTTGAATCGCAACGCATCGGCCACTGAGGTGCTCGTCGATTACGCCGAGCAGTTCAAAGGCCAGGCCGGCAGCGCCAAGAAGGCCGAGATCGACATGAGCTGGCGCGAAGCCCCCGTCGAGAAGCGCCTCGAGCACGCGCTGCTCAAAGGCATCACCGATTTCATCAACGAAGACACCGCCGAGGCACTCGCGAAGCTCGGCAAGCCGCTCTCCGTCATCGAAGGCCCGCTCATGGACGGCATGAGCGTCGTCGGCGATCTCTTCGGCGCAGGCAAAATGTTCCTGCCGCAGGTTGTGAAGAGCGCCCGCGTCATGAAGCAGAGCGTCGCCTACCTGCAGCCCTTCATGGAGCAGGAAAAGCTCGCCAACCCGGCGCAGCGCAGCGCGGGCAAAATCGTGCTCGCCACCGTGAAGGGCGATGTGCATGACATCGGCAAAAACATCGTCGGCATCGTTTTGGCCTGCAATGGCTTCGAAGTCACCGACATGGGCGTCATGGTGCCGTGCCAGAAGATTCTCGACAAAGCCCTCGAAGTCGGCGCCGATGTCATCGGCCTCAGCGGCCTCATCACACCGTCGCTCGATGAAATGGTGCACGTGGCCTCCGAGATGGAGCGTCTGGGCTTCAAGCAGCCGCTTTTGATCGGCGGAGCCACCACCAGCGCGGCGCACACCGCCATCAAGATTGCACCCAAGTACAGCGGCCCCATTGTCCATGTGCTCGATGCCTCACGCAGCGTGCCCGTGACCACCTCGCTCATCAGCGAGGAGCAGCGCGAAGGCTTCGTGAAGCAAAACGAAGAACGCCACGCCCGTCTCCGCGAAGAATACGGCAAGAAGAAAGACCGCCAGCTCCTCAGCCTCGCCGAATCGCGTGAGAAGGCGCAGAAGTTCGACTGGGGTACGCAGGACATCGCCACGCCATCGTTCACCGGCACGAAGACGTATGAAGGCGCTGACTTGATCGCCACGCTGCGCGAGTTCATCGACTGGTCGCCCTTCTTCCACTCGTGGGAGCTTCGCGGACGTTGGATCGCCGCCGACAAGCGTTTCTCCTCTGCGCATGAAGACGCCGAGATGAAGATCAAGGCCGAGGCCGAGGCTCTCAAGCTCTACAACGACGCCCAGGCCCTGCTCGACCGCATCATCGCAGAGAAACGCTTCCAGGCCCGCGGCGTGTTCGGCTTCTTCCCCGCCAATAGCCTCGGCGACGACATCGAAGTCTATGCTGACGACACCCGCAGTACCGTGAAGACCGTCTTCCACACGCTGCGCCAGCAGGTCATCAAAAAAGACACCGCCAACTATGCCCTCAGCGACTACGTCGCGCCGAAGTCCAGCGGCCGCGCCGACTACATCGGCGGTTTCGCCGTCGGCATCCACGGCGCGGATGAGTTCGCGAAGGAGTTCGACGCCGCGCACGATCCCTACCATGGCATCTTGACCAAAGCCGTCGCCGATCGCCTTGCCGAAGCCTTTGCCGAATACCTCCATCAGCAAGCCCGCTTCGCCTGGGGCTACGAAAAACCCGGTGACTTTGCCAACGCGGATCTCATCAAGGAAAACTACCGCGGCATCCGTCCCGCGCCCGGTTATCCCGCCCAGCCCGACCACACCGAGAAGCCCATCCTCTTCGATCTGCTCGACGCCACCGCCAAAACCGGCGTCGAACTCACCGAAAGCATGGCCATGCACCCCGGCAGCGCCGTCAGCGGCCTATACTTCGCCCACCCCGAGTCCCACTACTTCGGCATCAGCGTCCTCGGCAAAGACCAGGTCGAGGATTATGCGCAACGCAAAGGCATGAGCCTCGCGGATGCCGAGAGATGGCTTGGCCCTTGGCTCGGTTATTGATTCAGGCTACCCCAGCCCCCGCCTCCAGGCGTTTCGAGGATCACTCGATCGCCTGATTCCACCTCAAAGCTCACACAACTCTCAAGCGGCGTTGCCTTGCCTTGTCGTATCCAGCGCTGGCTTCCAGACTGGCCGGGCTGACCTCCATCCAGGCCGTAGGGGCATTCTTTTCGATGTTGGGTCAATAGGCTCACGGTTAAGGGGGCCGTGAATTCGAACTCACGCACGACACCGTCGCCCCCTCGCCACTTTCCTTCTCCCCCTGAGCCGTGGCGGATTTCAAATCGCCTCAGCCGCACAGGATAACGTTGTTCGATAATCTCGGGATCCGTGATCGCGGTATTGGTCATATGGGTGTGCAAAGCATGTGCGCCAGCATAACCTTTGCCAGCGCCGCTACCGCCTGCGATGGTTTCGTAATAACCGAAACCAGGCCCACCAAACAAGAAGTTGTTCATCGTTCCTTGAGAGCAAGCCTGGAGGTTCAAGGCTTTGATCAGAGTGTCCACAAGCCGCTGAGATACCTCCACATTGCCACCCACTACTGCAGGATCACGTTTCGCATCGCCCGTGAAGCTTGGGTTCAAAAGACACTCGGGTAGAATGATTTCCAGAGGCTCCATGAGACCTTCATTCAAAGGCAAATCCTGCTGCAGTAGGAGCCGCATCACATACAAAATAGCGCTGCGCACGATGGCATTTGTTGCGTTCAAGTTGTGTGAATGCACGCCAGAAGTGCCTGTGAAATCGAGGGTGAGTGCATCATCGCGCCGTTTCATGTTGACCTTGAGTACTGAGCCATCATCCAGCCTCTCGGTGGCATGGAGCAGATCAGGCAATCGCCTGATTTGGGATCGCATGATTCCAGCAGAATGATTCAAGATTTCATCCATGAGCTTTGACAAGTCTTCACAACGCAGTTCACGGAGGCGTGCGGCACCATGCAGGTTGGCTGCTAGTTGGGCATGAAGATCCGCGAGGTTATCGTCCAGATTGCGTGTCGGAAATTCTGCTTTGGTCAAAAGTGAACTGATTTCATGCAAGCATGACCGGCCAGCACGGATCAGATGCTGGGGTGCGATGACAACGCCTTCTTCAATCAGACAGGTTCCGTGGGCTGGCATGGAGCCTGGGGTCAGGCCGCCGATCTCCGCGTGATGAGCTCGATTGGCAACGTAACCTAGCAGTTCACCCTCATGAAACACGGGGGTGATCAACGTCACGTCTGGCAAATGAGAGCCGCCATAGGCCGGATGATTCGTGATGATGGTGTCTCCTTCACGCATGGGCACTGCCTTCCTCACTTGCCGAACACATACTCCCAAGGCTCCAAGATGAACGGGAATATGAGGAGCGCTGGACAGCAGTTGTCCTTTGGCATTGAGCAAGGCACAAGAAAAGTCGAGGCGTTCGCGGATGTTCGTTGAGATGGCTGTTCGACATAACAAGGCACCCATATCGCTAACGATGCTATGGAATCGATGCCTCAAGAGGTCTCGCTCTGGCACGGGAGCTACGGAAGGTAGGCCTTCATCACGCAAAACGTAACCGAACCCAGGGATGTGTTCTTCGCTCCATCCTGCGGCAATCACAAGGGTGCTAAAGGCATCCTGGATAAGTCGTGTCGATGCTGCCGGGGGCGATGGTGTTCCGTGATCGTAGCCCTGAGCTGCGTTTTTATTCTTCGTGCGTCGGATGACACGAATGGATACGATCTCTACTTCACGCTGCGCTGGTGGAGCATAACCGAAAATACGTTGATAAACCTCTACATAAAGTTGAGGAAGTTTCTCAGCATCTTCAAATTCGACCTGAAGCGGAATGTCTTGGCCTTTGAGTCTTAACTCAGCGATGCGTTGAATGGTGGTCTCACTTGAAATTGGCCCCATCTTGCTTTCGGCATTTTGCAGTGAGTTCAGGTAAGTCGAAAGAGGAAGACAGATCTCGGTCTCTTCAATTTCTTCAGGGCTAGCTTCTTGCAATCCGACGGCACTCAAAATGCCGGCGTCTTGAGGAATCAGAATCGTCCGGATACCCAGTGAAGAAGCCACCTCACAGGCATGTTGAGGACCTGCCCCACCAAACGCAAGTAAAGCATGGTCTGCGGGATCATAACCTTCGCCGATGCTGATGCGACGGATGGCATCGGTCATGTGTTCGATAGCCATGCGCAAGAGCGCATGGAGAAGTTCTGCTTCGCTCAGACTACCGTCTGTTTGCGCGTGCAGTTCTTGCAGCCTGTGGCGAGAAGCTGCCACATCAAGGGGAATGGGTGCCTTGTGGGGATCAAACCGACCTAGCAGCAGATTCACATCCGTGATGGTCAAAGGGCCACCTTTCCCGTAGCAGGCAGGGCCTGGATTGGATCCAGCACTTTCAGGCCCTACGGACAGTCCATGATGAGTCACTTGACATATCGAACCTCCTCCTGCGGCAACCGTTTCGAGGTTGATGCACGGTGCCAAGAGTCTCATGCCTGCGACGTCTTGACTGAAGCGATAGCTTGGCTGGCCAGCCATCCGCGCCACATCGGTGCTCGTTCCGCCCATGTCGAAGGTAATGATTTTGCTATATCCTACTCGTTGCGCGGCGTTGGCTGCTCCGATCGCTCCTGCAGCAGGTCCACTCAAAAGCATGTCCTTGGGTCTGATGGCGTCGCAACTTCGAAGTCCACCTGAGCTTGTCATGACCTCCATGGATGAACTCACCTTGCGAATCCCCTGGAGAAAGGATTGTACGGGTTCATGCAGATAGGCATCAGCAACAGTGCTCTGTGTCCTTGGAAGCAATTTCGCAAATGCTGCCGTTTGATGCGATAGCGTCAGATGATTAAGTCCTGCGTTGTGCAAAATCGCAGCAGCACGTAGTTCGTGGGTTGGATACTCATGGCCATGCAGAAAAGAAATGGCTGCCGTGTGGATGCCTTGCTTGAGGCAAGCCTTTGCTGCGGCTTCAATCGCCTTTTCATCAAGGGTTTCCAATTCTTCACCGGTGGCACTGAACCTTCCCGAGATCTCATAAGTGATCTCATGGAAAAGCGGTCGTTGCTCATGCTGCAAAGCAAACAAATCGCGTCGTCGTTGATCGCCGATTTGGAGCAGGTCTTTGAAACCTTTCGTTATCAAGAGAGCGACGCGTCCACCCTTTCGCTCCAATAGGGCGTTTGTCGCTCTGGTGGTCGCAATGCGTAGGCGCATCGGTGGAAAGGCAGCGCCTAGGGGAGTGTTCGTCAGTATCCGCGCCCCCAAAACAGGAGCTTCTTCGTGCGTGGTTAATTCAAGCAAAGTGCCTATCTTCCATGCAACGGACGCACTAAGCGAAACGTCGCCTGAATCGACATCAAACGATTCGATGCGACGTGTGTCATCGCTGCCAACGGGGTAGATGTGAAAGCCCGTTAGAAGCGAATTTGGCAGAGCAGGAAGACCTCTTAGACAGATTTTGATTAGCTTCGAATCCTGGGGTGTACGGCCTTCGAAAGGCTGCGTTTCACTCAAAATGGCTCGAAGACAGCCTGTGGAGAGAACCTTACAACGACTCTCCAATCCCTCAGGATGAATGGCATGGCAGTCAGTGAAGGTTCCTCCCGTGTCCGTCGCGATTCGCCAAAGGGTAGGGGTTGAGTGAGTTCCTGAGTTCAAAGCAAACGAGACGAGTGTATAGGAAGATTCAACGCAGGAACGGGCAATTTTTGAGACCGATCAAAAGCTTTCGCACATCGATGGAATGCAAAGTTCAATCGCGCAAACTCTGCAGCCATTCATCCAAGCGAACTCGGAATTCTTCAGGGCCAGACGTGGGAAAATGTTCCAGCAGCCATTGAACGTCTTCGCGGGCAGCGGCTTTATCACCGATCCGTTGGCGCACCTGAGCACGTGTCAGTCTCTCGACATGGGCTTCCGGATTCAAGGCAACCGTTAGGTCTAGGTAGGGCAGGGCACTTCCAGAGAACTCATCCTCATCCATGGTGGTTCCCATGAGGTTGCGTAGCATGCGGAGGATGATATCACGTTTTTTCGCGGGCTGCAGTGCCTCTTCTGGAATGTGGCCGGCCTCGGAGACTTCCATGGCTGCTTCAGTCAGTGTCAAAGCTTTGCCTCTGTTGAAAACATCAATCAGTTGTAGTTCACCTTCAGGTCCCTCTTTCCAGCCTACCATGAAACGACCTGGAAGTGGAAGGCCATGCACATGAGATACGCTCAATCGTCTCGCGAGTTCAGTGTACAGAATACCTAGAGTGATGGGCAAGCCTTCACGATCATCCAGAACAGCACTCATGTAGCTATTCGACTTGTTCGCATAGTCGTGCCGACTGCCGTGAAAGCCTAAATCTTCAAAGAGATAACGATTGAGCCGCGAGACTGCCTGACCTGTGCCTTTTCGAAGGGCTGGATCCTTGCTCAATTCGTTCACCATGCGCTCGAATTCTTGAAGATAATACGAGATGTCGATTTCAGGATTGTCGTGCTGAGCCAGCAGAAGCGATGCGCGCATGAGATCGATGTCTTTTTCGGGCTTGGACAGCTCAGCCGTGAGTGCTTGAGTGACAGAATGACGGTGCAGGTCACGTTCTAATTTTTTGAGGGTGGATGATTGTCTTTCTAGCCGTTCGCGTCGCTGGGACAAAAGGCGGCGTGCGGCTGCTGGCTCGGAGAGCAATTGATTTAGTGTCTGAATCGGCGGATGATTTCCTTCGATAAAGCCTTGAATGGCTTGATTCATTTCGTTAGCGAGAACTTCAGGAATGGGTGGCTCCTGGAGATCTTTGCCAAATCGAAAGCCGCGAAATTCGGCAGAAGGTGATCGAAAGCGGCAAAGACCGACATGGCCACCACGCAAAGCAGCATCTTGATGGCTGAGCACTTGCTTGCCATTGACCCATGCGATGATCCGCGTGGGTTCGACACGTGCCCGCAGATGATTCCACGAATCGGGGCGATAAGCATCTGTGCTGAATTCAGAAAGGACTGTCCATGAATAGACATCGGCACCCTCGAAACGAGTCAGCCGCATTTTTCCATTCGAGGGATAAAAGCCATAATGATGGTCTTCATCTTTTGCACAAAAAAGCAATCCTGCGGCACCGCTTTCGTCTTGTAGCTTCACAAGTACTTCGACTTCGTAGGTTTCGGCCTGCTTCGTTTCTTTGCTCTTGGAGAAGCATAAAGTTCTTCCGCCAAAACCACTGCCGGAAGATTCTGAACGGATGATTCCAGATCGCTGTGTCCAGCGGGCTCCTAGAGTAGGTCGCCATTGCTTTGGATTTAGAACTCCGACGGTTAGCCAACGCTCTATTGGGATAGGATTTGGAGACAAGATGAGGCGCTTGAGTTCATTGACAGGCATGGCAAATCCCAGGTTCTCCGTGACAGCAGATTTCATGGTCAGAAGCCCTAGAACGCGTCCCTGTCGATCCAAAAGCGGGCCTCCGCTGTTGCCTCGTTCAATGGGCATGGCCAAACGAATCATCGGGATTTCGTTCACAAGGTCTGGGTAAGCGGAGACCACCCCATCCACAATGCTGAAAGCCAAGCCTTCGGGATTTCCCATCGCCACGACGGATTGCCCCTGAGTGATGGTCTCATTGTTTCCTAGTGCTAGAGGTCGAAGATCTTGAGCCTTGATGCGCAATAAGGCGAGATCCCAGTGATTGTCAGTGGCAGTGACTTCGATGACCTCGTATTTCTTGCCATCATGCATTTCGACCTCCAATCGTCGCGCTTCCCCAATCACATGAAGATTGGTGGCGATCAGACCATCTCGGCTAACCACAAATCCAGTCCCCAGTCCATCCAGCCCTTCGCGGCCATCTTGGAGCACCTTCACAACAGATGTTTTGATTTCACGAGCAAGCGTTTCTACTGATTTTTGAGCAGACTTGTTTTCAGCTTCGGCCGATGAGAGATGCAGGCCGAACGCTAGCAGAAAAAAGCATGAAGTGCGCATGATGAGTAGGATACGCAAGAAACGCGCCTGATAGAATGAACTTCTCAGAACAGGTTGCACATTCAGCGGAGGCGTTCGTTCTTAATCGCCCAAGATCTGCTATCTCATGAAGTTGTTTGATGCCCACAATCATCTCCAAGATCCAAGGTTGGATCATGCTCGGCCAGAGTTGGAGAAAGCCATTTCAGACTTAGGCATCGTTGAGATGGTGGTGAATGGCACCTCTGAGCAGGATTGGGCGAAGGTGGCTACTCTGGCACAAAGGTTGACATGGGTTCGTCCTTCGTACGGCCTTCATCCTTGGAACGTGAAGCAGAAGGGAATAGAATGGCTGGAGCGTCTTCGAGATTATCTGCAGCGTGATCCTCGGTCTTTGATGGGCGAGATTGGTTTGGATCAATGGATCGAACTCCCTGATTTCTCAGCACAACGGTTATGTTTTCAGCAGCAACTCGCTTTAGCTATTGAACTTGACCGACCCGTCACCATTCATTGCCTTCGTGCTTGGGGGTATTTGGAAGAAGAATTGCGAAGGCAGAAGCCGCTTCCTCGGGGTTTTTTGCTTCATTCTTACAGTGGTCCGATCGAGATGATTCCATCTTGGTTGAAGTTAGGAGCCTACTTTTCGCTTTCGCCTTATTTTGCTCATGCCAGAAAAGCTCAGCAACTTTCCGTCTTTGCATCGCTACCTCTGGATCGACTGCTGGTGGAGACGGATGCGCCAGACATGTGGCCACCTGATGAATGGAACCGCTACCCCTTGATAGATGAAGGCAAACCAATCAACCACCCAGGCAATTTAGCGGTGAGCTATGATCTTTTAGCCCGGGTTCGAGGTATGGCCGTGGAAGATCTTGCCGAGCACATCGAAATCAATTTCCGGCGATTGTTTGGCTGATATCGTTCAGCTCCAAGCCTATTTCTCTGCAGCAGGGGCAGCGCTGAGCTAAGTCAGTTCAAAAATACCCTCAATCTCTACCGCGATGTTTCCTGGCAGGGAACCCATCCCAACGGCACTGCGGGCTCCAACGCCAGCGTCTTCTCCCCAAACATCGGCAAAAAGCTCGCTACAGCCGTTGATGACTTTGGGGTGGTCTGTGAATTCAGAAGTGCAGTTCACCATGCCCAGAAGCTTCACCACCCGTCGGATGCGGTCTAAGCTTCCAAGTTCCTTGCGTATCGTGGCTAGCATGGCTAGGCCGGTTTGCCGGGCGGCGTTTTTGCCTTCTGCGAGGTCTAGGTCATCTCCGACTCGTCCACGAATCATGCCGCCATCCGGAAGATACGGGCCATGTCCGGAAAGGTAGGCCAATTGCCCCACAATGACGAGAGGTTGGTAAACTCCGCCTTTGGGAGGCGGAGGGGGGAGGGTGAGTTTCAAGGCTAGAATTTGGAGCTCAGGTGACATGATCAGATGATGGATAAATGTTCTAAAAACGAGATTTGAATGCGGCTGTTGTCAGTCTTCCTGGCATCGGGGCACAAAAAAAGGTGAACCTTGCGGATCACCTTGTTTTCGGAATTCCGGTCAGCGGATTAGCGAACAGGAATTGAAGAACGAACGGGTCTTGGGGCGTCATAGAGCCAGTAGGCAACCTTGCCATGGCTAACCAGCGCACGGGCCTCGGTCACTGCAACCCCATCTGAAAGCGGCTTTCCGTAGAGATGCTGAGGAGAAGCACTGACGGTGGCGTAAGTGAATGGTACAGACCAAAAGTATTCACCCTGAAACTTCTCAACGCGAGGAGTTCCGTATTGAAAAATGATGTCACGAGTGATGCTCGTTTCATGGTTTTTGATGCTTCTGTTCAGGGCACGATAGCCGCCAAACATTGATTTCGAAGGCTTTGGTCCTGCCACACTGATGTCCTCAGGTGCCTTTTCGGGATGCGAAGGCGCAATCGCATTCATGGAGCCAGCAAAGACGCTGGTAGCGAGTACGAGAGAGAGTAGGGACAGAATGAGTTTCATGGCGAATTCTATTAAGTCTGAGGTGCTTCAAAGAATCAAGCAAGAAATGTTCCCAAAGCCGTCACAAAGTTTCGAGAGTTATGTCCTCCAATGGCCCCAGGGTTGGTTTCATGTTGCAGCATTTGGCTTTTTTTAAAAATCACTCTTTTCTTGTCCGGTAAGTCATTTTGAGGTGGATAGAGCACGTTATTCCTACCTCACTTCATCTCATGTTTCGCTCCTGTTTCCTTTCAACCGCGTTGATTGCCACAGCCTGCATGGCTGCGAATAATTCAGCACCCGAGAATGCGCCGCACGCCATCATGCCATTGCCGGAGGCAGCGAAGGAAAAAAGGGCGCAGGTGGTTGCTCCTCCTTCTGTAGCCGAAAGGATCGTTTTCGTCGGAAATGGTCTTGCTGAAAGAGACGTCCACTACAGCCGCATCGAGACTGAGCTTCAACTGCGCTATCCAGACCGTCAGCTGTTCATTCGAAACATGGGGCACGTGGGAGATACACCTGGTTTTCGCCCGCATCCATCTCGAACCTCACCTTGGGCATTTCCTGGTGCCGACAAATTTCACCCCGACAAAAAAGTTCACAACGGCAAAGGCTTTTTTCCAATGCCCGACGAGTGGTTGGCTTTCCTGAAAGCCGACACCATTGTCGCTTTTTTTGGTTATAACGAATCTTTCGATGGAGCATCGAAAGTGAAGAACTTCGAGGAAGAGCTCAATGCCTGGGTCGAACATACTTTGGGCTTGGCCTACAACGGTAAAACAGCACCTCGTGTGGTCTTGGTTAGTCCTATTGCATTCGACAATCAATCAGCCACACGTGACTTGCCCAATGGCGATAAAGAAAATGGCAACCTCATTCTGTATGCCAGCGCCATCGAAAACGTCGCCAAGAAGCATGGCCTGACCTTTGTTGATCTTTTTACTCCAACCAAGGAGCTATTCGCTCAATCTAAAAAGCCGCTGACGACCCTGGGTTTTGTCCCGAATGAAGAAGGTTACAAACAGATTGGCGAAATCCTAGCGACTGGTCTTTTTGGCCATCAAAGCCGTGAATCCAAGGCAGATCCTGAGCTGATGAATGCAGCTGTGCGAGAAAAAGATTGGTTCTGGAACAATGATTACAATCTGATCAATGGCGTTCACACCCACGGTCAGCGCTACAATCCATTTGGTCCTCAAAACTACCCTGATGAAGTGAAGAAGACACGTGAGTTGGCCGCCATCCGTGATCAATTGATCCATGACATTGCCGCTGGCAAAAAGTCAGACCTCAAGGTGGATGACAGCAAAACTCACACTCTGCCACCAGTGCCGACGAACTACGTGCCAAGCGTCAAAAACGGCAGCACCGAGTATCTCTATGGCGAGGCTGCTGAGAAAAGCCTCACGGTGCCAGAAGGCTATCAAGTGAAGCTTTTTGCGAGCGAAAAAGAGTTCCCCAATCTCGCCAACCCCATGCAGATGAGCTTTGACGACCAAGGTCGTCTTTGGGTCGCGACGATGCCGACCTACCCGCATTACCGTCCCGGTGATGCTATGCCTGATGACAAGATCCTCATTTACGAAGACACAAATGGCGATGGCAAGGCCGACAAAGAAACCATCTTTGCTGACAAGCTGCATCTTCCCATCGGTTTTGAATTCGCGCCGGAAGGTGTTTATGTGTCCCAAGAGCCGAATTTCATCCTTCTGCGTGACACCAACGGCGATGATCGAGCCGATAGTCGTGAAATTTTGTTGGGCGGTTTTGACACGCATGACACCCACCACGCCATCAGCGCCTTTACTGCGGATCCAAGTGGGGCCGTCATCATGTGCGAAGGCGTCTTTCTGCATTCGAATGTCGAGACACCTTACGGCCCGATTCGCTGTGTCGATGGTGGCTTTTTCCGTTACAGCCCGCAGCGGGGGCAGTTGGAGCGCATGATCCAGATGAGCATCCCGAACCCATGGGGTTTTGTTTATGACCAGTGGGGGCAGGACTTCCTGCTTCACACCTCTGGCACAACGATGAATTGGGCGCTGCCTGTGGAGGTGAAACCTGCCTTTGGTTCCAAGACTCCCTCCGCACCCGACCTCGTGCCGGAGGGACATAAAGTCAGACCCACGAGTGGCCTTGAAGTCGTCAGCAGTCGTCATTTTCCTGACGAGGTGCAGGGCGATCTGATTTACTGCAACGCCATTGGTTTTCTTGGGATCAAGCAGGTCAACATCGAAGACAGCGGCACCGGTTGGAAAACGGCTCATCGTCATGACTTGTTGAAAAGCAGTGATGGCAATTTTCGCCCAGTCGATCTCGAATTTGCTCCTGACGGCAGTTTGTATGTGATCGACTGGCACAATGTTCTGATTGGTCACATGCAGCACAATGCACGTGATCCTTTGCGTGATCACGTGCATGGACGCATCTATCGCATCACCTATCCTTCGCGGCCTTTGGTGAAGCCTGCCCCCATCGCTGGTGCGAGCGTGGATGAGCTTCTGAACCAATTGACTGAACCTGAACTGCGCACGCGTTATCGCGCACGTCGTGCTCTGCGGGCTCACTCGGCAGATCAAGTCTTGCCGGCGGCCAAAGCTTGGGCAGCCAAGCAAACGGACGTCCACGCCAAACTGGAAGCCCTTTGGGTGACTTGGGGTGTGAATCAAGCGGACGAGGCCCTCATGAAAGAGCTACTCAGTCATTCCGACTTTCATGCGCGTGCTGCGGCAGTGCGGGTGCTTCGCTACAACACGCAGCGTATCGCTGATCACGCGGCCTTACTGGAGAAAGCTGCAAATGATGACCACGGACGTGTGCGTCTGGAAGCCATCGTTGCGGCTTCCTGGATGACGGACACGACTGCAGCCAAGAAAATTGTGGCTGCGGCCAGTGCCAAGCCTCTGGATGAGTGGAACAAAAATGCTGCGAAAACTGCTGCAGATCGTTTGGCTGGTATTGTGGACAAGCCTCAAGCTGAATATGTGGCCGTGCCAGCTCCGGCTCATCTTCAAGGAGTGGCCAAAGCGCAGTTCGTCGCTGGTCAAGAGGTTTACCATCGTGAAGGCAGCTGCATGACTTGCCATCGTGGTGATGGCAATGGCCTCGCCCCCGCCTTTCCGCCGATTGCGAAAAGCGAGTGGTTGGCTGACACCGAGCGATCCATCAAAATTGTGCTCTATGGCTTGATGGGCCCCATTGAGGTGTCTGGCAAAAAGTTTGACGGACAGGTGCCGATGACCCCGTTCGGTGGCATGTTCAAAGACGAGGAGGTCGCGAACGTGCTGACCTTTGTGCGTAACCATTTTGGCAACCAATACGGGCCTGTGTCTGCTGCCGAAGTGAAGAAAGTGCGTGATGCTCAGCCGGGTCGGATGATGTTTTACATGGCTGATCAATTGCTCAAAGAGCATCCTTTGAAATGAGGTCCTTCAGGGGATTCTGTTCATCGCTAGTGGCGGGCATAAGTCCCGCCACGACAAGCTTCCTTTTCCCCAACCGATGCCCCGACTGTGGGGGCGTTTATTTGCGGCTTTGAATGCAAGGTTTTACCGCTGCGAAGCGCATCCAATCGACTCAAGACAGGAACCTTTAACGTGTCGTGTCAGATGCGGGCACCCATGAGCACTTTCATGACATCATCCAAGGTGATCCAACCCACGATGTTGCCATCGGGCGCATCCACGAGAGCGGCGACTTCGTGCTTGTCTAGGAAGAGGGCGAGCAGTTGAGTCAGGGAGGCGGAGTCGCTGATGTGGAGGGCAGGTCGGATCAGAGACTGCCAGGGTTGCGCTGGGACCTCCAGGAGGTTTTGCACGAAGAGTTCGCGCACACGAATGTATCCGCTGACTAGGTTTAGCTCGCCGGTCGAGCTGACGGCGTAGCGGAAGAAGTCCAGCACCGTGCCACTTGCGCCTGCACCGAAGTCACCCTCAATGCTGACCCATTGGCTGAGGCTGCCAAAGTCAGAGGTGCCAGTACTGCCGACCTGAAAGCTGTAGCTGCCACTGTTGAGGGCGTTGGTTTGCAGCGCTGCATTAGCGTTGCCGTTGAATGCATCGAGCAGGCCGTAGGCATCCACCACACTGATGATCTGGTTCTTCGTGGCGGTGCGCTGGCTTAGGTCCTGTGCAGGGAAAGAGGGAGCAGGAAGACCGACTGGGGATTGAGCGCGGGTGCTATAAGTGACAGGGTTTGTCTGATTCCGCGCACCAAAGAAGGCCCAGCTCAGGTCGCTACGAGTGCTCCAGTTGGCCCCAAAAGCAGCACTGAGTTCAGTGCCTACGTTAGCCAGGGAGAGGGTACTTCCCCCTGTGGCATTGCGGAAGGTCGTGTCGTCTCCGATGTTGACAAGAAGCGAGACACCAGAGCCTTGGCCTCCTGAAGCTCGGACTCCAAGGAAAATGTCACCATTGTCGGGGACCGTAACAGTGGCCCCGGCAGCGACGGAAGCGCTAGCGAGTGCAAAACCGCCAAGAAGGCGGATGAGAGTTCGTGGGATATTCATGGACGGATGAGTTTGAAATAATCATCTCTCCCCGCTTGGTGGAGCTGGGTGCTAGATGACGCATGGCTTCAAACTCCCCGTGAATGGGGTCATCAGGCCTTGTGAAAAGGCTGTTTCAAAGATGAAACAGAAGAGAATGGATGATTTGCCTCCTCGGTGAAAGGTCGGCAGGCGCTGCCTGGAGAGCTCACGCCTTTGTATTCCTATTAGAGGAATAGGATTGACGAATATCTCTCAATTCCATGTAATCAAGTGGGAATTCGCTTTGGGTGAATTTTTTCCTCGAATCGGCTTTGTCACCTGATGCTTCGAAAAGTGGCGATGGATTGTTGATCAAGGCGGATAAACCTCTGCCCTAAGGTAAGGTAGAGTCATCCCGCTTGAGATCCGCTCAGGCGATCGTGTTCAGCGACAGACCTGGAGTGTCTGGTGGCAGTCAGGGATCTGTCTGACTATCTCATTTGTTTTTGTTGTGACCGATTCCTGCACAGCATTCTAAAAAATTGGGGCGCAATGCTGGGTCTTTAAGGTATAGACAAAACTTCCGTCTTAGGCTCATGCGCATACGGAATAAGATAAAGAGGCTTGTCTGTTCCAAGCTGCTTGGAGCCGCAGGTTTGCTCTACTTACCGCTTTGATGGAGGTGTCTCCCCTCGTCCGATTGGGATACCCAACTTGGCTAAGGTGTATCTTGCTTCTATACGAATAAGTTAGTTAGGCCATTCATTGGTTGTGTGTCTGTTTTGAAGGTAAGAAAAAACCCCTGGAGGTCCGTCCTGCTTGGCTTTCAAAAGCCGAGGCTGGGTCCCAGGGGTTTTAGGATTTAGGGGGCGAGTGCCTTAGACGTCGAGATTGCGCACGTTGAGGGCGTTTTCTTCGATGAACTGGCGTCGTGGCTCAACGACGTCGCCCATGAGGATGGTGAACATGCGATCGGCTTCGAGTAGGTTTTCCTCGCCTAGGTTCACGCGCAGCATGCGGCGCTTGGCGGGGTCCATGGTGGTCTCGAAGAGTTGCTTGGCATTCATTTCACCCAAGCCTTTGAAGCGTTGGATCTCGATGCCGCGCTTGCCGATGCTGAGCACGGTATCCAGAATGCCGGGAACGTTGAAGACGGGATGGCAGACAGCTTTGGCACCCTCACCCTCAATGATTTCGAAGAGGGGCTGGTCTTGGCTGCTGAAGTGATCGATGTGCAGACCAAGTTCATCGAGTTGGCCGAAGAGTTTCTTCATGGGGCCGGCTTCGTGAATTTCGACGAGTTTCGAGCGAGTGGCAGCGCGGGCATTGCCGTTTTCATCGAGAGTGCGTCCAAAGACCCCAAGGTCCGGATGTTCACGGGCGAATTCGCCGAGCTTCTCGTCGTTGATAAAGTAGTGGAGGTGCTCTTCGTTACCGGCGCGGACGCGGAGGAGGTACTTCGGCAGGTTGCCGGTGTTCGTGTCGCGAGCTTGGAGGTAGGCCTCGAAGTCGCCTCCCTGGCGGCGGATGTGGTCGGCGAAGCGAGAAAGCGGGGTGAGCAGTTCGAGGATCTGCTTGAGCTTGTTGTGATCGATGAGGGCACCGTCTGAGGTGTTTTTCAGGGTGACTTCATCGGCCCCAAGTTCGAGAAGGATTCGGTTCAGATCAGCGTCGTCTTGGACGTATTCTTCGCGCTTTTTGCGGGTGACTTTGTACAGCGGTGGCTGGGCGATGTAGAGGTAGCCACGCTTCACGAGTTCAGGCATGTGACGGCAGAAAAAGGTCAGCAGAAGGGTGCGGATGTGGCTTCCATCCACGTCAGCATCGGTCATGATGACCACCTTATGGTAGCGGGCCTTGCCGATGTTGAAGCTGCCTTCGTCGGCACCATCGCCGATGCCAGTGCCGATGGCGGTGATCATGGCCTGGATTTCTTTGTTCTGCAGGGCTTTGTCCAGGCGGGCCTTTTCGACGTTGATGAGCTTTCCACGCAGGGGCAGGATGGCCTGGGTGCGCCGGTCTCGGCCAACTTTCGCGGAGCCGCCAGCGGAGTCACCCTCGACAATGTAGAGCTCGCACTTGGAGGGGTCGCGCTCGGTGCAGTCAGCCAGCTTGCCTGGTAGGCCACCGCCGGTCATCGCGGACTTGCGTACGGTCTCACGCGCCTTGCGTGCGGCCTCGCGGGCGCGGGCGGCGGTGAGGATTTTGTCGATGATCTTACGGGCGACGGTGGGGTTTTCGTCCAGGTAGGCATTGAGGGCCTCATAGACGAGGCTGTTCACGATGCCCTCGACCTCGACGTTCATGAGCTTCACTTTGGTTTGGGCATTGAAGCTGGGCTTGGGGTGCTTCACGCTGAGGACGCAGACCAGGCCTTCGCGGCAGTCATCGCCGCTGATCGGGGGGTCTTTTTCCTTCTGTAGGTTGTTGGCCTTGGCGTATTGGTTGATGGCACGGGTTAGGGCATTTTTGAAGCCGGTCAGGTGCGTGCCGCCATCGGGGTTCGGGATGGCATTGGTGAAGCAAAGGGTTTGCTCGGTGTAGCCGTCGTTCCACTGCATCACGCAGTCCACGAGACAGAACTTCCGCTTCTCATCCACCTCAAACTCGCGCTTACCGCTGAGAGCGATGGGCTTGTCATTCACGACATCCTTGTTTTCGCCGAGTTGCTTCACGAATTCAGCAACTCCATCTTTGTAAAACAGGACTTCGGAGCGGGCGGATTCGGCGCGTTCGTCGGTTAGGGTAATGCGAATGCCTGGGTTCAGGAAGGCGAGCTCGCGCAGGCGCTTCGCCAGGATCTCGAAGCTGAAGGTGGTGGTGATGGTGAAGATCGTGGCATCGGGGAAGAAGGTGATCTTCGTGCCGGTGCGCTTCGGATCATCGAGATCGCCGAGCACGCGCAGGGGCTCGGTGGTTTTGCCCCGCTCGAAGCCAATGGCGTGGATTTGGCCGTTGCGATAGACTTCGGCACGGAACCAGTCGGATAGGGCATTGACGCACTTGGCACCGACGCCGTGCAGGCCACCGGAGAATTCGTAGGCGCCATCGCCGAATTTGCCACCTGCGTGCAGGTTCGTCAGCACGAGCTCGACCGTGGGGATGCCTTCCTTGGGGTGGATTTCCACTGGGATGCCGCGGCCATCATCCTCGACGCTCAGCGAACCATCGCCATGAATGGTGATGAAGACGTTTTTGCAGAAGCCGGCAAGGAATTCGTCGATGGAGTTATCCACCACCTCAAACACGCAGTGGTGAAGACCGCGCTCGTCGGTGAAGCCGATGTACATGCCGGGGCGTTCGCGCACGGCCTGAAGGCCTTCGAGCTTGCGGATTTGGGAGGCGTCGTAGGCCTGCCCTTCGGCAACGGCGGTGGAGAATTCCACTTCGGGATTCGTGATGTCGTCTGGCATAAATGGATCGGGGAAATCATCGCCTGAGTCCGTCCAAGATACCGCTCCGGAAACGTGCTCGATGATTAGTGGAGGAGGGTAGCGAGGCAGGCTTTTGAGCCAAGGTTTTTTTCCTGTCGAAGTGGTGTTTTTTGCCTCGCTGGATGAGCGGCTCAGAATGGGGCTGCCAGGAGGCTAGGGAGGGGATGCGTGGCCAGGCTGTGATCCCCTACACCCAGCTGGAGTTAGCCACGCTTGGACTCGGATGAGCCGGACAAGATGCCTGCTGGAGACAGGGCTGGCCGGTAGCTTGGGGACTCAGAGTTTAAGATGTGCCGGGCTCGAAGGGACAGGACTTGGTCTGGCGGTGGGACGACGTTCCGTGGAGCACTTTTCCCAGGTCTGCGGCAACAGGGCTGCGAACGAAGTGACATGCGGGTAGGGATCAATGGGCCGAAAGCCGACGGCGTTTCAGCCCCCAGGCGGCGAGGGCAATGCCTGCCGTTGCGTGCAGCAGAAGGGCGATCACGGCGCTGCCAGGCTTGGCAAACCAGGTGTGTACGAACTGGGTGAGGAGAGCAAACACCGGTTGGCCAGCTAGGGTGTCAACGCTGCCCGACCAGCCTTGAAAGAGGGTAAGGAATGGCTGCAAGACCATGCCAAGCGGGCGGGGAAAGCCGAGAAGCGCTCCGCTAAGCAGGAGATTTGCGCTCCAGAGCTTCCAGGCGCGGTTTTCGGCAACCTCCGGAGACCGGCTGGTGGCTGAAAGTCCAAGGCAGAGGCAGCCAAAAGCGATCCCAGTCAGCATGAGCAATACGAGCCGAAGCGAGGCATGCCCTGGTAGCGAGGCCCCCGTGAGCTCCGCCAGCAAGACAAGTGCAGCCCCATGTGCGGTCATGAGCGGGATGAGAAAGCCGAGTTTTGACGCCAGGAAAGCCCCAACCCGCAGGCCGGCGATGCGTTCGCGCTCAAAGAGAACACGCTCAGCAGCGATTTCACGGAAACCGGTGCGCAGGCTAATCAGGCTGATCATGAGCCCTTGGATCAGGAGGACCATGGTGCAGGTGTAGGCGCCAGGCCAGAGCGCCTCGGGCGCAGTAGTGCCAGCACGCACTTCGGCAAGGTAGCCTGCATTCGGAGACACAAGCAGGAGGGTGACGATGGGACAGAGGATGAACAGGGCCAGGTGCTCTAGCCATTCGGCCTGATGGCGTTGCCAGAGCGTCCAGCGGCGATGCAGCAAATGCAGGGTCTGTGCGGCAAGGCTGGGCAGCGTCGTCATTGGCACAGGCTGCTTGGTCGGCTTTGGCGGGGAGAGGATGTCTTCGGCCCTGGCTGGATGGGTGGTTTCGTCGTGTGGCGGTGTGCTAGGTTTGGTCGGGGCACTGGCGATTTGAAAGGCCTGATAATAGGACTCGCGATGGCGTGCCCAAGATTCCCCCCAGCGTTCGGCAGGGCGCTGGGCTAGTCGCGGGTACAATTCATCGACGGTGCTGATGCTGAAGTAGTGGGTGAGGGCGCGCGGCGGGCCATGGAAGCAGACGCGGCCTTCATGCAGGATCAGCACCGAGTCGTAACTGGCCAGATTTCCCAACGTCTCGGTGGCGTGGATGACGATTCGGCCGGACAGGTCTTCAGTCACGAACTTCAGGAGAGCCACCAGTTCCTGCTGGGAGCGTACATTCAGACCCGCAGTCATTTCATCGCACAGCAGCAGAGGAGCGTCTGTGACGAGGGCTAGACCGAGCATGAGGCGCCGCTGCTGAGCGGGGGATAGCTGAGCGACGCGCTTTGAGGCCACCGTTTCCAACCCCAAGACGACCAGGAGATGGGAAACACGATCCACTCGCAACTCAGGCGTGCTGGCTGCGACCCGCAGGAAATGGGCGCTCATCAGGGTCTCTCGAACGGTGAGCAGGCCATGTAGGGAATCTTCCGCGGGAACGACGTAACCGAGTTGACCTGAGGGCAGTGGTTGGGAAAGGAGATCGGTCCCGAAGCCGTGAAGGCTGCCTGTCGTGGGGTGACGCAGCCCCGCGAGCAATTGCAAAAGCTGACTGCGCCCACTGTCAGCGGCGCCAATAACCGCAAGCAAGTGCCCGTTTGGCAGGGAAAAGCTCACGTCATCGAGCTTGCTGCCTGAGCCCGCCAAAGATGAGCTCTGAACAGCACTGGAAAGAGCGGTTGCGTGGAGCATGGCAGGCAGGTGCTGGGTCAGGGCTTAGAAAATTCGCGATCCAAAGCATCGAGATACTTGGAGATCGGGTCTTGCCGGGGAGGGAGTTCTTCTTGAATGCGTTCAGGTAGGCTCAGGTAATCATCAAACAATCCCGACATGGCGGCTGAGTAATTCGCCTCGTGAACGTCCAACAGATCGCGAATGGCTTTGCTCCGCTCCACGCTGGCGAGGCTGCGCTGGCGGAGTTTTTTCAGGCGTTCATCGACGTTTTTGGCCTTATCTTCACGCAAGTCGGTAAGTAGCAGCATGTAGTCGCCAATGATCGGGCGGAACAGGATCGCGCAGCGCTCCTGGAGCACTCTTAGCGCGGCTAGGTTGCGGTCCAAGATCTGCTTGCGGTCGGGCCGCTTCATGATGGCGCTGTAATCCTCAATCGGTACGGCCGCTGCGACCAGTGGCTCTTGGGGCTTCGGCTCTGTGGGTTTCTTTTCAGTCACCTTCGGCGCTTCCGGCTTTGGGGCAGGTTTTTCTGCGGGCTTCTCGATAGGTTGTTGCGCTGGCTTTTCCACAGCGGTCATGGCAGGCGCAGGTTCGGTCGCCTTTGGCGCAGGCTTAGCCGGTTCTGGGGCACGGTTCGCGGCTTTAGGGCTGTCTTCCGCTTTCTTGGGTGTCTCTTTAGGTGGATCTTTTTTGGCGGTGGCTTTGGCTTTCGGCGCGGTATCGGAGGCGGTGGCTTTCTTTGGCTCTTCGCTTGGCTTCGCTTTGGGGGCGTTGGCGACCGATTCGGTTTTAGTCAGAGTCTCGGGTTTGCTCTCCGCGGTCTCGGTTGGCGTTGGTCCCATGCCGGGAGCGGGTGTGGCGGCTGGATCCGTGGGCATAGGTGCAGGTTCTTCGGTGGGCGGCGGGGTCTTTTTGCTGCGGCCAAAAAGATCCTTCAGGCGCACGGGGCCGCGTTTGGTGGGGCGGGATTCGGGCACTGGCTCTGCCACTGGCACGGGGGCCTCATTGGCAGGGGGGGCCTCGGCTTCGGCCGTCATGGGGGCGCTGCCAGCAGGGGCTTCGGCCGCGATGGATGGCGGCGCGGGCTTGGTCTGTTCGGTAGAAGCGGCAGCGTCTTTTTTGTCTTTCGCGGCTGGGGTGGTTTTGGTGGCTGTTTCGCTGTTGGTTTTTTCGCTCGTGGGTTTGCTCGGCTCAGCTTTGGCTGAGGGTTTGTCGGAGGGTTTTTTTGCTTCGGTGGTGCCTGTCGTTTCCGGTTGGGGAGTTCCTTCATCCATCACGGGGGCTGGGGGGGCAGGTTCAGCGGGGCTGGGGGGTGGCTCCTCCGTCTTTTTGCCTTTTTTGTTACCAAAAAGACCGCCCAAAAAGCCGCGCTTTTTCGGAGCTGGGGGAGGGGCGGGAGCAGGTTCGACGACGGGTGGTGTCGTTTCCCCAGAAGCTGGCGGTGGCGGGCTAGTTTCGGCTGCCTGCTGAAGAATGAGAGCCTCGATGTGCCCCTGGCGCAGACTTTCCTGCCAAAAGGCGAAGTGGCTAGAGGCCGCGGTGGCTTCTGGTCGGCGCTGTGCAGAGTCAGGTGCCTTGGTGGCTGGCTTGCTCTGGCGGAACCAGTTCAAGGGATTCCAGCGTGAGGGTTTGTCTTCATTTGCCGGCGGGGCTGGTTCTATTGGAGCTGGTTCGCTTGGGGCAAGTTGCGTTGCTGCCGGGTTCGCGGACTCGACGGTGTCGGCGGGAGTTTCAGATCGGGTGTCTTTTGCTTCAGAGGTGCCAAACCAACGATTGAACAATGGTTTGCGGGTATTGGGTTCCTCTGTCCTGGGGCCCACGGTGTTGATGGCTGTGATTTCAGGTAGCGGGGTGGCTGGCACGGGGGTCAGGACTTCATCCTGACCAGACAGTGCTTCTTCCCGAGCGGCTTCTTCGATGGCGGATTCGATGATATCCGCGTTGCTTTCCCGCTTCTTGGCGAAGGGATTTAGCTTGGCGACAAAGGATCGAAGGAAGCCAGGCTCGGCTTTTTCTTTTGCTTCGGCTGGGGCCTCGGTGATGATGGTTGTCTCGCCCACTTGGAGCACGGTTTGTCCTGGGCCAGGCGTGGGTTTTGCGCTAGCTGAAGTGCCGCCGCTTCCCGTGGAAGCAAGTGCTGCGGGGACGATGGGGCGTGCTTGGGGGATCTCACTTGCCTTGGCCTGGTAGCGGAGCGTCAGGGCATCCTCCAGACTCTTCAGGGTATCGGCGGCGGTGAGCGGCTCGGAGTACTTGGGCTGCGCTAGGCCGGCGAGTTGCAGCGCCCACCATTTGTTCAGGCTGGCTGCGCTGGAGGCAAAGCTGGGGAAAGCGCGATTCAGCAGTTCTCGTTCGGGGCGGGCATCGCTGGCGAGGCTGGAGAGGAAGCGGTTCAGCCGCGCGCTGCCTTCGGGCTGATCAAGCAGGGCCAGGACCAAGGCGCAGCATGAGGTGCGGTAAATCGTTTTGGACAGGGCATCCATCTGGGTCGGGGAGGCTTCAATGATCTCCTCAATGCCAAAGATTTTACCGGATTTAAAAATAGCCGCGAAGAGCGTGCTCGGCCGGGCTTGGCGGCGGTAGTCCAAGGACTCCATCACGCCAGTTAGAATCCAGTCAGGTAGCAGCGTGGCACGCTTGCTGGTGACTTCAGGCTGGCTTCGTAGCACGCGCTCTGTCATGAGCGCCCGGACGACTTCGCTACGGAATTCCGAAGGACGTAGGTCAGGGCGCAGGTTCACCGTGATCTGGAGGTGAAAGCCACCGTGGGTGATCTGGGCGATGCTGGTGGATACGGCCTGCGGTGCGGTGCGGGCATTTTCCCCTGCGTTGAGTAGCACGACAATGGGCAGCGTCCAGGGCTGGGTATCACGCAGCAAGCGTCCGAGCTCGTCTTTGATCTCATCGCAACGCGCGGAAAAAGCGTTCTTCAGCCGGGCGTCTTGCCCATGGACGATGAATTGCCCGCTGCCGCTGGTGGATGGCACGCTCTTTGTCCCGCTGCTGAGTGGCGTAGGCGGCACTGGAGTCAATGCGGGAGCTGGCACGTCAGGGATCCGCGATGTCCCGGTGGCTTGGGCCGCGTCAGGAGCTGCCTCTTTGGGTAACTTGATCTGACCTGGGGCAGGGGGCGGAACGCTAGGTGCGGGGGCGGATATCAAACTGCCAGAGGCAGGTGACTGGACCGCGGCAGCATCGACCTTAGGCCCCAGGGGTGGAGCTGGTGGGGTTTGTGCATGGGCCTGAGCCAGGATGCTGACGGCCAAAGTGGGGGCAAGGGTGAGGCGGAACATACGGGAGAAGGATAGCTGGCAGCGGTGCGCGCTCAGGGGAACCTTGGGTCGAGCTGGACCCGGCCCTGAGTGAGAGTGATCTGATTCATTTGAAAGAGTGCCTGAATTTCAGGCTTGAGGGGGTCTGCTAGCTTCTGGAGCACTCCTGTTAGCGGCCGCAGTAGCCCACGTGGCACCTTGAGATGTCCATAGGCACCCCCAACGACTTCCACCCGAAAAACTTGATCCAGTCGGCGGATGGTGAGATCGACCGCTGCCGTGCTGCGCCAGCCGAGCACTTTCCAGGCGAGGATGAGGCGTGCCTGACCTGGGAGCATCTGGATGCGCAGGGCCTCCAGCTGAACACGACCTTCCAGAGGTGCCTGCATCTGAGCAGACAAGACGCGAGCAAGGTAGCGGTTCAGATCAGGCTCGGTGATTTCTAGCAAGCCTGCGCCTTTGATCGAGGCCTGCTTCAAGTCATCCACCAAGTCACGTGGGCGAGCATCCTGCTTCGCAGGCGGCAGATCGGGCAGCGGTAGCGCGCGATGCGCGACCCAGGCAGCGCCCGTCAACGCGCTGAGCCCCACGAGCAGCAGGAGATGGAAAATGAATTTCACCACAAGGGGAGAACATGCACCACAGGTGCCCCCATGGGCAAGTGCTATGCTGCTTAAGAGCAAGAGCGTGGGAGGATGCAAAAAAGGCCTGATTGGGCCACTTCAGGGCTCAGTCCAGCGTCAATACGCGAGCCTGCTGGTCAGGCGTGATTTGCTGACCCGGCTCCAGCTTGAGAAGGGCATGCGACTGGCTGAGCGCGTAGAGAGCATGACTTTGCTGAAGCGCTGCGGGGAAAAAGACCCCATCTCTTAGGTTGCCGCGCAGGTAGTGTGGGCGGTCGCCCTCGTTGGTCAAAGGGGTGGCGGGATGGGCCAGCAGGCTGGGCAGGCTGATGTCGCTGGCTCCCATCCAGCGCAGCAGGGCTGGGCGAACGAAAAGCTGAAAGGTAACGTAGGCAGAGACGGGATTTCCCGGCAGGCCGAAGAAGCTGACGGGCCGGCCATCCTCAGGACGCTGCGTTTGCGCAAAAAGAAAAGGTTTCCCTGGCTTCACTTTGACTCGCCACAGCTCCGGGCTGATGCCTAGCTGAGCTAGAGCGGGCTTGATCGGGTCATGGTCACCCACCGATACACCTCCGCTAATGAGGATGATGTCGTGTTGGTGGCTCAATTCACGCAGTGCCCTTGTGGTGGCATCGACCGCATCGTGGCTGTGCCGCGTGCTGCTTTCGGGGATGCCGAGCTTGACGAGCAAGGCCTGCAACATCGGCCCATTGCTGTTGTAAATCTGGCCATCTTCCAACGGCTGACCAGGGGGCACGAGTTCATCTCCGGTGCTGAGCACGGCCACCCGAGGGGGGCGGATGACGGGGACTTCGCGTAGGCCCTGAGAGGCGAGCAATCCCACGGCTCCTGCGGTGATTTTAGCTCCTTGGCGCAGCATAATCTGTCCAGGGCACAAGTCAGCTCCCGCACGGCGCACATGTTCACCGACACTCACGGGCTCTTGGCAGCGGATGGCATCGCCCTCGCGAACCACATCCTCCTGCATGATCACCGCATCGGCTCCCCGTGGCATGGGGGCTCCGGTGAAGATACGCACCGCCGCTCTGGGCGGGCAAGTCAGGTGCTGATCTGCTCCCGCTGGCTGAGTGCCGATGATGGGGAGCGGTCGGTTTGGGTCGGTGGAGTCATCTGCCCGCAGCGCGTAACCATCCATCATCGAGTTATGGAACCGCGGCAGAGCCAGCGTCGCCGCTAAATCGGCTGCCGCATAGTGCCCCAGAGCCTGGAGCAAGGGCAGTGGCCCCGCCTGACCTCGTTGGATGTGCGAAAGTAGGCGGGTGAGGGCTTCGGATTCCGTAAGCATGGAGGTGTCGTGGGCTCAGGGATTGCCGACGGGGGGTTCCAGATCATCCAAATTGAGAGGCGAAGCGGGCTTGCCTGCTGGTGCGCTGGGTGCCGCAGGACTTGGCATGGGCACGGGCACAGTCGCTGGGGCTGGGGGCGGCGGGGGGCTGGGCGCGGGCATCGACGGCAAGGCCGGTGTGACCGGTTCAGGACCGGCGGGTGGTGTGGTTGGGGGCGGTGGAGTGTCAGCCTTTGGTTCCAGGCTCTCGCGTGGCAGCAAGACGAGATCCGACACCATCGGATTGCCCTCTTGGATGTCAGCCGTCAGGTAAAAGCCTTTGCGTTCTGGCGACAACACTAACTTGGATTTTTTGCCTTCGGCACTGAGGCTCAGGAGTTCCGTGCCGGCGGGCAGGGAAGGAGGTGCATCGGAGCGGATGACAACATAGTTCTGTTCGGGATTCACCATCTCGATCATACCGATGAGCGTGGCCTGTCCCACCGGTCCGCCTGCGGGCTCTTGGTCTTTCTTTTTCTTCAAAAGACTGCAGGAAGTGAACTGGCTGATGACGACCAGTAGGCAAAGCCAAAGGGGCTGAAAGCGGCGAGAGATCATGGGCAGGTGATGGCGTCAGCGGGCAGCCGTTTTGATCTGGCGTTTGCCCAGGCAGAACAGGCTCGATTCGCTGCGAATGAAGATTTGGCCTTCACTTAGGGCGGGCGAGGCGAACACACGTTCCCCCAGATCGCTTTCGGCAATGAGTTCAAACTCACGCCCCGGTTTCACCGCGCGGAGTATGCCGAAGTCATTGATGAAATAGACACGACCCTCAGCGCTTGTCAGAGAGGCGTGGTGTTCCTTCATGCGCTCTTCCCAGGCGATCTCGCCCGTCGCCGCATCGAAGCAGTGCGCAATGCCGGAATCGGAGACGATGAGAAACCAGCCTTTTTCACAGATCGGAGAGGGTACATAAGCCACGCCTTTGTTCGTGCGCCAGGCGATGTGGGTTTCGGTGACATTGCCTACACCAGTTGGTCGGATGGCTAAAATGTGATGTTCAGGAAAGCCGCCGCTCATGAGTAGCAAACCGGAGGCATCGTCCTGAACCAGAGAGGCAACGAATTGTTCGGTCGGGCCATCCATCATCCAAATCAGTGAGCCATCACGCGGATCGTAGCTTGTTACGCATTTCGTGCCGGAGAGCACCATCTGCACTCGGCCAGCCATCGTGCGAATCATGGGCACGCAGTAACTGCGGGTCTGGTTCGGTCGCTCAATGCGCCAGAGTTGTCGGCCATCTTGGCGAGATAGTGCGACGATGTAGCCCGGGCCGTCGTGATCGCAGTTCACGATGACTTTGTCCTCAAACAGAATCGGGCTGGAGCAAAAGCCATGTTTGCTAGCAAAGACACCCGGACGCACCTGCCAGACTGCCTTTCCTGTGAAGTCATGGGCGCTGACGACGACTTGGTTGCCATCGAGAAAAGTCGTGAAGACGCGCTCGCCATCCGTGGCCGGTGTGCTGGAGGCATGGCTGTTGAGTCGGTGCTTGCCCTCCAGTGAAGCCTTCAGCACGGGTTCCTTCCAAAGGATTTCGCCGGTGGCACGATCGACGCAGATGAGGAGCCGCGTTTCTTTCTCCGCATCTGCTGAAACAAGGAAAAGGCGCTCTCCCCAGACGATCGGTGAGGCATGGCCTGTGCCGGGGAGTTCGATTTTCCAGGTCTGCGTGTCTTTCGAATACTCCGTGGGAAAGCCATGATCCAGACTCGTGCCATCCATGCGCGGGCCACGCCATTGCGGCCAGTTTTCTGCCAGCGCAGAGCTGGCCATGACGGTGAGGAGAAAAAACAGGCGGGCGTGAGCAAACATGATGGGCAGACTATCGGAGCCGATGCTGCGCTTCAATCACCAAACATCATCTCCCTCGGTGCTTCGCAAAGATAGCCAAGGTGCGTTCGCGTTCGAGGCCATGATCCACGATGGGGAGGGGATAGCCGGCTGCGAGTGCGCGCCCATCTTTCGGGGGTGCCAAAAAGCGTTCAGGGGAGACTCCACGAAGCTCGGGCACCCATTGACGAATGTAGGCACCGACGGGGTCATAGCTCTTCGTCTGTGTCCATGGATTCTGAATGCGGAAATAGGGAGCTGCGTCGGCCCCCGTGCCTGCACTCCACTGCCATCCGCCATTGTTGCTGGCATTTTCACCGTCCACGAGATGACGCATGAAGAAGCTTTCCCCCAGCTTCCAGTGGCAGTGCAAGTCCTTGGTCAGGAACATGGAGACGATCATGCGCACGCGATTGTGCATAAAGCCAGTGGCCAGTAGCTCGCGGATGCCAGCGTCCACGATAGGGAAACCCGTGCGCCCCTGGCACCATGCCTCGAAATGATCATCACGGCCCGGCCACGGCATGCCACGAAACTCTGGGGAAAACTCCTCCTCAAACACTTCGGGATAAAACCAAAGGATCGCTAGGTAAAACTCACGCCAAGCCAGCTCCTTGAGGTAGGTTTCAATGGAGCTGCGCTCTTCGGGTCGGGTGGTTTCTGAAGCTGCTTTCAGGCAGCGAGCATAAAGCTCACGAATCGAGATGAGGCCAAAGCGTAGGTCCTGGCCTAGGCGTGAGGTCGTCAATCCTGCGGGGATGTTTCTGCGCTCACCATAATGATGGAGCCTGTGATCTTCGATGAAGGCTTTCATGCGCTCTCGCGCAGCTCGTTCGCCTGCTTCGGGCAAAGTGCTCTGTGTGGCAGGCAGTTTCCAATGATCCAGCGTGGGTAGCGGATGACTGTTGAGCTCTGCTGCTGGAGCCGTGCCGAGAGAGGCAAGGCGCCGCGAAGGCTCTTGCTTCGTGAGCGAAAGCCAATTCCGTGAATAAGGTGTGTAAACACGGTAAGGACCACCATTGCCCGTTAGGACTTCTTCAGGTTCATGCAGCACGCGATCTTTGAAGCTCATGCATTCCACGCCAAGTCTGGCACAGACCTCACGAACTTTCTTTTCCATCTCGCGTCCATAGGGGTCGTAATCTCGATTGAAATAAACCGCGGTGGCTTGGGTCTCGCGAATCAGCCGCTCAAGCTCAGTGTTCGCTTTACCGACACGGAGAATCAGGCGACTGCCCAAGGTCTCCAGGTTTTTTGAAAGCGATCCCAAGCAGCCACAAAGAAACTGCTGTCGAATGCTGCCTGTCCAGCTGTGGATGGAAGTCCAATCACTCAGGATGTAAACGGGAACCACGGAGGCACCATCCTTCGCCGCTGCGGCTAACGAAAGATTGTCTGTGAGACGAAGGTCACGTCGGAACCAGTGAATGACAACAGCGTGCTTGGGCATGAGAAAACCATACGCACTCGCTTGCTGTTTGGGCGCTCAAAAGCATGGCTTGTAGCCGAGTTCATCGCCCACCGACCTTCAAGTGCCTTTCTGGGGAATTCTAGGCTCGTGGATCAAAGAAATCCCCAGGTTCACCCATCACGCTTCAGTGAGTGAGAGCGTAAAACAGAATGTTAATCCCGAGAGGGTATGCGTATTTCTCGGAGAATTCTCGAAAGTACCAAGGGTCTGTGCCTTCCTCTTCCCAGCCATCACCCAAATCGGTGTTGTGGCAGATTAGCATCACGATGCGCTTTTTGTCATCATAGATGGCTCGATAGTGCGGTGTCTGAGCATCCCACCGCTCAAAAGTGATGCCCTGATCACGCCCAGCCATCGCGTGTCCAACACTCGGGATTTGAGGTTTTGTCTTCAAAGGGAAGACCATGTGAAAAATCTCGTGATCGTCAGCCAACTCGACGGGTTCTCGCTCGGGAAAAATCTGCTTCAGCGCTGCATAAAAAGTCTCCCATTCTTCTTCCCCCCAAAAGTCATCCACCATGATGAATCCACCTTTCATCAGGTAATCCCGGATGGTCTTTGCCTGATCCGCGCCCAGGGAGATGTGGCCTGGCTCAATCATGTAAATGAAAGGGTAATGCCGCATCTGTTCCGCCTCAATGTCCACCACCACGCCCTTTGGACTGACCTGCATCGCTGTGAGTTGTTGGAGGCGATAGCTGAAATTCAAATCCGCATCCGGGTAATCCGTCGCCCACTTTCCCTGACCTCGCCAGCGTCCCCTGTGTCCTGAGTCAGAATCAAAACGCAAACGTGCAAAAACGAACACATCGTTGGGCAGTTCTTTCGAGATCGGCCAACTCGGGAAGTCAGAGAACTGACCACGACCCGCCTCTCGTGGATCTTCCGGCACACTTCCATCTTGAACGCCAAAGTGAGTCGGGGAGGGCAGGGCAGGGCTTTGTGCCACGGTCAAGTCAGCCCACGCCACCAGCAGCATCCAACACATCCGTAGGCATGATGAGGGTATGGTCATGGTGATAAGTGTGCAGCAAGGAATCGCCCAACTTTTCAAACGACCTTTAGCCTTCGCTTCTTGCGTTTTGTCTAGTGGGCTGCGTCTTCGGCTGACTGTCGTTTTCATCTCTTTAAAATCTATTGAATCGCAACCTGCGACCACGGCCTTCAAGCTCACGAATCTCGAATCTTACTCTGTTTCTGAAAAGTCCTGTTGTTCAAGCGCATGCAAAAGAAGGGTTGGCTCGCCGCCATGGCGGATGACAACCTGGGTGCCAAGCCCCAGAGCAGTTACAAGAGCACCCCGGAGAAGAAGCGGGCCCTGAGGATTGTGCAGAATCAGCCACTCGAACTGGGCGTTGACTTTGGAGAATAGGCCCGACAGCCAACCCTTCATGTTTCGCTCCTGTTCGAGGAAAGAATCTTGTATCTCCACGTTTTACGGCCCCCGTAAAGTTGCTCTTGGTTTGTTATTCTGTTTCGTCAACGCCCCGCATGTCTCTCCCCCGCCTCGCTCTTCGCCATCCTTACGCGATCCTTGTCGCGGTCAGCGCGATCCTCCTCGGCGCCTGGCAGGCGAAGGAAAAAATGGCACGCGATGTCTTCCCGCCGCTCGGCATTCCCACCATTTACGTCGCGCAGCCGTATGGCGGCATGGATGCGCTCCAGATGGAGGGCTACCTGACCTACTACTACGAGTATCATTTCCTCTACATCGCCGGGATCGAGCACGTGGAGTCGAAGAACATCCAAGGAGCCTCCATCATGAAGCTCCAGTTTCATCCGGGCACCGACATGTCCGCGGCGCTTTCGGAAACCATCGCGTATGTGAACCGCAGTCGCAGCTTCATGCCGCCTGGCACACCGGGAGCCTTCGTGACGCGCTTTGACGCCGGCAGCGTGCCCGTGGGCAATCTCGTCTTCTCCACCGACAATCCCACGCGCACCGTCGGCCAGATGCAGGACGCCGCGCTGAACATGGTGCGCCCGCTGTTCGCCACGCTGCCCGGTGTTTCGGCTCCACCGCCCTTCGGCGGCAGTGCCCGCACCATTTTGATCAATGTGAAGCCCGACCGCCTCCGCGCTTACGGCTTGTCACCCGACGACGTCGTCAAAGCGATGACCGAGGCCAACACGATGAGCCCCAGCGGCAATCTCGCGCTGCCCAACAGCTTCCCCATCGTGCCGACGAACGCCGTCGTGAAAAACATCCAGGACCTCGCCGCCGTGCCGCTGAAGGTCACCGACCAAGGCGCGGTTTATGTGCGCGACATCGGCGAAGTCAGCGACGGCAGCGACCTCACCACCAGCATCGCCATCGTGAACGGCAAACGCACCGTGTACATGCCCGTCACGAAGCGCAGCGATGCCTCCACGCTCAGCGTCGTCGAGCTGGTGAAAGCCAACCTCGGCAAATTCAAAGCCGCCTGCCCCGAGGACATCCACGTCACCTTCGAGTTCGATCAAAGCCCCTGGATCATCCGCGCCATCGAAGATCTCGTCAAAGAAGGCCTGCTCGGTGCCGCCCTCACCGGCCTGATGGTGCTCCTTTTCCTCCGCGACCTCCGAAGCGCCGTCATCGTCATCCTGAACATCCCCATCGCCATCGCCGCCGCGCTGCTCGCGTTGTGGATCACCGGTTACACCGTCAATCTGATGACCCTCGGCGGCCTCGCCCTCGCCGTCGGCATTTTGGTCGATGAAGCCACCGTCGAGATCGAGAACATCCATCGCCGCATGAAACAACGTGGTGCAGGCACTCTTGCCCGCATCGTCTTGGACGCCTCCGAAGAAACCATCGGCCCGCGCAGCCTCTCGATGCTCTGCATCCTCGCGGTGTTCGTGCCGAGCTTCTTCATGACCGGTGCCGCCAAGGCCCTTTTCCTGCCTCTCTCCCTCGCCGTCGGTTTCGCGATGATCTCCAGCTACCTGCTTTCCTCGACCATCGTGCCCATCCTCAGCATCTGGTGGCATCGGGAGCCGAAGCACCAGGTGGAAAGCAAGCCCGCCAGTGAGTCCGCATTGCGCTACCTCTTCCTTCCCAGCATCACCACCCGCCACCTCCTCGTCCCCACCTACCTCGCCGGCACCATCTTCGCCATCACGCTCTTCCTCCCCTTCCTCGGCACCGAAATCTTCCCGCAAATCGACGCCGGCCAGCTCCAGCTCCGCCTCCGCGCCCCCACCGCCACGCGACTCGAAACCACCGAGCAGATCGCCCAACGCGCCCTCGCCATCATCGGCGAAGAAGCCCCCATCGCCACCAGCATGGGCCTCATCGGCGTGCATGCACCGAACTACCCCGTCAATCTCATCCACCAATGGAACAGCGGCCCCGAGGAAGCCACGCTGCAAATCCAGCTCAAGGAAGATGGCAGCCGGATGCCCATCGCCGAACTGCGCGAAAAACTCCGCACCCGCTTCGCGCAGGAGTTCCCTGGCGTCTCGTTCTCCTTCGAGCCTGCCGACATCGTTTCGCGCGTCATGTCGCTCGGATCGCCCACGCCCATCGAGGTCGCCGTCAGCGGCAAAGACTTCGCTGCCAGCCGTGCGCACGCCGAAACGCTCCGCGCCAAGCTCGCCGCCCTCAAAGACCTGCGTGATGTACAATTCAGCCAAACCCTCGACTACCCCAGCGTCGATGTGAACATCGACCGCGAACGCGCCGGCCTGCTGGGCGTGAAAATGAGCGATGCCACCCGCAGCCTCGTTGCCGCCACCGCCAGCAGCCGATTCACCGTTCCCAACTACTACGCCGACCCCAAAACCGGCCAAAGCATGAGCCTGCAAATCCAGGTGCCGCAGACGATGATGAAAAGCCTCGAAGACCTGCGCAACCTGCCCGTCAGCAGCGACAAACAAACCACCGTCCCGCTGCGCAACATCGCCAAAATCACCGAAGGCAACGTCATCGGCCAATACGACCGCTACAACATGTCCCGCACCGTTTCGATCATCGCGAATCTGCACGATCAACCGCTCGGCACCGTCGCCAAACAGGTCGAAAAGATCATCGCCGACCATCCCGCACCCACCGGCACCAGCGTCGCCCTGCGCGGTCAGGTCCCGCCGATGAAGGAACTTCAAAGCGGCCTGCAAACCGGCCTCCTCATTGCCATCGTCACCATCTTGCTGCTCTTGATCGCGAACTTCCAAAGCCTGCGCCTCGCCCTCATCGTGCTCACCACCCTTCCAGCGGCCTTGCTCGGCGTCGTGCTCGCCTTGAAGCTCACCGGCACCACCGTGAACCTGCAAAGCTTCATGGGCGCCATCATGGCCGTCGGCGTCGCCGTCGCCAATGCCATCCTGCTCGTCACCTTCGCCCACCGCGCCCAACTCAGCGGCATGACCAAACGCGAAGCCGCCCTCGAAAGCGCCACCACCCGCCTCCGCCCCATCTTGATGACCAGCCTCGCCATGATCGCCGGCATGATCCCCATGGCGATGGCCAAAAGCCAGACCAGCCCCCTCGCCATCGCCACCATCGGCGGTCTCGCCTTGGCCACCGTCGCCACGCTACTCGTGCTACCCGCCGTGTATGCGCTGCTCGCGAGCAAGACGGCCAAGAACGCCTCACTTGAACCTATCGACTAAATGAAACTTACCCCCAAAGTCCAAGCAGCCATCAAGCAACTCAAGCTCCAGACCAAGTTCCTCGAAGCCGAGTATTATCCAGGCGCTGCGGATGAAGAAACTCGCCTGCGCTGTGAAAAGCGCGTGAATGCCTTTTTAGACAAATGTGAGTCACTCCTCGCCCGAAGCACCACCGACCGCGTGCTTTATCGCGCCGCCGAAGAACTCCAGGAGCAGTTTGATGAAGAGAACGCCGAGGAAGCAGAGCACGTCGGCAATTACATCGGCGACTTCATGAAGATCGTCGGCCTCGATGACTGGACTGAGTTTGTTTAACTTTTTTCTATCGCCCTCATGCGTCTTCTGATCTTCCTCGCTCTTTCCACACTCGCTTCGGCGCTCGAACTCCCGACGACCAAGCCCACCAACGGCCTCATCCATCGCTGGGTTTCACTTCCTGCCACGCTCGCGCCTTGGCAGCAGGCGACGCTGCACGCCAAAGTCACTGGCTACATCGCCAAGATCAGCGTCGATAAAGGCGATGCCGTAAAGGCAGGCCAAGTGCTCGCCACGCTCGAAGTGCCGGAACTCGAAGCTGACATCGCCAAGGCCAAGGCCGAGGTCAAAGCGGCCGAAATCGAGGTGAAACGCCTCCACGAAGCCCGCGCGAAGTCTCCCGACCTCGTGCTGCCACAAGCCGTCGATGATGCCGAAGCCAAACTCGCCATCGCGAAGGCCGGATTGGAGCGCAGCGAGACGCAGATCCAGTTCGCCACGCTCAAAGCGCCCTTCGACGGCATCATCACCGCTCGCTTTGCCGATCCCGGCTCACTCGCCACCGCCAACATCACGAAACTGCTCGAAGTCACCGATTTGAGCACCCTGCGCCTGCAAATCCCCGTCACCGAACTCGAAACCGGCCTCGTCACCGTCGGCAAGCCTGTGAAAGCCCAAATCGACGCCGCCGGAGCCACGCCTGTCGAGGCCAGCATCAGCCGCATCGCCTACGCCCTCGATCCCGCCACGCGCACCATGCTCGCCGAAGCCGATTTGAAGAACCCTGACCTCAAACTCCGCCCAGGCATGTATGCGATGACCAAGATCGCCGTCGAAAAACACGACAACGCGACCCTCATCCCCGTGGCCGCCCTCGTCATGGAAAAGACCAACGCCTTCGTCTTCAAACACACCGACGGCAAAGCCATGAAAGCCGCCGTGAAGATCGGCTTCAACGACGGCACGAATGTCGAGGTGCCGGAACTCAAGAAGGCAGACGTGCTTCTCTTGCCAGGAAGCGTGACGCTGGCCGATAAGCAGCCCGTTTCGATCAAGCCATGAAACCTTTGCTTTTGCTTTTTCTCTTTGCTTCAACGCTTGGCGTGGGGGCTCCTGTGCACGTTGACCTTCCTACGGTCATGAAGCTCGCAGGCGCGAACCATGACGAAATTCAGCTCGCCAAAGCAAGGCACACGGAAGTGCTGGCTGAGTCGAAATTGGCTTGGCAGCGGTTTTGGCCCTCTTTGACTTTGGGAGCGGGTTATCGGCGCACGGATGGGAATGTACAGGACATCGCGGGCGCCGTGTTTGATGTCAGCAAGCAGCAGTACACCATCGGGCCGAACCTCATGGTCGATTGGTCGCCTGGTGACATGTATTACGAGGCCTTGGTAGCGAAACAGCGTGCCTTGGCCGCCGAGCAGTTCGTGGAAAAAACGCGACGCGACATCGTGATGCAGGCGACGGGCCGTTACTACAATCTTTTGGCTGCGGAGGCCTCACTGGCGATCATTGAGGACGATTTGCGGCTCACGCAGGATTATGAAAAACAAATCGGTGGTGCGGTGGATGCCGGAACGGCCTTCCGTGCGGATTGGCTGCGCGTGAAAACGCAGGTCAGTCGTGAAAAGCTCGCCATCCGCCAGAATCAAGAAAAGCGTGATCTCGCTGCGGCTGCACTCGCAGAGACGCTGAGATTGCCTGCCGACAGTGAACTGCGCCCCGCGAAGGCTGATCTCGTGCCGGTGCGTCTTCTTGATCGCAAACTTGGGGTGGCCACGCTCATCTCCCAGGCCTCGCAGCATCGTCCCGAGATGAAAGCGGCGGGTGCGGTGAATCAGGCAGCCGTTTTGGAAAAAGACCGTGCCCGAGTGGCTCCGATGATCCCGAACGTGCAGGCAGGTTATGGCCTGGGTGGACTTGGGGGTGGGTTCAATGATGATTTGGGAAACTTCGATGAGACGCAAACCCTCTTCATGGGCCTTGGTTGGAAGATGGGTCCTGGTGGGCTTTTCGACACACAGCGCAAGCGCATCGTGGAGGCGAGGGAGCAAGCGACCCAATTTCAAATGAGCCAAATCAAAGCTGCGATTGGGCGTGAGGTCGTGGAGGCCGCGGCGAGGGCGCAGAGCGCGCATGACCAGATCGACATCAATGACGAAGCGGTCTTAGCAGCAGAAGAGATGGTGAAATTGGCGAAGGAACGTCAAGCTAGCCAACTTGGCGTCGTTTTAGAGTATTTGTTAGCCCGTGAGGAACTGACCCGTGCCCGGCAAAATCGCGTTCAAGCGGTGACAGCTTTCAACACAGCCCAGCATGATCTGCTGCGGGCCACTGGGAAAACCGAAGCTGCCCATTCAGAGTGACTCCGTGGCGGTTCGTGACTCAACGCTGACCTTGTTTGGCGCGGCTGACTTGATCTCTCCAGGTTTGAAGCATGTCGTCTGAGACTTGGCTCTGTGGATGGCTTTTCTTCGCGGCTTCGTGGCAACGAAGCGCAAATGCGGCGGTGTCACCCAGATGTTCTGCATCGTCCTGAGCTTGAGGTATGGCATTCACTTTCTGCCAGTATTCTTTGGCCAGTTCGAGGGCTTCAGCATGGCGTTGTTGGCGAAGTCTTAGTGAAGCCATGGCCTTTAGGTCCTCATACCAGCGATTGTAACTCGCTAGGTGGGTGTTGATCCGTTTGGCCCGTTCGGCATGGCACTCGTAGGCTGCCTCCAAATCTCCCGAGCGGATTAGCACATCCGCTAGGGTTTGCATGATTTTGGAGATCGTGTTGCCATTGCCTTGAGCTAAGGAAATCTCGACTCCCCGTTTTGCGGCAATCACTGCTTCTGGGTGCTTTTGGGCGGTGCTGTAGGCCAGGGCTAGCGTATGCATGGACTCGACCATGTCACGGCGTTGCAGGTTGAGTTGTAAATCTTTAGGCGTCTCTGCATCAGGCGCATGGCTGGCAGCCAATTCGTAGGCTTCCTGAGCATGAGCGATGGCATCTGGGTGCCTCCTGACGGAAGTCTCGACTTCCGAAAGTTTGAGTAGGGCGGCATGTCGGGCCTGATATTCCTCAGGCTTCGATTCTGTGATTCGTCTCTTAAGGTCTTCGATGATTAGGTGATGTTTGCCCTGGTATTTCCAGAGATTGAGCCTGCGATCTTGCCAGATTCGTCGGTAGTTGTAGCCCGGAGCATGATTCAATCGCGGCATCAGGCTTTCAACTTCGCTGATCATTTGTTCGGCTTTTGGAAAGTCCTTGCTGACTTCGAAGGCCTGGCAGCAATTCATTTTCAAAGTAAAGATCATCGAAGGCTCCAAGTTAGGCGTTTCTGACAAATCTTCGAGCGCAGAAATGGCTTCATCCCGTGCTTGGTGATAAGCATTTAATTTTTCCAGGACACGGACTTTCAATCGCCGAGTCTCAAACCAGAGCAGGCCTCGCTTCAGGCCAATCTTTTCCAATCGCTCTAAGATGCTGTTCAGCAGGGGGGTGGCCTTTCTGCGGTCTCCGTGATCGGTCGTGATGGCGGCGAGAGTGAGGTCTGCCCGGATGGCCTGCTCGCTCATGAACCCGTAGGTTTTGGTCTGTGTTTGGGCATGAGCCTCATACAGTGGCATGGCGAGTTTTCGTTCGCCCATATCAGCGTAGAGCTTGCCGACACGTTGATAAAGATCGGCTTGGAGGGTAGGGTCGTTGCTGAGTTCGGCAATCAGCCTGGGGCTGTCATCAAGTGCGAGCTTGAGCGCTTCAGGATTTCTTCCCATGGTGATGCCCTTTGCCACGCGATCGAGCAATGAGGTGAGGAAGCCGGCGGTGCTTCGAGCGCGGTTGGATTCGAGTTCAGCGAGTTGCTTCGCCTGAATGGCGAGATGAGCTTGCCAGAATGCCATGGCAGCTCCTGAAAAAATGGCGCTGAGGCTGACGACGACCGCTGCACTGGTGAGTCGATTTCTGCGAACCCATCGTCCGGCTAGGTAGCTGAAGCTGGGCGGCCTTGCCTGAACCGGTTTGTTCTGCCGGAAGAACTCGAGGTCAGAGACCAAAGCGCTAACACTGTCGTAGCGGCGCTCTTTTTCTTGTTCCAGGCATTTAAGAATGATCCAATCCAGGTCCGCTGGCAGCTCACGATCTCCAGGACTGAGGCGCAGTCGGGGGAAAAAATCGCGATGTCGAGTGATGCGTGTCGAGGGACGACGCGGGCGATTGTGACTGAGCAGGTCAAGCATTTCCAGGGGGGAGGCCTGGCGGTCTGCACTGGCCTCTTGGTAAGGAAGTTCACCTGTCAGCATTTCATAAAGGAGAACCCCAAGGGAATAAACGTCGCTGCGGATGTCGAGAGGATGGCCTCCTCTTAATTGTTCGGGCGACATGTATTGGGGAGTGCCCAGGACATGACCTGGCTGTGTGATCAGTGTGTCATGGGCATGGCTCGTTTGCACGGCCTTGGCGATGCCAAAATCAATGATCTTAGGGGCTGGCTTACCATCCAATTCAGACACAAGAATGTTGGAAGGCTTCAGATCACGATGGATGATTCCTGCCTGGTGGGCGTGCTGAACACCTCGGCAAACCTCGAGAAAGAGTGAGACGCGCTCTTGCCAAGGAAGAGATCTGCTTTTGCAAAACTCCGTGATGGAGGAACCGTGAACCAACTCCATGACGAAAAAAGGGCGACAATCTTCCGTCTCTCCCGCATCGAGCAGGGAAGCGATGGCTGGGTGTTGCATGGCAGCTAGAGTCTGCTGCTCAAGCTCAAAGCGCGCGAGCACTTGGGCGGTGTCCATGCCACGCTTAAGCACTTTTAGGGCGACCTCACGCTGCACGGGCTGATTTTGTTGGGCTCTCCAGACCATGCCAAAACCGCCCTCCCCCAATTTTTGAATCAAGGTATAAGGACCGAGCTCGTCACCTTCACCTTCTAACAGCGCGGAGGCTTCGTTTTGAAGTAGCCGAGATAGAATGCCCCGCTCTTGGCCTGCGATGATGTGCGATGCAAAGGATGACATGTCTTTCTACGGAGTATCGAAAGCGTGGTAAAGCGCCTGAAGTTCACGCTGAATCTCTTCGGGGTCATTCGTGCCTAGAACTAGAGCTAACTCTTCTTCGATTTTATGGCGATAGGCCCTGCGCAATCGAAAGAGCGCTTGGCGACAAGACAGAGCCGTGAGATTCATTTCAGCGGCTAGCTCCTGCAGCGGCTGTCCTTCCTGTTCTTGAATGAGAAATGGAGCTAGCCTTTCGAATCGTTCAAGCTGACCTTTGTGGGCTTGTTCTTCCCGCAGTTTGTCTAGGCTCCGCTCGAGGATGAGCCGCGTCCATTCTCTGAGGTAAAGGGTCTCTGGACTGGCATCGGCATCAGCCGCTTCCTGGTATCTACGTTCAGCCTCGAATGAGGCATTAAGCTCGTTTGCTGCAGGCAGGTCCTTTTTTTTCTCTGTCCAAAGGTTGATGCGATACCTTTCAAAACCGGTCAAAAGATAGTTCCGTAACATGCCCCGTTGCTGATCAGCATGCTCCAAACTTTGATGGCGGAGTAGGTTGTGAAAAAATCCTTGCACCGCATCCTCTGCATCATGCTGATTCATGCCTCGGCTCCGAGCAACCAAGTAGAGGGGGGTCCAGTAAGCCTGGCATAGTGTTTCTAGGGCAAGCCTAGCCTCTTGAGCAGTGCCTTCACGCAGAGATCGAAGCAAAGTCCATTGAGTCGCTGGGAAAATGGAAGAAAGAGCCATTCTTCAAATAATCGTAACGCTGCCGATCCTATTGCACTGAATGACGGTGTGCAAAAGGCAAGGTGGAATCTTCATTGCCTAAATCTGGAATGCGGCGGTGTGGAAGCTTTCGTAGGGGTGGAAATTTTGCTGGATTTCCAGAAACGAATGCCCAATCTCAACGCTCCCCGTTTCCTTTCGCACCAATCTATCCCTCTTCCCATGTCTGAACCATCCTGCCCATCCCCCTGCTGCCCACGTTTTGACTTAGCCGCTGCCAATCTGATCACCCGACTTTGGGTCGGCATGCGTCTTTTTATGGCTGGCTTGGATAAGTTTCGTTCCGGCGATGGTGCGGCTGCTACCTTCAACATGGGCAACTACGAGACCAAGACCGGTGTGATTGCCAAGCTGATGTCCGACAACAGTTTCCTGCCTGCCGTGCTGCCGGGTTGGGCCATCGACCAGTATGCGCATAGCATTGGTTTCATCCTGCTCCTGGTTGGGCTTTGGGTGGTGATTGGTTTGTTCAGCGAATGGTCCCTTCTTGCTGCTGGTCTGACCTTTCTCTCTCTGGGCTTCGGCCTTGCTGCGCTCCCAGATGATACGGAGATGACCGTGAACATTGGCATCGGCATCGCGATCACTTTCCTCGCGCTCAGCACCGTGAAGCATGGCTATCTTTCCCTTGATGGATTGCTACGCCAAAAGAAGAGCGGAGAAAAAAAGGCAGAAGCCTAATCTTAGACAGCCCGTAACGCTCCACTGAAGCCTATGAGCCCAGATTCTACACTCCCCAAGCCCCCAAGTGGACTCGCCCAATTCATGGATCGTCGCGGATTTCTCCGCACGAGTGCTGTGGCTGGTAGCGGTCTCTACCTCGCCACAAGCAAAAGCGCCATCGCCCAAGGGGAAGCATCCGGCCGAACCATCAAGTGCGCCTTGGTCGGCTGCGGTGCCCAGGGGGATCGACTTCGCGTGGCTGCCTCCAAGATTCCGACTGGCATCCAATGGGTGGCGGTGTGTGACATCTGGAAATACAACCGTACCCCGGTGGCTCGCCGCATGGCCTTCGAGAACAAGCATCAGGTGAATGGACCGGTCGCCGAATACGAAACGATCGAGGAAATGCTAGAAAAGCAGCCTGAGATCGAGGCCGTGTTTATCTCGACGCCTGACCACTTGCACGCTCCGTTTTCGCGCCTCTGCCTGGAGAAGGGCAAAGCCGTGTACTGCGAGAAGATGATGTCCAACACCATCGACGGTGCCAAGGACATGGTGCGTGCGTGGAAGCAGACCGGCGGTATTTTCCAGATCGGTCACCAGCGTCACTCCAATCCACGCTACATCCACCTGCGTGAGAAGATCATCAAGAAGGGCTTGCTCGGTCGCGTGACGCATTGCTACGGCCAATGGAACCGGGGTGTCGCTGCCTCGCAGCCCCTTGGCGTGCCGAAAAATCAGGAAATCCCTTCCGAAATGCTGGCCAAGTATGGCTTCGACAGCATGGAGCAGTTCCGTAACTGGCGCTGGTTCGCGAAATACGGTGGCGGTCCGATCTCTGACCTTGGTGCTCACCAGATCGACATGTTCAACTGGATGTATGAAACAACCCCAGTGTCACTCTTTGCCACAGGCGGGGTGGATTACTACGATGGCACACCAGGGCCTGATCGCTCGGCTAAGGCTAAGTTCGAGCTTCCGGACAACGTCATGTGCCTTTACGAGTACAAAACCGCCGAGGGCATCATGCGCGCTTACTACCAAGTGCTGACCACCACTGGCTCCCAAGGTTACTACGAGAAGCACATGGGTGTCTCGGGCTCAGCCATCATTTCCGAAAGCCCAACCTACAATCAGGTCTATGCGGAGCCCTCCAACGACTGGAGCCAATACGCAGTCGGAGACGATCCAATCTTGGTGAAGGCACCGGACGCCGTGAAAAACAAGTTCTGGGAGCATCCACGCAACTGGGCCAAGCCAGCGCCGAAGTCCTACAACGTCACCGGAACAGCCAAGGCTGTCGCCGATGCCCGCGAATCCAAGGCCCTCGATCCATGGGAAATCCCTGTCATCTTGGACGTGTATCCACACACGCCTCACGTGGCGAACTTCATCGAAGCTGCCCAGCAGAAGAAGCACGATCATCTCACCTGCAACGTGGTCGATGCCTTCAAGTCTTGTGTCACGGTGTTGACGGCTTACGAATGCCTGAAAACTGGCCAAAAGCACACCTTCACGCCTGCTGACTTCGAGGTCTAAGCTGGACGGCTGATCCGATGGGGAACTCTGCTCGACTCGTGTCGCTTTGAGTTCCTCATTTGATCTTTGTTCACCACTTTGCATCCTGCTTTCCTTGTCTGAAAGAGATCCCCCATGAAATACACCACCCCCGCTATCCTCCTCTCCATGGCCCTTGTGTCCTGTGGAGATAAGAAAGACGCCGCTGCTCCAGCCGCTGCAGCTAGCTCAGCCTCCGCTCCAGCCCCAGCAGCCGCTCCTGCGGTTCCTGCAGGCGATCAGGAAGAAGTGAAAATCGACTTCCCCAAGCCCATGTTCATTGGCACGCCTGTGCCTGCTCAACTTCCAAACTTGGAGAAGCCTGATCCAAGCAAGATCGTGAAAAGCTTCATGGCTCCGAAGGGCACAGTGAACTTGGCCAAGGGCAAAACCGTGACCTCCAGTGATCCGGCTCCGATCATCGGCGATTTGAGCCTAGTTACGGATGGCGATGCCGATGGTTCTGATGGTTGCTTTGTGGAGCTCGCACCAGGACCTCAGTGGGTTCAGATCGACCTAGGGGCAGCCACCAGCATCAACAAAGTGGCCGTCTGGCACTACCACAAGCAGGCTCAAGCCTATGTGGACGTGGTGATCCAGCTTTCCGACGACCCTGAATTCAAGAACGGTGTGACCACTATCTGGAACTCAGACCACGACGACACCCTGAAGATGGGTGCTGGTTCTGATCCTGCCTACATCGAGACCAATCATGGTCGTGTGATTGATGGCAAAAACACCAAGGCCCGTTACGTGCGCCTCACCAGCAATGGCAACACCTCCAACGAGATGAACCATTATTGCGAAGTGGCCGTTTACGGTGTTTCTGGCAAGTAATTCGCTTCCATTCATTCCTTCTAGCCGTCGCAGATCCTGCTGCGACGGCTTTTTTGTGCCTCGTTTAGCCTGGATGCGCTGCGTTTTTAGACATGGGCCCATCCCTAAGGGTTCGCTTTCCATGGGGCCACTCACCACCCTACGGGTTGCGTCCAGGCTTTCTGCAAATGTCCAGCCTGCGGCGGGTTATCCATCGGCCGATCGGTGATGACTAGGGCTCGCACATACAGCTCTTCACCTGTGAGGGGGTAGCTCGGTTGCAGGCTTTCGCTCGTGGCTAGCACCTTGCCGATCTCCGTGCTATGCCGCAGGCGGGTGGGTTGAGGATCGCCTTCGGGCGATTTCACTTCTTGAACCGCGCGGTCGTAGTTCTTCAGAGTGCCTCGAAATTCAGTTCGGTATTTCACGCCCGGCTGAGCGCGGATTTTCAGGCGTAGGGTCCTTTCGTTCGGATCAAAGTGAACCTCATCCAGTGTCACTCCCGTGGAGGCATAAAAGTCACCGCGCTGCATGGCGAGGATCAATGCGTTAGCTTCGAGCTTTCTGGCGCGTACCATGATCCAGCCACGCCCGGGCGTGGAGGAGCCACCATGGTAGTTGTGGCTGTCATCCGTGCCCACGCCATACAGCGGCGGCTGCTTCAGTTCGGCGATGCGGATGGTGTTGGCGATGTCCCAGATGCGCTCGTGGTCGGAATCCACCCGGCTTGGCTCGCCATCGGGATAGATCATGGGGTGGCCGTTGTAGATCTCGAAAAAACGGTCCTCCACCACATGCGCTAGGTCATCCGCCGTCATCGCCCAGCGGAAGTTCGGGTGGTTCACATGCGCGATGACCGGCCGGCCGGTCCGCACCGCCTCTTCAGCGATCAGCCGCAGGTTCTGCCGCAAGGTTTCGCGGATGGTCTCCACGTCTTTTCTCGGCTGGATGACCTCGGCGAGGTTCACTGCGTTGATGTGGATGGGCGCCTTGCCAAAACCGGCGCTGACCTCTTCTGCCTGCACCAGGAGGAACTTTCCGGGCTCCTCCAGCTTCTGGCGGTATTCCTCCAGCGTCTTCAGCCGCACTTCCGTCCCGCCTGGGTCGTTGGTGCGGGTTTCCACCCATTCCGGGCCGAATTTCGCGCGGTACTTGTCCAGCACCTTCAGCCCCAGGGCGACCTTCTTTTTTTCCACGGAGGCCTCGCTGACCCATCGTTCACCCGCATTCAGGGTGTTGTGGTCAGAGATGGCGAGAAATGCGTAGCCGTGATCTTTATACCAGGCTGCAATCATGTCGGGGAAATCATTGCCATCGCTCCATAGGGAGTGTGTGTGCGTGTTCCCTTTGAACCAGCGGAGGTCTTCCGCAGGTAAGGGCGACGTGAGGAACAGGAGGAAGAGGATAGCAAATCTCATAGGAAGGTCTCTTGAACGCTGATCAGTCCTCTCAACCATCAGAAGTTCATGAATCAACGAATCACCGCAGCCCATGCCAAGGCGCGTGCTCATTTGCTCTCGCAACAGGCCAGCCTTGCTCATTGGGAAGGCAAGCTGTCGAGCAGTGCTCTGAGTACCGCGACGGCGATCGTGGCGCTGCATCTGGTCGATGCAATCCGTCATGCAGAGCCGATTCGCCTTGGGGTGAAGTGGTTGGTGACGCATCAAAATCGCGATGGAGGCTGGGGAGATACGGCGATTAGCAAGAGTAACCTTTCCACCACCTTGCTCTGCTGGAGTGCGTTGCGACTTTGTGGTTTGGAGGGGGGAGAGGCTCCCCTCGTGAGGCAATCGCGTGCCCTGGCGGAGGCTTGGATTGAGGGCCAAGTCGGCAGCCTGGAGCCTGATGCCCTTCAGCAGGCTGTCATGGCACGCTACGGTCGTGACAAGACCTTCTCGGTGCCCATTCTGATGCTCTGTGCCATCGGTGGCACGCTAGGGGAGGCTGCCTGGAGACGCGTGCTGCCGTTGCCCTTTGAACTGGCCGCCTTTCCACGATCTTGGTTCGGTGCCTTGGGGCTGCCGGTGGTCAGCTATGCCTTGCCCGCTTTGATCGCCATAGGTTACGCCCGTTTTGCCCATGCTCCACCCGCTCGCTGGAATCCATTGCGCTGGGCGCGGGCGCTGCTTTGGGAGTACATTTCGCCCATGCTCCTCATGCTGCAGCCCAGCAGCGGCGGTTACCTTGAGGCGACGCCACTGACCAGTTTTGTGACGATGGCTTTGGCTTCCGCAGGGGAACGGTTTCATCCCTGTGTGCCTGGCGCCGTGGAGTTCCTTTGCCGCTCGATGCGGCCGGACGGCAGTTGGCCCATCGACACAAATCTGGCCACTTGGGGCACTACGCTCTCGGTAAAAGCTTTGGGAGAAATCCGTCCGGAGATCACCGAGTGGCTCCTGCGTCAGCAATACCAGGAGCGGCACCCTTTTACCCATGCGGCACCCGGCGGTTGGGCTTGGACCGATCTGCCCGGCGGTGTGCCGGATGCGGATGATACTTCCGGCGCAGTCATTGCGCTGCGCTACGCCGGCATGGGCGCAAAAAAAGCAGCCGAGCAGGGCATGATCTGGCTGCTTCAGCTACAAAATCGTGATGGTGGCATCCCTACTTTTTGTCGAGGCTGGGGCACGCTCCCCTTTGACCGCAGCACGCCAGAGATCACGGCGCATGCGCTCCTGGCTTGGTGGACTTGGCTACCGCAGACCGACCCTGAGCCTGCGTTCTTGCAGGCAACTCAGCGCGCTCTGGCTTACCTCCAGCGTGTCCAGCATCAGGAGGGGTCGTGGTCGCCACTCTGGTTTGGCAATGAGCATACCCCGCAGGAGGAAAATCCCGTCTATGGCACTGCCATGGTGGTCAGCTACCTCACGGGGCAACCTTGCTTGCATGAGTTGGCCCGAGATCTGATCGAGCGCGGCGCACAATACCTTCGCAAGATGCAACGTCCCGACGGTGCCTTCGGTGGTGATGCAGAGGCACCCGCCAGCGTGGAAGAGACGGCGGTGGCAGCGTATGCCCTGATGAGTCTGTCCGACCCCGAGATGCAGCAGTCAGGCCTGCGCGCGGTGAACTGGCTGCTTTCAGCAACCCAAGACGGCACCACCTTTGCCTCCGCACCGATTGGCCTCTACTTCGCCCGCTTGTGGTATCACGAGCGGCTGTATCCCATGGTCTGGACCGTGCAGGCGCTCCGCCTCGCCTGCGAAATAACGGCTCATTCATCACAAAGTTAAGGCGGATTTGAACTTGATGCCAAGCCTGCCATTTCCACCTTGAGCCTGCTTTCTGAACAGCCATGGCCACCTACGTTTACGAGACCATACCTGCCCAGCCTAATGAATCGCCGCGCCGCTTTGAGGTGCAGCAGAAGATGAGCGATCCACCACTCACCAAAGACCCGCAGACGGGGCTGCCTGTCCGCCGCATTATCACGGGCGGCAGCGGCTTGGTTACCCATGGCACCAGCATTTTGTCGATGAAGACCCGAGGTCGCTAGCCGGCGATCAGCGACAGCACTCGCCTGACATAGGGCAATCTTTGGCCACCCGTGTCTGCATCCCATCTGCTGCTCGGTGAATAGAACTCAGGTAGGATGCGCTTCTCCCCGCCTTCTGCGATGGACAGGCCAGATTCTATGAGCATCCGTAAACCATAGCATCTCATGGAAGCCTTTCGTGAACAAACCCTCATGCTCTTCAGTGTGCCGTTGATCTTGCTGGCCATCTTGGTCGAGATCGCCATCACGCATTTCCGCAACATACGCGCTTACACTTGGCGCGAATCATTGACCAACTTCTACATGGCAGGGTTGAATGGTAGCCTGGATCTCCTGCTACGCGCCGGGGTGGTCTTGCCGGTGCTGGCCTTTTGTTGGCAGCATCGCCTCATCACCTGGGAAAAGGGATGGACCTACTGGGTCGTGCTCTTTGTCCTGCAGGACTTCGCCTATTACGTACTGCACTACGTGGATCACCACTGTCGGCTCTTTTGGGCGGTGCATGTCACCCATCACTCTTCGCCTGAGTTTAACCTGACCACAGGCTTTCGTTCCTCCGTGTTCCAGCCGATCTACCGAACGATCTATTTCGCACCGATTGCTTGGCTCGGCTTTGAACCGTTGGATGTGCTCCTCATGTATGCCGCGACTCAGATTTATGGCAGCTTCATTCACACGGAGCAAATCCGCAAACTTGGCTGGCTGGAGCACATCCTAGTGACTCCCTCTCACCACCGCGTGCATCATGCCTCCAACGCTTGCTACCTGGACAAAAACATGGGCATGTGCCTCATCGTCTGGGACAAGCTGTTTGGCACCTTTGCTGAGGAAAATCCCGCCGAGCCTCCGCGCTATGGATTGACGAAAGCCATCCCCGATCGCGGTCCCGTGAATATCGTGTTGCACGAGTGGCGGGACATCCTGCGCGACCTGCGCACCAGCTCCATCCCTTGGTCCAAGCGAATCGGCTATCTGCTGCGTGGCCCCGGCTGGCGACCCGAGACCACGAGTGCCGATCCAAGGTAACCCTGTCCATGCGGCCTGAGCCTTGCCGCTGCACAGTGCTCCGCATGGTCTCGTAGTTACTACCGCCTCGGGTGCGGAGCTGGCGAGTTGCACGAGCCACACTGAACAAGCGGCAGGTTCATCACCGGTGCGAATCGAGGCGAGGGGCGAGCCGAGATAGACTGCGAGAAACGAGCAGCCCGACAGGGCGAGACGAGCGGGAGCGAGCGAGTCAACCTGCGGCGTTACGGAAAGCCGCACTGTCTTTCGTGGCGGGGGTTGGAGAGGGCGGAGCAGTTCGGTGGTGGGCAACGGTGCGGAGCTGATGAGCTTTGCGAAGCGCTGGAGTTGGCTTCCACGACGTTGCAGGCCGATCAGTTCCGTTTCTTCACTAGCAACCAAAGCAGGCCACATGCCGCCACGATCAACACGACCACCACTGACCACGGTGTTGATGAAGTCGGATGCTCGCTAACCGCCACTGACTTCACAATCTGATTCATCTTGAAGTCCAGAGACTTATGCTGAACATGTAAATCTCGAGCTGGCAAACTAGATGGAAACCCATCTTTCAAGTAATCTCGAACAGAGATAATCTGGTTGTTTTGTGGCTTAGTAGGCGGGAACTGAACCCCTTCAAGAAAGTGGCCCTTATATGGTTTTTGTGAATTCACCTCGTCGAAAGTTAGGAAACTTGGCTTGCCTTTGATTAACGCTTCATCAAACAGGATCATAGAAATCTCAATCTCGTTAGCTTGGGCAACAAGTTTTATGCCAGATTTCAGAGTGACTAACTTGGCAGATAAACGTGCTGGGTCGTTCATTTTTGTGCGCTTACCGATTTCAATATCTACTATCGTGTCAGAAGCTGAAACAAAAAGTCTCTTTAGTCTTTCAAAATCGTTGACGCCTTGGCTTGATAGCTTCCAAGAACATGTTGCGGACGCCATGCGCCCGTCAAGAAACAGAATTGATTGCCTTTTGTAGTCAATCGGGCCTTTAAACAAAACCCAAGCGTTTGCAGATTTTTCAGTTCCTGGCATATGGAGGACTTCCAGATTAAGCTCATTAAAGTCTTCGCGAGACATGCCTAATTGTGTGCTTGGAGGTAGCAAACTTGTGATTAACTGGCGTTCAGGAGTATCGCCCATGACATGGCAGACAGCTTGGAGGCATATCAGTAAACTAATTTTGTTAATACACATGAGGAAAATGGGGTCAGGGTGCAACTGCTTGACAAAAGATTTGCATTCATGCATTCGGGGCATCGGCTTCTTCCAGAAAGTGTCTCAGTTCTTCCGGCACCTTCTTGATCGCCGCCTTAAGGTCAAGACGTCTCAACTGCTGGCTCACGTTTGCCGCCGATTTCATCACCAGTTTCTCCGCCAGCCACTGCTGT
>CANNQP010000032.1 GCA_947507875.1 Verrucomicrobiaceae bacterium | reverse complement strand
GCGATAGCGAAGCCCACAAGGTCCGGGTGCTGCGGCGCTGAGGCTGGGGGATGATCACAACAAAGGCCGCAGGATCAACCCGCGGCCTTTTTCATGATGCCCATGCGAGGAGGATCAATGGGAGACCTCAGCCGGAGCATCCAGTTCCTTCGGCGGATAAAAAGCGATCATCAGGAGCACCGCTGCCGCCAAGGAAAGGCCTGTGGGCCAGAGGAAGAGAGACTTGTAATCCACCACGCCATCCACGGTGAGTTTGCCCTGCATCGGGATAAAAAACCACTTGGCCGCCAAGTCCCCGATACCCAGCACGAGCAAATTGAACAGACCTTGGGCGCTGGAGCGCACGTCTTTGGGGAAAGCTGCATCGATGAAGATGTAGAGCGTGGCAAAGAAGAAGGCATAACAAATGCCGTGCAGCACCTGCACCAAGATGATCATCGTTTGATTCTGCGGCATGTAGGCAAAGACCGCAAAACGCGCCGCGTGCCCCAGGATACCGAGGATCATGGTGGCCTTCCAGCCCATCTTGGACAGGAACCAACCCAGAACGGCCATCGTCAAGATTTCAGCGATTTGGCCGATGCTCATCACCGGCATGATCCACTCCGGCGAAATGCCCACCGTTTTGCTACCGAGGAAACCTCCCGCCATCAGGAAGTAGCCATTGTGGATCGTGGAATCGATAAACGTGGCAATGAAGAGAACGAGCAGGAACGGCTTCTTCAAAAAGCTGGCTGCCTTTACCCAAGCAAAGGAACCGTCTCCCTTCACCGCAGGCTTCGCGGGTGTATGCGGAAGGTTGAGGCTAAAGACCGCCAAGAGCAGCGAAGCAACACCGGAAATCACAAAGATGTAGCGGCTGGCCGCCACAGCTTCAGCACCACTTTTCCCCTGAAGGATGAAGTAAAGCGGCCAAGCGGCCAAGATCCAACCAATGGTCCCTCCCATGCGAACGAGGCCAAACTCTTTTTGTGCATTTTTGAGGTGAGTGAAAGCGATGGAGTTCGAGACAGAAATCGTCGGCACATAGAGCAGCGAGTGCACCAGCATCAGGCTGAAAAAGGTGGTGAAATCTTTTGCCCAAAACATACCCAGGATGGCTATCCCCCCCACCCCATGACTGAAGGCCATGAACTTCTCGGCTGCAAAATTGCGATCAGCGAATTGATTGCTGAAGAAGATACCCACCACGGAGGCGATGGCAAAGGCACTGCCGACCCAAGTGATCTGCATGTCGGAGAACTTCAGACCATCCACCCCCATGTAGCCCCAAATCAGCGGCAGCCAGGCCCCCCAGATGAAGAATTCCAGGATCATCATGACGAAGAGCTTTTTGGCAGCGGGTGATTTCATGGCAAACAAATCGTTGAGGCTAAGGGAAATCTACAGAGAAAGGCAAGGCTTTTGCCGAAACCCCACGATCAGAGAGGCCAACGCAGCGGCACGAGCAACAAAATCAACAAAACGGTCAAAAGGGTGAGCCCCCCCCCCACTTTGATGAAATCGCTGAAACGATACTTGCCGGGTCCATAAACTAGGATGCAGCTCGGTTCGAAAGGGGTCAGCAACGAGATGCTAGCGCTGAGCATGACCGTGATGGCAAAGGCACGCGGACTGGCGTGCAGGGTTTCAGCCGCCTGAAGGGCTACGGGCAGAACCACGAGAGCAGCCGCTGCATTGGACATGGGCTGGGTGAGGATCACCGTCAACACACTGAAGCCTGCGAGCACAGCAATCGCGCCACAAGGCTGAAGCCAGCCCAGGATCCATTGCGCCAACACTTGATCTGCCCCTGATTTCGACATGGCTGTGCCAAAGGCCGTCATGCCCCCAATCAAGATCAGCAGCCGCCAATCGACATTTTCATAGGCTGTATCCAGCGTCATGCAGCGCGTGGCCAGGGCGACAAGGGCCACGAGAAGGAAGGCGATTGATGCCGGGATCAGATCCAGGCTGCTGAGCAAAACGGCCAAGGCGAACACCACCAGCACCGCAATGCCTCGTTTTTGAGCACTTTGAGACACGGTGTGCTCGGAGATCACCACCATCTCGGAGTTCCCTTCATAAACGCGGATGCGATCGTAGGCACCCTGCAAAAGCAGCATGTCACCCGCCTGCAGCGGCACGTCGGCCATGTGATCGCTGAGCGTGCGATCCCCACGCAGCAGAGCCAGCACGGAGAGCCCTGAACGGCGACGAAAGTTGCTCGACCTCAGGCTTTGACCGACCAAACTCGACTTGGGCGTCAAGACCACCTCGACGATGCTGGCATCCTTCATCTCCAAGCCCGAACTGCGCAGGCCAATGTCTTCCAGGATGTCGATGCCTTCGATTTTTTTGACCCGGATGAGGTTCTGCACCTTGCCAGCCACCAGCACGACATCTCCCCTTTGAAGCTTCACGTGCGGTCCGACTTCGATGTCTTGATCTCCACGCCGGATTTTGATGACTTGGAACTCCATCACCGAGAAATCCGAGGCATACACTTCCTGCCCAATGATGGGTGAACCCGGGAGAATGACCACCTCACACAGATACTCACGAATCGGTGTCGATGTGCCGTCTGCCTCTGGCCGATCGCGATCAGGCAACCAGCGCGCCCCGACAAGGAGCATGTAAAACAGACCCGCAGCGAACAAAACAAGGCCCACCGGCGTGATCTCAAACATGGCGATGGGCTCCATGCCTAGCTTCTTCATGGCACCGCTCACCGCCAGATTCGTGCTAGTGCCGATGAGCGTGCACGTTCCCCCTAGAATGGACGAAAACGCCAGGGGCATGAGCAACCGTGATGGGGAGATATGCAGGCGTCTAGCCAGACCCATGACAGGGCCCAGGAACATGGCGGTCACGGTCGTGTTATTCATGAAGGCCGAGATACCTCCCACCGTGCTCATCATGCCTGCGATGATGCGCTTGGGGTTACCTCCTGTGGTTCGGGCTAGCACGTGCCCCACGGAATCCAGCACGCCGGTCTCTCTCAAGGCAGCCCCGATCACAAAGATGGAGCCAAGCATGATGATCATGTCCTGACCGAAGCCAGCAAAGGCCTCATTTGGGGTGATGATGCCCATCAGAACCAAGGCGCAAAGCAAGCCCAACGTCACCAAATCCACGGAGATCTTCTCCGTGGCAAAAAGGATAAGAGCGATGATGAGAAGACCAATGACTTTGGCTGCGTCCATGAAGCGGGCGCGGATGATGGCGCGGATGTGCGCCGGGGCAAGAAGCAAGCTGCAGGACAGGCGCAGCCTGACCGAGCCGTTAATTCAGCTCATTCAGGCCTTTTTCGATTCGCTGCCTCACGCGTGGATCGGAGGGACCGAGATCACGTGCCCGCTGAAACATCTCTCGTGCCTTGGCCTTGTCACCCAGCTTCAGATGCGTCTGCGCGATGTGCTCAAGGATCTCCGCATCATCCGCTTCGAGTGACTTCATGAGACTCAGCGCGCGCTCCAACTCAATCAAAGCATGCGCATAATCGCCTTTTTTGTAGTACCACCAGCCCAGGCTGTCGATGTAAGCCGGGTTGCCGGGTTGCAATTCGTTTGCTTTGCGAATCAACTCCCCAGCTTTGTCGAGATGAATGCCCTGATCCAGCCACAGGTAACCAAGGTAATTCATCGTGGTCGAGGCATCCTCGATCTCATCCTTGGGCGTGAGGGTGATGGCCTTTTCAAACATCTGGGCTGCCTTTTCGGGCTTGCCACCACGCTCCAGGATCAGGCCAAACTGAAAGTAAAAACGGTGATTCACCAGCTCTGCCTGCCCTGTTTCGGCCAAGGAGGCAGCCCTTTCCATGGCTGCGATGGCCTTGTCCCAGCGCTGGAGACTGCGCAGCGCAAAGGCTTGGTGGATATGAAAGATCGGATTGTCAGGAAATAGCTGTAGGGTCCTGGCACAAAGCTCAATCAGGCGATCATAAAGCTGGGATTGTAGCAGCAACTGACCAAGGCTCTGGTAATCAGAGGCATCGCCTCCCCCGATTTGGATGGCTGCCTCCAGATGAGGAAAGGCTTTGGCCCACTCTTCCCTCTCTTGGTATGCCTGAGCCAGCAAGCGCCGCTGCTCGACATCAGCCGGAACGGCTTGAACGATCTTTTCTAATTCAGCCAGGGCTTCATCTTTGGCTCCATCCGCCTGAAGCAGACGAAACAGAAGCTTTCGGGCCTGCAAGTTTCCCGTTTTAGCGACCAGATCAGCGCAGAGGACCTTCGCGATCTCCAGCTGATTGGTCAAAACATAGTATTGAGCGACATCAAGCTTTACGGCATCTCCGGCTGAACCTGTTGGGGATTGCTTCAGCGCACGCTCGAAGAAGACATTCACCCGCCGGGTATGCTCCTCGCGCAGTTCCGTTTGAGCGAGCGGCCATACCTCTTGAGCCACACGGCCCAAAGCTAACCACCAGGCGGGGTCGGCGACGGCAAGGCTGGATGCTTTTTCCAGGGTCTGCACTGCGTCTGTGCGCCGATTTTGACTCAGATGCTGCAGGACGACAAAAGAGATGACCTCGGCCTGCTGGGGAAAGCGTTTGGGCAGATCCAACAAAAGCTGTTGAGCCCGACTTTTTGAGGTGCTGTCTCCGGCTCCATAGGTGGACAGGAATCGGATCAAGGCCATCACGGGACGAAAATCAGTTGGTCGCGCGGTCGCAGCGGCTTCCAACAGGGCGACAGCCTCGTCTTTGCCACGGTAGTGGTAGGCGAGCTCAGCAGCATGCTGGGCGACTTCAGCATGGCTCGGGTCCAACCGAACCACAGCGATGTAATGCTCGAGCGCTTCACGCATCTGCCCGGCTTGTTCAAGCTGCTGAGCCGTCGCGTAGTGGGCAAGGGCCGCGGCTCTTTGGCTCGCGGCTGCGTCTTCCGTGCTCATTCGAGAGAGTTCGTCTCGAAGCCGGAGGGAAAGGTCTGCACGGATGACTGCCCTCGCCGAGGGAACCAGGAAGGGAAGCACGGCTAAAGTGAAAGCCAGGGATAGCGAACGAGACGCTCTGGGCCGGATCCACCCCTTCCTCCACGGGCTTTTTGACCACGAAAAAGCCCTCCCAGCGAAAGGAACAGGTCTTTTCGCGGGAGGGTTGCTGATCATGAATGAGCCTTAGCGGTTACGACTTGTAGCGCAAACGCTTCTTATGGCGGTTGGCGCGCATGCGCTTCTTCCGCTTGTGCTTGTTGATCTTCGTCTTTCTGCGCTTTTTGAGCGATCCCATGTTGGTGTTTCTCGGTTTGTTGGTTTGGGTCCGTTAGTGGACGATTTTGTTCAGCGGGTACTCGACGATGCCTTCTGCACCCAGTGATTTTAGCCGCGGGATAATCTCCCGCACGACAGATTCCGCGACGACGATCTCGACAGCAACCCACTCAGGGGAAGCCAACTGAGACACCGTCGGTGAGCGCTCGCAAGGCAGCGCTGCGACGACTTCATTGAGCGACTTCGCCGGCACATTCATCTTCAGGCCGACTTTGTCCCTGGCTTCGAGTGCGCCTTTGAGCAGCATGACCAGGGTCGCCATTTTTGCACGCTTCCATTCATCTGCGAAAGCGGGCTTGCTCGCGACAAACTGCGGGTAGCTCTCCATGAGCGTATCCACAATGCGAAGTTTGTTGGCGCGCAGGGAACTCCCCGTCTCGGTGATATCCACAATCGCGTCCACTAGCTCCGGCACTTTGACTTCGGTAGCTCCCCAGCTGAACTCGACTTCAGCCTGCACGCCATGTTTGGCCAGGTAGCTGCGGGTCATGTCCACCGCTTCGGTGGCGATGCGCTTTCCTTGGAGATCTTTGACCGACTTCACGGGCGAATCCTCTGGCACGACAAGCACCCAACGCGTGGGCCGGGAGGTGGCTTTGGAGTAACGCAGGTCAGTCAGCACTTCGACGTCGGCGTTGTTTTCCGCGATCCAGTCTTTCCCCGTGATGCCACAGTCGAGGAATCCATGATCCACGTAGCGACCAATTTCTTGGGCACGCAGCAAGCGCAGCTCAAGCTCGTCGTCATCAACCGTCGGCTTGTAAGAGCGCGACGAGACGACCACATTGAATCCGGCACGCTTGAACAGCTCAAGCGTGGGCTCCTGCAGGCTGCCTTTGGGCAGGCCTAAACGGAGGGTGTTTTTGGAGTCCGACATTCGTGGGGGGGAAAAAGGGCGCGCAGAGTAGCGGGCTTTCAGAGGGTGCAAAGGAGAATTTCATGCCAGACGCGTGGCAATTCGGGCCTCACAGACTCGCCTGATGGCCCTCGCTGAGTCTCTATGGCACGAAACGGGCTTATTTCGAATGTAACTCTTTGTGGTGTTCGGCCAGCAGGTCACGTCCGAAATCTCCTTCAAAGCTGCGAAAGACGCTGTGTGGGTGGTTGGCCTCATTTTGCACGTTGTCGTATTCGATAAGGAAGCTTTTTCCCTGAATCCGATAGTAATGGGGCTCACCGCGCTCCTTGCCGCCGGCCCAGGCAAAAAAGATGGGGCTTTGTTCGATCTCTGCCCAGAGTTCGGCTGCGATTTCAGGACGCACACGATCCGTGTACTCGGTGATCACGGCCTTCAGCATGGTTTTTTGGGAGGCCGTCATGGCCTCGTTGGAAAGGCCAGCGGGTTGCAGGAAGGTGACGCGCTTCTCTGCAGCAGTGATCATTTCTTTGGGGGCGATGACATCCACCAGCGCCTGCTTAGTCTGCTCGGCATCCAAGCTTTTGAAGAGATCGCGGCCCAGGTCCTCTTCTTTGCCAAGCACACGCAGACCGGTCAGATTGCCTTGCCTGACTTCGCCCGGATTGGTGCCGAAAAAGGTGGGACTGGCACGCAAAAGTTGGCCATCGCGGATCGTGAAGTTCAGGGAAAGATGGTGACCTTCGATGCGCCACCCCCAGGTACCTTGTGCGCTAGGCTGACCGAAGATACTGACGAAGTACTTCTCAGGATCGCGCTTTTCTCGCACAGCGGCGCGTGTCGCTTCGTTGCCCCCTTCGATCTGATAAAGCACCTCCTCCAGCGACATGATGGTCGAGGCCTTGGCCGCCCCGCGAAATCCTAGGCCGGTGTTCAGCAGCGCGTGCGCTAGCAGTTCCTGCTGTGGCGTCATTTCTTTCAGCGGCAGGCCTTTGCGAACTCGCGGAATGAAGTGCCAGTTGATGCGCTCTTCGTCTTCAAAGGCAAAGCTCGCCTTGGCTTTCTGCTCGGGCGTCAGCACGGAGAGAAACAAATTGGCGACCTCAGCCATCTGCTTGCCCGCCTCATGACCTGACGAGGCGGCGGGCAAGGAAAGAAACAATGCGGCGAGACTTAGCTTGAAGAAAATCGGACGAATCATGGACGTAGCCAAACGTGCCTGCCATCGCGCGCCTTGCAAGCGAAGCTCGGGATCGGCAAAAGAGCCTCCAGCTTCGTTTCAACGCACTCGAATGCCAGTTCAGGCATGCCGATCGACCCAGCGATAAACGTCCCGCGAGTTTCGCCAAAAGAATTTCTCACAGACCTCGCTGCCGTGGCTGCTGAAGTAATCGCGCACGAGGCCAAACACGACCTCATAACTCGCCCCGCGATCGCTCACTGGCCAGTTGCTGCCGTACACGAGTCGGTCTGGGCCAAAGGATTCCCACAGGTGATTGAGGATCGGTAGGTAGTAACCGACATCTCGAGGCGCTTGACCTTCCGGGCCTTTCACCTGCTCAACCAGCGCAGAGACCTTCATCCAGACCTGCTTCTGCTTGGCGATTTGACGAATATTTTCTCGCCACTCAGGACGCAGAGACTTGGGATCTCCCGCGCCCCCCAGGTGATTGATGACGATCCTGAGATCAGGCACCTGAGCCGCCAGCTTAGCTGCATGTGGCAGGAGGTCGGGACCTCCATTGAGATCCAACTCCAGCCCCTGATTGGCCAGCACCTTCGCCCCCTTCAGGGCAGCCGCTTGGTGGGTATCGATGCGGACCAGATCCGCACGCCAGCGCACCCCGCGGAAGATGGGGTTCGTGGCAAATCGCCGCACATGCACGGCGAATTCAGGGTCAGTTGGGTCCAGATTACCGACCAAACCAACGATGCTTTTTTCCTGCGCCGCAAGGTCGAGCACCCACTGATTGTCTTCCACCCATGGACTGGCCTCGACGACCACGGTTTCTTTGATCCCCAAGGGTTCAGCAAGCTGCCGCCAATCCGCAGGCATGACCTTGCGGTAAAGCGGAGTCTGTCTTGGCGGCCAGGGCACGCCCAAAGGGCGTGTGGGATCATAGAAATGGGTATGCGTGTCGATCACGCGCGTGGCCACTGGGGCGGCCTGAAGCGGCAGAGGAGCAAGACTGATCGGTAGAGCAGTCGCCGCGGACTGGAGGAATCGACGTCGGTTCATCCTCTTCTAACGAAGCGAGCGGGCCGAGTCCTTCGACTCAACATTCCCCACCCCCAAAGACCCACCCTAGCAGACTCGTCCCACTTTCCGCCCCATGGAACACAACAGCGTGGCCTCGCCGCGAACACAGGCCCCTGGGGCAGCCATGAGCAAAAGCCTCATGGCAATCGACGCCAGCGCGCGCGATGGATGCTCCGCCCCATGGCCAACCAGTGACTTTCGAAATCGGTGGTCGGGTAAAAGAAGGCATCCTCGGGCCAGTCGAGGCGCTCGAAGTCAGCCCGTGCGGCCATGCTGGCCAAGGCATCCTCAAAGTAAGGAGCATCGTCCGTCTTCAGCAAAAACTCACCCGTGCCCGGTTCCAGGATGCGGGACAGGCCATCCAGAAACTCCTGCTGATTGACCAATCGACGAGCCACATGCTTTTTTTTCGGCCAGGGATCAGGGCACAGCAGGTGCAGCCTCGACACGGACGCCGTGGGCAGCAGCCAAGCGGTGCTGTAGGCACTCTCCAGCCGTAGAACCTTGGCGTTCGTGAGACCTGCTCGGGCGATTTTTTTCAGCGTCTTCTCCACCCGGCCCAGCATGCGCTCCAACCCGAGGAAATCTCGCTCAGGATGATGCGCCGCCATGCCAAGGAAAAAGCTGCCATCGCCGCAGCCTAGCTCCACCTCCAGCGGGCGATGGGGGTCAGGAAAGATTTCATCGCGGCGCAGCAGGCGGAAATAATCGGAAGGAACAAACAGAGACATGAAGGCTGCAATTCAGGAGTGACATAGACGTTCATGCAACGTAATCCTGACACCACCCACAGACGCCATGAACCGCCGTACCTTCCTCACCACTGCCGGAACCGCCGCTGCCGCGACTCTCCTTAGCACGCCGACCCGAGCTGCCCTGGCCCCTATCGGCCTGCAGCAAGCTCCCCTGCCCTATGCGCCCGAAGCTCTCGAACCGCACATCGACGCGATGACCATGGGCATTCACCACGGCAAGCACCACGCGACCTACATCACCAAATTGGGCGATGCGCTGAAGGCCTCGAACCTACAGACCAGCAACGTCATCGACCTGATCAGCGACCTTTCGCAAGCGCCCGAAGACCAGCGCATGGCCCTCCGCAACAACGGCGGTGGTCATGTCAACCACACTTGGTTCTGGAAATGGATGGCCCCGGCTGGCAGCGGTCCCCAAGGCCCCGACGGTAAACTGGCCGAGGCGATCCAGAGCAGCTTCAGCAGCATCGAGAACTTCAAAAAACTCTTCGGCGAAGCTGGAACCAAGCGCTTCGGCTCCGGCTGGGCCTGGTTGATCGTCAAGCCCGATGGCAAGCTGGCCGTGACCTCCACCGCCAATCAAGACAATCCTCTGATGAAAGGCGTGGTGGCTGACGCCGAACTCGGCACACCCATCTTGGGCCTGGACGTCTGGGAGCACGCCTACTACCTGAAGTATCAAAACAAGCGCCCCGACTACATCGCCGCTTGGTGGAATGTCGTGAACTGGGCGGAAGTGGCCCAAGGCTACGCTGCGGCGAAGGCCTGATCGTTTTATCTCTCGGTATCAAGTGCCCGGCCCAACAAGCCGGGCACTTTTTTCATCCTCAAAAGCGGTGCCATGCCCTCTGCCCTGATCGAACTGCAGCTGACCGAGCTAGCCCAGCTCTTCAATTCCATGGACCCCTCTCCCTTTCATGAAAGGGATCTCGATCATGACGCCGAGGAATTCATCGTCAGCTGGGCTCAGGAGCATCCCCGCGATGGGGACCTGCACCTGATCCTCCACCTCAGCCAGGCGTCTCCTGGTCCGATGGAGCTGGTTCAGGATTCCGTGCAACACTACTTCAGCTATCGAGCTGAAATGCTTTGGCGTGAATTCCGCCAGCTCATGAAAGAAGGTCGCAGCAGCCTATTCATCGGCCTAACCTTCATGACAAGCTGCCAACTGGCCGCGCTGCTGCTGATCCATGGCAACGCCACCACCCAGACGGTGATGCGCGAAGGTCTGACCATCCTCGGCTGGGTCGCCATGTGGCGTCCTTTGGAAATTTACCTTTACCGCTGGTGGCCTTTGTTGGCCAAAAGACGACTCTATGAGCGGCTTGCCCGAATGACCGTTGATGTTCGTCTGGCAGCTTGACGATCCGCGCTCCAAGACGTCAGCTTGGGAGGTACTGATGAAATCACTGACTCTACTGTTTTTCGCCATCGCCACGCCCCTCATCTTTGCCGCTGACACCGTGCAGCACGTCGATGCCAACGGCGCAGCCAAGCTTCTCGAAAAGGGCGGTGTCACCCTCGTGGATGTCCGAACCAAGGACGAGTTCAGTGAAGGCCATCTAAAAGACGCAATAAACATCGACCTTTTGGAGCCTAGCTTTGAGCAGCAACTGGCCAAGCTGGACAAGACCCAACCTGTTCTCGTCCACTGCCAAGCAGGCGGACGCAGTACACGCTCGCTGAAGATCTTCGAAAAACTAGGTTTCACTCGAATCATTCACCTGGATGGCGGCTACGGTGGCTGGGTAGAAGATGGCAAGCCTGTGGTGAAGCCTTGATCCTGAAAGCCTGGGTTGCTTAGGCCCCTTTTTCCTCAGTCGCAGCTCTCCAATCGCACCCCAGCCTCTGCGCTCTCTTTTTGCGAATGTTCCTTCAATTTTTTCCACAATGGATGGCTGTGGGCCTCCTGCTTTCTGGAATGGTTCAGGCAGCCCATTTCCCTGCCCTGTACAATTCCGACCCCGGTGATGCCCAGCCGCCGACGCCCCAAGAGTCGCTGAAGATGCTGAACCTGCCGCCCGGCTTCCAAGCCACGCTTTTCGCCGCTGAGCCGGACGTGCAAAACCCCATCGCCATGGCTTGGGATGCCAAGGGGCGGATGTGGGTGGCGGAGAACTACACGTATGCGGAGCGGCAGAAGCGCTTCGATCTCGCGCTGAAGGATCGCGTCATCATCCTCGAAGACAAAGACTGGGACGGCGTGGCGGAGACGCGCAAGGTTTTCACCGAGAACATGCAGATGCTGACGAGCGTGGAGGTCGGTCGCGGCGGCGTGTGGCTCATGTGCCCGCCGCAGGTGCTCTTCATCCCGGATCGCAATGGCGATGACATCCCCGATGGCGAGCCCGAGGTGGTGCTGGATGGCTTCACGGTGGCAAAGGACAACTACCACAACTTTGCGAATGGCCTGCGCTGGGGACCGGACGGCTGGCTCTACGGTCGCTGCGGGCATTCCTGCCCCGGCAGGCTCGGTGTGCCTGGCACGCCAGACGAACAACGCGTGCCAATGAAGGGAGGCATCTGGCGTTTTCATCCCGAGCGGAAAATCGTCGAAGTGCTGACCCATGGCACCACGAATCCCTGGGGCCATGATTGGGATCAAAACGGCGAGATGTTCTTCATCAACACCGTCACCGGCCATCTCTGGCACCTCATCCCCGGCGCTCATCTCGTGGACTCGAACACGATGAATCCGCTGATCTATGAGAAGCTGGACACCATCGCCGATCACTACCACTACGACCGCAGCGGAAGCTGGACCGAAAGCCGCGATGGCAAGGCCAACAGCCTCGGCGGCGGCCACGCCCACATCGGCATGATGATCTATCAGGGCGATCAATGGCCCGAGCAGTATCGCAACAAGCTCTTCACCCTGAACATGCACGGTCGCCGTGCCAATGTGGAGCGCCTCGAACGCCACGGCAGCGGCTATGTCGGCAAACACGAGCCCGATGTCTTCCTCACCGACGATCCTTGGTTCCGAGGCATCGAAATCAGCACTGGCCCTGACGGCAGCGGTTTCATCCTCGACTGGAGCGACACGGGTGAGTGCCACGACAGCACCGGCGTACATCGCACGAGCGGGAGGATTTTCAGGATCAGCTATGGCCAGGTGAAGAAGCCGAAGGTGCCCTTCGCATGGAGGAAGCCTTGGCCGAAGGCTGATCTCAAGGGCGATGAACATCAGCGTGTGCTGGCGATCCGTGAAATGACGCAGTTCTGGCCTTTAGACCTTATTACCGGAGAACCACATCCCATGGCGATTCATCCATTCGAAAGGATGCATGATGTCGAGCAGTTCCAACAGCTCTTGCAGATTGCAAGATCGACACCGCATGGACTCGTCCACCTCACCCTCGCCAGCACACTCCAGCGGCTGCCTTTGAAGCACCGCCCCGAACTCGCCATCGAGCTGCTGAAGCACGCGGAGTATGCCGACGATCCCTTCCTGCCGCACATGGTCTGGTTTGGCCTCAGCCCGCTGGCGAAGCATGACCCGGCGGCGCTGGTGAAGATCGCCCAGCATTGCTCCTGGCCGAAGACGCTGAAGTGGATCGCCCGCAGTCTCGCCACGCAGCCAGAGCCTCTGAATGCGCTACTGACGAGTGCCAAGCCTGAGCAGGCGACGAGCATCCTCGAAGGCATGGCAGAGGCCTTCAAAGGTCTGCGGAAGGTGCCGAAGCCGGAGAGCTGGGATGACTTTGCGCTTCTAGCCAAAGGCCAAACAAACCTCATCCGCGACCTCTCCATCCTCTTCGGCGATGGCCGGGCTCTCGATGACGTGAAGAAGATCGTGTTGGATGCCCAAGCGGAGACTCCCACCCGCGAGGCGGCTTTGAAAACCCTGATCGAGGCACGTCCCGCGGACTTGCGTGCCATTTGTGAAAGCTTGCTCGACGTGCGTGGGCTCAACGTGACTGCGGTGCGTGGACTGACGCTGTTTGATGACCCAACCATCGGCCAGCGACTGGCGAAGGATTACCGAAAGTTCGCCCCCGCTGACCGATCAACTGTCCTGGATGCACTGGTGTCCCGCCCCGCCTGGGCCGCCGCGATGCTGGAAAGCGTGGGCAAAGGCCAGATCGCCCGCGCGGAAGTCACCGCGTTCCATGCCCGGCAGGTCCGCGATTTCAAAGACGAGGCTCTACGCAAGAAGCTGACCGAAGTCTGGGGGGAGTTGCGCGAGTCCGCCGCCGACAAAAAGGAACTCATCGAGAAGCTCAAGAAGCAGCTCGATGCCCCCACTTTGGCCAAAGCCAACCTCAGCCAAGGGCGCGTGCTCTTCACGGCCATTTGCGGAGCCTGCCACCAGATGTATGGCGAAGGTGGCCAGATCGGCCCCGACCTCACCGGCAGTGGGCGGTCGAACCTCGACTACCTCCTCGAAAACATTGCCGATCCCAGCGGCGTGGTCAGCGCGGACTACCGCATGAGCCTGCTCACGCTCCAAGATGGTCGTGTACTCAGCGGTGTCATCACCAGCACCTCGGACAAGACCTTGACGCTCCGCACCTTGGCGGAAACGATGACCCTGGAGAAGACTGAGATCACGAAAACCAAAACTTCTCCTATCTCCATGATGCCCGAAGGTTTGCTTCTCGCTTTCCAGCAGGATCAGATCCGCGACCTCATTGCCTACCTGATGCACCCCGTGCAGGTGGGCCTGCCGGGGGCATCGAAGTAGCCGTTGGTTCAGCGGTTGGCGGGTGCGGCATTCCAGACCTTGAGGTCATCGAACCAGCCACTTTGACCCGCGACACCGAGTTCGATCTTCGACTTGGTAGCATGAGCAATGCCGGGTGACTTCAGGTAGCCGACGCTTTGTCCATCCAAACTCACGCGCATCTGATCGCCCACGGTTTCCACCACCAGATCATACCAGCGCCCAGGCTCAAGCTTCATCGGAAAGGTAGCCTGCCTGCCCACGAGCAGCTTGGCCACCTCCGCCTTCTTGGCCGGGTCCTTTTTCATCGCATAGATGTCGTTGCGCATGTTGCCTTCCTTTTCGTCGATCAGGGTCACGCCGTTCAACCTCACCTGAGCACGACAAATGTGGCCGTAGTGGCAGCCGGTGAATTTCCGGTCGTCAAACTCAACATCAATCATCGTCGCCCCCTCAAACTTGATGCGGCACTCGACGACGCTGTGCTGGGTTGGGATCTCCAGGCCGTGAACTGCTGCATGGGCCTTGATGACCGATTTGCCATCCTTTGATGGAGTATCCACCACACGGGTCTGCGTGCCCTTCAGGGCGCCGGATTCAAAGACAAAGGTATCGACGACCCGATGCCAAGGCTTGGCTGGCGGAGTAACCTGAAAGTCATCCGAAAACAGCAGTTCCTTTTTCGCTGCGATGGGCTGGGAGGAAATTTTCGGCAGATCAGCAGCTGGGCACAAGCTAGCGAAATAAAAAAGAGGCAAGAGATGGCGCAAAATCATGGAAGGAGCAGAGAAACGCTAAGGAACAGCCTGTCCTAGCTGCACTTGGTTGGCAACGGGAAGGTGCGGATTGGCACTTGCCGCAATGGCTGGGAGAGCTGAAGAATCCGCCCGGCTGCCACCTGACCATGTTTTTTCTCACCCCCCGCTATCTCAAGCACGCGAAACTGCTGCACAAAGGCGTCACCCGCTTCATCAACTACAAGCGAGATCGACTGCCGGTCGCGAAACTGGATGAAATCGTAGGCCTCAGGGCCGAGCTCGAAAAAGCCATCAAGGAACGAAACCGCGAACGCATCAAGACGCTGAACGATGAGCTGAACCGCGTCTGTGAGAAAGCCCTACCCGATGCAGCGCAGAGTGAATTGGCTGAAAACGTGGAGGTCATCTTTGTCGCCATCGTCATCGCCCTCGGCATTCGCGCCTACATCGCCCAGCCCTTTCAAATTCCGACGGGGTCCATGCAGCCGACTCTCAATGGCATCACGGCCGTCGCCACAACGGAGGACCCGACACCAAGCCTCCTGGGTCAGCTAACCTCCCTCTTCACCAGCACTCGCTACATCAATGTCGTGTCGGACCACGATGGCATCCTCGACAGCAGTCAGCCCATCACGGAGCACCGCTTCTTGATCTTCATGCCCTACTGCCAACTGCACTTTCAGGATGGCCACACCATCAAGATCAATGCGCCACAGCGTCAGTTGCTGGATGAACTACAACTCGTGAAGCATATCCATAGCGAACCGGTGGAGACCACCAACGATACACCCGACCGTCGTGTCGTGTATGGTCTACGCGGTGGTGAACCGATTCGCAAAGGGCAGCTGCTAGCACGTGGCATTGTGCGCAATGGTGATCACGTCTTGGTGGACAAGATCAGCTATCACTTCCGCACACCGAAGCGTGGCGAAGTCTTCGTCTTCACCACCAAGCACATCCGAGGCATCAACGTGCCTGCTGAACAAGGAGCGCAACACTACATCAAGCGGCTAGCTGGCATGCCCGGAGATGTGCTAGAAGTGGAATCCCCCAAGCTACGGATCAATGGCAAGGAGGCCGAAGAGCCAGGCTTTAAAAAAGTCATGCAAGGAACGCGTGCAGAACCGGTGAATGGCTACCGAGGCTATGGCTACGCCGAAATCGTTGGCGGCATGATCAACAAGGTCAAGCTGCGCCCTGAGGACTATTTTGCGATGGGAGACAATAGCTACAACAGCAGTGACTCCCGGGTGTGGGGACCTGTCCCCGAGCGCAATCTGGTGGGGCCAGCCCTCTTTTGCTATTGGCCGTTAACCAGCCACTGGGGCAGCATCAAATAAAAAGCGCCCCGGACTAAGCCGGGGCGCTTTCCCCACCTGTGCCGTTCGATCTGGGGGCCTCGTATCCCAGGGGAGACGAGGTGGGTGCCCATGAACAAGGGCGCTGTCTTCCAGTGAAGGCATGACAAGACATCCCAGGTCACCAGGCTCCCGATGTCATAAAAACGGGCCGGGCCACAACAGTCTGAGGACGAGCACTGCAGGAAATGGAAGCAGAGTGTGTGGAAGTGGGCGACCCCACCAAACCCTGACCGAATGAAAAAGATCCAATTCGACCCCATGGGTCGAAGCTATGCATCAAACGCTACGGCATAAGGTAACGCCGACAAGATCAAAAGAGCGACAATTCAGCTCAGCCAGTGCACCTAAAACCAAACAGGGGAAACTAGGCACCGCTGCGCATGGGCGATCAATCCGACTTCGTTGGCTGTTGCCAAGGCACAGCCCCCCCACGCTGAATATGCTGGCGAAGCACTGATGAAAGCTCGCGAAAAACTTCAGGATGTTGACGCGCCACGTTGCTCTTTTCCTCAGGATCTTGCTTGATGTTGTAGAGCTCCAGAGGAGTCCAGGGGTCGTTTTGCAAAAGCTTCCAGTCCCCACGAATGATCGCCTCGTAACTTTTGCCACCATAAGTTGGACCTCCCTCACGCCTCACAAAGTAGAGTTCTCGGCCCGCAGGCATAGCCACCTCACGCAACAACGGCACGAGACTAACGGCGTCGATTCCCGAGGGTGATCTCCCCCCCGCGAGTTCGATGAAGGTTGGAAAGACATCAAAACTCAATCCGGCATAATCGCTGCGCCTGCCCGGCTTGATCATCGCAGGCCAGCGCATCAAAAAAGGCACACGCAGCCCACCATCGTAGTGGTCTTGTTTTCCACCACGCCAAGGCGCATTGCTCTGCCCATGCGGCAGCGAGCCTCCATTGTCCGCACTAAAGATCACCAACGTGTTGTGGTCGAGCCCCGTCTCCTGAAGCGTGGCAAGCACCTTGCCTATGCAATCATCCAAATGCTCCACGAAAGCCACATTCATGGCGCGTTTTTCACTCACGTGAGGCAGCCTCGTCTTCACCCGCGCCAGCCACTCAACCGGAGGCTCAATCGGAAAATGTGGCGCGTTGTAAGCTAGGTAGAGAAAAAAAGGCTGGTTCACCGCCTGGGCTCGCGCCTTCAAATAATCATTTGCCCAGGTCGTGAAGACTTCTGTCGCATGCCCCTGCGGCTGAACCTCTTGCGCATTCAGGCGCATGTAGTTTTTGCCATCGCGACGATGCGTGATGTAGCTGTCCATCATGTCACCCAGGAAACCGTGGAAATGATCAAAGCCACGCTCATTCGGTGTATTGGGCGACTCCAGCCCGAGGTGCCATTTACCGATCGCACCCGTGTGATAGCCGAGCTTTTTCAATTCGTCAGCAAGTGTAGGAACCTGGGGCGAAAACCAACCCCAGGAGTTGTCCGGCTGACTCCGAATGACGCCCGGAACACCGACCCGATCAGGATAGCGGCCCGTCAACAGAGCGGCGCGTGAGGGCGAACAAACCGTGGCATTGGCCCTCATCGCTGTAAAGCATAGGCCCTCGTGACCGATCCGATCGATGTTCGGCGTGCGCACCTCCGTGGCCTGATAGGCGGAGACATCGCCGTAACCATGATCATCGGTCAAAATGATCAAAAAGTTGGGTTTCTGCGCGATAGCGGAGGACAAGCCTAGCCCCACTGTCAGGATCCAAAGCCAAGATGATTTCATGATCTCAATCCAATAACGTCGCATCTTCAAAAGCTAGCCTCTCACTTCCCTTCTCGCGCCCATTGCTTCATGAGTGCGATATTTCGAGCCACTTCAGGGCTCGGCTTTTTTAAGTATTCCACCATGTCGCTATCGTACATGGCTTCGCTTTCCAGCCCTGGATCTCGCGATTCCTGCATCCAGGCATCGAGCTGATGGCGATGCGTCTCCAGCTGATCTTTCCATGCGGGATCAGCAGCCAGATTGTCGATCTGAAACGCATCCCGAGAGAGATCATAGAGTTCCTCGATCGGACGCGTGGGAGAAAAGAGCAATGCTTCAGCAAGGGCTGGCAGACTCTGCTGATCATGCAAAACCCGCAGCCGCTGCACGATCAACTTGCCATCCTTGTAGGCATTCGGTTGAAGATGGGGACGCTGGGGGAAAAAGTTCCGAATGTAGAGAAAGCGATCCGTCCTCACGCTCCGCAGCCGCTCCACCGTTTCGTCGCAACGATCCCGAGCGGCAAAGACCGCTTCCCGAGAAGCCCGATCTTTGGAAAACAGATCATGCCCCTGCATGGTCAACGGAATCGGCATGCCCGCAGCCGCCAGTGAGGTCGCCGCGAGATCGATGTGCATGATCAAATCTTTGCGCACACTCGAGCGCGCGATCCCAGGCCCACGAATGATGCAGGGAACGTGGGTGCCTTCGTCATAGAGAAACTGCTTCCCCCGGGCGTGACTGATGCCGTGATCGGTGATGAAGGCGATGAAGGTCTTCTCCAAAAGACCTTCCTTTTCCAACCGCGCTAGAACACGCCCCACGTGCAGATCCGTCAAGCGAACAGCATCCAGGTAAAGAGCCCAGTCTTCTAGCAAGACAGGATCGGCTGGGTAATAAGGAGGCAGCTTCACCTGCTGAGGATCCGTTGCGCTGCCTAGTTCTTGGATGACACGCTCTCGAAAAGCGACTCGCGCAGCTTCATTGCCTTCACGCAGTTTGCCACCGTGAAGTTGTACCTGCATGAAAAAGGGCTTATCCCCGCGATCCGCCCAGTCGTGGCTGTCATACATGCCCGCGTCCCATTCAAAGTTGTAATCCGTTTTACCCAGGCGTGAAGGAGCCTGCTTTTTCTTTTTTCCCTTAGGCATCGCGAAGCTCATGCCTCGGTGATCAAGATCAGAAAGGCCACTCCCGATGCAGGTGTAGTAGCCTGCTTTTTGAAAAAGCACAGGCAGAGGTGTCACCTCCTTTGGCAGATGGATCTTCAGCTCTCCACGCCCACTGCGATGATGATGCGCACCCACCGTGGTCTGATACATGCCCGTGATCAAGGCGGAGCGGCAGGTGGAGCAAACGGGAGCCGTGACATAAGCCCGCGTGAACTGGGCACCTTCGGCCGCGAGTCGATCTACCGCAGGCGTCTGTATAAGCTTCTCGCCATAGCAGGAAAAGTTTGGCGACATGTCATCCACGACAAACCAGAGCACATTCGGCCGTTCCTCCGCCAGAGCGACAAAGGACATGGAGAGCAAAAGCGATACGATTCGATAAATCATGCCGTTCACAAACGAGCTCCGAGCAACAATCTTCACGGATCCTCAGTCCCAGACTCAGGCATACATGAGATGCTTCTGCCGTGCCGCGCGAAAGGACTGCACGTTACCCTGCCATCCGTCAATCAAACGGCTCACAGGTGCCCCCCGCCGCAGGCTTTGGTAAAGCGCCTCACTCCCATAGACCTTGTGAAAAAGGTTCAGCTTATCACCACTCATGCGCGCCACCGTTCGCCCCCCACTCAGTCGATTGAGAGCCTCAAGCATGAGCACATCCAGTGCCGTAAGATCTGCCTGAGCTTGGGGATCAATGCTCAAACGAACCCCACCAAATCCACGGCTGGAATAAGCGCTAAAACGGACCCCACTCATGCCAAAGCGATGGCAAGCCGCCAGCATGGACTGAGCACTCACGCCGCTGCCACCAGCATATCCAAAAGGATTTTCCGTGCCAATTCCAACATCCACTGCCGCCGCCCCACCGAGGATTCCAGTGGCGACATAGTAGAGAGGAGAGGTCGCGTGCGGGATGTTAGGAGAAGTCGCATGCCAGCGAAGGCCTGTTTGGCCCCAGGTCATGCCTCGATTCCAGCCCTGCATCTTCACAACGGTCAGCCGAGGAGCACGACCGATCCAGCCTTGGGCCGCAGTCATCATGGCCAATTCACCAACGGTCATGCCATGCACATAAGGAATCGGCAGCTGGCTGACAAAAGACTTCCAGCGCGCCTCGACAGAAGGTCCCTCGACTCGCCATCCCCCCATGGGATTGGGACGATCTAGCACCACAAACTCTTTGCCTTGTTCTGCGGCGGCTTCCATCGCTACTGCCATGGTGCTGATGTAAGTGTAGCTGCGCGCACCGATGTCTTGGACATCAAAAACCAGCGTGTCGATCCCTGCGAGCTGCTGAGGTGTCGGTTTGCGCGTCGGTCCATACAATGAATGAACGATCACCCCGGTCACGCGATCCCGCTGAGTCGCGATGTGCTTGCCCGCAGGCACATGACCATAGATGCCATGCTCCGGTCCATACAAAGCCACCAAGCCGGGACCAAGCGCACGTTGCATGGCCACGCGTGTCATTTCCCCACGGCTCGTGTAGGCGGTGTGATTGGTGATCAGGCCCACTCGTCGGCCGCGCAGCAGATCAAAGCCCCGCGCTGCCAACATGTCGATCCCCAACAGAAACGGGCCATTGGTAACCCTCTGAGATGGCGGCATGGACTGAGGCATTTGGCAGCCGGTCAGCGCAGCCGCGCTCGTGCAAGTGAGAAAGGAGCGGCGAGAAATCATGGCGGAAGTCACTTCATTCAAAGCAGAACCTCCGCCACTTGGGAAATAAAAACCACGGTGAGAACTCAAGCGCCTAGGTCAAACAGAAGGCCTTCGGCGTCCTCCGATGCTTCAAGGATCAATGTTCCCGTATCCTCGGTGCTGATGGCGTCGCCAGAGTTCAACTCCTGTCCAGCCGTCTTAACTTGGCCGCGAATCAGCTGAAACCAAACACCACGTCCAGAACGCACCTCATGACTGGTGAATTGATCTTTATGGATTCGGATGCGGTAAACATCCGCATCTTGCTGGATGGTCGCGGAGCCTTCCCGCCCGTCAGAGGAGATGACCAACACCTTGGCCGTGTGATCATGCTCAGGCTTTGGATGCCACTCGGTGTAGCTTGGTGTCAACCCCAGTTGGCGCGGACGAATCCAAATCTGAAGTAGGCTAGCAGGCTCTTCGTGCGATGGATTGAATTCGCTGTGTGTCACCCCACGCCCAGCAGACATCAGCTGGATTTGGCCCGGCTTTAGCGTGCGCCCGTGGCCCATGCTGTCTTTATGAGCCAGGGCTCCGTAGAGCACGTAGCTGAAGATTTCCATGTCACGATGCGGGTGGGTAGGAAAGCCTGCGCCAGGAGCAATCACGTCCTGATTGATCACCCGCAAACTGCGAAACCCCATGTGCGCAGGATCATAATAGTCTGCAAAAGAGAAGGTATGGTAGGAGTCGAGCCAACCATGGTTGGCGTGGCCTCTTTCTTGAGAACGTCGAAGAAGTATTTTCATGGCAGTGCTATTGTGCGGCTTGCTGAGCATTTGGCCAATTCAGTCTTTTTAGCCTCAGACTGCATGAAACGAATGCTGCCCACAGCCAGCGACAGAAACCTTGCCGAGCCTCTGCCTTGATGCATGGCTAGGCCACATGGAACTACGTCTGCTACGCTCCTTCATTGCCGCTGCTGAAGATGGTAACATCAGCCGTGCCGCCTCGCGTCTGGGTCTGACGCAGCCTGCTCTGAGTCGGCAGATCAAAACCATGGAAGATGATCTGGGCCTGATGCTCTTGGAGCGCGCAGCCCATTCCTTCTCCCTCACGCCTGCGGGCGAATTGCTTTTGAGAGAAGGCAAATCCTTGATCGAAAAGGCCGAACTTCTGGAACAACGCGTGCGTGCCACGGCGAAAGCGCAAACCCTCCGCGTGGGTTATTCCCCTTCTCTCACCGCAGGGATTTTGGTTCCGGCCATGGAGGCCTTTTCCCAAATTCATCCACGCGCTCGGGTGGAACTTTCCGACCTAACGAGCATGGAGATGCTGGAAGGCCTGCTCAAAGGCAACCTGGATGTGGTGGTGACTGTGCAGACTGGCAAAGAATCCTCTGACGTGAGTTGGCACCCTATTCAGAAGCAAACTTGGCGTGTTGCCGTCCCTCGACAACACCCCCTGCAGACCAAGAAACAACTTGTGGCCGCTGACCTGAATGATCAGCGGCTTGTGGTGTACAATCCACGTGAGTATCCCGACTACTGGGCCCTCATCAGTGACTGGTTCAAAAGTCATGGCATGAATGCGAGGATCGCCAGTGAGTGCGACGGGCTCACCAGCCTCATCAACGCGGTAGAAGCGGGACTAGGCATCGCACTTGTCGTGGAGAGAATCGCTTGCATGATTCCCGAGCGCGTCCTCCTCAAACCACTCAAGCCACAACCCGCTCCCGTTTGCATCTCCGCAGGCACTTTAGAACGAAGTCGGCCAGACAAAGTGCTGCAAGTGTTCATTGAGGAATTGAAACGAGCCAGTCAACTGGACAAGCCCAAGAGCGATTTCCAGCCCTGAATGGAACAAGCCCTGCACAAAACTCGCGTATCCATGTCCTTTTCCAGCGCACGGTAGAAGCCTAAGGCGGACGAGCGTTAGATGAACATAAGCTATGTCGGAAACTCCATTCCACGACCCCCTTGCCACCACACGCCGCTACTTTCTCGGCCAATGCACCGGCGTTTCCGTCGGTGCGATGGCGCTGCATGCGCTCGGGCAGCAGGAAGTGCCAGGATTGCCCTCGCTGCCACATTTTGCGCCGAAGGCAAAGCGGGTCATTTTCCTCACGCAATCGGGTGGGCCTTCACAAATTGAGCTTTTTGATCACAAGCCGGGTTTGATGGATTGGGCGGGCAAGGAACTGCCTGAGAGCGTACGCCAGGGTCAGCGGCTCACGACGATGACGGCGAATCAGAAGCAGCTCATTCTGCCAGGGATCACGAAATTTTCCCGCTGCGGCCAGAGCGGTGCCACGATCAGCGAGTGGCTACCGCACCTGCAGGGCGTGGCAGATGACTTGTGCTTCATCAAGTCGATGACCACGGATCAAATCAATCATGCGCCGGCGATGACGCAGTTTTTGACCGGCCATCAACTTCCCGGCCGTCCGAGCATGGGTGCGTGGATCAGCTACGGACTCGGTAGCGTGAACCGCAACCTACCGGACTACCTCGTGCTCATCTCGAAGATGCAGCGCCCGAGCGATCAGCCGCTGTACGATCACTACTGGGGCAGCGGCTTCCTGCCATCGCGCTACCAAGGCGTGAAACTACGCAACTCGAAGGACCCCGTTTTGTACCTGAGCGATCCCGAGGGGCTACCGCGTCATTTGCGCCGAGGCATGCTCGACGGGCTCGCGGAGCTCAATCAGATGCGTTTTGCCCAGACCCACGATCCAGAGATCACCACGCGCATTCGCCAGTATGAGATGGCCTACCGCATGCAGGCGAGCGTGCCAGAGTTGACGGACCTCAGGGACGAGCCAGATCATGTGTTTGAGATGTATGGGCCAGATTCGCGTCGTGCGGGCAGTTACGCAGCGAACTGTATTCTCGCACGCCGTCTTGCAGAGCGTGGGGTGCGCTTCATCCAGCTCTTCCATCCCGATTGGGATCATCACAGTCGCCTACCCAGCTGGTGCACCGCACGCTGTCGTGACACCGATCAGCCGAGCGCAGCACTGATCAAGGATTTGAAGCAACGCGGTCTGCTCGATGAGACGCTGGTGCTCTGGGGCGGTGAATTCGGCCGTGGCGTCGCCGGACAAGGCAAATGGGACAGCCCCGAAGCTGGTCGCGATCATCATCCGCGCTGTTTCACCATGTGGATGGCTGGCGGTGGCATCAAACCTGGCATGACCTACGGTGCGACAGATGAGTTCAGCTACAACGTGGCCGAAAATCCGGTACATGTGCGCGACCTACATGCCACGGTCATGCACCAGCTGGGCATCGACCACGAACGTTTCACGTTTCGCGCGCAGGGCCTCGACTTCAAACTTACCGGCGTGGAGCCGACGAAGGTGGTCAGGTCGTTGCTTGCCTAAATGGATTACGGCTTGCGTGGCTCTGGCTTAACCCAAGGCGCAGGTGGCAAGACAGGCTGCGCCATGGCCTCAGCTTTGTTTTGCTGGAGCACGGCTTCGGCTTCCGCTGCTTTTAACATTTGATCTCGAATATCTCCTGGTACCGCAGCTTCAGTCAAAGGAGGAAGAATCGGATTAGGCCCATCCGTCCATGGTCCTAAATCAGGCAATGCTGCCAAAGACGATTTGGCGATCAAACGATGAAGACCGATGACTCGCAAACGCCAGCCTAGGAGATAGGCCACCGTCTCATCTTTGAGTCCCTCGATCGTGCTATTGCCTCGCTGAATGATAGGCTTACCACGCAATACGACTTCCTTTGTACTCACATAAGCTTCCTGGCACAGAACCTTGGTGATGTCTTGTCCGCTGCCTGCCTCCAAATACACACGCCCCTTGGCTCGCACCTTGTTCGGTCGGCCGTTGCGCTCCGAGGTCAGCACCTGAATTTCATCAGCCGCGAATCGAACTTCGCCCGCCTGCATCTCCATGTTTTCCTGAGAAATGGCCTTGGCCTCCTCGTAACTGATGCCTAGCAGGAAAGCGAGATCCATGTTGCTTGAGGGAGCCTCACGGATCGCAGCTTCAATCACCTGCGACTCCGCATCCATGCGCGCTCTTTCACGCAAATACATCGCCTCGTCCGACTTTGCCAGGGAGGATTCCTTGCCCCTACCCGCCTTAGCCATTTTATCGAAGAGCGGCACTTCATACCCGGCACATCCAGCCAAGAACAAAGCTGGCAGGAGTGAAAAAAGCGAACGCTTTCCAGGGGGCGCAAGACGTTGGGGTGCGACTAGCATCGTGACTGAGACTAAACTGACTTTACCATCTCGCAACGCGATTGCCACAACTAGGCAAAGCGGCAAGAGTAGCACAGCTTTACCCATCATGTCCATCCACCCACAGCCCTTGCTCCATCGGCGCCATTTCGCTCTTCATTCTTTGGCGATGCTGGCCGCACCCTACATTCGTGCTCAAAGTAAAACAGCACCAGCGTATCATGGCGAAGTCATCGGCCACGGAAACCTGCGTTACCGAGTGGACAAACGGTGGAGCCGCGCTGACCCGGACCGGATCAAAGTGAAAGACTGTCACGAAATGGTGCAGTCTGCGGATGGCCGACTCTTCATGCTGACCAATCATGCCGCCAATAACCTATTGGTTTACGCAACAGATGGTCGTTTGCTACAAACCTGGACTCTACAAATGGGCGGAGCGCATGGCCTGACCTTGCATCGTGACAGCAACGGCCGAGAGAGCCTCTACATTACCGATCCGGGCCCAGGCCGGGTGGTTCAAACAAACCTCGATGGGGAGATCTTGATGGAGCTGCCCCATGCCGTGAAATGTGGCGCATACCAACCCGCGGAAGACTATCGTCCGACCGAGACAGCAGTCGCCCCGAATGGCGATATCTATGTTGCAGATGGATACGGCTCCCAGTTCATCCTGCGTTTTGATGCCAAAGGAAATTTTATTTCTAAATTTGGGGGCAAAAGCACCCAACCAACGAACCCTGGCCGCTTCATGCAAGCCCATGGTGTTGCGATCGATTCACGCTCAGGCACCTCACTACTCGTCGTGACCGAGCGCGTCCGAAACGAATTCAACTGGTTCACGCTGGAGGGTAAGCATGTACGTAGCGTCTATCTGCCTGGCGCCTACATTAGCCGCCCAGTGATTCATGACAGACTCCTCATGTCAGGCGTCTGTTTTGGCGCAAAGCCCGACGACTACCGCATGTGGCAGGGCCGTGGTTTTATCACCATCTTGGATGATCAAGACCGCGTCATTTCTAACCCTGGGGGTCAAGAGCCACGCTATGAAGAAGGACGACTCAAGGTTATGCTGCAAGACAAGCCTGTCTTTCACAACTGCCACGATGTTTGTGCGGATAGCCAAGGCGATCTCTACGTTTGCCAATGGAATAGCAATAACGTCATGCCCTACAAACTCCATCGAGAATCGTAATGATCGGTCTCTAGCATCAAGCAGCTAACTGGTCTCGCTTTGCAAGTGCTGCACGAATGATCGTTAGCACTTCATCACGCTCTCGCCCTTCAAGAGGTAGCCTTGGCTCTCGCACCCATTCTTGGCCGAGGCCGGTCTCTTGGCACAGTAGCTTGATGTATTGCACGAAGTGCAGGTGGGTATCCAACTTCATGAGAGGCTGAGCCCAGCGGTAAAGAGCACGCGCCTCATCCCAACGCCCCTGACGAGTCAGATCCCAAAGTCTCTGATTTTCTTTGGGGAAAGCAATGCCACTACCAGCCACCCAACCATCAATACCCAGAATGGAGCATTCGAGCATGAGGTCATCGACGCCCGTGAACAACTGATAACGATCTCCCACGCGATTGCGGATTTCAGTGATGCGACGCGGGTTAGCACTGCTTTCTTTAATCGAAGTCAGATTCTCAATATCTGCCAGTTCCGCAAACATCTCAGGCGTGACATCAGTCGAGTACCCCACGGGGTTGTTGTACAGCATCCAGGGCAAAGCGGTTGCAGCAGCCAAGGTGCGGAACCAATGCTCGGTCTCGGCCGGATCTGACTTATAAACCATCGGCGGCATGATCATGAAGCCTGCTGCACCCAGCTTCTCACTATCATGCATGTATTGGACCGCCGTGCGGGTACTCATTTCGGCCACACCGGTCAGCACTGGCACTCGGCCATTTGCCGTCTCGACCGCACATCTTAGCACAGCACGTTTTTCCTCGGGCTGAAGGCACTGATTTTCGCCCAGAGAACCGCACACAATCAAGCCAGAGACACCTGCCAGCAACTGTGCTTCGAAATGCTTGGCACATGCCTCCAGATTCAGGGATTGGTCGGCATGCATTTGGGTCAGCACGGCAGGAAACACGCCGCTCCAGCGAGGGGAACTTAAGGACATCTGCATTTTCTGACGCAGAATGAAACCAGAGTCTTGATAGGTTTTCCTCATGCAGTGACCAAATTTAGCCAAAATCAGGCATCGGTTTGATGGGCCTAGATCTCGCGAATCTCCATTCATCAAGAAGACGCCATGTGCTCTCTGGCTAGTTTTGCTGGTGATTGCTTTTGTCGATAGATTCTGCCAAATGATTTCAGAATGAACGACCACGATGATCTTTTTTCTGCGTTGCGTTGTGCGGAGACTCTCTTCAATTCCCTGCCAGATGTAGTCTATTTCATCAAAGACACAGCGGGTCGCTATGTACGTGTGAACCAAACGCTGGCAGACCGATGTGCCGGGGGCGATAAATCCAAGCTCATCGGCAAAACGCCTGCCGAAGTTTTCCCCCCCGCGCTTGCATCCAGCTACGCAAGGCAAGACAAGCAGGTGCTGATGAGCGGGCAAAGCATCGAAAGCCAGCTCGAGCTTCACATTTACCCAGGCAGGAAGGCGGGATGGTGCCTCACCACCAAACATCCAGTGCGCGATGATCGTGGCCAGATCATCGGCATTGCAGGCATCTCGCGGGACCTGAACGCCCCAGGGGAAAAAGCACCAGGATTCAGCGAACTCGCAACTGCGCTTCAACACATCCAAAAGCGCTACAAAGAAAGTCTTCGCATTGAAGAGATCGCTAACGTCTCAGGCATGAGCGTTTATCAATTGGAGCAGCGTGTACGTCGTCTGTTCCAGATGAGCCCGCTACAATGGGTGCATAAGCTAAGACTGGATGAGGCCACACGACTGCTGACAGAGACAGACGTTTCTCTAGCTGACATTGCGATCATGACCGGCTGGTGTGACCAAAGCGCGTTCACACGGCACTTCAGCCGCTACGCTGGCATGGCTCCAGGAAAATTCAGGTCGCTGCGCCATCAACGTCAGGACTCTGCCTAACCCAGAGTGTTTTCATCGCCCAAACCCCAAGCCAGGGTGCAAGCCCGGCCACGACCAAACCTGCATCGTAGCTTTTCGTGCTGTCTGCGATCCAGCCAAACAACTTATGAAGCGGCGAGGTAACTGCCCAAACCCACATGCTAAGAAGGCCCGTAAGACGCCCAACATGCTCCGCAGAAAGCTCCTGAACAAAGCCATAGTAGCAAGGAAACAGCGCTAAGGCTCCCGCGCCGATCAGCAGCAGCGCTACCAAAAGAATGGGCCCTCGACTTAGCCACGGTAAGCTAAGACTCATGGAGGTAAGCAAACAGGCTCCGAAATAAATCGAGCGTCTTGCTTCATGAGCGTTGAGACCTTTGTTTCGAACGAGCCAGAGTGAAAATGCACCAGCCAAAAAACAGCCTACATCGGTGGACACGTAATAAGCTGACTGAAAATTCAAGGCTGCCTCTTCGCTGTAACCACGCCCCGTTTGCAGGAACTTCATCAGCCACACACGATAGATGTGCCAGACACTCTGGGTGCCTGTGATAAGCAGCGCCAGAGCCCAAAATCTACGGCTAACAAGAATTTGCCCCAGGGCTAGCGGCATGGCCGATCTAGCCCGCACGGGCGTATCGCCAAGTCGTCCATCACGCATCATCCAAAGCCAAATGACTACCCATAATAGACCAAACGCTCCAACAGCAACAAACGCAGAGCGCCAAGAGCCAAGTTCATCTGTCATCAGCCATTTCATGACTTGCGGTGTGATGATAGCTCCTATGCTAGCACCACTTTGCAGTACACTATTGCCCATGGTTCGATCTTTTTCCGTCAGGACAACCAAGGTTGTTTTCAGTGCGCATGGCCAGTGACCCGCTTCAAAAAAACCCAATAAGGTTCGGCAAAGAAGCAGTTGTGTGTAGTCGGCTGTCCAACCTGAGATCATTCCCATGACCGACCAACCTGCGAGCGTAACGGGGTAGAGCCAGTAGAGGGGAAAGCGGTCCGCCAAAAAACCAAACACAATTGACCCTAGCGCGAAGGCCCAACCAAAAGCCAACTCAAGATTCCCATACTGCTCTTCACTGAGACCAAACTCTTGCGTCACTCGCACAGAGGCGTTCGCTAGCGTTACCCGATCCATGTAGTTGATTGTGGTCGCCAGTAGCAGAAGGCAGGTGACCCACCATTTCCATGTTGATGCGCGCGCTAACATAAATGTTATCCTTCCCAGCTTGAGCCATCCCAAGCGATCATTCGGTGCAGCATCTTCACGGTGCCAGATGTGAAGGTTTGAAAAAGAGCCTCCCCCTTTTCGGCCGTAGCCTCCATGGGATCACCGACATGCCCCAATGAACTGCGGTCGCGCATGATCCAACCGCGAGTCGCAGGTTCAAAGGGATTGCCAAACGGAATACCACCCACGGTTTGTTGGCCTTTAACGAGAGCGGGGTTCAACCGCATGACCATGGAGGTCTCCCACTCACAGGCGTGGCCCATAACTCGTTGGTTAAGCTCGGGGTGAGCACCTCGTGCGTCAGACACCAAATTCCAATACGTCGCAAACAAAAGCAGCAAGTCATCTCGGTGTCGGTGCTTCTGACGCACTTCAAACACGGCCTGCTTACCAGGCACATCGTTGCCGCCATGGCCATTGAGAAAAATCAGGCGCCGAAAACCATGAGAGATCCAGTTTTCCAACAATCCGACCAGCAAATCGAGATAAACCCGAGGCTCAGCTGAGAGTGTGCCAGGAAAGTCCAGGTGATGATGAGAGTTTCCGAGCCAGAGTAGCGGAGCAAAGAGCACTTTGTTGCTAAGTTCGATCTCAGCACGGCGTGCGATTTCTGCCATCAACATCGAATCGGTGAAGAGGGGCATATGCGTTCCATGCTGCTCCAACGCCGCGATGGGAATGACAACGGGCGTGGCACGGTCGAGAGCGGCGACTTCAGCCCAGGTTAGTTCTGCTAAGAGCATGAGAATAAAGTAAACTCATACGTTGCTGAACTAACGCTCTTTTGCAGAACCTCGTCTCTTCACTGATCTGCACGGAACAGATTACCGACCTACAGCCCGCTGATTCAGGACAGTGCGTACGAGCCTAAGCATATCAGCAGGCTCGTAAGGTTTGGGTAATACGGCAGCAAAACCATGACTGGCCGGTTTAGCCATTACCGGGTCGTCGTTATAACCGCTGGAAACTATGGCCAAGACTTCGGGATCAATCTGACGCAACTTTTCCATGGCACGTGCCCCTCCCATGCCGTTAGGGATGCTAAGATCAAGGATCACTAGGTCAAAGGTCTGGCTATTCTGCATAGCCTCTTGATAGACACGCACGGTCTCGCTGCCCTCTGTGGTCTCAATGACTTCGTAACTTTGACTTGTTAGGCTACGCACGATCAAGGCACTCACCAGCGGGTCATCTTCCAGAATGAGAATGCGCGTAGTGACGGCGGAAGTTTGGCTTGGAACACCATGACTCAGCCCCATCGCATCGCCTTCCTCTCCATCTGCATCCACAGGCAGATAGAGACTGACTGAGGTGCCTTTGCCCAATCCGCTACGCACGGAAATGGAACCTCCGTGGCCTTTCGCAATCGATTCACAGACGGTCAATCCGAGACCCGTGGCATTTTCCGCCTTACGTGTGCTGAAGTACGGCTCAAAAATATGAGGCAAATTTTCCACTGAAATGCCTTCCCCTTGATCAATGATCTCAATAATGACCCCAGCGGGAGACTCTTGATGATCTACAGGCAGTTCATGAGGATAGCTTTCCCCTGGATCATGAGCACGGCAGCTCAAGACGATGGTTCCATCTTTTGGCTGAGCCTGTTCCGCATTGCGCATCAGATTACCCAGCAATCGTCGAATCTGTGCAGGATCGACGGCAAGAGTGGGCAACTGGGGTGCAATCTCTAGTCGATACTGGATGTGTGGCACGCGACTGTGATGCAGAAAGAACTGCTGGATCAATTCACTTGGCGGAGTGGGCCGCTTGATGGGTGCTCCGCCTCGGGCAAACGTCAGCAATTGCTGAACAAGCCCCTGGGCCTGAAGCGTGGACTGCTTCGCCATTTGAAGTTCTGGCAGCTGAATCACTGTGCGCAGCCGCATTTCTGCCAGTGACAAATTTCCCAGTAGCACCGTGAGAAGATTGTTAAACTCATGGGCAAATCCGCGAGCCAAAAGCCCGAGCGATTCGAGGCGATCTAATCGATGGCGGCGTTCGACTTCCTCTCGTCGCGAGGTGGTGTCTTGCAGCAGCAACAAAAGCCCTTCTGCAAAAGGGTAGGCGCGTAGTTCCAACCAAAGTTGCCTTTCCTCGAGATAAACCTCACGAGTCACCGTCTCGCGGTGCAACATGGCGTGCCCTAGTGCAGGGTAATGTTCTTCACGCGTCGCTTCAGGCAGCAGATCCCAAAAGGCCACTCCCATCAACTTTGTTTCATGACAGCTGAAGAGCTGCTTGGCACTGGCGTTGGTGTAAGTCAGCCGCCAGCGCCCATCTAAGATGATCAAAGGATCGGAAATGCTCTCCACCACGTCCACCAGAGGTGCCTGAGCAGTGGCTGTAACATCAGAGAGTGCAGCAGGTGTCACTGGCTCATTGAGCACCCAGTTCGGCAGCGCCCGAAAGAGGATCACCATTCCACTTAACTGCCCGTTTTGATCACGCAGAGGTGTCGAGCGATCCTGCACGGGAACCCGATAACCATCACGTGTGGTCAGCCATACGACACGCTCGTTAAGCACCTTCGCCGGACTCGCTAGTTCAACGGCGGCAGGCTCACCACTCGCATGGTAGATTCGAAATACCTCATGCAAAGAGCGACCGACGCTGACTCTTTGAGACCAACCTGTTGTCTTCGCAGCGGCTGGATTCATGAACGCTATGACCCCAGCTAGATCGGCGACAATGACCCCATCTGCCAAGCTTTCGAACATCTCGGCATAGCTATGCTCGCGCCGCCTGCGTCCAATTTCTTCCTGAACGCGACTGGCAGCTACCTCAACCGTTAGCCGTAGCTCATCTTGGCTGAAAGGCTTCAGCAGATAGCCTTGAGGATGGGTTTCTCTCGCACGTTTTACGGTTTCCTGATCCGCACAGGCGGTCACATAGACAATCGCAACAGGGCCACGCTGCTGAAGTCGAAAGGCCGTCTCAATGCCATCTAAAGAAGCGTCCAAATGAACATCCATCAAAACCAAATCTGGCCTCAAGTCATCAAACAGGCGAACAGCATCATCGCTCGTCGAGCACGTGCCAATAACCCAATACCCCAAATCATTGAGAAAAGCAGCCATGTCGCAGCCGACGAGGCCTTCGTTCTCGACGATTAGAATGCGAATGGGGTCCAAACCAGTCATTGGACCTTAATGAAAACCAAAATTACTCTAATTACCATATCTTTTTATAGAAAATGGAATCCGAGTTTTTTGAGCACCTCAAGGGCCAAGTGAGCTTCAACCATCTGCACTTTCCTTATCAGTTGTGATCAGCGAGCCAAAGCAAGACTACCTTAAAAAAGTTTCCCCCTTGAAGTTCCTCAGCTGCAAATGTTTGACATGGGATTAAACCAGCCCGCCGCCGAGCATGAGGCGCAGCAGAGCCACCACGGCTACAGCGACGTTAATGATTAGACCGATTTTGCGGTCCGGAAAAACACCGAAGATGATGCCGAGCACACAGCCGGCTAGAGTGGCCCAGAGGGTCCAGCCCAACAAAGGCAGGATACCAAAAATCATGAACACAGCGCAGACAAGGCCGATGAGAACCGAAAGTAGCTGGCAAAGAGCTTTCATACTCATTCACAAAGAGTAGCGGACATTCTAGTGCCAATCTAAAATGCAGCTTAAATTGTAACGCGGCAGCTGCATCACTTGAGCTCGCTCAACCAACCGACGCAAAAAAGGCAGTTCACGTTCTGAAGGAATGATCTTCTGAAGAAAAGCAAACCAGCACAAAGAGCTCAAATCCTCGTTGGATTGAAGCCATGGGTCTCCTCCAAGCGTGTTCCAACGCTTGCACGCATTCTCGGATCATCGAGAGCACGGTCCACGGCGTCTTGCAGGGCCCCCGAAGCCAGTCGAGTCAAAATGGACACTGGTGAACCACTGCCAGGCACAAAGGCACGGCTCTGGCGCTCGCCTTCATACTCCCCAAAATATAGAACGCGCCCAGTGGCAGCCTCCAGAATAGAAACCCTGATTTTAGCGTAAGCGTATGGATGCACGAGAAGCTTACAATGCATATCCAATACCTCACCTGTCACAATTAAACGTGCGCCAGAGCGCGGCGCCAACATGCCTCTAGCCTCCAGCCCATAGCCAAAGGCATTTGTTACCACATCCGCAACAGGAATGCGGGTCTGCATGTACTCCAGAGGGGTGCCCACATGGGTTCGAACCGTACCGAGATGCATGCTCGACACGTCACGGCGATCCATGAAGGCCTGAGTGGCAAACTCTGAAGCCCCAGGGCGGACATGACCAGGAGCTGAGGCATAATCCAGACTGACTTGGCTAGTGGTCGTGCAAGAAGCCAAAAACAAGACAGGAGAAACAGCGAGAAGGCAGAGCAGAGTCTTCATGACGTTATGGCCAAATGGATGGCAAGCTGGTCAAGAGTCAAGGAGCTCATGAATCAGATCCCGTTTACCGATAGCATCTACCGCAACATCGAACTCCTTGAGGAAAGAAATAAAAAACTGCTCCGCATGGTTTGGATTGAACTACGCCATGCAAGCCCCTCAGATTCATGCCGTGTGAACGATTCACGGCTCAAGCAGCAGCCAGCACTGGTGCGTCGAACCAGCGATTATGTTCTTTGATCAAGTCCACCAGTCTCTCCACGGCTTCTTCTTCCGGGATGTTGAACTTCACCGCCGTCTTGCCGACGTAGAGGTTGATCTTCCCAGGAGCTCCGCCCACGTAGCCAAAGTCGGCATCCGCCATCTCGCCGGGACCATTGACGATGCAGCCCATGACCGCGATGCGCACGCCTTTGAGATGGCCTGTGGCTTCGCGGATCTTTTGCGTGGTGTGCTGTAGGTTGAAGAGCGTCCGTCCGCAGCTCGGGCAGGCCACGTAGTCGGTCTTGAAAATGCGCACGCCAGCGGCCTGCAGGATGTTGTAGCTGATGCGCAGGCTTTGCCCTGGCGCACTTTCACCCTGGACGATGACTGCGTCGCCGATGCCATCGCAAAGCAAGGAGCCGATGGCCGTGGCGGCACGCAGGAGATTGGCGACAAAGTCCGATTCAGCAGTGGTGTCTTGTAGGTCTGTGGCTGGGCTGAAGGTATCCTTCAGGAGGATCGGATGACGCGGCTGAAGCTTGGCGGCGAGGAGACGAAAGGCATGAATGGGATGCAGCGGCGTACCATCAGCCACGGTGACCAGCTTGGCAGCAGCAGACTCATTGACGGCCTGCACGGCAGCATCATCGCGTGGGTCCAAAGCGAGGACGCCACTGTCCTCGATCACCACCTCTGGCTTGTAGTCGCCCAGCTTGTCGATCTTGTGCGCGACGGCCTGCCACTTGGCGCGAGAGGTGAAGACCGGCACCGTGGTCCCTTGGCCAAGCTCGACGCCGCACACGCTTAGGCGCTCCGTGGTGCGGCGGCTGTAAACGAAGGCATCGTAGCCAACTTCAGGCGTTTGGCTGAGCCGCGTGGACGCCACGGCAGCCATGGAGTCTTGGATACTGGCCACGAGTGCCCTCGCGACAGGGATTTCGTAAATCGCATCTTCCGTCAGTGAAACGCGCACGGTATCGCCGATGCCATCTGCCAAGAGCGAACCGATGCCGATGGCACTTTTGATGCGACCATCTTCCCCATCGCCCGCCTCCGTGACGCCCAGGTGCAGTGGATAATTCCAGTCGGCACCGAGCCCATTCAGCCTAGCCACGAGCAGGCGATAGGCCTCGATCATGACCTTCGGATTGCTGGCCTTCATCGAGAAGATGAAATTGTGGAAATCGTGCGCTCGGGCGATGCGGGCGAATTCGAGCGCGCTCTCCACCATGCCATTCGGCGTGTCACCCCAGCGGTTCATGATTCGGTCGCTCAGGGAACCATGATTGGTACCGATGCGCATGGCTCGATTCAGCCGCTTGCACTCCTGCACCAGGGGCACGAACTGCGCCTCCATGTAGGCCACCTCGTCGGCGTATTCTTCGTCGGTGTATTCTTTGACGGCGAACTTCTTCTTGTCGGCGTAGTTGCCGGGATTCACGCGCACCTTTTCGACCCATTTCACGGCCTCCATGGCAGCGTCGGGCTTGAAGTGAATGTCTGCCACCAAGGGCACATCGCAGCCAGCCGTGCGGATGCCATCGCGAATGTGCTGAAGGTTTTCCGCGATGACGCGTGTCTGGGCCGTGACACGAACGATCTCACAGCCGACCGCCGCCAGCTCCAGGGCTTCTTTGACACAGGCGGCAGCATCGCGCGTGTCGCTGGTCAGCATGGACTGAACGCGGATCGGGTTTTGGCCACCGATCCCGACATGACCGACCTGACAGACGCGGGTTTCACGGCGCTGATAATGAAAGAGATCGGGGCAATAGCGGAGGGCTTGGCTGGAGGTCATGCGTCAGCCACTATGAAACCCGGACCTGAGCCGTACGCAACTGCCACGGGGCAGACGACCCTACATCTGGAGAAAGTTTTTCAGCAGCTTTTTCCCGTCCTGAGTCAGGATGGACTCAGGGTGAAACTGCACACCATGGATCGGCAGCTCCTTGTGGCGCAGGCCCATGATTTCCGATTCATCGTCATCGCAAACAGCGGTGATCTCCAGACAATCGGGCAGCGTGTCACGCTTCACCAGCAGGGAATGATAGCGCGTGGCCGTGAAGGGTTCAGGCATATCCTTGAAAACCGACTGACCCTGATGGCGAATTTTGGAGACTTTGCCATGCATGAGACGATCAGCCCGCACGACGTCTCCGCCGAAGACATGGCCGATGCTCTGGTGGCCCAGGCAGACGCCGAGGATGGGCGTGTTTTGGCCAAAGGTTTCGATCACGGAGCAACTGATGCCTGCCTCCTTGGGCGTGCAGGGGCCGGGGGAGACGCAGATGTGGCTGGGCTTTTTCCGCGCAATCTCCGCCAGCGTGATCTGATCGTTGCGATGAATCTCCATCTCCGCGCCCATCTCGCCGAAGTACTGGACGAGGTTGTAGGTGAAGGAGTCGTAGTTGTCGATGATGAGGAGCATGGCCGGTGGCGGGGTTGGCTCTCGTTGCAGCGGAAACCGTGCTTTTGCAATGGAGGAGTCAGAGACAAACAGAGACCTAGAGCATGCCGTGTTCGCGAAAGCTGAAGTAGGGTAGTGCACGGCCTTCCGCGGGGCAGCCGATGACCAAATGGTCGGCAAAAAGCAGCCCGAGCAGCTCTGCGGCGTCTTTGAGACGGCGGGTCAGCCGTTTGTCCGCATCGCTTGGGCTGGGATCGCCAGAGGGGTGATTGTGAACGAGAACAAACGCCGGGGCACGATGCGCGAGGGCCTTGGTCACGATCTCTCGGGGATGCGCGCTGCTTTCATTCACCGTGCCGCGAAACAGCTCCTCATGCCGCATGAGGCAAAGCCGCTGCGTCAGGAGAATGATGCGCACCGATTCATAGCTCAATGACTGCATCTCAGCCCCGATGAAGCGATAGACCAGCTCCGGCTTGTCCAGCGGCACTTCGCGAAAGGACTCCTGCTCGGCACGGCGACCTAGCTCAAACGCTGCGGCGAGGTGAGCGGCCTTGGCGGGTCCGAGCGCGCGCATGTGGGCGAGCTCGCCGGCCTCGATTCTGGACAGATGTCTGAGCGAACCTTGCTCCCGCAGGAGTCGCTGCGCCACTTGCAGGGCATTTTCCCCCTTCACCCCGGTGTTGATGAAGATGGCGAGCAGCTCTGCATCCGACAGTGCGCCTGCACCTAGACGCAGGAGCCGCTCGCGCGGGCGGTCATCTTCGGGCATGTCATGAATGCGGGACATGGCAGCTCGTTGCAGGCTAACTGAGTTCGACTCGATACCTTGGCAGTTTCGGATCAATGTCACGGCTGTAGGCATCAATGCCTCCGGCAAGACACTTGGTGTTGGAAAAGCCATGGCCGAGGAAATAGGCGGCCACATCCATGCTGCGCACTCCCGTGTGATCGTAGAGCAGCACAGGCGTTTCCTTGGGCCAGGTGTTGAAGGCTTCCTGCACCGTCTCCTGGGTCAGCAGGGTGGAACCTGGGATCTTCACGGCCTCGTGTTCTTCCCGAGTGCGTGCATCCAGAACACGGGCGCTGGGATCTTGGGCCACGAGTTCGGCAAACTCCTTTGGGCTGATCTGGAGCTTCACATCCTCACTGTGGCTTTCTTGGATGTGCGCGATGACCTCAGGCACGGACAGTTGATTGCGCGCGCAGACTTGAGCAATCGTCTCCGTCGGCTGGAAAGCGCAGGCGCTGCAGCCACCGATGTGATAGCGGGCAAAAAGCGCGCGCTGGGCACCGGGGAAGCTGCGCAAGACCTCCGCCAGAGTGGTCTCGGGGGTCAGCGGTGGCAGGAAAGCTTGGCTCATGGAAAGCGAGATAGGTGAGTGGTGATGCAGGTGGGCGAGGTGTCAAGACAGCATCACCAAAAGCCCCATTGGCGAGTGCTGAGTGCGTAGCAGCCGAGCCAAAGATTGCCCAGGGCATGCATGAAAATGCAGGCGCCCAGGCTGCGTGTGCGTACGGCCAAGCCATAAACCAAAGCACCCCACACGGCAGCGGCGAGATAGTCCTCTGGCTGGTGGGCGAGCACGACGCCGAAAGTGACGATGAAAAAAGACCGCCAGGAATGCGTGCCAAAAGGAACCTCCTGCCAGGAGCCATGCCCTGCATTCAGGTAGCGCATGAGAAAGCCGCGCCAGAAGAGTTCTTCCACCCAAGGCACGACCACGACCATGCGCACAAAGCGCATCGCGATGGCTACTTTTTCCCACAAAGGCCACCCGCTGAGCACCGTCGGATCAAACCCCTGGCGGCGCTCCACCAGACCAAACCATGACCACCAGTCGGGATGAGGCGAGGCCCCTCCGCTAGAGAATCGCTCGAACAACCCAGCCGGCATGACCCACCACAAAATACCCACCACCGAAAGTAAAGCAGCAAGGCCCAGCCCACGCCAGGGAGCTAACGAATAATGACGCCGAAACATCAGCAGGAGCGCACCACAAACAAGCGTCTGCAAAGGATAAACCCAATGCTCAGGCGCACGCTGATGCCAGGGAAGCTCTGGATTTTCCACCCGAAACCAGCCTGGAATCGCCAAAAAGCCCAGGAAAACTGCCAGAGGCAGCACATGAGCCGTCATGGAGGAAATCCGATGCATGGGGGAAACGTCAGCCAGGACAGGCCGAGCAGGCTCAATGCCGTTCGATCTTCAAAATGCGGTTATTGTAACTATCCGTGATGAACAACTCTCCCGTCGATGGGTGAACCGTGACTCCATGAGGGCGCGAGAGCTGGCATTTCAAAGGATCTCCGCCCACTCCCGCGCTGCCTTGAATGCCCGTGCCCGCGACGCGCTCCAGCTTGCCCGTCGTGGGCACGTAGCGGCGGATGAGATGACTTTCTGCATCGGCGATGATCACGGAGCCGTCTTGATCGACACAGAGATGCTTCGGCCCATCCAAGGTGGCAGCCAAAGCAGGGCCGCCATCCCCTTCCCCACCTTTTTGACCACTGGCATTGACGACCGTGCGGATACGGCCCTCACGATCGACGACACGCAGGGCATTTCCCGTGCGCTCCAAGATGTAAAGGTTGCCCTGCGTGTCTGCGGCAGCGGCACGCGGATCCACCAGCGGTTGTTCCGTCGCGAGGGCACCTTCTTCGGGTCGCCCTTTTTGGCCATTGCCCGCGATCACGCGCACCTGACGTGTGGTCAGATCGAGCTCATGCACCTGGCGTAGGTCCGCGATGTGCAGCTTCTTTTTGTCAGGCGACAGGGTGATGCAGTAGGGCCCATTCGGACGCTCCTTGCCTGCAGGAGCCTGCCAGCCCTCCAGCGTGCGTACGATCCGGGCTTTCACATCCAGCTCACGCACACGACCGTTCCAGGTATCGCCGATGAGGAGGTTGTCATTCGGCAGGATGGCGAAATTGTGTGGCCCATTGAATTGTGCTCTTAGCGCCGGACCACCATCGCCACGGTAGCCAGGCTCTTTCTGGCCTGCCACGTGGCTGATGTTTCCTCCACCATCGATTTGTAGCACACGATTCCCCGAGACCATCTCGACGATCCAGAGATGCCCCCCTGAATCGAACTCAGCCCCAAAGGGCTCATAAAGTCGGGCGTCGGTGGCGGGGATATCGACGGCCTCCTGACTGCCCCCAGCGACCAGCACGATGCGTGCTGCATGAGCCGTGAAAACAGAGGCGAAGGACACCATCAAAGCGGTGAGAACAGAACGACGAAGTTTCATGCGAAAAAGGGGTAGCAAAACGGACCTCAAGACCAATAAAGGAGCCCCCACCGCTGAAGGCTTGAGGGCTGCCACGATTTAGATCCAGGTACCAGCGGGGATGACGGTGTCTTTGGGGATGACCACAATGCCATCACGGATGCAGTACAGCTCGTGATCCATGTTCTCCGGTTTGCCATGAGGCGTGATGACCGTGTTGTCCCCGATGTGGACGTTCTTGTCGATGATAGCCCGCTCAATGCGGCAATTTCGCCCGATGCCTGGGGCTGGACGATCCGGGTCGGTACCCGCCGCGCCAGCGTAGTAGTCCGCGCCCATGATCACGACCTCACGCAGGGTGGTGCCGCTTTCCACAATGGAGCGCACGCCCACGACGGCGGTTTCCAGATGCGCGTCCGTGATGATGCAACCATCCGAAAGCAGCGCCTCGCGGATGGTCGCGCCATTGATCTTCGTGGCAGGCAAGAAGCGTGCGTGTGTGAAGATCGGCGCGAGCGAATCAAAGAAATCGTACTGAGGCACCAACTTGCATAAGTCTAGATTCGCCTGGAAAAAGCTGCGGATGGTTCCGATGTCTTCCCAGTAGCCCTGGAAATTGTAGGCATGAACTTTTCGATCTCGAATAGCACCTGGGATGATGTTCTTCCCAAAGTCCATTTGGTTGTTGTCCAAACAATCGATCAGCGTTTGGCGATTAAAGACATAAATGCCCATGCTGGCCTGGTAACTCGGCTCTGAGGCATCCAGCCCCATTTCCAAAAGTGTCTCCTTCGGCATGCGTAGGGATTTGAGTACATCAGGGTCTTTCGGCTTCTCCACAAACTCAAGGATGCGGCCTCCAGGCTCCGTTTTCATGATGCCAAAGCCTGTCGCATCTTGTGCCGAAACAGGCAGCGTCGCGATCGTCAGTTCGGCCCCTGTCCTGATGTGCTGGGTCATGACCTCACGAAAATCCATGCGGTAGAGCTGGTCCCCACTGAGAATCAGGTAATAGTCATAATCGTTCTCGATAAAATAGCGCAAGTTCTGGCGAACAGCGTCTGCCGTTCCCTGATACCAACGCTCTCCCTCAGGCGTTTGCTGAGCCGCAAGCACCTCCACAAAGCCCCGAGTGAATTGGTCAAACTTGTAGGTGCGCGCGATGTGACGATTCAGCGACATGCTGTTGTACTGCGTGAGCACAAAAACTTGGCGCACGCCGGAGTTGATGCAGTTGCTGATCGGGATGTCCACGAGGCGATATTTTCCAGCCAAAGGCACCGCCGGCTTTGCCCGGTCCTTGGTGAGTGGATAAAGCCGCGTCCCGGCTCCCCCCCCCATCACAATGGCGAGAGTGGAGCGACGGAGGGCGTGTTCGACATTGGTGGACTGGGGCATAGCGGGCAATGAGGTCACGTTTTCCTGGAAAAAAGCAGCGAGGCAAGCCGTTTCCAGCGCCTGAGGACAATTCACGGTTCGATACGTCCCCAGATTCCTCCAACTTCTGACTTTCATCATGCCCTCCTTTGCCAAAACCTCCCTCTGGCTTGCCTATACCGCTGCTTGCACCCTCGCGCCCAGCACTCACGCGGCGGTGAACTTTGAAAAAGACCTGCTGCCAGTGCTACAAAAAAAGTGCCTCGACTGTCATAGCGCACCGACCGTGGTCGATGGCAAAAAGAAGAATCCCAAAGGTGGACTGCGCCTGGATGCAGCCTGGGCTATGCTGAAGGGAGGAGAGACTGGCCCTGCACTGGTACCGAAAGACTTGGCCAAAAGCTACCTGCACGAAGTCGTCAACCTACCCAAGGACGATGATATGTTCATGCCACCCAAAGGCGACCCCATGACCGCCGCGGAGATCGCTCTCCTGAAAGAATGGATCGAAGGCGGGGCCGACTTTGGCGGTTGGAAAGGCAATCTCGAAGGTGCCCCTGCCGATGTTGCTGCGCCGGTAGCCGCCAAACCCGCAGGCCCACGCGAGCACGAGCTCTTTTACAGCAAGCTGGCGGAAGGTCTAAGCCCAGCGCCCGATGCCTCTCTCACCAAGGTCAAAGAAGGCGGAGCCCAGCTCTACAGTCTAAAAGCTGACAGCCCACTGCTGCGAGCCGACTTTCTTACCGGTGTCTCAAAGTGCGATGACGCAAAGTTGCAGATCCTATTGCCCCTCAAAGACCACATCGCTCAACTCGACCTCGGCCGTACCGTCATCACCGATGCAGGCCTGAAGACCGTCGCCCAGCTCAGCCACCTCGCTGCTCTCGACCTGCGCCAGACTCGCATCACGGATGCAGGTTTGCAGGCGCTGACCGGACTGAAACACCTGCGCACCCTGAACCTTTTCGGCACTGCGATCAGTGACGCAGGCCTGAAGCATTTGACCAGCCTATCTAGCCTCAGATCCCTAACGCTCTTCCAAACCCAGGCCTCCAGTGCCGGAGCTGCTGCTTTGAAAAAAGCACTACCCCAGGCCGTGATCACCATAAAGGCTGAGAGCGCCAAGCCCTGAGCCATCTGCCCTCTGCATCCAAGCGATGCGGCTAAGAAAGGACCGTGCCTTCTCGGGGCTCATGCCATCGGGCCTGCACCGGTCTTTGCTTTCACCTGGGTCGCGTTTCATCGCTTATCTCGCGCAGCCTCTGGCAAGAGCTGTAGCTCATGGTCCGTAGTCTGCGCCGCCACACCCATGCTTCGCCGACTTCTGCCCCTGATTCTCGTCACTTCGCTAGCAGCGGAGGAAAAACGTGCGCCCACGGCTCAGGCGATGGGTCTGCTCAAGACTCAGTGCATGGGCTGCCACAATGCAGAGAAGAAAAAGGGCGATCTTTCGCTCGAAACGCGTGAATCGGCTCTCGAAGTGATCAAAAGCGGCAAAATCATCTCCTCGCTCACGGCGACGGGGGACGAGCACATGCCGCCGAAAAAGCAGTTACTGGAAAAGCAGATCAATTTGCTCAAATCGTGGGTTCAGGGCGGTGCGGCGTGGGATGTGGCGGCGTTGAAGAAATTCGGCGAGCTCACGCCGGCGGATAAACTGGCCGCGTTGCCGCCCGGACATGCTCCGGCGACGACTTTGGCGCTCAGCGCGGATGGAAAATGGCTCGCGGCGGGCATTGGCAATCGCGTGGTCGTGCGCGATGCGAAAACGAAGGACCTGCCGGTCATCGCGACGTTGGAAGGGCACAAGGATGTCATCCAATCGCTCGCGTGGAACAGCGATGGCACGCGATTGGCCGCGGGAGGCTATCGCAGCGTGTTGGTGTGGAATTCGGTGGATTGGAAAGTCGCGAATACGCTCGCCGCGCCGCTCGAAGGCCGCGTGACGGGCCTGACCTTCCTCGCCGACAAAGCGACGCTGATCCTCGCGGACGGCCCCACGGGCGTGAAGGGCGTTTTACATCGCTGGAAGCTCGGCGAGCCGAAACCGGCGCAAACCATCGAGGCGCATGCGGACAACATTTTGAGCCTCACGCTGAGCAAGGACGGCAAACAGATCGCCACCGGCGGCGCGGACAACCTCGCGAAGGTATGGTACGCGGCCACGCTGAAGGAAATCGCGAAGATCGAAGGCCACGTCGGCCACATCACGGCGCTCGCCTTCAATCACGACGGCAAATGGCTCGCCACCGGCAGCGCGGACAAAGAACTCAAGGTCTGGGACATCGCGACGAAGGAGATGCTCATGCTCCTCGGTGACAAATCCGCGCCTGTGAATGCGCTGATGTGGTCTGCTGATTCCAGTGCGCTCACTTATCTCACCGACAGCGGCAATGTCTTCAACATCACCGAACTCAAAAGCCACGACGGCGTCCGCCTCGCTTTCACCAGCGGCAAGTTGAGCAAATTCACCACCATCGAATCCGTGCCATATGCTGCCACCTTCACCGGTGATGGCAAAACCACCTTCGCGGCACTCGAGAGCGGCAAGGTCGTGCAAATTGATGAGAAGGCGAACGTCACGAAACTAGCAACCCAAGCCATCACGACCGCGGCAAAGCCCGCCACTCTTTCTTACACCAAAGACATCCTCCCCATCCTCACCAAAGCGGGCTGCAACCTCGGCTCCTGTCATGCGAAGTCGAGCGGACAGGCTGGCTTCCGGCTTTCCATCTTCGCTTTCGACACGAAGAGCGATTTCATGGAGTTCGTGAATGACTCGCGAGGTCGTCGCGTGTTTCCCGCGCGGCCGGAGGACAGTCTCATTCTTCAGAAGGCCACCGTGCGCGTGCAGCATGAGGGTGGTCAGCGATTTGAGCCGGATTCTGAGTGGGCGAAGACCGTGGCGGAGTGGATTCGCCAAGGCATGCCCTATGAATTGCCGAATCAGCCAACGCTGGCCGAGATCGCCATCACGCCGGGCGAGAAAACCTATCGCAAGGGCGAGGAACTCGCGCTGAAGGTCACCGCGAAGTACAGCGATGGCTCCACCCGCGATGTGACGGCGTTGGCGGACTACATTTCCTCCGAGAAAGCCATCGCGAGCGTGGACGAGGCCGGCAAAGTGAAAGCCTCGACCGAGAGCGGCGAGACGGTCATCGTGGCTCGTTACATGGGCCAGGTCGCGATCTCGCGTGTGGATGTGCCCGCGGAAAAGCTGCTGCCTGCCGAGCGCTACGCGAAGCTGCCGGTGCGCAACGAGATCGACAAGCTCATCTATGCGCGACTGCAAAAGGTCGGCTACTTGCCGAGCGACACCTGCAGCGACGCCGAGTTCCTCCGCCGCACCTCGCTCGATGCCATCGGCATGCTGCCGAGTGTGGAGGAAGCCCGCGCCTTCCTCGCCGACAAAAATCCGTCGAAGTATGAGCAGTGGATCGATCAATTGCTCGAACGCCCCGAGTGGGCCGATCACTGGGCCATCAAGTGGGGCGATCTCATTCGTCCAAACCCCTCGCGAGTCGGCGTGAAGCCGGTCTATCTGCTCGATCAGTGGATCCGGCAGAGTTTTCGCGAAAACAAACCGTGGAACCGCTTCGTGACCGAACTCCTCACCGCTGAGGGCAACACGCACAAGAACGGCCCTGTGGCCATCTGGCGTGACAAACGAGAGCCCATCGACGCGGCGACCTTCATCGGCCAGATCTTCCTTGGCGTGCGTCTGGAGTGCGCGAAGTGCCATCATCACCCGACGGAGAAATGGGACCAGACGGACTACTACCAGATGGCCGCATTCTTCACGCAGATGAAACACAAGGGCCAGGGCATCTCTGCGCCGATCAGCGGCGAGCCGGAGCAGTGGTGGTTCGCGCCCGGCACGGCCAGCATCGAACATCCCGTCACCAAAGTGTCGCTGAAGCCGCGTCCGCCGGCCGACAAGGAAATTCCCATCGCCGAATCGCAGGACCCGCGTGCCGTGCTGGCCGATTGGATGACGAATCCGAAGAATCCGCACTTTGCGCATGCCATCGTGAACCGCGTGTGGTCCAGCTTCATGGGCCGCGGCATCGTCGATCCCGTGGACGACTTCCGCGCGTCGAATCCACCCACGAATCCCGCGCTGCTCGACTGGCTGGCCGCCGACTTCGTGCAGCACGGCTACGATTTGAAGCATCTCATGCGCACGATCATGCGCTCGCAGATTTACCGCCTCAGCAGCCTACCCAACGAGACCAACGCGTCCGATTTGAAGAACTACAGCCGCAGCTATCGCCGTCGTCTGCCCGCCGAAACGTTGCTCGATGCCGTCTGCGCCGTCACTGAGGTCAAAGAGACCTTCACCGGTCTGCCACCGGATGTTCTGGCCAAGCAAACGTGGAATCACAAGCTCGACAGCCAGTTCATGGATGCCTTTGGCCGACCCAACGCCAGCTCCGAATGTCCCTGCGAGCGCGATGCCAAACCGAGCGTCGTGCAAGCCCTGCACCTCATGAACTCCACGAAGCTGCAGGACATGCTCGTGAACGCCCAAGGCCGCGCCGCCCGCCTCGCCAAAAGCGACGCGAAGCCCGAGCAGATCATCGAAGAACTCTACCTCGCCTGCTACTCACGCCTGCCGGACGCCGAGGAGATGAAAATCGCCACCAGCGCCTTCTCCGCGAAGGACGCGACACGCCAGACCGCGGTCGAGGACGTGCTGTGGAGCCTGCTGAACTCGGCGGAGTTTGTGTTTAATCATTGAGCCCGACTTTTTTGCCATTCGAAAGAATCCCATTCTACTACCGTAATCTCGGAGTCTTTTGACCCGAAAAGAATGTCTCGTATCACCCACAACTGCGCTGGCCAAAGGCGTCGCGATTTCCTCAAGCTCGGTCTGACCGCTGCGGGTGCAGGATTGGGTTTGAGTGATTTGCTGCGAGCCCAAGCCATGGCGGCTTCAGCACCCCAACCATCCATCGGCAAGCCGGTGAACTGCATTCTCGTCTGGCTTGATGGTGGGCCATCGCACTACGAGATGTTTGACCCCAAGCCAGACGCTCCCTCGGACATCCGTGGCGAATACAAGCCCATCAAGACCCGCGTGCCTGGCGTGCATTTTTCCGAATGCGTGCCCTACCTCGCGAAGGCAGCAGACAAGTTTACGGTGCTGCGCAGCGTAACGCACAAGGACCCCAACCACGGCGGTGGCAATCACTACATGATGACCGGCGCGCCCACGCCTGTGCCAGTCGGCTGCGGTGCGTTCGTCACCTTCCATCCATCTTTTGGTAGCGTCGTGAGCTACAAGCGAGGCGTGCAGAACGGCCTCCCGGGCTACATGACGCTGCCTAGCATCACACGCAGCGGTGGACCCAATTTCCTCGGCGCTGAGCATGCCCCCTTCGTCGCTGGAGGCGATCCGAACGCGAAGGGCTTCAAAGTGCGCGATGTCGTGCTGCCCACTGACATCTCTGAGGCACGTGGCCTGTCCCGGCGAGAGCTACGCATGTCGCTGGATCGCATGAAGCGTATCCACCATGCTCAAGCTGAAGACCCTGCGGTCAGTTTTGATACTTTCTACGGCAAGGCCGTCGATCTCATCGCTTCGAAGCCCGCTCAAGAAGCCTTCGACATCAATCTGGAGGACGAAAAAACCCGCGACTTGTACGGCCGCAATGACCTGGGTCAACGCATGCTACTGGCGCGTCGGCTTGTGGAGGTAGGTGTTCCTTTTGTCACCATCAACTATGGCGGCTGGGATCATCACCGGGAGCTTTTCAAGACCTGCAAAAGCGAGTTCATGCAGAAGTTTGACCAGGGATTGGCCGCTCTGATCACCGACCTGGAACGTCGGGGACTGATGGAAAGCACGCTCGTCGTCGCTCTCGGCGAATTCGGTCGCACGCCGAAGATCAACAAAGACGGCGGTCGCGATCACTGGCCGGGCGCGATGAACATTTTGTTCGCGGGTGCAGGCGTGCCGCGTGGAGGCATTGTCGGAGCCACTGACCCCAAAGGCTACTACGCCAGCGAAAACATCTACTCCCCCGAAGACTTTGCGGTCACGCTTTACACAAAGCTGGGCATCGACCCGCACCAGATCCTTCACACGAACAGTGGACGGCCTATCCAACTCATCAATGGCGGCCGCCCCATCCGCGAGTTGTTCGCGTGAGACTCGGGACCATGACGAGTGCTGAAGGTCGAATGACAACTGGCTGGAGCCTGCCTTTGCTTGTCCTTGTGCAGGTCATGGCGGCCATGCCCCTTTGGGCAGCTGCGCCTGGACTCGAAAGCATTTTTCCTGCGGGCGGCCAAGTCGGCCAACGCGTGGACATCCGTTTGGCCGGGAAGGATCTGGATAAAAACGCCCCACAAGCCTGGTGCAGCGAGCCGAAGGTGGCCGTCATCGCGGGTGACAAGCCAACGAAGCTTGTGCTCAACATCGGGCCGGAGGTTCAAGCTGGGCCATGTCTCCTGCGCTTGTTCACCCAGGAGGGTTCCTCGGCACCACGCATCCTCGAGATCGGCCACTTGCCAGAACACCCCGAGAGCGAACCCAATGACACCATCGCTGCCTTAAAGTCTAGCGCCCTCGCGATGAACGTGACATTCAATGGCGTGCTGGAAAAAGCAGGCGATGTGGATACCTACGCTCTGCAAGGACAGAAGGGCAAAAGACTCACTCTGGAGCTTCATGGCTACGCGCTCGGATCACCGATGGACCCAGCCATGCGATTGCTGAATGATCGAGGCGTCGAAATCGCGGGCGGTCATGACACGCACAATCTTGACCCACGCATCCAGCACACCCCCACGGCGGATGGCACGCTTTTTGTGCAGGTCTTCGCGTTTGCCCATCCTCCGGCGGCTGATGTCGCGCTCAAAGGCGGTGCCAGTCACGTTTACCGCTTATCCGCCACGGAAGGCTCCGCCCCATCGCCACCGACGGAGGAATCCAAGGCATTGACGATTCCCGCGCTGATGAACGGCTGCATCGCCCAGGCACGCGAAGAGGATGCCTACCGCTTCCCTGTCAAAAAAGGGGATGATCTGCAGATCACCCTGCGCGCCCAGGCGCTGCGCAGTCCGCTGGACGCCACGTTGCGCATCCAGGACACCGACGGAAAAGTGCTGCAACAGGCCGATGACGGCGAAAAAGAGAACCTCGATCCGGCTCTGCGTTGGAAGGCACCGAAGGATGGGACCTTCACGCTCATCGTGGCCGATCGTTTCCGCCAAGGAAGCCCCGATCATGCCTACGAGCTCTCGGTGAAGCCCTTCACCCCCTCGCTGCTCGGCCTACTCGACACCCACGCTTATGTGCTGGCGGCGGGCAAAACGGTCGAGGTGAAGCTCAACGTGAAAGTGATCGGCACCTTCAGCGGCAAGATTCAGGCCCGGGCGGTGCAATTGCCCATGGGGGTGACGAGCGAGGCGGTGGAGGTCCCTGCGAAGGGGGGCGAGGTGAAGCTCACGCTGAAAGCCACCCCAGAAGCTGCCGCCAGCCAAGCTCCCTTTGCCGTACAAATCGTCACCAGCGCCCCAGATCCCATCGCCAGTGTGCTCGCCAGCTATGCGATTCCTTTCACCGAACCGCGTGGCGATTTGCTGATCACCACAGACACACGGCCATGGCTCACCGTGACGGCTCAAAAGCCCTGAACGGCCTAGCCTTATGCCGCTGATGAGAACGGAGCCTTGTCGGAGTGCGGGCCGTGGTCGCAAGCTTCGGCGAGGTCGTCCCAAGGCGGCGAGTTAGCGGCGAGGAAGGTATCGTGGGCTTGGTCTCCGAAGCTTCAGCGAAGGATCAGCGCGAAGCTAGTCGTCGAGGAGTTCACGCGGCAGCTTGTGAGCCGTCTTTTCGATGTCCCCTTCGCGGATGAACGGTTTTGATGCTTGTGTTGTGGCATAAATAAAGTTATTTTATTGATACGATTATGCATCTTGACACGCTCCATTAACACGCACATCCTCTGTATGGCGACGCCATACAGAGGATGTGCGTGTTAATGGAGCTGCTAACACATCAATAATATTATTGTTAAAACTGCTTTGAACGCGGCTGAATTATACACCCAAACTACCTCAATGGAGCCCCTTTTGCCGGGCACCTCGCGGTCTGAATTGGCAGATTTAACCATGGAAGTCATCGGGCGTTCTCAAGCGCTCACCCAAATGATTCCTTCCCCCATTTCACGTCAGCGCATTGCAGCGCTGGTGCATGAAATGAACAGCTACTACTCCAACTTGATTGAGGGGCACAAAGCCTTCCCACGAGAGATTGAGCGGGCACTTCGGAACGATTTTTCTGTCAATGATGTCAATCGCGCCAACCAGCATCTGGCCAAAGCACACATCGCCGTGGAGCAGTTGATGCTCGCACGGCTGGAACAAGAGCCGGACCTCCGCATTCAAAGTGCCGATTTCATCTGCTGGCTTCATCACGCGTTCTACAGCCGCCTGCCGGAAGAGCTTCAGTATGGGGAACGGCATGACGGGTCGAAATACAAAATCGACATCGGCAAGCTGCGCGATTTCGAGGTGGATGTCGGACGCCACCAACCGCCCCATCATGGTTCTTTGCCGGATTTCATGCAGAGGTTTGATGAGTTCTATGGCAGTGGCCGCATTCTGGCCACCAACCAGTTGATCGCCCTCGCAGCAGCCCATCATCGTTTGGCTTGGATCCATCCCTTCGGCGATGGCAATGGCCGCGTGGCTCGACTGCACTCCCATGCATGGCTGATCCGCTGCAAGGCGGACGGTGCGGGCCTCTGGACCATCTCACGAGGCCTGGCGCGGCAGAAGAGCGAATACTACGCCCATCTTAGCGCTGCGGATCAAAGCAGGCTCAATGACTTCGATGGACGCGGTAATCTCTCCGACAAAGGCTTGGCGGAGTTCTGCCTGTTCTTCATGCGATCCATGCTGGATCAAATCGACTTCATGGCGTCGTTGCTCGATCTCAAAACGCTCGCAGCCAGGATGGAGAACCATCTGCACGTCACTTATCCTCTCTGGAGCTTGAAGGAACGTGAACAAACCGGCCGCATTCTGAAGGCCGCCTTGATCGATGGTGAGATCGACCGCACCACCGCCACCCGCGTCGCCGGAGTCAGCTCTGCCACGGGCACCAAGCTGATCCGCAAAGCCCTCGAAGCCGGCCTTCTCAGCACCCCATCCCCCAAAGGAGCGCTGCGTGTGGTCTTCGATGCCAATGTCCTCGAATCCTACTTTCCGAAGCTTTATCAGGATCTACCGGTGTAAGCAGGGGACAAGCTCACTGACGGCCGGTTGGGTGAATGAGACGGCTCGAAACGCCTTTCCAGCCTTGGAGCGTGTCGGCGAGGGATTCGCCGTCGCGGAGGGTGAAGAGCACGTGGACGTGATTGGGCATGATGACGTAGCTCCAGAGGTCGTAGCGCTGGCCGTCGAAGTGATGGAGGCGGTCGGCGACGATTTGGGCGAGGCAGCAGGCTTCGGTGATGAAGAGGTGGACAGGAGTGTCTGAGCTCCTCTATTCCACGTTCACACATAGTCATCGACGGACTCAATCAGCTCGACACACTTCACGATAAAAGGAGTCACGAATTGATCGTTCATTTTCGCATCAAACGAAACTTTTGTTCCCAAGCCGAGTGAACGAATAGATACAAGCGAGTTAAACTGACCCGTTTGGTCTAGGAACGATTGATCAATGATTCCACCTCGGTGAACCAATAGATGACGCAACTGCGCCAAG
>CANNQP010000031.1 GCA_947507875.1 Verrucomicrobiaceae bacterium | reverse complement strand
GTCGATGCGAGGGGCCAGCTCACCCTGACGGGCCGACTGGGCGATGGCACCTCCTTCACGGCAAGCCTGGCTGCTGACGTGGCGGAGAAGCCGGGCTATCGTCTGTTCGTCCAACCTTACGTGCCCGCGAGGAGAGGCAGTCACCTGGGCGGCAGCTTCACGCTGGTCCCGCACCCAAGGCTGGCCGCGCGCTCCTACGTGGCAGGCAGCGACCTGAGCTGGGTGAAGGTGGGGCAGGTGAGGGACCTGGGCTACCGCACGGACTTCGGGCCTGTGACGACCACGCTGAGGGTGGATCCCTGGCAGGCGCCGAGCACGACCCACCGCCTGGCCACCCGCCTCGAACTGGGCGCAAATGGCCAGTGGGAAGTGGAGCACAGCGACACGGGCAGTTCGACGCACACAGCCCTGCCCACGTGGGTGGGAGTGAGTGCGACGAACGTGGTGACGCCGCAGGCCAACACGAGGAAGTGGCGGATGACGCTGACGCCCAGCACGGGCGCCTACACGGGGAGCTTTGAGCTGTTGGACGTCACCCAAATCAGAACGGTGAACTTCAGCGGCGTGCTGAGGCAAACACCAACACTGGCAGACGATCTGATCGGGGCGGGGCACTACCTGCTGCCTGCCTTAAAAACAGCGCCAAGCAACGAGCAGAGATCAGGGGCTGTTCTATTTTGGAGGAATTAACAAACAAATAACGACATGGTGAAAATACCTATATTATCCGGTCTCTGGCTTCTTCTCTTCACATTTAATTCTCTTTCATGGGGACAATCTCCCAACATTATCAATTACCAAGGAAGAGTTAGTGTTAGTGGGAATCCATTCGATGGGATGGGATCTTTTAAGTTTGTTCTACTCAATGAAGCGGGAACTGTAAGCCTCTGGAGCAATGATGGGACTAGCGTTGATGGCTCCGAGCCAAGCAATGCCGTTCAATTGAATGTATCCAAAGGCCTTTTTCGGGTCAGTCTTGGAAAGGCTTCGATTGAAAACATGGCTCCAATCAGTGACGAAGTTGTGGCTAAAAATGCGAAGCTTCGAGTTTGGTTCAACTCAGGCTCCAATGGGTGGCAACGAATGCAGCCTGACCATGAGTACAGCCCAAGCTCTTTTGCGTTGAAATCTGAAAATTTAAGAACTAAGCCGTTCAAATACACGGTTATGAGTTTCGGTTCAAATACGTTACCATTAGCTCCCCCTTGGGATACCGGAATTTCAGTCAGGTATAATCTAACAGCAGATACAAAACAAGTCACCGAAATATCTGCTAATCATACAAGCGGAAACGCTAATATTCATGTTGTCTACACTGGTTCTCCAAGAAAACCAAATGGTAGAATTATACTGAAGAGAAGATCTTCTGACGGGGTCGAAGTGGATTTGATGGTTTTGAATTTAACGACTATTGGTGATAATATTTCGACTGCAATCAATTCAAGCGTTCTGCTTGATTGGGAGAACTACAATTATTTCATAGACGCCCAGGTGGATTCAGGCAACTATGATGCATTTAACCAAAATGGCGCGGGTAATAAGTCTTTTATCCGACTCAATAAAGTAAGTTTAACTGAACTGCGCTGATTTCACCGAATTAATGCAATTTGCTAACCCAATTTGTTCATTGCGAGAACCGTATATTAACTAGGTAATGAGAAATTTAAAGCAAAATAGAATAATGTTCGATGAATAGACTTGGTCAAGTCTGATCATATTTTTCAAGCCTAAAATGTATATGATAAGCGTGTATAACCGCCTTATTCAATTTGTTCTTATTAGTGCTTTACTGATCTCTAAAGCGGCAGTATCTCAAATTCCCAACATCCTCAATTATCAAGGCCGCATTGCTGTGCGTGGCATGAATTTCGATGGCACCGGTCAATTTAAGTTCGCCTTGGTCGATGGAGGTACAACCACGACACCCATAGCACGAACGGCGACGGGCACGGCAGTCATTACATCCAGCTTTGTGACAAGCATCACGGTCAGCGATGGTGGTGCAGGGTACACCGGTGCCCCTTCGGTGACTCTTACGGGTGGAGGTGGTAGCGGGGCTACAGCCACAGCTTCGGTGGTTAACGGTGTCGTGACGAGTTTCACAATCACATCGCCGGGTTCGGGATACACCAGCGCACCAACTGTGAGCATTGCCTCACCTCCGGAGCCGACCGCGACGACCAGCTATGTCACTTACTGGAGTAACGATGGCACCAGTGTGGCTGGCAGTGAACCGGTCAATCATGTAACCTTGCCCGTTTCAAAAGGATTGTTTTCGGTGCGTCTTGGTGACACGAGTTTGATGAACAACGCAGTTATTCCGTTGGATGTGTTTGATAAACCCGATCTGCGTCTTCGGATCTGGTTTAGCGATGGAACGAAAGGCTGGCAGCAACTGTCGGCAGATACTCGCTTACTGCCATCTTTCGCGGCAATAAAAACGCAAAGTCCAATCGCAGCATTGTTGTTTCGTGAGCCCAACGTAGGAAATATAACCGGTGAACTTCGCACCATTGGTGTTCAAACTTGGGATTTTCCATTTCGCATTTACATACCTGCCTCAAATCAAAAGTTGAATATGAGGCTTAAGTTGGCAGGCGCGATTGGGGGGAGTAATCCGAATACTAATAGAATATTGGAGGTTAAGATTCTAAATAACACTACTGAGATCTATTCTACGCCAACTGGTCCCAATCAAGTAATTGAGTCAGCATCGACATTCACGGCGGGAGGCATTGCTGGATGGCGTGATTGCGTTCTTCGTGTAAAGTTAACTACAAACACACCACAAATTGTCCTTGTGGATCAGATAAACATTTCGCTTTCTGACTTCCAGTTGATTATTAGCTCCAATTAGTTTTTAATAATTTTCGGCGAAAATATTCTTGTCCGGATAAGATGCTAACACAGCCAAGTTTTTTGCTCTTCAATTCTTGCATGCTGCTTAGTAAATGACTTTTCAAATACTTTAATAATTATTGAAATCCGTCCAGTTTATGTCCAGGCAATATGATAAGATCTAGCCGGATTCTGAGGGTGTGCTCCGTCCCCCTCCTGGATTGGACAGGTGATAAGCTTGCTCCGTCCCCCTCTTGGATTGGACAGGTGATACGCTTGACCTGCCTCCCTGAAAATGGAACGGCTTGAATGAGAGAAAAGGGATGGGGTAGAACACCCTAGACCCATGAAACGCAGTCGATGCAAAGAAGAACAGATCATCGCCATCCTCAAGGAGGCGGAAGCCGGCATGAAGCTGGCCGAGATCGTGCGCAAGCACGGCATCAGCGAGCAGACCTTTTATCGGTGGCGCTCGAAGTATGGAGGCATGGAAGTCTCCGAGGCAGCGCGTCTGCGCGAGTTGGAAGAAGAAAACCGGAAGCTCAAGCGCCTGGTGGCCGACCAAGCGCTGGACATCCTCATGCTCAAGGAGATCAACGCAAAAAAGTGGTGAGCCCGGCAGCCAAACGTGAAGCAGTCAGCCACCTGAGGCGGGAGCACGCGGTGGGGATCCGCCGCGCCTGCGGGCTGATGGGGCTGTCGGCAAGCAGCTACTGTTACCGGCCTGGGCCAGGCCGGGTGGACGCCCCTTTGCGTGAAGCGCTGAGGCAGGCGGCCGCCCGGCGGCGGCGCTGGGGTTACCGGATGCTGACCCTGGTGTTGCGGCGGGAGGGCTTTGTGGACAACACCAAGCGCATTTACCGCATCTACCGGGAGGAGAAGCTGCAAGTGCAGGTGCGCCGGAAGCGCAAGAGGAGCCTCTGGCGAGGCGAGAAGCCGGAGGAGCCGCAGGCGGCCAATGAGCGCTGGTCGATGGACTTCATGAGCGATCAGCTGGCCGACGGGCGGAAGATCCGGACGCTTAACGTGGTGGATGACCATACCCGGGAGTGCCTTGCCATCGAAGTGGACAGCTCATTAAGCGGCCAGCGGGTGACCAGGGTTTTGGACCGGCTGGTGGCTCAGCGCGGCCATCCTAGGCGGCTGCTGACGGACAACGGACCTGAGTTCGCGGGCAAGGCGCTGGCGCGCTGGGCCTACGAGCATTGTGTAGAGCACGTGTTTATCGAGCCGGGCAAGCCGGTGCAGAACGCCTTCATCGAGAGCTTCAACGGCAAGATGCGCAACGAATGCCTCAACGAGCATTGGTTTACGCGGATGGCCGAAGCGAGGCAGATCATTGAGGCCTGGCGCGTTGACTACAACGAATGCCGGCCGCACAGTTCGCTCGGAGGGAGGAGCCCCGCCGAGTTCGCGGCTCAAGCATCGACTTCGCTGCGGGCTACGCCCTGCGCTGCGTCGATGCTTGAGCCAATCTCCAACCCAAACCCAACGACCCAAACCAACACCTCAGTCCCGGTTCTCTCACAATAACCGTTCCAAACTCGGGGGGTAGGTCAGTGGTTTTGTGCCAATGAACGAGATGTGTGAATGTGCCGGAATGAGTGAGCGCCAGATCTTCAAGCGAACCAAGGCGGTATTCGATTATTTCAACCTGCCTTTCGATGTGGAGGGTTGAAATCCACTTTTTTGGTCGCCATGTAAGTGCGCAAACCAAGATTAACCTCAAATTTATTTATTCAGTCTGGCATTCCTGAATTCGCCAAAGCGCTGACCCTTGCCGAATCAGGGAACTGATTTTGTGGAGAGAGATTATTGGGGTGATGGCCCCTAAAGAGAACGGCGCGATTTCATAGGGATCAAAATAAAAGCCTAGCCCTTCATTGTTGATGAAAAAATTGTCATTGAGCTTGAAGTCCTCATCCTTCAAGCCTGCCGCAGATAGTTTTGCCCCGGCTTCAAGCTCAAATTGTTCGCGCAGATTGTCAGCTGCGATCGGGGCGATTGCAGCTTTCCATCCCTTGTTCAGCAAATCATTGGCTTTCAAAACGCTTCCTGTCAAAAGGTCAAAGGTCAGATGTTGTGAATAGAACATCTCATGAGCGCCACCTAAGTCTTTAGTTGTCGTTATTCGCAGGCAAAGAAGTCCATTTTGATTGTATAAAACCTCCATCACATGAGAAATCCTTATATCCTCTTGTCTGTTTATGACCATCTGTTCAGGTTCAGATCGATCTGGGAGTTCAGCTCGTAAAACTCCTTCGATTTCTGTTAGTTTTGGGCTAGTTTTTGTCAGGTCTGGTGTGACCGATGAATCTTCCAAAAGATAACGCGCCCAATGGCGAATCGTTTCGTTGATAGCTCTGTGATTTGGATCGCTAGTAGTAATTTGTGGAAAAGCGATGCCAAGTTGTCGATGTAGTGTGTTAATCCCACGACTGCGCTCATAGCTTTCTTCAAAGCGGTGGTAATCAAGTTCAACACTCCCTGGAGGCTTGATTTCACGTAACTGAATCACTGGGCTGCTTCCTCCTTTGAGCATTCGCAAATTACCCGTGAGACTAGCGAGGTCAGTTTCCGTAGATTTGTTCCATTTGGCTTCCAGGCATCCGATGGTTTCGCCGCCATGAGTGTTTGAACTCAAGTAAAGGCTTAATTCATCTGATTCCTTGGATTTCGATCCGTGAATGCGAGTACATTTTCGAGGTGACGTTTCGTGAAGGCTGCCTAAAACCCAAATTCCCCCCTTATGGTTAGGCTCAAACCAAAGATAGGCTGTAACCGGCTGGCGCCCCTCAATAAAACCCTCCATAGCAACATATCCCAACTCATTGGTGACGGATTCCTCATCAGCTTCCTCCGAAGACCAGGCCGGGAGGATCCAGAGCATCTGAAAAATAAGGGATAGGTAAACGATTCTCATGATGAATTCTCATTGATCGAATTAAGCCAGAGGTGGCAAGTTTAAAGAGCTGGCCGCTGCTATATCCTCCACTAGGGTGGCCTACGCAGTGGTCAGGCATCAGCCTTGTTTGATGCGTTTATAGACAATGTGGAGGTGGCTTGAAGTTTGATTCTCCTCGGTTTACCAATCGGGGGCTGCTTCTCTTCTAGATTGGGCAAGGAGGCAACAGCTCTGACCAAGGCTTCTTTACCCACGTGGGTGTATCGCTGGCTCATTTGGAGGCTGCTGTGCCCGATCATCTCCATGACGGTGGCGTCCGGGATACCTGCATCTTTCAGGAGACTTACCGCCGTGTGGCGTAGGCAGTGGAAGGAGAGTTCATTTTGATCTCGGGGGGATTCTCGTCCTTCCTTCTTTTTGCTGTGCTCCACAGGTTTCCGCAAACCTGCATTGGCCAGAATATCAGCAAACTGGTTGCTCAGTGTTGTGGTTTTACCGACCTTTGTGATGGTGGTATAGGCATTGGGATGCAAAGGAGCTGTGGGCTTTTGCGCTTTGCGCAAGCTGCCTAGATGCTTTCGTAGAGGAGCGGCCAAAGGTATGTTCATGGGCCTGCTCGTTTTGGCCGTTGTGAAGTGCAACTCGTCACGCTGAAGATCAAGGTTTGCCCAGGTTAATCCGGCAATGTCCGAGAGCCGCTGACCCGTGTAGAGGCCGAAGAGGATCATGGACTTCCATTCGGGGTCGGCCGCATTGAGAGTCAGTCGTAGCTCATCCTGGGTGAAGGGACGACGCTTTTGCACCGACGCTTTGCGCACGGTATCGACCGTTTCAGCTGGGTTTTCCTCAATGATCTGGTTCTTTCTTGCTGCCTTGAAGAGCATCTTGATGCACTTCAGGTTGTGATTGACACTGGTGGCAGAGATGTTTCCCACCATGGATTTGCGAAACGCCATGATGTCATTCCGAGTGATCTCGGTCATGTTTTCATCGGCTTTGGCACCCAGGCTGGCCAGGAATTTTTTCGTGGCTGTCTGGTAGGTCTGCATGGAGCTCTTCTTCGTCTCATCGGCCTTTTCAGACAGCCAGGTTGTGACGAAGTCACGCAGGCTGCTGTCGTTTGCCCTTTCCCCGGTGATCTCGGTCCTCAGGTCCTCAATAATGCTTTTTACCTGTTTGAACGTTCGCTTCTTCCGGGCAGCATCCTCCAGCTTGACCGCGATCATCTCGGCTTTTTTGCGGTTGGTTTCCTTTGTGGATCGCTTTCGACGCCTGCCCAACGAATCGGTAAAGCAAGCGGTCCAGTAGCGAGATTTAGGGTGTTTCCAGAGGGAAGCCATGGCGAGCAGGGTAAGAACCAGAGTAAGAACAATTGACCTTCATTCGTGAATGTCCATGAAAATCCATGCATAATTTAAAGCATTGATAATAAATAATTTGGGACGTTTGCGAACGTTGGCGAATAAGTGTTTGGCGAAATACAGGTTCGATTCCTGTCGGGGATACCAGGGAGGGGGCTCAGTTTCACGGAATCTGGGTCTAGGGGAGGTGAGATGTGCAGGGGGCGTTGCCAAGGTGGGGCTGGTGCGTAATAGGAGAGATCACTGATATGCCTTCTGCCTTTTTGCCGATCCTGGATGCTCTGCCTGAACGAAAGTCGCCCCTGATGGAGCGATTTGCTTCGCTGCTGGAGGTGAAGACGCCCTCGCAGCTGGAGGCGATGGCGCGGGAGGCACAGCAGATCACGCGGCGGAATTTTGGGCGCACGATGCGGATGTTCGCGCCGCTGTATGTTTCCAATGAATGCGTGAACAACTGCTCTTACTGCGGCTTTTCTCGCGACAATGCCAGCATTGCCCGGGTGACGCTGACGGTGGATCAAGTGGTCCGTGAGGCAAGGCATCTGGCTGAGCAGGGATTTCGGAATGTCCTGCTGGTCGCTGGGGAACATCCGAAGTTCGTCAGCGATGGCTATCTGGAGGAGTGCATCCGCGCGATTCGTGACTTCATTCCCACCGTGGGCATTGAGGTCGGGCCGATGGAGGCACCTGAGTATGAACGGATGGTGAAGGCTGGCTGCGAGGGGCTGGTGGTGTATCAGGAAACCTACGACCGCCCGCTGTACGCAGAGATGCACACGGCAGGGCCCAAAAAGGACTTTGATTGGCGCATTGCCTGTCCTGAGCGCGGCTACGAAGGTGGCTTTCGGCGGATCGGCATCGGGGCTTTGTTTGGCCTAAGCGATTGGCGGCTGGAGGCTTTGCGCCTAGCGGCCCACCTGGAGCATCTTTACAAGCACTGTTGGAAGGCTTGGTTCACGGTAGCGTTTCCGCGGTTGCGCCCGGCAGCTGGAGATTTTCATCCGCTGACGGCCTTTCCGGATTGGGCGCTTTTGCAGACGATTTGTGCCTTCCGATTGGTGTTTCCTGAAGTGGGCATCGTGCTGAGCACGCGTGAGCCTGCCTCGCTGCGCGATCAGCTCTGCACCCTGGGCATCACCAGCATGAGTGCGGGCAGCCACACCGAGCCAGGCGGCTACACAGGGGCAGGCACGGAAGATCTGCACCAAACCGTGCGGGGACGCAGGATCGACCTGGAGGCGAAAGATACACCGAAGAAGGCAGAGGGGCAGTTTGGCATCGCTGATGAACGCGCACCTGCCGAGGTGGCAGCGATGCTACGCGGCAAGGGCATGGATGCTGTTTGGAAGGACTGGGATGCGTCGATCCTTTCGGCCGCTTGAGCCACGAAAAAGCGTCGCCTCGGGCAGAGGCGACGCGACGGAGAGGGGTTGAAATGGGCGGAGGTTAGGCGAGATCGCTGACCTTCACGGGCACTCCACCGAGTTCGGCACTGCGATCGGCCGCAAAAATGACCTCAAAGCTGCGTAGGCTTTCCTGGAAGCTCGTCAGCGGCATGTCTTTGCCTGCATCCAGAGCATCGAAGAAGGCTTGGAACTGCGTCTGGTAGGGATGGTCCGCTACGTCGCCACTGTCCAGCATGTGCATGGAGAGCTGGCTCCAGGCCTTTTTGTCCGTGTGCAGCTTGTTGGAGTGGAATTTGTTATCCAGTAGGCTGCCCTGACTGCCCACAAGGTGAGTGTGGAAGTAATAGGGCTGGAGGCAGTCCACGATGGCGGCGCATTTGCCCACGGCTCCATTTTTGAAGCGCAAGAGGGTGCAGCTGGAGGTGTCGTATTCGTAGGGGGCGAAGATTTCACTTTTCGTCTTGGTGCTAAAGCTGGTTACGCTTTCCACCTCGCTGCCCATCACCATGAGCAGGGCATCCAGCGCATGGCAGCCAGCGGTCAGCAGCGCGCTGCCGCCGTCTTTTTTCCCTGTGTTCCAGCGGAACTGGCCATACCAGGGGCCGATGCCGTGGTAATAATCCACCTCGCCGTAGTGCAGATCGCCCAGCAGGCCTTGGTCGATGACGGACTTGGTGACGGTGAACTGACCGGAAAAGCGGCACTCGAAGCAGACGCAGCCTTTCACGCCATTGGCCTTGGCCGCAGCCACGATGTCGCGCACCTCCTGCAGCGAGTTTGCCATCGGCTTTTCCAAAATGATGTGCTTCTTCGCATTTGCCGCTGCCACGGCTTGGTTCCGATGCTGGCTTGGGTAGCTGGTGATGTCCACGACGTGAAGATCAGGATCAGCTAGCATGGCATCGAGATCGCTGTAGGCCTTGATCTTGCCGCCATGCTTGGCGCTGAGTTCAGCGCTATCGAGCGGACGCGAGGAATAGATGGCGGCGACTTGCGCCTGCTTGGTTGCATTGATGGCATCAATGTGAGCCGTGGCTGCCCAGCCATAACCGACGATACCGACGTTGTATTTTTTCATAAGAGGGAAAAAGAAAAGCCGGACGATTACGCGTCTGGCCTGTTAGACTTATCAAGGATGGGATGCTGACCTCGCTCGTTACACGAGGCATTCCGCGATTTGCACGGCGTTCAGCGCAGCGCCCTTGAGCAACTGATCGCCGACAACCCAAAAGGCCAAGCCATTGTCCAAGGCACAATCCAGACGTAGGCGTCCGACGGCGCAATGGTCACGACCAGCGATGTCCAAGGCGAGCGGGTAGTGCTTGCTGGCTGGATCATCGATCACGTCCAGTCCTGGCGCTTTGGCCAAAACCTCACGTGCTTTCGCCAGATCCACGGGCTTTTCGAACTCGGCACTGATGGCGATGCTATGAGCGCGGAAGACCGGGATGCGTACGCAGGTCACGGAGGCGCGGAAGTCCGGGTGGTGCATGATCTTGCGGCCTTCGTTTTCCATTTTCATCTCTTCCTTCGTGTAACCTGAATCGAGGAAGGAATCGACATGCGGGATCGCATTGAAGGCGATCTGGTGCGGGTAAACGTGGGGTTGGGACGCCAGCTTCGCGGCATCCCAGGCACGATTTTCAGAGGCCCACTCGCGCGATTGTTTGGCCAGTTCTTCAATGGCCTGTGCGCCTGTTCCTGACACGGCTTGGTAGCTGGAGGCAAAGATTCTGCGGACACCGAAAGCCTGATGCAACGGATACAAAGCCATGAGTGAGATGGCCGTGGTGCAGTTCGGGTTCGCGATGATGCCCTGGTGGTTCTTCACGTCAGCCGCATTGATCTCAGGCACGACCAGAGGCACGGTCGGGTCCATGCGGAAGAAAGATGAGTTGTCCACGACCACGGCTCCTGCCTTGACGGCATGAGGGGCAAAGTCACGCGAGATGCCACCGCCCGCGCTGAAGAGAGCGATGTCCACCCCAGCGAAGCTATCGGCGGTGAGCTCCTGAATCGTCACTTCCTCACCTTTGAAGGTCTGTTTTTTCCCGGCGCTGCGTGCGCTGGCGAGGAGGGTGAGTCGTCCGACGGGAAAGCCACGCTGTTCAAGGCAGCGCAACATTTCCACACCCACCGCTCCGGTGGCACCGACGACCGCGACATGCTTGAGGTTGCTCATGGTCTGCTTGGGGTTGTGTAGTTTTGGGGTTGGAAAAAAGGGGGCGCAACGTAGGAGCCTCTCGGGGGAATGCAAGGGCGGGGGATTCCGAATTCAGTTCAGTCTCTCCGAAAGCGAATTCCGACAATTGGGTGCGACGCTGAGTTCCTGGTCCTTGGCCTATCTCAAGGATCCTGACGGGAAAGTCTGGGCTACGCCTCAAAGCCGCGCTAGCGTCGTGGTGAGCAGTTTCCAGAACTTTTGCGCCGAGGAAATGCTTGCGCGTTCGTTCTCGGAATGGGCTTCCTCGATGTCGGGGCCGAAGGAGATCATGTCGAGGTTGGGATAGGTCTGCGCGATGACGCCGCACTCCAAACCGGCGTGGCAGGCGCTCACGCCGACATCATGGCCGAAAAGCTCAAGGTAGATGCCTTTCATCTGATCAAGAATGACCGAGCTCGCGCTTGGGCTCCAGCCGGGATAGCCGTCATCATGGCGAACTTCGGCACCGAGCAGGCGAAACGGAGCCGCGAAGGCTGCGGCGACATCGCGCTTGCTCGATTCGACGCTACTGCGTTGCAGGCCGCTCCACTCGGCGCGGCCTTGGCCAAGCTCGATGAGCGAGAGATTGGATGACGCCTCAACCAATCCGGGCACCTCGGGGCTCATGCGATACACGCCATTCACCACGGCTTGCAGCGCCAACACGAGCGCACGCTGCTGTTCGGCCGTTAGGCTCGAAACGGCGTCGTTTTCAAGCTTTCTCGTCGTGATCTGCAAATCGGGTTCGAGGCGTTGGCACTCATTTCGGATCGCTTTGGTCTCTTCGGCGATGTTTTGAGCAAAAGCGGCTTCATCGAGCACCGCGACGCGGGCGATGCAGCGCGCCGGGATCGCATTGCGAGCACTGCCGCCGCGCATCTCGATCAAAGCGGCCGTTTTTTCACCGCACGCCGTCAACAGTCGCGTCATGATCTTGATGGCATTGCCGCGGCCTTCGTGGATTTGCAGGCCGGAATGGCCTCCACGCAGGCCTTCGACGCGAATTTCGGCGATGCTGGCCGTCTCATGCTTCGTTTCGGGATAACTCCAGCTCACGAGTGTGTCGATGCCGCCCGCGCAGCCGATGGTGAACTCGTCATCCTCCTCCGAATCGAGGTTGAGCATCGTTTTACCAGTGAGCAGGCCGCTTTGCAGCATGCGCGCACCGCTCATGCCCTGCTCCTCATCAATCGTCAGCAGCGCCTCGATCGGCGGATGCGGCAGATCTTTCGATGCAAGCACCGCGAGGATCGCCGCCGCGCCGAGGCCGTTGTCCGCGCCGAGCGTGGTTCCACGCGCCCGCACCCAATCGCCATCCACCCACATTTCGATGCCTTGATTCGCGAAATCGAAGCTGACGCCGTCCGCCGCCTTGTGCACCATGTCGAGATGCGCCTGCAAAATGACCGGCGCCTGCCCCTCGCGGTCCGCCGTAGCCGGTTTCTTCACGATCAAATTCCCGCCGCTGTCCTCGTGGCACTCCAGCGCATGCTTAGCCGCAAACTCGCGCACAAACGCCTTCACCTTCCCCTCCTTCTTCGATGGCCGCGGCACGGCATTGAGATCGGCGAAGTGGTTCCAGAGGGCTTGGGGTTCGAGAGAGCGGATGGCGTCGGACATGAGGCGAAATGGATGCAGAGGGTTGCATCATCAGAAAACGAGCAGATCAAGTTATGCGCTGTTTTTTCATGCATGAAGTCAGTCATTTTGTGCGGCCACCCTTCAGGAGTTGGGCGCAGTAGTGCGAAGAAAGAACTGCCAAAGATTCGCAATAGGTGGGCGAAACCTCCGTTTCTTCGAGCCTGCCATGACACGAACTTTGATTCTTCAGCTCTCCCTTCTGTGCGTTGCTTTGAGCTATGCTCAAAAGCCAGCGGACATCAGCCGAATGGACCCCGCGATGGGGGGGCAATCCAAAGCGGCCCATGACATCCAATGGCACGATGTGACCACCTGGGGCGCAGAGGGAAGAATCCTGCCCGATCAGCCGCGCAAGAGCTGGTTTGATCGCTTGCCCGCTAGCGCAGAGGGTAAAGTGACCTCGAATGTGTGGAACCTCAGCCGCGATAGCGCCGGCATGGTGGTTCGCTTCAAAACCGATGCCACGTCCATCCATGTGCATTACAAGCTGACCAAACCCAACCTCGGCATGCCCCACATGCCCGCCACGGGCGTTAGTGGCGTGGATCTGTATGCGCGTGACACGGATGGGCGCTGGAAATGGGTGCAAGTGACGCGCCCCGCTAAACCGGAGATGTTGGTGGAATTGGCAAAGGGGCTGGCACCTGGCGAGCGCGAATACGCCGCCTATCTGCCGCTCTACAACGGCGTCGAGTTCTTGAAAATCGGTGTGCAGCCAGGCGCAAAGTTCAAAGGACTGGCACCCCGTGAAAAGCCCATCGTCTTTTATGGAACGAGCATCACGCATGGTGCTTGCGCCAGTCGTCCTGGCATGGTTCACACTGGGATTCTTGGGCGCAAGTTGGATCGCCCTGTGGTGAATCTTGGTTTCTCAGGGAATGGCAAAATGGATGCTGCCGTTGGCGACTATTTGGTGCAGCTTGATGCGGCTTGTTTTGTCATCGACTGCCTGCCCAACATGAACGCAGCCTTGGTGACGGAGCGGTGCATTCCGCTGGTTCGTCAATTGCGTGCGGCCAAGCCGGAAACGCCCATCGTCCTTGTTGAAGACCGTCGGTTTACCAACGATTGGATCACTCCAGAGAAGCATCGCTTTCACACGGAGAATCATGCGGCTTTGAAAGCAGCTTACCAAACCTTGGTCGATGAAGGTGTGAAAAACCTGCACTACATCCCCGGTGATTTCCTCTATGGTTCGGACACCGAAGGGGCCACGGATGCATCTCATGCCAGCGATCTCGGGTTCATGCGTCAGGCTGAGATCTTTGAGCCCGTGCTCCGCAGGGCTCTGGGCCAATGAGACAGCTAGGTCTGTTTTTTGCTAGAAAACAATCATTTACAGCGGTGCGCGAGGAAGTGTAATTACCTGAGCTTTGCTAGGTGACCTCTTGACAGAATGATCCACGACCCCGCCTCAGACCACGGAGAGCCTGATCTCATCGACCGGGTTCTGCGCCGGCGGTTTTTCTCAAAAAAAGCAGGCCAGGAAAACCAGGTGGGCCTTTTGCCTACCGAAGGATGGAGAAGGCGAAACCTTCAGTTTTTGGGTGACGTGCTCTTGCCAACATTGCTCGCTCCACGCCGACCTGGTCGAGTCATTGATGGCGGCGTGCCGTTGATTGATGTGGATAAGCTCGGGGTGACCTGGCTTGGTCATGCGGGGTTCTTTGCGCAGATTGGAGGTGTGAATCTGGTCATTGATCCGAACTGGGCTCTTTGGCATGGACCAGTGAAGCGTGTCCGCCATCCCAGCCTTTGGGCCGGAGACCTCCCTAGCATCGACCTCGTGCTGGTGACTCATGCGCACTTTGATCACCTGCACCTACCAAGCTTGAGGCGGATCGCGAGAGGTCAGCCCATCGTGGTGCCCAAGGGCGTGGGTAGCGTCGTCAAACGCTGTGGTTTTGGGCAGATCGTCGAACTTGAGACTTGGCAACAAGCCAAGTTCCGTGATCTCGAGATCACGCTGACTCCAGCTCGTCATTGGGGCGCACGAATGATTCATGACATCCATCGCGGCTTTGGGGGATACTTGATCCAGTCGGACGAACGCACGCTCTTTCATTGTGGCGATAGCTCGATGTTCGAAGGCTTCCGCGACATCGGACAACGAGCCACCATAGATCTCGCTCTGATGCCCATTGGGGCCTATTTGGCCCCCAGCGGTCGTCCCGTACACATGAATCCAGAGGAAGCTCTGGATGCCTTTGAAATGATGGGAGCCCGCCACATGGTACCCATGCATCATGACACTTTTCCCCTCGGGGGTGAGCCGATCCATGAACCTGCGGAGTGGCTGGAACGCTCGGCTCACAGTCGCGGGTTGCAGGATCGCGTCCGCTTGCTTCACGAGGGCGAAACCGCGCTATATTGAGTTCCTTTCTTCAGAGGATTTTTGTCAGTCGCACACACTTCAGGAGGCATGTCAGCCTAGTCGCAGCGGGAAAAACGGTCCTGCTGATGGCAGTGATCCACGCATTGATTTGCTAGTCCAAGTGCCACGGGATTAGCAAGGCGCTGAACATCACATCCTCAAAGGGATCCGCATGAGGATTGATCTTGTCATTGCAGGCAAGAAACAAGGTAACCTTGCCACTGCCATCGGCTTTTGCCTTGCAGCTGTGGATGTGGCGTACGTCTAGCCTGCGTTGACTTGATCAGAGATCGCCCGCCCAAAACGGTGCTTCTCTTGGATTGCCTATGGGGAAAAATTTTTTGTTAGATCACAAGCACGAAAAGATCGGGCCAAATTAAATCAAAAGGCATTCATCATGAATGTTTTATTGCGAAAAAATGGCGCATTCTCGATCGATTTGGGCACAATGCTCAATGGAGCTCACTCCAGGATATTTCCCACGATGGCTAGGCCACCTGCTCGTTTCTGGCATGAATCCCGTGTTGGAAAACCAATTGAAGCGTTCGAGTCGAGTCCCTTCCAGTAGAAGCCTTTGCGAGTCATCAAGGCACAGCGAGATGAAAGAAGTAAAGGCGGATTTTCCTCTTTCAAAAGGGGTTACTTTTTTGATTTCCACCCTTGCAAAGGTGACGCGGACTTCTATTCTCGGGCTCCGCTTGTGAAATTTTTCACAAGCTCTGACTTTGACTTTTTTTATGGGCAATTTCTTTCCTCGTTGGACCAACTGGCTCCCCCTGAAGCTGGCCGTGGCGGCTGGCTTCATCGTTTTTGGGGTGAGTCTCGCCGTGCCATATTATTTTACACCCAAATACACCCGCGTCGGCTACGAGCCCACCCAGCCTGTGCCGTTTTCCCACAAAATCCACGCGGGCCAGTTGGGCTTGGATTGTCGGTACTGTCACTCTTTCGCTGAAGTATCCAGCCACGCCAACGTTCCCACCAACCAGACCTGCTTCAACTGCCATGGGCCAGGCAAAGGCAACATCAAATCAGCATCGCCTAAGCTCGAAAAAGTGATCAAAGCTGCCGAAACGGGCAAGCCGATTGAATGGGTGAAAATTCACAAAGCGCCTGACTATGTTTATTTCAATCATAGTGCTCACTTGAATCGTGGCATTTCCTGCCAGAGCTGCCACGGCCAAATCAACGAGATGGAGGTCGTCAAGCACGCAGAGCCTCAATCCATGGGCTGGTGTTTGGAATGTCACCGCAATCCAGAAGAAAAGCTGCGTCCTCTGGATCAAATCACTAACCTGAATTACAAGCCTGAGCAGCTTGATCGTGCTGGGTTCTATGATGGATTGCTGAAAAAAGGCATCAAGGCAGAGGAAATTGCTAGCACCATCGAGCCGGGCAAAAACGCTACACAGCTGGACGAAATTCTGGCTTTGGCCTCTGGCAAATATGGAGAAAAAGTGACACAGCTCGAAGTCGGGACTCAGCTGAAGAAACATTGGCAAGTTCAGCCACCTGAGAACTGCACGACATGCCATCGCTAATATCAAGCGAGCCTATTTCCCACTTCAAATTTCTTTGATTACCCAAGACCCTGTCCGCCCATGAAACGCAATTGGATTCACCCCGAGGAGCCGCAGACTGGTAAGCGCTATTGGCGCAGCCCTGCCGAACTCGAGCGCCGTTCGGAGTTTCTTTCCCAACACGGGGTGGAATTTCCCGCAGGTGATACCCTCACGGAAGAGGAAGCAGGCCAATCTCGCCGCAACTTCCTCCAGCTCATGGGAGCTTCGGTCGGCATGATGGGCTTGGCTTCTTGCCGTCGTCCAATCACACACATCCTTCCTTACACGAACCACGTGGAGTGGGTCATTCCAGGCAAGCCTTTGTTGTATGCATCGGCGATGCCCACGGCAAATGGCGCGGTGCCCATGGTGGTCACCACTCATGAAGGTCGTCCGACGCACGTGGCACCCAACCCGCTTCATCCTCTGGGCGGTGGTTTGGACGCTTTCGCGCAAGCAAGTATTCTCGATCTCTATGATCCTGAACGGTCTCAGGTGCCTCTTGCGTCTGGTCAACCTACGACTTGGGCCAAGATCAATGAAGGCCTGAAGGGCATCCTGAAAGATGCGAAAAACGACGCCGGTTCATCTCTTGCCATCCTTGTTGGTTCGAGCACTTCTCCGACTCAACATCGTCTGTTGAGCGAATTCCAAGCAGCCTACCCTCAAGCAAAGTTCTTTGCTTATGATGCGATCAGCAATGAGGGGCAAGTTGCCGCGAATAAGGAAGTCCTGGGAGCCAACACCAAGACATTCGTTCGCTGGAGTAAAGCGCTTCGAATCATTTCTTTGGATTGTGATTTCCTCGGTCTTGATCCCGTGTCGAGCGAGGCGGTGAAACACTTCACCAAGCAGCGTGCCAAAGACAAAGCGGAAGGCGACATGAATCGCCTCTATTGCCTCGAAAATCGCTACACGCTGACAGGTGGTATGGCGGATCACCGCAAGCCTCTGGCCGCTAGCATGATTCCAGCTGCTGCGGCTATCATTGCTGAATTCCTGGATGTTAAAGATGCCTCAGCACTTGCTTCCGCTGCACCTGCGGGTCTTAAGGAATGGTTAGCTCCTGCCGTTCGCGACCTCATCGATCATAAAGGAAACGCATTGGTCATTGCTGGCAGCCGCTATGGCGCTGAAGTTCATGCCTTGGTCGCGGCGATCAATAATGCGCTGGGGGCCTACGGTTCGACGATCGAGCTTCTTGAAGGTGGTCCATCAGCGCCTTTAGCTTCTGTTGCCGAGCTCGAGGCTGCCGTCTCGTCAGGCGTGGTGAAGACCTTAGTGTCGTTGACTCCATCCAACCTGCTTTTTGATGCGCCATCGTCGCTCTCAGGTGCGATTCTTCGCCAAGCTGTTAAGGTGATTCATCATGGGCACCTCACCAATGAATCGGCACGTGCTGCCACTCTTCACATCCCAGCTGCCCATTATCTTGAATCTTGGAATGATGTGCGCGCAGGCGATGGCACATACAGTGTCATTCAACCTATGATTCAGCCCCTTTATGACGGGGCGAGTGTGATCGAAGTGATTTTGGCTCTTCTCGACAAGAAAAAGCTAGGACCTGTCGAGCCGCCTGCCGATGGTGCTGCACCGGCTGAAGATCCGGCTTATCAGGCGGTTCGTGATACGTTCGCTCTTGCGGCAGGAAGTTTGGATGAGTCAAAATGGAATCTGACGCTGCGTGACGGGTTCCTCAAAGGCTCCAGCTACATCAAGTCTGCGGGTGTCATCAATGCAGCGGCGGTGACTTCCATCGTCAGCAAAGCGAAGATTCCTACATTGCCGAAACCCGATGCCATGGAAATCGTGCTGACCCCCGACTCAGCAGTTTGGGATGGCCGCTACATCAACAATGCTTGGCTCCAAGAATCGCCGGACCCGATTACAAAACTGGCGTGGGACAACGCCGCTTGGATCGGCAGTGTGACCTTCCGCAGTCTTGGGCTCAAAAATGGTCAGATGGTGAAATTGTCCGTGGGTGATCGCACCCTAACGCTGCCAGCGATCGAGGCTCCCGGTCACGTGCAGAATAGCGTGACCGTGACGCTAGGTTATGGACAGCAAAACTTAGGTTTTGTCGGTTCAGATAGCTCGGGAGTTGGACGTGGGTTCAATGCCTATCCACTTCGTGCCAGTGCCTCGGAGTATGTTCTGGCGGGTGCCAAACTTGAAGTTCTTGCCGACACCTACCAGTTGGCGATCACTCAGGACCAAAACACCATGGAAGGCCGCGCGCTTTATCGCGAAGCCACCATGGAGACCTTTGCCAAGACACCAGACTTCGCTGGCAAGACAGGCATGGATAGCCACATTCCGGAGAACATTTCCTTCTACAAAGGACAAGTTGGCCGCAAGACAGCCGACAATCCTGATGGCTTTGACTACGAGAAGAAGCACCAGTGGGGAATGGTCATCGACCTCAGCAAGTGCATCGGTTGCACCTCTTGCTTGGTCGCTTGCCAGAGCGAGAACAACATTCCTGTGGTTGGCAAGGATCAGGTCGTCAAAGGACGTCTCATGCAGTGGATTCGCATGGACCGCTATTTCGCCACCAACGAATGGGGTGAACAAAAAGCGAAGTCCGATGAGGTGAATATCGACCCCACTGCCGAGCAGCTCGAAAACGCGGAGATGGTCATGCAGCCGGTGGCCTGCCAGCAGTGTGAATCGGCTCCTTGTGAGACCGTATGCCCTGTGAACGCTACGGTTCACACGGACGATGGCCTCAACGCGATGGCCTACAATCGCTGCATCGGCACTCGATACTGCGCTAACAATTGCCCCTACACCGCACGTCGCTTCAACTGGTTCGACTACAACAAACGTCCTCTGGATGAACTCTACTGGGGGCCGCTTTCCAATCCTGAAAAAACAGGAATGCGCGAGTCACTTCAACTTCAGAAAAACCCGAACGTCACGGTGCGGATGCGTGGTGTTATCGAGAAGTGCACTTACTGCGTGCAGCGTCTCGAAGAATCCAAAATTCGCCAGAAGCAGGTTCAGCGAGACTCCAAAAATTTCCGTATTCCGACCGATAGCGTCAAGGTGGCTTGCCAAGAGTCCTGCCCTGCCGAGGCCATCTCCTTCGGAGACCTGGCTGATGAAAAGAGCAGTGTCAACAAGGCCAAAGCTAGCCCACGCAACTACGAGCTCCTGAAGTACATCGGCACTCGCCCACGCACCAGTTATCTCGCTCGTTTGCGGAACCCCAATAAAGAAATGCCAGGCGCTGAACGCATCGCTGCCTGGAGTGCTCATCAGATCTAAAACACCTCTCACGCTGACATGTCCGCCGAAGCAGCCCATATTCACGAACAAGCTTACAAAGGTGCCCCGCGCATCCTTGACCGTGAGCCACTTGTTCTCAACAAGCGCTCATACTCCTGGATCACTAACCGCGTCTGCGGCATTGTGGAGAACAAGCAACCCCTCCTCTGGTGGATTTTGTTTGTTCCTTCAGTGCTTCTTACCGGTCTGACTGCTTTTTGTTTTGCTTATCTCATTAGCACGGGCGTTGGGGTTTGGGGACAAAAGCAACCGGTGGCGTGGGCGTGGGATATCACCAATTTCGTGTTCTGGATCGGTATCGGCCATGCGGGCACTTTGATTTCCGCCATTCTTTTCCTCACTCGGCAAAAGTGGCGCACGTCTGTGAATCGCGCCGCTGAAGCAATGACGATCTTTGCGGTGATGTGTGCGGGCCTCTTCCCTGCTTTCCACGTTGGTCGTGTTTGGATGGTTTGGTTCTTGGCTCCGATCCCTAATGCCAATGCGATCTGGCAGAACTTCAAGTCGCCCCTGCTTTGGGACGTGTTCGCGGTTTCGACCTATTTCAGCGTTTCCCTCGTGTTTTGGTACTTGGGGTTGGTGCCTGATTTGGCAACTCTTCGGGATCGCTGCAAACCAGGGCTTCGCAAAGCTCTCTACGGAATTTTTGCTCTAGGCTGGCGTGGCGCGAATCGCCACTGGAGCCACTATGAAACAGCTTACATGCTCTTGGCGGCTCTTTCGACGCCTCTGGTGCTTTCCGTTCACTCGGTGGTGTCCTTTGACTTTGCGACTTCCGTTGTTCCAGGATGGCACACCACCATCTTCCCACCTTACTTTGTGGCCGGTGCTATTTTCGGCGGGTTCGCGATGGTGCTGACCTTGATGATTCCTGTGTCGAAAATTTACGGCCTGGGTGATTTGATCACACCCAAGCACATCGACAACATGGCGAAGATCATTCTGCTAACTGGAACGATTGTCGGTTACGCTTACTCCATGGAGTTCTTTGTGGCCTACTACAGTGCCAACAAGTTTGAGCTTCAGACCTTCATGCTGCGTGGCCTGTATGGACCTTCCACCTGGGCCTATTACTTCATGTTTGGTTTTAACGTGTTTGCGCCACAGCTCTTCTGGTATCGTCCTTTCCGTCACAACATGTGGGTCGTCATGTTCGTCTGCATGTGCGTGAACGCTGGCATGTGGTTCGAACGCTACGTCATCATCGCCACCACTCTGGAGCGTCATTTGACTCCTGGTTCTTGGCGAACCTATGAGGCAACCTGGGTGGATAAATACACCTTCCTTGGTACTTTCGGTCTCTTCATGATGCTTTTCCTCTTGTTCCTTCGCTTCCTTCCCGTCATCGCGATTGGTGAAGTCAAAGGTGTTCTGCCTCAAAGTGACCCTCATCACCATGATCATGGTCAAGAGGGCATTCAGGAGGAAGATCTCATGGGCTACCCTGACCGCCATGTTCCTCGCGAGGCTGCGGCCGCTGCATGATCTGAAATTTCAACCTTTGCGTCTTCCCCTTCACTCATGAGCACTCTCAAACGAGTCCACGGATACCTCGCCGAATTCGATGGCGTGGCCGACCTCTACCATGCTGCTGAGCAAGTCCGCGATGCTGGCTACCAGCGCTGGGATGTCCACAGTCCCTTTCCTATCCACGGCATGGACAAAGCCATGGGCAATTCTAAATCCATTTTGCCTAAGCTTGTGTTTGTGGGTGGCATGACCGGCACTTGTGTCGCCTTCACGCTACAAACGCTGACTCAGACCAACTTTTGGTCTAGCATTGGCTTGGGTTTCATCCAAAAGCTGGCTGAAACCTATCCCACCGTGGTTCAGGCAAAACCGACGGACATTTTCACTTTGCCGGCCTTCTTCCCGGTGATGTTTGAGCTCACCATTCTATTCAGTGCCTTCACTACGCTGTTTGGTTTGTTGGCCCTCATGGGGCTTCCTCGTTGGAATCACCCGTTGTTCGTTTCCAAGCAATTTGCGAAGTTTTCGGACGATGGTTTTTTTGTCTGCATTGAAGCTCGCGATCCCAAGTTTAGCCAAGTGGGCACGAAAGCTTTGCTCGAAAAAATCGGCGGCAAAAACATCGAATTGGTCGAAGACGAACTGTAAGTTTTCATCAACTGCGTACCCTCTTTTGGAGCCGCCTCGTGCGGCTCTTTTTTTTGAGGGGTTAGTGAGCGCTAAGGTCTCTGCGGCTGTCTTTCCCGTCCAGGAAGAGTGATCGGTCCACAAGGCCTGAATTCCCCCTTTGGTCATTCAGCTGCGATTCAGTCGCACGTCCATCCAAACTGCGGCCAGCAGCACGGCTCCTCGGACGATAAGTTTGTGTTCTGGGGATACCGACATCAAGGTCATGCCATTCAACAAAACAGCCATCATCAGAGCTCCGGCAAGTACACCCAGCACGCGGCCTCTGCCTCCACGTAGGCTGACCCCGCCAATGACACAGGCTGCCACGGCATCCAACTCCATCCATTCGCCCAAATCGGTTGTCGAGTTTCCAGTGTAAGACGTCAGCATGAATCCTGTGATGGCCACGATGCCCCCCATCATGGAGTAGGCGGCGATGATGACACGCTGAACCGGCACGCCTGATACCTGAGCTGCTTCCGCATTTCCGCCAATCGCATACAGGTAGCGGCCCATGGGTAGATGCTTGGTGAGCACGTGCACAGCGAGAGCGACTGCCGCAAACATCAGCGCAGGCACGGGAATGCCGCGGAATTCATTCGTGATTAGAACAAACAAAAGAATCGCTTGGGCCGACACAAACACTTTGAGGAAGGTGGTCTCCTGATCCTCAACAGGAAAACCGTAAACTTTCTTTTCAGCTCGACTTTTCCAGGTCAGCCAGCCCATGACGCTGATCACTCCAGCGGCCAAAATCAATCCAAGCCAAGGGGGTAAGTACGAGGTGCTGATCTGCGAATAGAGATTGCTTTGTCCGCCTGCGACCACTGGCACGGTTTGGTTCTGAATCACCAACCAAAAAAGCCCACGAAAAATCAATAGACCTGCCAAGGTCACGATGAAGGCGGGAATGCGCTCTCGTACGATCAAAAGCCCCTTCATCCGCCAGAGTAGCACCCCTGCCAAAAGGGCAAGCACCAAACTCAAAGGTGAAGGTAGGCCAATCTTGGTCGTCAGCACGGTGGCAATGCCGCTGAGCAAGGCGAGTCCACTTCCTACCGAAAGGTCGATGTGTCCTGGCAAAATGACCAGAAGCATCCCCAGAGCCAGTGTGGCGGAGATGGAGAGTTCGGTCAGCAGCAGCGAAAGGTTCCGTGGATCGAGGAATTTCGGCTCCGCTACTGCAAAAAAGCAACAGATGCCAAACAAGGCCAGGGCTATGGAAAAATCACGGATGGATAAGGAACGAGACATGATCTACGGCGCGTAGTTTGTCTATCAAACCAAGCCCTGCCTTGTCACGGGAAATAGCTGGTCCTTCGTAGAGCTTTAGCGTGATTGGCATGATCACTTCACGGAGCCCATTTCAGTTTTGATTCTTTGCTGTCACGGTGGGGAGAGGAGTACTAGATGTCTTGGTTTAGTTTTCCCTATCGTCTAACGCATCAATTCAATGCAAGGCTTCATTCCTGCCGAATTCCTCACCCCAGAAGCCCTTTTCATGATCGCAGGCATTTTATGGCTTGTGGTGGTGGTGTTACTGATCGCCCTCATTCGTCGGCCTGCGCGGCTTGATTTATCACCGATACAGTCACGCCTGGATGTTATCGAAAAGCTTCAGGAGCGATCGGAACGTGCGATCAAAGAAGAAGTCGCAGCGAACCGCCAGGAATCAGCTGAACAGGCTCGTGGGTTGAGAGAAGAGCTGCAATGGTCGCTCAGGCATTCGACCGATTCGCTGGTGAAAGGGGTGGACAGAATATCCATCGCTCAACAACAGAGGTTAGAGGATTTTGCCAATCAGCTCATTGCCTTGAAACAGGCTGGTGATCTGAGTGGGAGCCAGCTTCGCCAAGAGCTCGTCGGTTCATTAAACCTATTCAAGGAATCCCAGGAGCACCGTCTGGCGGAAATGGCAAAGATACTCCACCAGCAGTTTGAATCATTTGGTAGGCGTTTGACGGATTTTGGCCAGACCGCTCAGGAAAGCGCCAAACAAGCACGAGTAGAGCTTTCTAGTGCGCTGAAAGACTTCAAAGAATCCCTTCAGAAGCAGATGAGTGACATGGCCGGATTGCAAAAACTACAGTTCGACTCCTTTGCAACACAGCTCATGCGCCTGACGGAGAGCCATGAGAAGAAAGCGGATGAACTTCGCGGCGCAGTCGATGCTAAACTCAAAGAGTTACAAAGCGACAATGCAGCCAAGCTGGAAGAGATGAGAAAGACGGTTGATGAAAAGTTACAAGGAACTCTGGACAAGCGTCTTGGTGAATCATTCAAGCAGGTGAGTGATCGTCTAGAACAAGTCCATTCAGGGCTCGGTGAGATGAAGAACCTGGCCAGTGGGGTGGGTGATCTCAAACGAGTGCTCACCAACGTAAAAACACGTGGAACATGGGGGGAGGTGCAACTCGGTAACCTGCTTGAGCAAATCCTCACATCAGAGCAATATGAAAAAAACATCTGCACCAAGCCCGGTGCACGTGAGACTGTCGAATTTGCGTTGAAGCTGCCTGGGCCCGATGAGCAGGCTGGCAAATCCGTCTGGCTGCCTATTGATGCGAAGTTTCCCAAAGAAGACTATGAGCGTCTTGTGGATGCCTCAGAACGGGGAGATGGGGAAGCGGTAGATCAGGCTGCAAAACATTTGGAAAACCGCGTGCGATCACAAGCCCGAGACATTCGTGATAAGTATCTTTCACCGCCACACACCACGGATTTTGGACTCCTTTATTTGCCCACGGAGGGGCTCTATGCGGAAGTCCTTCGACGCCCTGGTCTGGTGGATTCCATCCAGAAGGACATGAGGGTCATCGTGTCAGGTCCGACAACTCTCGCGGCCCTGCTCAATAGCCTTCAGATGGGTTTCCGGACTCTAGCAATTCAGAAACGATCCAGTGAGGTTTGGAAGGTTCTCGGTGCGGTGAAAACCGATTTCAGTAAGTTTGGTGACCTGCTAGACAAGGTGAAAAAGAAACTGGATGAAACTAGCAATACGCTAGACGATGCGGCGAGTCGTAGCCGCTTGTTGGAGCGAAAACTCAAAAAAGTCGAGGCTCTCCCAGCTCCTGAGGCAGCCATCATTCTTGATGATGCGCCATCGTTGGACGGAGACCTTGATTCTCCGCCTGATCATGGATTGCTGGATGATATGGAGGTAAAAGGGTGAATGCCCTTTTTCTGAAACGTCAGGCAACGGTCTTTGCGTCGAGTGAACTGGAGATGCACAAAACGCGAGCATCTGTGTAATGGCCTCACGGCCATTCCTTGGGTCGAGTTTGAGTGAAATTGGTCTATCTGGATCTGTCCGGCTGATGGTTGATGATGCCTGCCGGTTGTGCCGTGTCGCGGAAGGTTGAGGTTTCAGGATAGAGCAGGCCAGGCCGTTTTTCTCTAAGGAAGGATCGGCGAGGTCTTGCCTGTTTTTCAAAGTGCACCTAGCATCTTCTCGCAATTTTGAGTCAGACGCTGCGTTTGTCTCAATCCCCCAAATCCACAAGTAAAACCAAATCCACGAACCCCATGGGTCTCAACATCATCTCTCGCCGTCATTTCCTCGGCCGCACGGCAGGCCTCGCTGCAGGCGCATTCACGGGTCCGAATCTTTTGCTCAAGGGCCAGAATGCGGCTGGCAAAAAACTTCGCCTCGCGGTCATCGGTGCGAATGGCAAAGGCCAGTCTGATACCCAGGGCGTGACGCTGGATCACACCGTGGTGGCCTTGGTCGATGTCGACCAAAAACGCCTCGATGAAGCGGCGAAGAAGCGCGAGAAGCACCACCTGGACTCTGGCCAAGCGGCGCCGAATGCGCCGAAGCTCTATCGTGACTTCCGCAAGATGTTCGACGAGATGGCCAATGAGATCGATGGCGTCATCATCTCCACGCCAGACCACACGCACTACGTGGCTGCGATGCACGCCATCAAGCACAAGAAGCACGTGTGTGTGCAGAAGCCGCTGTGCAATTACATCAATGAAGTGCGTGACCTGCATCGCGCTGCCAAAGAAGCTGCAGTCGTGACCCAGATGGGCAACCAGGGCCGCACGATGGAAGGTCAGCGTCTGGCGAAGGAATGGATCGAGCAAGGGGCCATCGGCACGCTGAAGGAGATCCGCCTATGGACGAACCGTCCGATCTGGCCTCAGGGACCTCTGGTGAAAAAGGCCGCGGAATGCCCACCTGAGCTCGACTGGGACCTCTGGCTGTCCAGCGAGGCGAGCGAGCCTTACTTCCAGTTTGAAATCCCCGCAGGGGCGAATGGCAAGCGCGGCAACAGCGTGCATCCGTTCTCCTGGCGCGGTTGGTGGCAATTCGGTTCGGGCGCTCTGGGTGACATGGGTTGTCACATCATGGATGCTAGCTTCTCCATCTTGGGGCAGTTGATCCCAGAGAAGATCGAGGCGACCTCTAGCCCGATCTCCGACACTTGCGCTCCGGTGTGGAGTGATCTGGTCTATCACATGCCTGCGGGCAAGCATCCTGCGCTGACGGTGAGCTGGAACGATGGTTCCAAGGACGGCAAGCCGAACAAGCCGGAGATCTCGCCGCACATGACCAGCGATTTGGCCAAGAAGGCTTTCGAGAAGGCCAGCAGCGGCATGATGTTCATCGGCACGGAAGGCACCGTCTTTGAAGGGGAAGCTTACTGCTCTAGCCCTGTCATTTACAATGAAGAGCGCTACACGCAGGTGCGCCTCGACATGAAGGCGGGCAAGATCAAGAAGACCGAAACCCGCTCCATCATGCCCAACAACCCACAGGGCGAGTGGGCGAAGCACATCGTGGAAGGTGGCACACCAAGCTCGAACTTCGACTACAGCTGCCCGCTGACGGAGTTCGTGCTCCTGGGCAACCTTGCCGTCCGCGCTCAGCAGACGGTGCAGTGGGACAAGCAGAACATGAAGGTTTCCAACGCCGAGGCTCCGAACAAGTTCGTGTCCCGTCCGGCTTACCGCGACGGTTGGAAGGCCTGAGTCACCTCTTCTTGAGAAAGAAATCACCCTGGGCGGCGAGAGCTGCTCAGGGTTTTCTTTGTGCCGCCAAAGCCTGACAGGAATCCTGGGCTGCTGCCTTCGACGCCATCGGTTGATGCTCCAGCCTTGCCAAGTGGGAGAAATCCGCCTTGCTAGGGCATCATGCCTTTGCGTCGAATTGCCATTTATTGCGGCTCCAGCCGTGGGTCAGATCCAGCCTTCAGCGCGGCGGCAGTCGCTCTGGCTCAGCATCTGGTGGGGCAGGGCATCGGCATCGTTTATGGCGGTGGCAACGTGGGCCTGATGGGGGCCGTGGCGGACGCGGCGCTCGCGGCTGGGGGCGAGGTCATCGGGGTCATTCCCGAGTCTTTGCTGGCGAAGGAGCTGGGCCATGAGGGCTGCACGGAGCTTCGCGTCACGCGAACCATGCATGAGCGCAAGCAGATGATGGTGGACCTGAGCGATGGCTTTGTGGCGCTGCCCGGCGGTTTTGGCACGCTGGATGAGCTCTTCGAGACGCTCACCTGGCTGCAACTTGGCTTTCACCAGAAGCCGGTCGGCCTGCTGAACGTCAGCGGCTTTTTCGATCCGTTGCTGCAATTTTTGGATCACGTCTCTGCCACGCAGCTGCTGCGCCCTGAGCACCGCGCAAGCCTGCTCTCGCACGATGAACCGCAGGCGCTGCTTGCGGCCCTGCACGGTTTTGAGCCACACACCTGTGGCAAATGGATCACGGATCTGCGCTGAGTTGTGCTTCGTGGGGGGCGGGCTGCTTCAGGCCATGCCGTCGATCTTTTCCCCTTCGCTCCGAGCGATGACCACGGCGCCGACGGTATCTCCGAACACGTTCACCGTGGTGCGGGCCATGTCGAGCGGGCGGTCGATGGTCAAGATGAGGCCGAGGCTGGCCTTGATGGCATCTTCACTGAAGCCCGCGTTTTGCATGATGATGATGATGGCCACTAGGCTAGCGGCGGGGATGCCTGCCACGCCGATGCTGGAGACGAGCGCCAGCAGGACGACAATGAACTGCTGCGACAGCGACAGATCAATGCCCAGGACTTGTGCGGCAAAGACCACGACCACGCATTCGTAGAGGGCCGTGCCGTTCATGTTCACCGTGGCTCCCAGCGGAATGACGAAGCTGGCCACGCGCTCGCTGACCTTCGATTCTTCCTGAATGCAGCGCATCGTCACGGGAATCGTCGCGGTGGAAGAAGCCGTGGAAAAGGACATCAGCAGGGAGTCCCGCATGTTGCGGAAATGCCGCCAGGGAGAGATGCCACCGAGCACGCGAATGACGAGGGGCAGAATGATCAGCGTGTGGAACAGCAGCGCGCCGATCACCGTCAGCACATAGGGCACGAGGTTCTTCAGCACGCTGACACCGACATTGGCGATAGCGGGCACGACGAGACAAAAGACCGCGTAGGGGGTGAACTTCATGACCCAGGTGGTGATCAGCGTCATGACATCCGTCAGTTGGTTAAAGGTGTCTTGCAGGGCCTTGGGGGGGGCATTCGGCACCAGCACCATGGCCACGGCGAAGAGGATGCTGAAGAAAATGATGGCCAGCAGATCGCCCTGCGCACAGGCCTCGATCACGTTGGTGGGAATGGCACGGCGGACGATGTCCAGCAGTGAGGCTGCGCCACCACTGGCTTCCTTCATGGCCTCGCCCACCTCGCTGGCCCCATGGCTGTTCAGTGCGGCATCCATCGCTGCTTTCAGGGTGGGATTGGGGGCACCATCGGTTAGGCCGGGCTGGATCAGGTTCACGAAGAGCAGGCCCACGCACACAGCCACCAGGCTGCCGATGACATAGTAGGCCCAGGTCTTCAGCCCCATGCGGGCAAAGCCATCCAGCGACTTCAGACCTGCGATGCCGCTGATGATGCTCGCCACCACGAGCGGCACGATGACCATCTTCAACCCGCGCAGGAAGAGATCGGACACAAAGCGGCAGGCCTCCAGCACAGTGCCTGTCCAGGCAGCGGGTTCGCCTTCCACCGGTGCCGTGAAGGGCTGTAGGATCACGCCCACGACGATCCCTGCGAGCAGAGCGATGACGATGGGCCAGTGATGGCCGTGGGAGGAGGAAGGGGAAGACATGGGGTTGGTTATGCCGGGTGGCATCTCTCACGGCAAGAGCAGAATCCGTGCGCGCTGCCTCGCCAAAACAAGCGAGGCAGCTTCCCTGCGCTCCGTTGGCCCTTGAGCTTAGCCGATTTCCACCTTGCCGTCTGGGCGTTTGACGAAGCGATGCAGCAACTGGCCGTCCACGCCGTGGTGGGAAAAGGTCATGGCCCCTGCGGTCACGTTCAGGTGGGTGAAGCCATGCACATCCTTGCCGTAGGGCATGGTGCGCTCAGTCGTTTCCAGCTTGCGCGTGCGTGCCCCTCCACCGCCAGAGAGGACGTGGGAGGTGAAGCGTCCCTCCATCTCCAAGTGCTGCAGGTCGTGATCGTGACCACACAGGTAGGCATGCACCCGGTGCTCCTGCAGCAATGGCTCCCAGGCGGTGACCAGGGCCTGGGTGTCGCCATGATCGCCATTTGAGTAAACGGGGTGGTGCGCCACCACCAGGGTGAACGGGGCGCGCGGCTTGCTCAGCTCCGCTTTCAGCCATGCATTTTGGGCGATGACCTCCTCCCCGTTCAAGGAAGCGCGGGTGTATTTCTTGGTCTTGGAGTCCTTGCCGCTGACTTCGCGCAGGTTGCTGTCCAGGAAGAGCACGGTGAGCAGGCCGCCGAAGTCCTGGCGGTAATGCTTGGCGGGCATCCGCCAGCGCACGCCAGGCTTTTGCGCGTAGGCCAGCTGGGTCCTCTCGCCGCCCCGGTTGTCGTGGTAGTCATGATTCCCCAGCACGGCATACATCGGGAACCCAAAGACAGCCTCCGGGTACATGTCCTCAATCTCCGTCTTCCAGCGTGGAGAGTCGGCGGTGAAGGGAGTGGCCTCCTTGCCTTTGATGACCTTGCCATTCACGACCACGGGATGGGAGGCACCGTAGAAGTTGTCGCCCAAGAGCAGCAGCGCTTCCGGTGTCAGCTTGGTTTTGGCCAGGAAGTCCTGCATCGCCTGGGACACGGCCTTTTGATCGCTGCTCCCCGTGCCGAAGTCACCGATGGCCAGGAAGTGCAGGCCCGCTTTCGCCACCTCAGCCTGGGCGTGGCGGGACAGATTCAGCCCCAGAGCTGCGCTGGAGCAAAAGAGCGTCTGAAGGGCACGGCGACGGTTGAGGCGGGCAGTCATGATCATGGGCAGAAACGTCATTCAGACCGTGATCTTGCGATTGCGTGCCGTGATGGGCCAGGTCTCCACCGCGCGATAGTCGCGCACCACAATGGCCTCGCCATGCATGGAAACGGTGGGGCAGACATGGCGCGGGATGCCATGCAGCGTTTGGCCGATGGTGAACTCGTGCGCGCGGTCGGTTTCCAGCACCAGATGCTCCTCACTCTGCATCACGGTCGTGGCATCAGCCAGTTCTTCGAAGCGCACGCGTGGGTGTGGGTTTTCGGGTGCCACCGACTTGTGCCCCAGGTCCAGCGTGAGTCGATTCGGGCCGGGCTTGCTGATCACGCGAGCCAGCAGCACCGCCGCAGGCAAAAAGGGCAGGTCCGGGTAGCGGTCGCCGTAGCCAAAGTCCCACAGCACCGTGGTGCCAGGGCTGCACGTGCGGTCGGGGTGGCGGGCATGCAGGGCAAAGGTCGGCGAGCCACCGGTCAGGAATTCGCGCAGGATCATACCTTCACCTTCCAGCTTCGCTTTAAAGGCCAGCACGGGGGCCAAGGCCGCTGCGCATTTCTCCTCACGCGTGGCCAGATCCTCGTCATGCACCTGGCCATCGTAAGCATGCAGGCCGCGCAGCAGCAGGCGCGGCGTGTCCTTGATGACATGCACCAGGAAGTCCGCCGCCTGACCGGGGGCGATGCCCGTGCGGCCCATGCCGCAGTCCAGCTCCAGAAAGACACCCAGATCCACGCCATGCTGCTGCGCGGCGGAGGCGAGCACGCGGATCGTCTCTTCATCATCGACGATGCTCGAAAAGTGCGTCGCGGGATACTTCAGTGCCAGTTCTGCCAGTCGATGCCCATTCGGTCCCACGCAGGGCATGGCCAGCAGGACGTCCGGTGCTCCGGCGATGGCGCACATCTCTGCCTCGGCCAGGGTGGAGGTCTTGTAGCGGGTGATGCCCAGCTCCAGCTGACGCTCCACCAGAGGCAGGAGCTTGTGCGTTTTCACGTGCGGGCGCAGGCGTTCCGGCCCGCCGGCGATCTCGATCATCTTCCGCAGGTTGTGCTCGATGCGCTCCTGGATCAGCAGCAGGGCAGGGGAGGCGATCTCGGCCTCATTTTCGACAAAATGCCAGGTGTGGGGAGCAGGAAGGTGGGTCACGCCTGCCATCACAACAGATGCAACGCGGAATGCAAGGTCACACGCCAACAAAGCGCAGCGCCCAGGCGATGACCAACGGCGTGGTGCCGATGCTGACCAGCGTGGTGGAAAGCACGCACTGCACCGCCGTCGGCGCATGACCGCCGTAGTGCCGGGCCACCATGATGCTGAACACGGCGCTGGGCATGGCCCCCTGGATGATGAGGATGCGCTTCAGCTCCACCGACAGCGGCAGCAGCCAGGCCGCGGCTAGGAAGGCCAGCGGGATCACCCCCAGCCGCAGCAGGGGAGACAGTAGCGCCACGGACCAGCGCATCTTTTCCTGCCCCCAGATGTCGGCGATGGAGGCCCCGATGACCAGCACGGCCAGCGGCACGGCGCAGGCACCGATCATGCTGCACGTGCGGTAAGCCACCTCGGGGACATGGGCATGCAGGCCGGTAAAGTTCAGCAGCAGGGAAAACAGGATGGTCAGCACCGGCGGATTCAGCGCTAGCTTCCAGGGCGCATTCCCGAGGCCAGTCAGCAGACCTACGCCCGCCGTCCAGCAGGCCAATTCCACCCCCAGGGTGAAGGTGAAAAGCACCCCTAGCGTGCCTTTGTCTGGAAACAGCGCGGTGACGATCGGGATGGCCACAAAGCCGTAGTTTTGCAGCCCCGTCGAGACGGCGAAGCTGCGCCTGCCTTCATGATTTTTCAGCCCGATCAGCGGCGCGGCGAAGTAAGCTAGGGCGATGCCCAGCGCCACCAGACCGTAGCCCAGGCCTGCGGCCATCACGACCGGCAACGGGTGCATCACGGCCTCATTGCCCACCACGCGCTCCAGGATCAGGCAGGGCGTCAGCAGTGTCACGCACAGCCGCATGGCTCCGGCGTCCACCTCTTGCGTCAGCAGGCTGCGCTTCCGCATCATAAAACCCGCCACCATGGTCAGATAGACGGGCATGACGACGGTGAGAATGCTGGCAAAATCGAGCATGAGAGCGGGGAACTGGTGCTTCTAGGCCGGGTTCAGCGACCTGCCAAGGGACTTGTCATCCTTGTTGTTGGCTAGGCTTCAGATGTCAGCGCTTCATTTGCCAAAGGATGAAGGCCATCTCCTCCGCCGTTTCGTGCAGGTGCTCGTAGCGGCCGGATTTGCCGCCGTGCCCCGCGCCCATGTTGGTTTTCAGCAGCAGCAGGTTCGTGTCCGTCTTCAGGGCGCGCAGCTTGGCCACCATCTTGGCGGGTTCCCAGTAGGTCACGCGGGGATCATTCAGCCCAGCAGTGAAAAGCAGCGGCGGGTAGGCCTGCGCGCGGATTTGATCATACGGGCTGTAGCTGCGGATGAACTCAAACGCGGCCTTGTCCGTGATGGGATTGCCCCACTCCGGCCACTCGCCCGGCGTCAGGGGCAGCTCCGCGTCCAGCATCGTGTTCAGCACATCGACAAAGGCCACATGCGCCACGACCGCACCGAAGAGCTCCGGCGCTTGATTGATCACCGCGCCCATCAGCTCACCGCCCGCACTGCCGCCACTGGCGCTGATTTGCCCCTGCGCCGTGTAGCCCCGCTGGATCAGGCCACGCGCCACATCCACGAAGTCATTGAAGGTATTCGTGCGCTTTTGCAGCTTGCCATCCAGGTACCACTGGTAGCCCAGGTCATCGCCACCACGGATGTGGGCCAAAGCATACGCGTAGCCGCGATCCACCAGCGAGAGCCGGCTCGTGCTGAAGTCAGGCGGCGTCGCATGGCCGTAGGCCCCATACGCGTAGAGGTGCAGCGGGCGGCTGCCATCGCGCGGGAAGTCCTTTTTCATCAAGAGCGACACCGGTACCAGCACGCCATCCCGCGCGGGGATCATCAGGCGCTCGGTCACATACTGGCTGGCATCGTAGCCGCTCGGGATCTGCTGCACCTTCAGCGTCTCCAGGCGCTTCTCCGCCACGTGGTAGTCATAGTCAGTCGCCGGGGTCACCATCGACTCGTAGTCGATGCGCAGCCGCTCGGTGGCATACTCCGCGTTCACGCCCAAGCCAGCGGTGTAGCTCGATTCAGGAAAGACGATCGGCTCCACCACCTGGGGCGTGTCGTAGTGGCGGATCTCGATCTGATCCAGCCCATCGATCCGGCCTTCGGTGACAAAGAAATCCCGAAAGAGCGCGATGTCCGTCAGGTAATGCCGGTCGGAGCCAGGGATCAGCGTCGTCCACACGCCCGGCTGCTCCAGGCTGGCCGTGGCGATGCGGAAGTTCACGTGCTCATCGTTCGTGTGGATGTACAGCACGCCATCCCGCACATCCACATCATACTCGCGGCCCACCTTGCGCGGGCTGACCAGGATCGGTTCCGCCAGCGGGTTCGCCGTCGGGATCAGGCGCACCTCACTCGTCACCTGATCGCCCGTGCCCAGGATGATCCAGTCCTCCTGCGTGCTCAGGTCCACATCGCAGCTGAAGCCGATGTCAGGCTCCTGGTAGATCTGCTTGGCCTTTTTCACGTCATCCCCCAGGCGGTGGTAGTGGATGTTGTCCGTGCGCCAGTTGTCGTTGGCGTAACCAAAAACCAGCCCACGGCTATCGGCACTCCACACCAGGCTGGACAGCGTGCCAGGGATCACATCCGGCAGCTCGCGTCCCGTCTCCAGGTCGCGGAAGTGGACCTCGAAGCGCTCCGAGCCATCGTCATCGTAGGCGTAAGCCATCAGCTTCCCATCCGGGCTGATCACCAGGTCGGCGAGCTGGAAGTACTCCTTGCCCTTCGCCAGTTCATTTTGATCCAGGATCAGTTGGTCAGGCCCACCGTTGGCTAGTCGGCGGTAGTGCCGGCGATACTGCGAGCCCTCGGTAAAGGTGGACCAGTAGAGCCAATCGCCATCTTTCACCGGTACGGTGCTGTCGTCCTCCTGCACGCGGCCCTTCAGCTCCTGGAACAGCGTATTCACCAGCGGCTGCTGCGCTTTCATGTGCGCTTCAAAGTAGCGGTTCTCCGCCTTCAGGTAGTCCAGGATCGCCTTGTCCTTGATCTTGGGGTAGGCTGGATCGCGCAGCCAGTGCCACGGATCTTCGATCGTGAGGCCATGGTGGGTGAAAGAATGGGGGCGTGGGGCAGCAAGCGGCGGAGTCATGGTCGAAGCCGCAGGCTGACCCAGAGCACTGGCCAGACAGGCGAGTGCAGTGAGCCCAATCCAGGCGGTGTGGGGTTTCATGCGGTGCTTTGTAGGCCGCCCTGCGCTCAGGATCAATCTCCATCCCCTGAACATGCGATCCGAATACCTCGGAGTGCCTCAGGACGCCCCGCCTGCTGGTTATTTTTCTCTCGTTGGGTTAGCACAAGAAAAATCAAGGTTTTGGGCCATCTATACAAAACCTTGACGAAAAACGTCTTGTGTATCGCTAAACTTTTTTCTAGTCTTTAGGTGAAATAAGGAATAATTCCTTTTTTCAGCTTCATCAGTCATGAACATCAAGCCCTTCGCCTTGTCCTTCGGACTCGCCAGTTTGCTTCTCTGCAGTCAGGCCGCTGCCGAGGCCGTCACTGATCCGGTGGGTTTCATCACCCTGAACATCACGCCTTCCCCGAACGGCACCACGCGTTCGCTCACGCTACTTTCGGCCCCGCTTCTCTCGAACGCGACGAAAGCAGACCAAGTCACCCCCATCGATGGAGCCTCTGCAGGGGCTCTGACCAGCTTTACGTCAAACACACTGGTGAACAACACGGCCACCTGGACCGCAGGTGAACTCTCCCAGGCCGCTACCCCCAAGGTGCTGAAGATCCTTTCTGGTGCAGCTGAAGGTCGCACCTTCCTTCTGTCCAGCACCGTGGCGAACACCGCTACCACCGTCACGCTGGACGCCAGTGAGACCACCAATCTCACCACCATCGGCCTTGCTGCGGGCGATCGTTATCAAATCTACGATTGTGACACCTTGGGTTCCTTCTTTGGCAATTCAGCGGCCATTGTAAAAAACAACGATCCCAATTTAGCAGATCAGGTGATGCTCTTGGTGAATGGTACATGGAATACATATTATTTTCACACCACAAACAATCGTTGGACTCGCCGCACTTTTGGTAATCCTGATGCCACTAATCAGATCATCAAGCCCGAAGCAGGTCTTATTTTCAGTCGAATCGGAACTGCCGCACTTGCCCTCAACATCACAGGATCTGTGCCGATGACAAATCGAGCGGATTTGGTTCGGTCGTCAGGCCTTTCTTTTCTTGGAAGTCATTGGCCAGTGGACATCACCTTGATCAACAGCGGCATTCAAAACATTTCTGGATGGGTTGCTAATTCTAACGTCAACAGTGCTGACCAGATTCAGATTTTGATTTCAGGAACCTGGAACACTTACTGGTTTGATGGTACCAATTGGCGCAGGAGAACTTTTGGTAATCCAAACAGTGATAACCAAATCATTGCAGCTGGCTCAGCCATTATTATCAATAAGCTCAACCCGCTGGGTTCGAACACGTTATTGACCAAAAATCGTCCGTTCTGAGTTTCAACAAATTAGTATTATGAAAAAAATCGCACTTACGATCTTGTTTAGCGGTGTTGCCTTTTTGTCAGAGGCGGCTGTCACTATCACTAACTTTGGAACTAGCTCCTTCTCGATTGATACAGGTAGTAGCGGGTTTACGACCTCTCAAGCATCGACGAGCACAACCATTACCGGTACTGATTTTGGTAATAATGTTGTGGGTGGTATCGTTCCAACCGTTAGCATTGCAGGGAACAGTGCTAGTCTTACGCTGAGTGGCACGATTGCATCACCACCAACGTCCCAGTTCAGCATCACGCTGTTCGACTCTAGTTTTAGACAGGCGCTATACTCTGGAGGAACTTGGTCTGCTCTTGCTGCTTCAGGTAATGCGACGGTCAACTTTACGTCCGCAGACTCGGGTTTTGATTTTACCACCATTTCGGGTTTAGATCTGACTGCTAATGGAACCGGAAGCTCTATTTCCGCCACCCTGACCGGATTGACCGCTGGCGTTATCCCTGAGCCGACTCGGGCTTTGCTGTTGGGCGTTGGGTTGATGGGCATCATGCTCCGTCGCCGCCGCGTTGCGTGAGTTCGCTCACTTTCTCCGCTTCATCTTTCTTTGAAGAGCCTCCCCAACCGGAGGCTCTTTTTTTTGCCTTCGATGGCCTCAGCGTTCCTGCAGTAAGACCGGCGCCATCCTCTCGGAGCCTCACCGATCACGGCAAGATGAGGTTTGGCTGGAGGGCAGCTACTGATCTGCGATGCGTCGCACGAGGGCCTCCACTTTCCAGGCCGACAGCCTCAGCCCCATGGGCTGATTGGAGCGCAAGGGATAGTCCGCCCGTGCATGGGCGGCGATTCGGCCATTTCGTGTCAGAGATGACCGGGTTTGGGGATCAGAGGGCACTCAGCACGGCCTGGGTGGCTTGTTCGGGGGTGAGGCGGGTCATGCACTCGTAGGTGCCCAGGGGGCAGCTGCGCTGAAAGCAGGGACTGCACGGCAGTTGATGCCTGAGTACGGTGTGCTGTGACCCGAGGGGACCGGTGAGAATGGGCTCCGTGGAACCAAAGAGGCTGACTGTTGGTACACCGAGTGCAGCGGCGAGGTGCATGGTGCCGGTGTCGTTCGTGACGAGCAGGTGGCACAGGCGGAGGCGGTCGATGAGCTCACGCAGGCGGGTTTTGCCTACTAGGTTCTGGTGGGGGAAGTCCGGGCCGACAAGTGCGGAGAGTTGCTCCCCCAGGGCGGCTTCTCCAGGTGCCCCGTAGAACTCCCACTGAATGCCGGGTCGGGCGGCGCTGACCTGCTGGATGACCTGGGCGAAGCGGTCGAGCGGCCAGCGCTTCGCCTGACCGTATTCAGCACCGGCGCAGATGCCCAGGCGCAGCGGCGCTAGGCTGCCATCCGCAGCCCGTGGTGGAATTGGGTTGGGTGCTGGCGGTGGCTTTAGGGCAGTGGCAGCGGCTCCCAGGGTGCGGGCGATGTGCAGGTAGCGCTCGGCATGATGCTGGGGGCGACCTGAGGTGCGGGGTTCGCGGATTTTTAGCCTGAGCAATCGGCTGCGGAAGGACCCCGCGTAGCCAATGAGTCTCGGCACGCCGCTGAGCCAGAGTTCTAGTGTGCTGCGAGTGCTGTTCGTGAGCAGCACAGCACTATCGAAGGATGTGCCGCAGGTGCGGAGACGACGGGCGACGCTGAAGAGCCCTTCGCGATTTTCTTTGCCCACGTAGGCATCGACAAAGGGTTGCGCCTCCCAGAGTTCACGCAGTTTTTCTGGGCCGAAGACGGTGAGGCGCAGGTCAGGGCGGCCTGCCTTCATCGCCCGCACGGCGGGAAAGGCCATGCAGGCATCGCCCAACCAGTTGGGCGAGCGGACGAGTAGTTCAAAAGGTTGGAGTCGGGCAGGATCGTAACCTGGGGCATAGGCGATGCCGCGGTGTTCGCCCTGGATGAGTAGGCGCGGCTTTGGGGTCTTCCAGCGATTATGCACCCAAAACCAGCTGTGCGGTTGACGGCGGATCAAGCCTTCAACGGCGAGGTTCATCTGCGCGGTCAGGTCTTCAAAGCTAGGCTTTTTCACGGCCAGCGGTGGCACGGGTCCATAGACGACACGCCAGTGCGCGGGGCCATCGTCATAGACAGCTAGGGTCACGACTTCAGCCCGGGTGCGCAGGGCGATCATGGCTGCCACGGGTGTGGTGGAGGCGAGGCGGTCGAAAAAAGGGCACCAGACCCCTTGGTCTCCCGCGTGCTGGTCGATCAGGATGCCCAGCGTGCCGCCTTCCTTCAGGTGGCGCATGGGGCCGGTGAAGCCTTCGTGTCGGCTGAAGATGGTGTAGCCGAGGCGCTGACGACCGCGCAAAATATGGGCGTTCAGGAAAGGGTTCCCCAGAGGCTGGTAGATGGTGGCTGGCTTTCGGCCAAAGGAGCACAGATCGGGCAGTTGGGCCAGGATCTCCCAGCAGCTCATGTGGCAGACAAGCCCTAGCACGGGTTGACCTGAGACCAGTGCAGCCTGGAGGTGCTCCATGCCCTCGGCGGTGACACTGGCGCGGATCTTCTCCTGCGGCATGGTGGGCAACTTCAAGCCGCAGAGCCCATTGGCCACGAGGGACATGAAGTGTTGTCGTCCAGTTTGTTGGCACCAAGCCGCGTCTTTTTCCCGCCCAAAGGCGATGCGTAGGTTGTTCAGCACGAGGGTACGGTAGCGCCTGGCGACCAGCCAGCCCACTGCGCCTAGGCCACGTCCCAGGTACCACACCAGCCGCAGCGGCACAAAACGGAGTACGAATTCGATAGAACGGTAGAGGGCGAACACTAGCCAGTGACCGGCCAGGCTAAGGCGGCGGGGCGTGGACGGGGCAGGGGAGTGTTTCATCGACCGCTCTGTCTGCCATAAACCTCTGGCAGGGGCAAGGCTGGTGCGACAAGACTTGCTGTGGGCAAGTAGCGCATTTCGGCTCAGGGCTGGGGCGCTGGGTTCAGTCGAGTCGGTGGGGCGGCACGATGCTCTTGCAGGAACAGCGCTGGCGAAAGTCGATTCAGCGGTGCATCCGCATAACCGACGCTAGGGTTCACGTAGGGGCCTCGACGAATTTCAAAGTGCAGGTGTGCGAGGTAATGCCCCCTGGCCGTGCCCACCGTGCCGATCTTTTGCCCTCGGGTCACAATTTGACCGGGTTGGGCTGCGATGTTATCCAAATGGGCATACACGGTCTGCACGACCTGCGGGCCGCTGCGGCTAGCCAGGCGATGGGCCAAGATGATCATGTTTCCCCAGCCAGGGCCAGGGGTGCCAGCATAAATCACGCGTCCATGAGCCGCTGCATAGACAGGATCACCAAGGTCAGAATTCAGGCCACCGATGCCATTCAAGTCATCGCCCAGATGGCGATTTAGGCGAAAGGGCTGGGCGTTGTAGGTGAGCGCGGCGTGCTCTGAGCCTAGCGGTGGATCAAAGCGCGTCGCCAGCGGTAGGCGGTCGATTTCCCCAGCCGTCAGACGTGCAAAAGCAGGATCGAAAGGGCCCGAAGGCGGTAGGCTGAGGCAGGCCCAGCCCAAGATACCCAAGCCTAGGGCGTAAGCGAGGGCGCGAAGTGGGGGGCTCATGGTGATGGGGCGCGGCGATGGTCGGAGGGACAGATTTTCCTAGCATAGGTAGGCTTTTTTGTCTGCCTGCGGAGCGGTTCCAAGCCGTGAAAAGCTTGGCTGACAAGGGCCTTCCGCGCTCAGGATCAAGCAAAAGGCTTTTTTCTACGGAAAAGTGGCATCTGCTGTCGGGCTGTGCTACGCAGTCCGATTCCCCCGAACGCACTGCCTGTGGGCGGGGAAACTCTGCTTCGCATGTCCGATCTTTTTTCTCAGATCCCCGCCCTTTTGTCCGGTTGTGAACCTCGTCTCCGCGCGGAGGCGGAGCGACTCGTCGATGATGATTCAGTGCGAGGCTTGGATCTGACGGTCGATGAGGTGCTGGCGGAGGTGCGGCTGGATGACCGCAGTGTGAATGCGCGCTGGGTCTTTGAGGAAGGGGCGTGGCATGGCGAAACGGATGTCGAAGACCGTGCGCTGCATAATTTGGTTCTGGCGGCCACGCTCATCTCGATCGAACGCAAGGCGAAACGTGACCCTTCGGCTTTCAAGCCCGCTGATCTGGAGGTGCCCTTTCAAGAGGTCATCGAAAAGCGCCTCGCTCGGCAACTGACGCCCGAGGAAGATGCTTACCTGAGCAAGGTAGAGAAGCGCTTCCAGCGCGTGCAGCAAACCGGCACGGTGTTTGATCATGACATGGTGCGATTGCACCCAAAGTGGACGATCCAGAGCGTGGACCCGCTGCCCCTTTGGCCCGAAGCACCCAAGACACTACGGGACTTTTGGGATTACGTGGCTTTGGCTCTGACGGATCGTGGTTTGCCTATCCCAGGCTTCCTGCGCAATGTCGCAGATCTGCCTAAGGTGCGTGAACGGCTCAGTGGCTGGCGCCAAGAGCGCACGGTGCCGCTTTGGAAGGAGCGTATCCGCCGCCTGCTGCGCGATGACACCGGTCTGGGCGATGGTCTGCGAAAAAGGGGCGATCTGCGTCTCATCATCTCGCCCGCTGAGGCGAGATTGCAGGGCCGATTTGGGGATCAGCAGCGCTTTCATCCCCTGACGGGCGCAGAGTTGCGCGAGCTGGAAGAGTGCCAGGCCCGAGGTGGCCTGTTGATTCCGCCCGAAGCGGAGCTGCTGCTCTTTTCCGCCCTCGGTCAAAGTTCTGCCAATGCGGCCGATGTGTGCCGGTTTGACCTTGAATCTCATGGCCAATGGTTGGGCAGCCTTTTTCAGCAGCCAGCTCTGGAGAGCCGCCTCGTGACGCTGGATGAGCATCCTTTCAAACGTGCCAGCACGCTGCTTAAGTGGCAATCGGCAGAAGACCTGGAGTCCAACCAACTGCGCCTGACCCTAGTCGCTGACTCTGGGGAAACACCCACTGGCCCGCTGCGAGTGCTGCATGGGGCAGAGACCTTGTATCTCTGCGAAGATACGATCTTCATCGGCCCGCGTTGGATGAGTGACGAGTCGAAAATCGACGGCCCGTTGTGCATTCCCTTGGCGGCTTTGGGAACACAGGAAGGTATCGAATTTCTGGAAAAGATCGGCCTGCCTTTGCCTCCGAGCATTGCTAGCCGCGTGAAGCATGAAACGCTGGAAGTGAAAGTGCGTGCTGCCTGCCAGAAGAAGGCCCCAGGGTCGAACATCGAATACGCTACCTTTCAGGCAGAGGCCGTGAGCCCTGATGGTCGTGTGCGGGAGCGACTCGGCCCGGCGGGCTGGGCCCCGGTGCTGGATCATGGCGCTCAGGACGATAGCATCGTTTGCCGCGATCGCTCCGCGTTGGAATCCGCAGAAGGTGTGATCCGCGGCCTGCACCCTACGTGGGACATTGAAAGCCAGGGCTACCGCGTCCGCCTCACCAAGACCTTCCCTGAACATTTCAATGGTTGGGCCTTCAGCCTACCCCAAGGCATCAGCCTCACCACCGACGATCGTCTGCAAACCATCTTGGCCGATCCGCTGATCGCCCGCGTTCGCATTGAGGCCACTCAGACAGCGACCATCGACTGGTTCGACCTGCGCATGATCTTCGAAATCGAAGGCGCAGACCTGAAAGCGGCGGAGATCCGTAAATTGGTCGCGGCCAAGGGTGGTTTTGTCCAGCTGGCCGATGGCACCTGGCGCCGAGTGAAGCTGGAGCTGACTGAGGAACAGGTGGCCATGATGGATCAGCTGGGCATTGACCTGGATTCCCCGACCGATGAGCTACACCAGCTCCATTGGCGTCAGTTGGCGGGGGAAAAGGTCAAAGAAGTCATCAATCCCCGCCTCTGGCAGACGATCACGCAGCGCATGGAGCAGGCAAAGCTGGAGGAAAAACCCCAGCCGCCGGAAGGCTTGGCGGTGACCCTGCGCCCCTACCAGATCGAGGGCTACCATTTCCTGTCCTACCTGAGCGTGAACAAGTTTGGCGGCATCTTGGCGGATGACATGGGCCTCGGGAAGACCATTCAGAGCATCTCCTGGATCCTTTGGCTGCGCAGCCGCTACCGTACCGCCTGGCCGACGCTGGTCGTGTGCCCGAAATCCGTGCTGGATGTGTGGGCCAAGGAGTTCGTCAAAGCCGCGCCAGGACTGAATGTGCAGATCCTGCGGGACAAGGAGGAGCTGGACCTGGATCGCCTGAAATCGGAAGTGCAAGTGCTGGTCATGAACTACGCCCAGATGCGCGGCTGTATCGAATGGCTGGAGACCGTGAAGTGGCTGGCCGTCATCCTGGATGAAGCGCAACAGATCAAAAACCCTGATTCCCAGGCCGCGCGTGCGGCTCGTCGCCTGAAGGCCGAGAATCGTCTAGCGCTCACCGGTACGCCTTTGGAAAACCGACTGCTCGACCTCTGGAGCCTGATGACCTACGCCATGCCGGGTGCGCTCGGGGATCGCGCCTACTTCACACGTAACTTCGATCGCCGTAAGGATGCGAAAGCTAGCGAGCGACTCGGAGCGCGCCTCCGTCCCTTCTTGCTGCGCCGAACCAAAGGGCAGGTCGCCAGTGACCTGCCTGCCCGCACGGAGGAAGCGATGCTGTGTGAGATGAGTGCGGACCAAGAGCGCCTCTACAAAGAAGAGCTCGCCCGCGCTCAGCATCTGCTGCTCACCAGCAGCAGCTTTGAGGTGCTGACCCGGAAGCGTTTTGCCGTGCTTCAGGCCCTCACCCGCCTGCGCCAGATTTGCTGCCACCCGCAGCTTGCCAGCGCAGATAATCACGCTGCAGAAAGTGCCAAGCTCACTGCCACCCTGGAGCTGGTGGAAGAACTGCACGCCGAGGGGCACAAGGTGCTCATCTTTAGCCAGTTCGTCTCCATGCTGGAGATCCTGCGCGACAAGCTCACCGAGATGAGCATCCCCTACTACTGGCTGACCGGCAGCACCCAGAATCGCAGCGAGGTCGTCGATCAGTTCCAGCAGGACAGCGCTGCCTGTGTCTTCTTGCTGAGCCTGAAGGCCGGCGGCAGCGGCCTGAACCTCACCGCCGCCAGCTACGTCATCCTTTACGATCCGTGGTGGAACCCTGCTGTCGAGGCGCAGGCCATCGACCGAGCTCACCGCATCGGCCAGACTCAGCCGGTCATGGCCTATCGAATGATCACAAAAAATAGCATTGAGGAAAAGATCATGCTCCTTCAGCAGAAGAAGCAGCTCATGAGCGCCAACATTCTCGGTGAAGGCGGTTTTGCCCGCACGCTGGAAAAGACGGACTTCGAGTTCCTGTTCGATCTGGAAGCTGAAGAAAAGCTCCGCCAAGAGGATTGAGGGATCTGGCTGCCACTCTCGACCTAGTCTGGCCTGCCAAAAGGCGTGGTTAGGTTAGATCATCGACCATGCGTGCGTAAAGTTTCTTTCCTCCAATCGATTGACCGTTGTCATGCAGAAACTTTCCATCCTTAACGCCCTGCTATTGCTCCCACTTCTTGCGCGTGCGGAGATCAAACTGCCCGCCGTCTTCACGGATCACCTCGTTTTCCAACGCGATGCCTCCGTGCCCGTTTGGGGTTGGGCTAACGTGGGGGAAGAAGTCACGGTGGAGTTCGCTGGGCAGAATAAGACCGCCAAAACGGACGCTGCCGGTCAGTGGCGCGTGAAACTCGATCCCATGCCTGCGAGTGCCCAGCCACGAGATCTCATCATCTCTTCAAAGCATAAGTCACCCAACCTCCGTCATACATGCTCGGACGTGCTCGTGGGTGAGGTTTGGCTCGCGTCGGGGCAGTCGAACATGGGTTTCCCGCTCGCCAGCGCGCACAACGCCGAACAAGCCCTCGCGGCGGCCAGTGACCCGTTGTTACGCTTTTTCACTGTCCAGAATGGAACGGCCGCCGAGCCTCAAAACGATCTGCGCGGACGCTGGGACGCGAGCACGCCGGATAAGGCGAAGTCGTTCTCAGCCGTGGCCTATTTCTTTGCGCGTGATCTGCGGGCAAAGCTCGGCGTGCCCGTCGCGATCCTGCATTCTTCTTGGGGCGGCACACCCGCACAGGCCTGGGTAAGCATGGAGGCGCTGCGCGAGGCTCCCCCCTTTGAAAACCACCTGAAAGCCTACGACACCGCACGGGTGAAACATCGCGACGTGCTCGCGCATCCTGAAAAACGGGACGCGTATCGCCAGGACCTCGCGCGCTGGCAAAAAGAGGTCGCACCTGCCTTCAACGAAGCGATGAAGCAATGGAACGCAGGCCCGAAAACGACGCCGAAGCCCGTTCCCGCACGTCCCGAGCCCGCGAACCCCGATCCAATGGATCTTCCAAGTCCTTCGTCGCGTCCCGGCACGCCGAGCGTGATCTTCAATGCGAAGATCGCGCCCCTCGTGGGTTACGCGATGCGTGGTGCGCTGTGGTATCAGGGCGAGGCGAATGCGAGTGCTGGCATCGAGTACCGCACGCTGCTACCGCGCCTGATCAGCGATTGGCGCAAACGCTGGTCACAGGGCGATTTTCCCTTTCTCGTCGTACAACTCGCCGCTTGGGACATGGACACAAAGCCCGCTCCTTTCCATCAATGGCCTTGGTTGCGAGAAGCGCAGTCGATGACCATCCCAACGGTAGCCAACACCGCGCTCGCCGTGAGCATGGATGTGGGTGATCCCCAAGATGTGCATCCGAAAGGAAAAGAACCCGTTGGCCAGCGACTTGCCCTTGCCGCGAGAAAACTTGCGTATGGTGAACGTGCGCTTGTGGCCTCCGGGCCGGTGTTTCGCGAAGCCAAACCCGATGGGGCGACCCTGCGCGTGACTTTCACCGACATCGGCAGCGGACTCACCATCGGCCAAGCCCCCTGGCGAGCCGCTGGCGACAGCCCATGGCCGCAGGACAAACTCATCGGATTCACCCTCGCCGGAGAAGATCGCGAATGGCACGAAGCTGAGGCTCGCATTGAGGGCGATCACGTCATCGTTTCCAGCCCTTTTGTCACGAAGCCTATCGCTGTCCGCTACGGCTGGGCGAACTCGCCCCGCTGCAATCTCTACAACCGCGAAGCCCTCCCCGCCGTCCCCTTTCGGAGTGATGACTGGCCCATGCCGAAGAAGTGAGTTCTTGGCTGAATGACAAGACTCTTGAATAGCATTGCAACACTATGCAACGCGGTTGATTAGCGTGCTATGTCCTGAAGGAAGTAGGTGTTTTTCAGGAAGGGATTTGCCTGATTTCTCAACTCACCACGGAAGGGTGAGCCGTCCTTGAGTGAGGAAATCGATCACTTTTTTGCATAGGCCAGGCGGGGCTGGATACATCATCATGAACAACCTTCATGAGACCCGACTCCGAGCTTTTGCACCGCTATCATCGCCTGGGCGATGCTCTGGCCTTTGCCGAGTTGGTGCGCGCCCATTCGATCATGGTGCATGCCACAGCCTGTCGAGTGACGCAGAACGCGGCACTGGCGGAAGAGGTGGCGCAGGAAGTCTTTCTGGCCCTCGCGCATCGCAGCCATGAGGCCATCCTCAGTGTGCCTGCGTGGCTGCACCGTGTCACCTGGGTGAAAGCGCAAAATGCCGTGCGCGGGGAAGCCCGACGACGTCGAATGGAACACGAGGCAGCCTTGAAAGCGCAAGAGGTCGAAGTCTCCGACTGGGAGCAACTCTCGCCCGAGGTGGATGCGGCGATGGATGAACTGCCGGAGGCTCTACGCAGCGTGCTCATCGAGCATTTTCTGGAACGGCGCAGCCAAATCGAAATAGCTGCCCGCCTTGGGATGAGCCAGTCCAGCATTTCCCGCCTGATCGCCCAGGGGGTGCAGCAGCTTCGCGACAAGCTGCGAGAGCGCGGTCTCATCGTCGGGGCGGGACTCGCCACGCTATTGGAGGCACAGCCAGTGGTGGCATTGCCTGCAGGCCTCAGCGTGGAGTTGGGCAAAATCGCGCTCAGCGGCCCAGGCGTTGGCCAACTCCCCCCATTGCTTCTCATGACCACCAAAACCCAAATCGCCGCCGTGGGCTTGCTTGTCCTGGCCTGCACGACCCTCAGCTATCAGCTCACGAAGCCATCAAGCACCGCGCCGACATCCACGTCAGAGGCGGTTGGTCAGACACAATCACCCGCGGCAGCGAAGGCAATATCGCCGTTAGCAACACAAGCATCTCCGACTGCTGCGCTTAGGTTGGAAGACCTCGCAGACACGCCCGAGAGTCGCATGGCCAAGCTCCGCAAGCTCACGTCCAGCGGATTTGACAAGCTCATGCGTGAGCTGGTGGCCTCGGGTGATGCAGCGCTGGCTCGCCGGAAGCTCAAGGGACTGATGGGCCTCGATTTCACGGAAGAGGAAATGAAGGCTGCGTTGCATGATGACAAGGGCTTCACGATGGCAGTGCTCAAGAGGTTGGCGGCCAATCATCCCCTGGAGGCTTTGGCCTGGCTCGCGGGTTCCGATGATCCCAATGGTTTTTCTTTTTGGGCCACCATGGGCTATGTTTTGGAAAGCCATCCTGACATCAACGTGGCAGAGGTATACACCAAAGTGTCTTCGGGTCCTTACCGAGATCTTGTGCTATCACTCGTGCGGGCCCAGAGAGCGCCGATGGCAGAGCTGAGTCGAGTTTTGACGACCACGCAGGCAGGCACTGCGGCGAGATACCAAGCCATTCGCTCCCTTGCCGCGCATTGGCCAAAGAGGCAACATGCTGAAGCGGCGCAGTGGGCGATGAACAACCTTCAAGGGGATGAACTCCGAGGATTCCTGCCAGAGCTGCTATACAGGCATGCAGAAACCTCGCCGGATGAGACACTGGACATCCTCAGGAGCATCACGGACCCCGCCATCCTTAGTGTCTCACTTACTCGAGCCATGCGAGGGTTGGTGCAGAAAAAGGGGCGCGTGTCGGATGTCCTGTCGCTCATCGATAGCCTACAGGGCGATCAAAGGGCAAAGGCTTTAGCTGAGTTGAGTGGGCGATGGGTGCGTGTGGATCAGAAAGGGCTTTTGGAGTGGATCAATCAACTGGAGTCTCCTGCTGACTTCGATGCCACCCTGCCAATGACCCTGCCTCAGCTCACCAAGGACAATCGCAAGCACGCTCTGGATAGCCTCATGAGCCAAATTGATGAGCCATTGGAGTCCACCTTGATTCAATCGATCAATCCAAGCCTTGGCGGCATCGCGGAAGCAGCCACAGAGATCGTGCATCGGCTAATGCAGTTGCCGCAGCTTTCGAGCATCGGCAGTGGGCAGAAGGGGAATCAGGAGCTCCTTTGGAAGGCAGTGAATCAACTCGCCGCCGACTGGGTCGTTAGCCATGGTGGCAGCCCGCAGAAGGCAGCCCAGTGGATCGACAGCCTGACGTTTCGCACACCGGCGGACAAAGCGGCCGTGGCCACCCAGCTTTACCGGCAATGGAAGCTCAGAGACCCTGCCGCCGCTGGCAACTGGGCCGCTCGTATGGGCGTGAACATCCGGTGACCTGTCAGCCAAGGAGCTAAAGCTTGAGCCGCCGATTGAGAATGATTCGGCTCAAGCCGAAGCCACTGGGTTCAAGCATCCAAGAACGAAAGAATGTGCCGGAGGTAGGACTCAGGTGCCGACAGTTCTCCGGCGCATTCCGCCAGCTCTCGCACGTAAGCAGGATCAGGCGCTGCATCGTGGATGTCGGAGGAGAGATAGCACAGGGCAGGCTGAAACGTGCCATTCGTGAGTTGGGCCAGCACGGGGAAGGGGTGGTAGTGGATCCCAAAGGTGGTTCGCAAGCCATCGTAGAGACTGGCCAGCTCCGCATGAGTCACCTCGGCCAGCCCACCGTAGGCGTCTGCATCGGGCTGCGGGTGAAGATTCACTCGCGGGCGGATGTTCAGCCGATAACCACTAAGCTTAGCTGGCCGTGTCTGGTTACAAAGGATGCCGTGTTCCTGGAGGACACGGCTGCTCATGAAGGTGCCATAGAAGAAGACAGTGGTGCGTTGCATGGGATCGAGCTGAACCGTAGCGATGGGGATGCTCACAGCAAGGTGCCTAAAATGCAGAGAACAACTTTCCGTACATAAACACCTTGGATCATGCGACCCTCATGACCTGACAAATTTTTTGGACGGATTATCGCTGGGGCTGCGTGCCCCGGATGCCATGAAACCCATCACGCTTCTTCTTGCCCTTCTGCCTCTTGTTGCATCCCTCCGCGCCGCCGAATCTGGAACACCTGTCACCCCTCAACCCGCGCCAGCAATCCCATCGGCGCCACCCATCCCGCCGACGGCCTCCATTCCGCCATCGCCTCCGGTTCCTTCGATGCCCTCGACACTTCGTGCCGCCGACGCTGGACCGCGAGTCATCCCGCAGGTGGACATCAGCGGTTCCAAGCTCAGTGATGTCGTCAAATACCTGCGAGTAACGGGCGGGGTGAATATCGTGCTGCCGCCAGCGCTTGCCGACCTGCCAGTGCCCGATCTGGCACTGGCGAATGTGACCGCGGAAGGCGTGCTGAATTCCTTTGCGGCGATCATGCCACAGATCGCGGTGCAGACGGTGGCAGACAGCAACGGTGCGCAGATCATCAATATCATTCCGGCCAAAGCCAATGCTGCCGCCAAGGTCTGCCGTGTGTTCAAAGCCAGTGCGAAGGAAAAGCTTCAGCGCGAGGACTTGGAGCAGCTCATCAAGAACCTCGCCGAGGCGGCGAGAATGGTGTGTGAGGCGAACGCCCGTGCCCAGGGCCGCCCGAATACCGAACTCCCCACGATTGAGGTCCACCCGCCCACTGGCATCCTCATCGTCACGGGTGAGGAAAGCGATGTCCAGGTGCTCGGGCAGGTCGTCCAGGCGCTCGGTGGCGAGGTCATTCCGCTCACGGATCCCAAACCGATGCTCCTGAATCTTCCCAACGGCACGACAGGGTTCATGAACGTTGGCAAGGGGTTCAGTGTGGACCTTTCCAAAGGCATCAACGCCATGACCTTGAACGTGAGCCCTCAAATCGAACAGGCGCAGAAGCAGGTCGAGCAAGCCAGGGAGCAGGCCGGCAAGGCGGTGAAGCAGATGGAAGACGCGCTGAAACAGATCACCATTCAGGTCAAGCCCGCTGAAAAGAAGTGAGTTCCCTGTCCACCAGCCTTCCACACTCACTGCTGCACGGCATGTCTGCCGAGGACACACTTCACGCATCACCCGTCGCCACGCTGACCCAGCGCATGGCTTCGGGTGATGACGCTGCGTTCGCGGCCTTTCATGCGGCTTACGCGCCACGGCTGTTTCGCTACCTGCTGATCTGTCATCGTGGTGATGAGCAGAACGCGGCGGATGTGCTTCAGGACACGCTTTTGCGAATCGTCCGGCATGTGCGGCGCTTTGATGACGAGGCCGTGTTTTGGGATTGGCTCACCCGTCTTGCCCGCACCGCCGCGGCGGACCATGGCCGCAAGAGCAGCACCTACCGCCGCTTTCTCGACCGGTTCACGCAGTCCCAGCAGGAAGTTCCCCCGCCCGATGACGAGGAACTCGGGGCGGCGCTCGACAAAGCACTCGATCAACTGCCCGCTACCGATGCGGCGCTGCTGCGTGGCAAATACCAACTTCAGCAGAGCCAGCGTGAACTTGCTTAGCAGCTCAGCATCACTGAGGAGGCCGTCGAGTCCCGACTCCGCCGCGCACGTGCGGCCCTGAAGCAGCTCGCCTTTCAACATCTCCGCCAGACCCAGCCATGAAACACGACGACCTCTGGAACGACACCAGCAACGACCTCCTGCCGCCCGGCTCGCTGGCGATGATGCAGCAAGAGGCACGCCGTCTGCGGGTTCGGCGTCGCATCGCACGAGCGTCCGCCCTCACCAGTGCGATGGCGCTCTGTGCCTGGCTTGCGTTCAGCCCGGACAAGGCTCCGCCAGCTGCCCAAACGGCGCAAGAGGTGCCGGAGACGCCCACGGTGCGCTACCTGGATGATGCCGCCCTCGTCAGCCGTCTGCGTGAGGCGGGCCTCGGCATCGCCATCCACCACACGGGGGATGAAGAGCGGGTGCTGCTCGTGTCCACCGATGGGCGGATCTATTCCCCATGATGTACGCTCGCGGCAACGCGCAGTGCCTCCTTAGTTTCAGTCTCTAATTGGCCTCGAAACTCTTGATCAACTCTTTGCTGAATAAGTGGACACGACATCTGCCTAGTCGGCTCGCCTTCCCAGAATCTCCAAACGATCAGCCATGAAAGTTCGCTTCACTCCATACATGATCAGCGCATTGACGCTCCCTTTCACCGCCATGGTGTCCGCGCAAAACAGCGCGCCGCCGCCGACCGCCCAGCCCGAGCGCATCTGGCACAAGGCGAACTTCCCGGACACAGAAAGCTGCCAGGCTATCGTCTTTGATCCGCAGAATCCGAAACGCATCGTGCTGGGAACGCGCCCTGGCGGACTCTGGGAGTCGCTCGACGGTGGGATCTCTTGGTCCAAAATGAAGACCACCATGCCCTCGGCTGTGCGCTACGGGTTCAATCCAGGCAGCATCGTAGCCCATCCGCGCGTGAAGGACCTTTGGTTCGCGGGTGTGGAAAAAAATGGTGCCTATCGTAGTCGCGATGGTGGCCGGTCATGGGAGCAAATCAATGCGGGCCTTCTCGAGGGCAATCAACTCAACGGCATCTCCTTTGCGTTCGATGCCAAAGAGGATGCCAGGATTTTTTATGGCGCGGACGGTGGGCTTTTCACAAGCACCGATCAGGGAGACCACTGGGCGAAGTGTTCGCGCGGTTTGCCGAGTGGCCGTGGCGGTAATACGACGGTTTCCAGACTGGCGACCGATCCGGTGACCGGGGCGCTCTACGCGGCGTTCTACGCTGTGGGCAAAGGCGAGCAACCAGGAATATACAAATCGACCGACCACGGTGAGACTTGGCAGGTCATCAACAACGGGATCGAATCGGGCCGGGATGAAGTGATGCTCAGAGGGTTGCAAGCCAGCTCGAAAAAGCTCACTGCTGCGAAAACGGATAGTTCACTCAGCGTCGCCGACTGGTTTGATGATAAGGCGTGGTCCTTCGATGTGCAGATGTCACCCGCCAATCCCAAGGTGCTCTTTGCAGCCATGTATCGGGTGCTCTATCGCACGAACGACGCGGGGGAGCATTGGCAAAAGTGTGACAAAGTCACCAGCCCGCGTAGCGTCGCCTTCCATCCCAAAAATCCGCGCACCGTCGTCGCCTCGGGTTTCAAGTCGATCTGGATCAGTCACGATGGAGGCGAGTCTTGGCGAGACATATCTGCAGGCTTGAATGATCCGCCGAAAGCCGCCAAGCCACCAAAAATCATCGACCTCGGCAATGGCCTCAAAGGCCAGTTTGCGGAAAACACCGACATCTTTACTCCCGAGCTACTCACCTTTGATCCCGCCGGAGAGCGATTGTTTGCCTTAACGTCACAGGGTCTCTGGATCGCTACACCTTCGGAGCAGAAATAAATGATGAAATCAGCCATCCACCACATCCTGGTGAGTGCCTTGTTGCTCGTTACCGTCGCCGTGTCTTCGGCACAGACCAGCCAAAGCCAATTGCCATCAAAAACAAGTGTCGGTAGCCCACAGTCCGAAGGCCAACAGTTTAACATCGAGCAATGGTGGCAGAGGCGTCAGCCCTCAGATCGAGCCCCTATTGCTGTTTCAGCGGATGGTAAATGGCTGGCCATCACCTTGCATGGTATCCTGCGCGAAGGGCGGATGTCGGGCGCTGCCCTCGCTCGCGCGGGCGGTGTGTTTGAAGTCTGTGGGGAGGCGCTTGCTGGTTCCGAGGTGTTGCTGGTGGAGCGGGCGACCGGGAAAATCACACGACCTTTCGCCAAGTTTGCCGCTAGTTTCCTGCCGGTCTGGCAGCCAGACGAACCACGGCTGTTGGTGGCGTTGCAAGAGGCTGTCACCCGATTCCCGCAGCTGGCCGTCTGGTCGCCGGGGGAAGAAACGCCTCGCGTCTTTGCCGATGCAACGATTGTTCCGATGGTCGGCTTCGCTACCCCTTGTTGGCTGCCGGACGGTCGCCAAGTCGTCTTCAAGCATCGTGCGACGGAGAAGCCTATTGGGCAGCGGATCACGCACACCACGGCGGATGGCAAAGGCGGATTGGTTCAATCGGCCAAGATGCATTATATGGAATCGCTCGCAGTATTGGACACCAGCAACGGAAAGGTCCGCCAGTATCCGGCGGCTGCTGCCACCTCCTTTTCTTCGTGGGGGTTTCGGGTCTCTCCAGATGGAAAGAAAGTGGCCTATGCCGGACATGCCGATGGAGGCTCGAAGGCTGTGATGGCGAATTGGTCAAGATTAACCGTGCTTCACTTGGAGAGTGGGGCGATTCAGTCGTTTGGCGAAATTCAGCCAGAGGGTTGGGGGCTTGGGTTGAGTTGGTCGCCGAATGGGCGGCACATTGGGTGGCGCCCCGTCTCACACGGGGCGGGCGAACGCTTGATCGTAGCTGAGGTGGATGCATCGACCCTGCACACGATCGTGTTACCCAAGGATGCGAGCGCCGGCAATCTTCACAGTGTCGGAGCTGGTCCTCCTGCGCCGCCACTCTGGGATGCGGATGGCTCGGGTTTTTGGGTCGCTGGAAAACATGCGCTTCTGCATTTTGATCTCTCTGGTAAGGCTCTTGGCGACATCAAGCTATCCACCGAAGAAGGAAGTGGCGGGATTGACTGGCTGGAAAACATGGCCCCCAGCTCAGTGCCTGCGACAGCCCATCGCATACCTGTTTCGGGTGAGCTGCTGATCCTCCACCACAGGCAGATTGAACGGGTCTCCCTAACCTCCCGAACTGCCGAGACTGTCGCAAGGGGAAAGCTCTCCTCTCATGATTGGTTTGAGCGTGCCCACGACATTTCCAGCGCGTCTCTTTTCACCCTGCGCACGACGGGCGGGGATGGCTGCGAGCTGATTCAAACCAGCTTAAAGGACGGCAAAACCTCGCGTCTGGCGCTGCTCTATGAGGGCCTTGGAAAGATTCAATACGGGATCACCAAATCGTTATCATGGAAGCTTGCCGACGGCACGGCATGTGGTGGCACGCTCCTCCTACCAATGGATTGGAAACCTGGCAACCTACCCCCAGTGATCATGGATCTCTATGGAAACGATCGCGGCAAGGGCGATGTCAGTCTCACCGCGCTCCATGAAGCCAGCTACATTGTCGATCCACACCTGCTTGGTCGGTACGGCTATGCGTTTTTCAAACCCGACATGCCGCAAACAGACGCAGAGCCCGCCTCCAGCCTCGCCCGCTCTGCGGAAGCGGCCGCTGATGCACTGCGCGACAGTGGCCTCGTTGATGCGGAGCGCATCTGTATCATGGGACAAAGTTATGGCGGCTATACGGTGATGAGCGTGCTTGCCCGCTCAAAGCGCTTTCGTTGCGGAATTGCCGCCTGCGGAATTTACGATCTGCCACGGATGACGCTTGGTGGCATGTCCGGCTACGTGGAAGGCGGCCAAGGGCGTATGCAGGCGTCGCTTTGGGACAAGCCTCAACGTTACCTCGAGAACTCGCCCATCTACGCCCTAGACAAGCTCTCCACGCCACTGCTCGTGCTCCAAGGCGATGCCGACAACCTCACGAAGGACCAGGGTTTGGCCCTCTTCGTTGCCCTCACGAGGCTTGGTAAGCCTTTTGAATACATCAACGGTGTCGGCATGGCTCATGCGCCAACTTATTGGACGATTGAAGCCCAGCGGGAACTCATTCCAAAGGTATTGGCATTTCTGGAGAAGAACTTGAAGCCACAACCATGAACCTAATCTTAAATCGAATCATCGTGAATGCTTCGCTGCTTGTCACCGTCGCCTTGTCTTCAGCGCAGACCAATCAGAATCGCTTGCGGACATGCCGGAGCGCATCTGGCTTTAGACAAACTGCAGTAATACCGAAAGTTGAGTGTCCATTGTGTTTGATTCCCAGAACTTGCCACGCATCGTGACACGGTGCTGCGTTAAGGTGGATTTCGTCCTCCATCGACCCCGTCAGGCTGGCCGCGCCATCCACAACACGGGGGATCAAAAGCGGGTGCTGCTCGTGTCCACCGATGGGCGGATCTATTGCACATGATGATTTTGCTTCTCGCGCTGCTGTTAGTGAGCTGCGCCGAGTTCATCAATGGATGTGACTTCACCTCTCGCATGGCGGGTAATCATGATCTAGAGACTTTTTTCAGTCGCTGGCGCATAAACTTCACTACCTGTGCGACCTTCATGAAAAGCGATGCCCTCCGATCTCCAGCAACTCCAACGCTACGCCACCACCCGCGATGCTCACGCGTTTCGTGAGCTGGTGCTGGCGCATGGGGCCATGGTGCATGCCACGGCGTTGCGGGTGACGCGCGATGCGGCGGCGGCTCAGGATGTGGCGCAGGAGACCTTTCTGGAGCTGGCGCGAAAGGCGGGCGGCATCACCCAATCCGTCGCCGCGTGGCTGCATCGTGTGGCTTGGAATCGGGCCTGCGATGCCGTGCGTCGCGAGAGCACGCGCAGACGGGTCGAGGAGGCCATGGCGGAGACGTGGCACACGGATCGTGAGGCGACGTGGCTGGACATCGAGCCGCACGTCGATGCCTCGCTCAACGAACTGCCCAATGAGCTGCGCGAGGTGCTCGTGCTCTACTTTCTCGAAG
>CANNQP010000030.1 GCA_947507875.1 Verrucomicrobiaceae bacterium | reverse complement strand
GACCAATCTCCTCCCCACGCTGACACTGACGTTGGTTTATCTCGCTGGAGCCGTGCACCTCGCTCTCCAGCAGTGTCATCTCACCAGCTTGCTTTGTCTCTGTGCCGCCGCCGCCACCGTGGCTGTGAGCCGACGATCCACCGTGCTCCCCGACAGTCCGCGGTCGCCCTTCACCCCCTCACTGCGCTAAATTGAGGTGTACCCCAAAAGTTGGACCAGCAAAGCGAAGGAATGAAGTTATGGTCAGAGCGGGCTTTGGCAATCAACCGAACACCCAGAACGGAAGTGAAAGCCAAACGCAAAAGACATGACCCCGAGTTCAAGGCCCGAGTGGCTTTGGAAGCCATCAAAGGCATCAAGACAGTGCAGCAGATAGCGGCCGATTTCGGCGTGCATCCGGTGCAGGTATCGGAATGGAAGAAGAAGTTGAGCATGCAGGCGGGCAGCGTGTTTGAAAGGGGCAAAGAGGCCCCGCAGGAGGACTTCGAGGCGGAGCGCGAGCGACTGCACTCCAAGAGCGGCGAACTCACCGTGAAGCTGGACTTCGTGGTAAAAAGTCCAGGCAGCTCGGAGTGTGGAGCGAGCAGCCGAACTCATCGAACCACACCGCCCAAAGCTGAGCATGAGGACGCAATGCCAACGGCTGGGTGTCGCCCGCTCAACACTGGACGAGGTGCCAGTGGGACCTTGTGCCTGCAAGCCCTGCATAAGGCGCAGTCTCGCGCAGGCCGTGTGCCTGAGATCTTCAACACGGATCAAGGCGGCCAGTTCACCAGTGAAGAGTGGACCACCCAACTCACGAACTGGGGGGTGAAGATCAGCATGGACGGACGCGGACGCTGGATGTGCTCCGTCCCCCTCTTGGATTGGATGTGCCCCGTTGACGATCAACGTTTTGCGCATCATTGCTGATGCTTAATGGGTTATGCAGATCGGGGTTTCGGCGTTTGGGCAGGCATGGGAAAATTTTCTGTCATGAATGATCCTGGCCAGCCCGGGAGCCTGCTCAAATTCCGCCGGGGGTGTCAGGGGGTGCGAGCGGTTCAAAAAGTCGACGGCGCAAAAGCATACCTCGGCACCGATTCAGAATGGATGACGCATGAGGTGCAAGACTGAATACCGGTGCGGAAGTCGGGAGGTGCGAACACAGGTGCAAAAGGCTGAGGTGCAGCGGTGGCGTCATGCCCTGACATGCGTGGTCATGCCGGTTGCTTGTTGCGCAACAAGCCGCACCCTCCGGCAGGTGCGGGCAGCGAGCGGCGGTGTTCGGTTTTGACACGCTCCTACAGGCATGGAAGACCAAAAATCTACTGCCCAGTCGGAAAACCACGCCCCCGAAGCCCTTTGGACCATGGAAGATGTGGCCCGCTACGCGCGCTGCAGCCTGCGCCACGTCAGCAAACTGCGTGAGCAAGGCCTGCCCTACCGCAAGCTCGGCCATCTCGTGCGCTTCAGCCCCGAGGCCGTGAAACGGTGGTTTGAGGACTGAGGCACTGCATCAGCTCTTCGCAAAGACCAGCAAGGCGCTTGGCAAAATCAATCACTGCCGTGGCGGAGTTGTAACCGCCCTCGTTCGTGGCCGTGGAGCCTTCGTTGCTCATTCGCCTTTCCTCGTTTTTGATGGGATTCAACCGGCAGGCGCAGCGCGGCGGGAATCGACGGGTGTCGTTGGGGCGGCGGTTTTCATGCCTGAGGTAACGGGGGCCATGACTTCAATACCAAAGGCCAAGCTTCTGCAAGGCTTGCAGCCGTGCAGCCCTTCCGGGAAAGGAAAAATGGACATCGATCGGGTGTGCCTGGCGAGACGAGGTGACGATCACGTTGTCCTCGTGGACATCCGTCACCAGAATTCGGCCTGCTTCACCTCCATTCACCCAGAAACGGGATTGCTGACTGCCCTGGCGTTCATGCTGGAGTCCCTGCTCTTCAAGCAGGGCCACCATCTCCTCCCAGACCGGGTGGCGCCCCGCGATAAAGGGCTGTGTGAGCAGCACATGCAGATGAGACTGTTCCACATAGAGTCCGTAAAGCCGGATGTCGTCGCCAAAGAAGTGATTCGCCAGCAGATGATCCGTCAGATAGTCGAAGACGTTTTCCGCAGGCTTGTAGAAAATGTCGAAAGTTTCCAGGTCGATCACTCTCGGGTCATAATCTTTGACCACACACCCTGTTCCTGTGGGTGCCACCACCCGATGTTCGAGGCCCTGGCCCACAAACACCGCATTATCCAGCAGCCTCCCCACGGCTGCGGTTTCCAGCATCAAGCCCGTTTCATGGCCGAAACGGGTGAGCGCGCGTATTTCCGGCTCTGTTGGATCTGCTGGATCGCCTCCAGCGTCACCGGTCCCTGCGTCAGCCACTGCTGCCGCCGCGCTTCGGAGAAGCCCCTGCGGACCTCCGCATAAGGCTTCAGCGTTTTGGAGATGAGTGAATTCGAGGCCATGAGAAGGGTCCAAACTCCTCAAAGTATGCCGGGACGCCTCGCTCGATGCAAGCGGAATGTCAGCAACTGGAGCAAGAGAGAGAGGGAACACTCCGCGAGGTTGTAATAGCCCCCTCCGGCAGATGCGGGCAGCGGGCGGCGGTGCTCCGTTTTGAAGCGCTGATCCAAGCATGGAAGACCAAAAATACGGCCCAGCCGGAAACCCTTTGGACCATCGAAGATGTCGCCCGTTATGCCCGCTGCAGCCTACGCCACGTCACCAAGCTCAGGGAGCTCGGGCTTCCGTACAGAAAACTGGGCAACCCGGTCAGGTTCAGTCCAAAGACCGTGAAAGCATGGCTGGGGGACTGATCCAGACCTCTTGCAGCCCATTTAAGTGCAGTAGGTGCTCTAATGCCCATTCTAAAATGGCTTCCGGCGTGCGTGTGCTAAAATTTTTGTTCAAGTGTGCTAAAATCGGGCCGGAATCCACGACGATTGAGGGTGCATAACGGTTCGAAATTGTGGGGACAGTGCCAACCGATACAATAGGTGCGATGGCCTGAACCATCCCATTCAGTGATTCCAGACTCGGCCACAACGAATCTCTGCACCAACTGCATTGCACTCTGTAAAAAAACACTTAATGGGCTATGGAAAGGTTCCTCATCACTCCCAGCATCAACGCCAAGGGGCAGGTTGACAGAGCCTGTGGATGCGCCACATAATAAAAAAATTTCATCCTCCGTGTTCAGCGGAAATTCATGCCTGTTGTTGTTGTTGAATCTCCAGCTAAGGCCAAGACTATTAACAAATATCTTGGCTCCAACTATGTTGTGCTGGCCTCGTATGGCCATGTGCGTGACCTGCCCAACAAGAATGGTTCGGTCGATACCGAAAACGGGTTCGAAATGACGTGGGAGGTGGCGGCGGATAGCAAAAAGCATATTCGCGCCATCACCGATGCCTTGAAAGCCGACGATGAATTGATCCTTGCAACAGACCCTGATCGCGAGGGCGAGGCGATTTCATGGCACTTGCAGCAGGCGCTGGCGAGTAGCCTGAAGAAGGGCAAAAAGGTGTCGCGCGTGACGTTTAACGCTATCACCAAGGATGCGGTAACCGAGGCTATGAAGCATCCCCGGCAAGTAGATCAGCCCCTAGTGGACGCCTATCTTGCGCGGCGGGCTTTGGATTATCTGGTGGGCTTTAACCTGTCGCCGGTGCTGTGGCGCAAGCGGCCAGGCTCGCGATCTGCGGGGCGGGTGCAGTCGGTTTGCCTGCGTTTGGTGGTTGAGCGGGAGATGGAAGTTGAGGCGTTTCGCGCGCGCGAATTCTGGTCCGTGGGGGCCACTTTGGCGACGCCACGGGGCCAGGAATTTGAAGCGCGGCTAACCGTGCTTGGGGGCAAGAAGTTGGACAAATTCGACATTTCTACCGCGGAAGCGGCTGAATTCGCTGTGCATAGTGTTACTTCGCGAACATTGAGGGTGGCCTCGGTTGAGGCTAAGCCCGCGTTGCGCAATCCGTCTGCTCCCTTTATGACCTCGACCCTGCAACAGGAAGCCAGCCGTAAGCTTGGCATGGGGGCGAAGGCCTGTATGTCGGCGGCGCAGCGGCTTTATGAGGCTGGCCACATCACTTATATGCGGACCGACGGCATCGAAATGGCGCCTGAGGCGATTGCGGCGGCGCGGGCGGAAATTGGCGCACGCTTTGGCGGATCTTACGTGCCGGACAGACCGCGTATCTACAAGAACAAGGCCAAAAACGCGCAGGAGGCGCACGAATGTATCCGCCCGACCGATATGGCAGTGGCCCCCGATGATCTGCATTTGACCGAAGCTGATCAGCGCAAATTGTACGAACTGATCTGGAAACGCACGATTTCCAGCCAGATGGCCGGCGCGCGGTTTGAGCGCACGGTGGTCGATATTGCCAGCGCCGATGGGCAGGTTTGCTTGCGCGCCAACGGGCAGGTGGTGGTGTTTGAGGGTTTCCTGAAGATCTATGAAGAGGGCCGCGACGAAGAGGATGAAGACGAGGGCCGTCTGCCGCAGATCATGGCGAACGAGGCGGTGGACCTGCGCAAAGTCGCGCAGGAACAACACTTTACCCAGCCACCACCGCGCTATACCGAGGCAACTTTGGTTAAGCGGATGGAAGAACTAGGCATCGGTCGTCCTTCGACCTATGCCTCAGTTCTTAGCACCATCGTTGACCGTGAATATGTGCGCAAAGACAAGAACCGACTGATCCCCGAGGATAAGGGGCGGTTAGTTGCGGCGTTTTTGACCAGCTTCTTCCGTCGCTATGTGGAATATGATTTCACGGCTGATCTGGAAAGTCAGTTGGATGAGGTGTCGGCGGGCGAGCGGGATTACAAGGAAGTGTTGTCGAGGTTCTGGCGCGATTTTTCGGCAGCGATTGCCGAGACTGCGGACCTGCACATTGGTGAGGTTCTTGAAAAGATTGACGATTTCCTTTCGCCGCATCTGTATCCCTTGCGGGAAGACGGGTCTGATCCGCGGATTTGCCAAAGTTGTGGCATTGGAAAACTGCACCTGAAAACCTCGCGATCGGGTGGGGCGTTTATCGGTTGCGGTAACTATCCGGATTGTGGTTACACAAGGCCTATTTCGGGTGCAAAAGGCGGCTCGGTTGATGGGCGGGTATTGGGCGTCAATGAGGAAGGAGTGGAAATTTCTCTACGCGCTGGGCGTTTTGGCCCTTATGTTCAAGTCGGAAAGGCTACGTCAGAAGTGCCAAAGCCGCCGCGAGTCAGCTTGCCAAAAGGTTGGGACCCCACCAGCCTGACGTTGGAGCGGGCAATTGCGTTGTTGGCCCTGCCCCGTCAAATTGGGCCGCACCCTGATGATGGTGTGATGGTTGAATCGGCAATTGGGCCGTTTGGCCCATATATCAAACATGGCAGCCTTTATGCCAATATCCCAGATGTTGAAGAAGTATTCACCATTGGAATGAATCGCGCGGTGGAGGTTTTGGCGCTGAAACTAGCGGGACGGCGCGGCGGACCTGCGGCGGAGCCTTTGCGTGAATTGGGCGAGCACCCCGATGGCGGACCAGTGCAGATTTTGCCTGGTAAACACCGGCCCTATGTGAAGTGGGCCAAGGTTAACGCCACATTGCCGAAAGAGACGGCACCCGAAGCGGTGACGCTGGAAGAGGCGCTGGCGCTGATTGCCGAGAGGGCGGGCAAATCGAAGAAGCCTGCCAAGAAGGTAGCGGCAAAATCGGCGGTAAAGTCTGTGGCGAAGAAGGTCCCAGCTAAGGCGTCAAAACCGACTGCTAAGCCTGCGACGAAGAAGGCAGTGACGAAGAAGGTGGTGGAATAATCCAGCAAAGGGAATTGGGCATGAAGTTTCTGACGTTGGTGCAAGGGGGATTGCAACGGCGGAAGAGGCATAAGGTGGAGATCCCCGGCTCCCCCGCGCCCCATTCCAAGCTCATTCCCATGACCCTTGCGGTGGCGCTTACCAATCTCGGGCATATGGTCGGGTTCATTCCCGAGGCCGGGAAGCGGTGGTTTGAGGATTGATTCCTGCGCAGCTCCCGTATCACCGCTCTCAAGGGTGGGTGCATTCAGCGAAATATCCGGCCCGCATCACGCCCACCCAGTCCTGCTGCAGCAGATTGAGATCGTCGCAGATGGCGTTGATCGAGAACCAATCCTTTGCGTGCAGGCCGCTATCGGTCACGACTTGAGTGCGACCGTTTTCCTCCAGTTCGACACTGCGCAGGCCAGGTGCCTCTTCATCCGGTGACCAGGACAGGGTAACCTTCGCTTCCTGTGCTCCAGTGCTGCTGCCGCCACCGTGGCTGTGAGCCGACGATCCACCGTGCTCCCCGACAGTCCCCGGTCACCCTTCACACCCTCACTGCGCTAAATTACCATGTGGCGCTGCTCTCAAATCGGATTCTCCTTAGAAGCCCTCCATGCCCTGACCGCCGACTTCTCAAATCGTCTCAATGGTTATTGGTAGAAAATTGGCGTGAATGCTTACCCCGTGCTTAGCGCCTTCACCGACATCGCCGGCCGCCAGTCTGAATCACTTTTTTCAACAAACTTGCGACAGCGTCGAGCGGTTTTCATGCCGCTGACTCTGGGGGCTCGCAAGCCGGAGTCGAGCATGCGATTTTGTGCTGTAAAACTGGATCAAACGATGGGATTCCAAACCACGAGAGTCATAGCAATTGAGCAAGGGGCTTGGATAAAAGATTCATAAAGAAATAGACATGAAATATGGGCTGATATTTTATTCATTTAGCTAGAGAAACCAATCATAACCCGTCGGTTAACCCTGCAATTATTTTAGTGCACCTCCCTCCTGATAGCGCAGATTCTTGGATCAACGATGAAGAGAAGCTGATTCTCCATCAGCTCGAAGTCGTTACTTATTGGGAAGACAAGCAAAGATCGCGTGATCCATCGCTGGGGCAAGCCATCCAAAGTGCAAATGATCCAGCCCCGCGGCCGATGCCTGAACGGTGGGAACTTCTCCAAGGCATTACTTTGCACCCTTGGCAGCAAGAATGTCGGGACAAGTGGTTTGGCGCGGGGCTAAAGGGCACGGTCAAAGTCGTGACAGGTGCCGGTAAAACGCTCCTAGCCCTTGCTATTGCCGAACGCCTTCAACACACAACAGCGCCAGACTTGTTGATTGCAGTTGTCGTCCCAACAGTCGTGTTGATGGATCAATGGAGAGAGGTCTTTTTGTCGAGGAGCAATTTGCCGTCGAGCATGGTGGGAAGGATGGGTGGAGGATTTCAAGATAGCTTCACTAGCGAAGTGCGAATTTTAATATGCGTGCTGAATTCCGCTTCGTTAAAGTTGCCCGCCATGGCCGCTCTTCATGGGTGTCCCCTTCTTCTGGTCGTTGATGAGGCTCATCGCGCAGGTGCTGCAGCCATGTCTAGAGTGTTTGATACGAAACGCTCCTTTTCACTTGGGCTGTCCGCCACTCCAGAACGGGATGATTTCCTGAGCGATGAAGAGGACGAGGGCAAAGAGGATGCTCCGGAAGTCGCCCTAGATTTCGATGAAACAAGGCTTGGGCAGCAACTTGGCCCGATCATCTTTGAACTCACCTACGCAGAGGCCATTGGACGAGGCATCTTGCCGCCCTTCGAAATTCGCCATTATGGCCTGCCGCTGCAACCAGAAGAGGCCGCAGGCTATGAACGTCTCTCACGCGAAATCACTGAACTTAGAAAACACCTTCAGAACAGTCCTGGGGGTGCACGGAGTTTGGACGGTGGAGCCTTGGTCGGTTGGGCCCGCCGCCTAGCTCGTCGTGCTGGTTCTCCGATGTCCACAAAAGCGGCACTTTATGTGGCACTCACAGGCCAGCGAAAACAGCTACTCTACCGTGCAAAGGCGCGCTTTGAAGCGGTCATGTCCTTGATCCGCATGACCCTTGAGCACCAGCCCGAAGCACGAATTTTGTTATTTCACGAATCCATCTTGGAGGCCATGGAACTGTTTCGTTTGCTGCGTCGGGAAGGCTTTAAAGTTGTCGCCGAGCACTCGCAGCTAGCTGACTCTTTGCGCGATAAGAGCATCCGTCTGTTCAGGAATGGGATGGCGAACATTCTTGTCTCAGTCAAGTCGCTCATCGAAGGCTTCGATGTCCCTGCTGCCGATGTCGGGATTGTGGTTGCATCATCCTCATCCAAACGTCAGCGCATCCAGACCCTAGGGCGGATCCTCAGAAAAGGCCAGGGAGCGTCCGCCAAGTCATCTATTTTGCACATCCTCTACATGGGGGGCACCACCGATGAGCAAATTTACAGCAAACTTGATTTTTCTGAAATGGCCGGAGCTGCGCGAAACTTCTACTTTCGCTGGGAACCTATCGAAGGGAAGCTTCCATCGGCTCAGGAAGGCCCGCCTCGCAAGCCGCTTCCAGGGGAAGACCAGATCGATCTTTCCAAACTTGCAGTCGGGGACGCTTACGCAGGAAGTTTCGACGGAACTGAATACACTTGTGACACGGCAGGAAACGTGAGAGACAGTAACAATCGGTATGCATCAAACCCTCAAAATGTGCACCAAGTTCTTAAGCAGGTGATTGGATCAGCGGGACGCTTTCGAATCACCCCGCTCAAGAAAGCCATACTGGTCCGTCGACCCCAGGGGACAGAATGGGTAACCCTCTACTGCGGCATTTTAGCCCAGCCTTTTGAATGGCTGCCCCCTTCATCGGCTCTTGCCATGTGTCATGCGTCCGCCTTTGTTCAGCGAGAGATGCTATCAGACAGTGATCCAGATGCTCAGAACAAGAAAGCGCCACGTGTCCAGACATTTAACATCAAGACCAAGCAGGGATCCTACGTGATCGCCCGGAAATCGGTGAGCGGAGAAGACTTCGCGCGTGGTCGTGACCGTGCTTTTGATCCGGAGAAAGGCAGTGATGCGGACGCTACGATTCAGGCTATTCGCGAGTATGAGCTCGCCCACCACGTCCAGATCAGGAAGATCCAACTGAATGAGCTCAATGAGGTGATCTTTGTCCACGCGGGTACGCCCCATATCATCACCAAGCTGACAGTCGGATTCGAATTCCGTCAAACCACGCCCCAAGCATGAAACTGGAGTTTAGCGATTGCAGACCACGTCTTTGGAAAGGACGCTATCGTCGTATTCCCGGCCAAGAGCCCGCCTTTTACACTAACGCCAAGGACGAGGTTTTGGTGAGGTGGGCAGATCACCACACCGGTGACAAGCTTGAGTCAAAGATTGAGAAGACACCCGCAGCTCGCGCCTTGGGCAAAAGCGTCAACGAACTTAAAGAGTCCAAAACAGGGAAGCGGGGCGGTTCCTTTCTTATCAACGAATTCGGCCAGGTCCTGTCGCCAGTCTACGGGACAACAAATCGCTTTATTGTGGGTGAGGTGGCTGGTGTTCCCCGCTTTCAGGATCCGGACACGCCGGGCCACTGGTTTACATTGACCGGAGAAGGACTCAAACTTGGTAATGTTTGGAAATACCCTTACATTGGGCTGGCCTACAATTTGGGAGATACAGGAATCTACTTTAAATTCGAGGACGATGAGTGCTCCTCGAAACAAAAGCCGATCCAGCAGGACGAGGCTCTTGTTGCGGCGTTGCGTGAGCTCCGCCCCTTTGGTGTTCTGCGGTTTGTGGTCAACCTGCACGGTGTGGTCCTCACAAAGATTCAGGATGCACAAGGACGCTGGTGTCCTCATTTTGTTAGTCGCATCAATCTCAACGCATGGTTTGAGAAAGAACATTAATCCCAGCACTTATGCCACTGATCGCATTTCCAGGCAATTGCACCACCGGAGTCATCCGCATGGCCAAATACCGTATCCAACATTTTGACCGCAAGCTTGCGGTTACGGTGATGATGCGGTCGGATGATGGTGACCAAATTTATCCTGCCACCCACGATCACCCAAAGCTGGTGAAGATGGTCAATGGCGTGAAAGAGGAGGCTGGGCTCCAACCAGGTGGCATTTTCATCATCAATGAATGGCGACAGGTGATTGTTCCTGTCAGTGATGATCACTATGATGCCCCTGTTCAGTATCACTACGCCGGCGAATACCACGATGACATTGTGCTCAAAATGGAGGGCAGCGAATTCAGCGGCCGCCCGTTCGATAGCTCTGGTTGTCCATTGAAGCCGGGGGCGACATGGAACGGGCCGAGACCTGGACTCAAATACAAACTCAAGGCAAATGCCGGTGACATTGAATGGAGCCGCATGATTACCCCACAGCGGGAACGCATCGTCAAACTCAGCGATGTCGTCGGACGGACCGCCGCACAAACCACAGCACGACGAATCGCCGGAGTTCTCGGGCACACGAAAGGCGGTGCCATTTATGTCAATGAATTCGGTGCGATCTTTGGTCCATCCGGGCGTGACGATGGGTTCACCTACATCTACCTCGGACAGATTCCTGAACAGGGCTGCTGGTTCAAGAAGAGCATCGTCGCATCGGCACCGTCCGGAAAACCTTCTCGACTCGCTGCTGCGAATAGAGAAGCATTCTCTGAGGGCCTTGCCTCAAGGATTCCCGGACCCGGGCTAGTGAACGACAAGGGGGAGTCTTCTGAAGCAGAAGATTATGGGTTGATTTAAACCATGGGCTTGAAAGTGGCAATTACGAAAATACTCATTTTTATTTAGAAATCCCCCTACATGCGCAGAAGAATCCCAGATTTTAAGTAATTCACACAAATGACCATCAAGGCGGCAGCCAGAACCATTCTCAGCGATGCTGCGGAGCCTTTGACGGCTTTGGAAGTCAGCCGCCGGATCACTGAAAAACAGTTGTTCGCTTTCAAGTTCGCCAACCCACAGTCCGTCGTGCTCGCAACTTTGAAACGGCACAGCATCAATTCGCACTCATGCAGTTCCTCCAAGGAGCCATGTTTTCGAGAGGTGTCCGTTAGCTCGTTTGAACTTATCTGAACCCATCCCACCTTTTCATGGAACCCACTCCCACGCCCCCATCTGAGATTGGTTCGCCGATTGTCGAACTTCAGCAGATGCTGTCAGACGCCGGCCAAGATGTGGCCAAGATCTTCGGACCAGCACTTGGGGCCTTTGCAGGTCCCTATGCCGACACCAAAAGCCCCAAGGACAAAATCGCAGAAATGGAACGCCTGATCATGGGCGTCCAAAACTAGCCGCCTGAAGCTCTCATGATCATCAGCCGCCTCAGCTTCCAACACATCCTGACCTACTACGGTAATCAAACCGTGGAGCTCCCCACCACTGGCGAGCGAACGCTGACGATTGTTGTCGGACCAAACAATTCCGGGAAGACTTCGATCATCCGGGCACTGAAGTTCTGGTTCTACGGCGAAGCGGGACTGCCCAGGAAAGGCGATCTTCCCCTGTTTCTTTGCAACAAGGCCAAAGCCGAGACTCCCATCGGTCAATCACTGACTGGCTGGGTTGAAGTCGCATTCGAGCGCACTGGTCTTCAGGGAAAGGAGACCTTCTGCTTGCGCAGGACCATTGAGGGTAAGCGTGTGTCAGATGACCGCTGGGAGGTTCGTGATGTACGGCTGCTCCATGTGCGAGGCGGTGCCAGACCGACTCTTGACCAAGATGAAGGCGGAAGATTTCAGCGAATGATCGAAAGCATGGTTCCCAAGGCCCTGTTCGATGCCTTCTATTTCAAAGGTGAACCACTGGACGGAAAACTACTGGGTGATGTTGGCAGTATCCGTCAGGCTCTCGGTCAGTTCCTTCATGAAGACCAGTGGAAGGAGGCCGAGGAGGCGGCTGCTTCCATCCGTGATGACCTCGCCAAGAAGCTGTCCAAACTCACGGCCGCCAATGCAGACTTGAATCGCAAGCTCTCAGAGGAGACTCAGAACCAGGCGAAGTTGGATGCCCAGAAAGCCGCTCTCCAGGAGGAAGAGACTGGTCTTCGCAAAGCCGAGGAAGCTTACCACCAGGAAACCGAAAAACTGGCAAAGCTAGGCGATGAAGATGCAGCACGAGAGGTGACGGCTCAACATAGCAGGGCGATCCAGCGACGTGATAGCGCCAAGAACCGTCTTGCGCAGGCAGACCAGGATATTCTTCGTGAGATCAACCAGTCCGCTGGCATTCCCTTCCTTGTCGGTTCCATCGAGCGCGTCAAAACCATGCTCGCTGAGATGGAGAAGGACAATATCCTGCCGGCAGACATCACCCCAGGTTTTGTGGATCGGGTGCTGGCAAAGCCTGCCTGCATTTGCGGAAAAAAGCACGATGACGATTCTCGTGCTCATTGGGAGGCTTATCGAAATAAGACACTTGCAGCAGACGCTGGAGAAGGTTTGAGAAAACTGTTGGATTGGGTCAAACCACGAGGCCCCCTCTCCATTCAACAACGTGCGGACCATACCACCTCGGAACTAAAGCGCTTGATGGATCTTCGGGCGAAGGCGGTGTCAGAACTCAACGATTCCATAGCCGCTGTTGCATCAGCCGAGGAGGCCATGCAGGCCGTTCCCGTGGAAGAGATCGCCCGCATCGGAAAAGCACTCCAGGCGCTTCAGGCGGAGATCAAGAGTAAGACGGGACGTGTCAGGGCCATTGCGGAGGGCGTGCAGAATACCGAGTACGTGGCCAAGAGGTTAAAGGAGGAGGTTCAGCAGCTCAGTGCCAAATCCGGCGTGGATCAGAATGCCTTCAAACGTCTGTCCGCCGCCAGGGATCGTGCTGACCGTTTGCACAAGGCACTGACGTATTGTCGTGGGCGGCTGAGCCAGTATTTCCATCGTGTGCTTCAGGCTTCCGTGGCAAATTTTTACGACTCAAAAGCCACGGATGGCAGCAAAGCCCATATTGACCGGCAGACACTGCTTCCATCCATTCAGGTCAAAGGACAGAAGACTCAAAACCTCGGTGGTGGCCAATCGCAACTGCTGGCGCTTGCCTATGTCGTCTCTTTGGCACGACTTCGCCAGGACATGCACACTCAAATGGAGAAGCTCGGCGTGCGGCTCGGCAAAATTGATGACCTCTCCTTCTTCATGGACTCGCCCTTTGGCAACATGGAGAAGCACTACAAAGAGGCTGCTGTGCAGTTGGTGCCTGGGTCTGCGCGACAGGTCATCCTACTTCTATGGAAGGAGGAATGGGATTTCGCCCGCGACTTCCTGGAAAAGGAAGCGGATCGCATTTACGCCGTCCAGTTCTCGACCTCTTCAGACGACCTGAAAAAGATCGGACAAGAGGCCCGCACCTATCAATTCGCATCAGGCCAAAAAGAGCTGATTCAGTCTCTTTCGGCCGAGGACGATCAACCGCACAGTGAACTTTTGAGGATCCAATAATGGCCGCCATCCGAGTCCCCCGAGAAGCCCAAACTCTGCTACCACTCTGTCGGCGGCATGATCGCAGTCCCACTGAGCCAGCAGCTCCCGCCTGCTTCGAGACCTACGCAGATTTGATCGTATTCGCTGCGTCCTATGGCTTCGCGGAAATGGAGGGGCGTCCGCCGAAACGCCAAAGCCAATTTCTGGACCGTCCAAATCCCATCGATCTTGCCATCTTCAAGAACGATGGCCGTCGCTATCCTCAAATGCTCATGATTGCCCTCGCGACTTCACGAGATCGAGACATCGTTCGTGATGAAGACACCATCTGTCATCTCATTGAGGATTTCGCGTCGTTGGGGTGCGGCCTTCTTGCCAAGGAACTTGATCAAAAGATCGGTTTGTCAGCACCTCTGATGATCGCCAACATCCTGGCCAATAGTTCACCCAGCGCCGATGAACTGAAAATTTGACCATGCTCGCGGATGTTCCATTGAAGATTACCTACCGCTCCGGGCGGGATGACTTTGCCAAGGACTTCTTTGTTCCTTGTTTGGAGCAAAGCGTCCTTTACAGGCGCTGTGCGGGATACTTCACCAGCTTCGGACTGGGGATCGCGGCCCGGGGTGTGGCGAGCTTGGCGTCCAGAAAAGGCACCATGCGCCTAGTGGCTTCTCCTCACTTGGAGACTGGAGATGTCGAGGCTCTGCGAGCTGCCTCCGAACGGCCGGCAGAAATTTTGAAGCGAATCGTGTCCCGCAGCCTGACGGAGATCGAAGATGTTCTTCTGAAGGACCGGTTAAACGGGCTGGCCTGGCTCGCCGCTTCCGGTTGCCTGGAGATTCGGCTGGCGCTCAGGCTGGACGGTGATGGCAGGATCACCCGTGGGATCTTCCATGAGAAGACCGGCGTTTTTACCGACGAACAGGGCGATCACGTCGCCTTCTCTGGCTCATCCAACGAAACGGCAGGGGGGTTGGTGGAGAATTTTGAGAGCATGGAAGTGTTCCGTTCCTGGAAGGATCCAGAAGGTCGGGTGGCACAAAAGATCGCCGATTTCGATGCACTTTGGGAGAATGCCACACCAGGACTTCAGGTCATCGAGTTCACTGCCGCTGGCTGCGACCTTCTTGACTACTACCGGGACCACAACAAGCCGCTTCCGGGGTTCAAGCTGAACGTGGTGAAAGAGGGCCGGCCAAGGGACAGCTTCGGCCCACCGCCCGGCTTCGATTTGCGCTCTTACCAAGGCGATGCGATCCGCGCCTGGAGCAAGGCTGGGGGGAAGGGCATCTTGGCCATGGCTACAGGATCCGGAAAAACGTTCACGGCCTTGGTTCTTGCCAGCAAAGTCGCCGAGAAAAATAGCCCGCTGGTATTAATCGTCGTCTGCCCCTTCATCAATCTCTGCCGCCAGTGGATGCGAGAGATGGCCGCCTTCGGTCTGCGGCCTGTGCCGTGTTACGAGGGCCGGCAGAATTGGGAGGCGCTCCTTGAAGAGGGCTACCAGAGCCTTTCCATTGGGATGTCGAAGGTTCAAGCCATCGTCACCACCAATGCCACCTTCCAAAGCGAGGTCTTTCAATCTCGCATTCGGCCGCGGATCGACGGTTTCCATCACCTGCTGATTGCCGATGAGTGTCACAATCTGGGGGCTGAGAACATCCAGAAAGCGCTGCCTGAGGGCATCCAGCTCCGCCTGGGCCTCTCCGCCACGCCGGAGCGTCATCATGATCCCCTTGGCACGCAGGCCATCGTCGATTACTTCGGCGGGATCGTGTTCGACTTCCCGCTCGCCCGCGCGATCGCCGAAGGGCAGCTCTGTTCCTACCGTTACCACCCGGTGCTGGTCTCGCTGAGCGACGCCGAAGCCGAGGAGTACGCGGAGATCACCGCCAAGCTTGGGCGCATGATGGGAGGGGCGAAGGATGAGGACTCGGAGGTCGGTCAGGCCGCCATGCGCCTGCTCATCCGTCGATCCCGGCTGCTTGGCAGTGCCGTGAACAAGCAGGACTCCCTCGACCGCGTGATCGCCGCTCTGCCAGAGCGTCCCAAGAAGGCCCTCTTCTACTGTGGCGATGGCCGGACCACGGATTCCATCACCGACGAAGAAGTGCGTCAGATCCAGGCGGTGTCGCGCCTCCTGGGCGAGAAGCACGGTCTCCGTGTGCGCAACTTCACCTACCGCGAAAGCTCGGAGGAGCGCGAAGAAATCCTCCGCGACCTGAGCAGTGGCTTTCTTGATGGAGTGGTGGCCATCCGTTGCCTCGATGAGGGCATTGATCTGCCTGACCTCCGCATGGGTTTTCTACTCGCCAGTTCGACGAACCCCCGCCAGTTTGTCCAGCGGCGGGGCCGTTTGCTGCGACACGCCCCCGGAAAAGCCCGCGCCATCATCTATGATTTCATCATCCAGCCACCCGACTTCGGCGGGACGCTCGATGCCACCGCGTTCAACCTCGAACGCAGTCTCTTCCAGCGCGAGCTGAAACGTATCACCGAGTTTTGTCGGACGGCTGAGAATGGCCCGGAGGCCTGTGCTAGCATCTTAGGACTCAGAAAGACTCTAGGTCTCGTGTCTCACATATAAATCACCGTGTTCTCCAACAAGTCCATAACCCATCTCGACAAACCAGAAGGATCAATGGTGATCAATTTGTCGCTTTTTCAGTCTGGTTCAGAAACGTGTCTTAATTACATACCGCCAGGGGTGTCCGGAATCTACTCTTGGTTCCAAAACTTCAAATATCAGGATGACCCAGAATCTCTTTTCAATTCATTGATCGAAGACATTGAGAGGCCCAAATTCACTGAAAGAAGTGGTGTGATCTCTCCCTACTACCATGTCGGAATTCGATCCTTTGGAAAAATCAGCGACAGCAAAAGGAAGCGACTAAAGGAAGCTCTGTATCAAGAAGACTTTCGAAGGCATTTTCAGCATGCACTTGGAAACGCCATTCTCTTTCAATCGCCTTTATATGTTGGCAAAGCATCAGATCTGCAAGTTCGTGTCCGGCAGCACCTAGCTTCCGACAGTGTGCTGAGAAATCGCCTGAACGCAGTAGGTATAAACATCGATCAGGCGCTCCTGATGATTTGTCCGATTTGGGGCGAGGCAGAATCGAACGAATACTCCAATCAACCGCAAGAAGACCTCCCTTCTCTTGACGAGTGTATTCCCGAGCTTCTTGATGAATCGTCTTCCATGGATCAGCAGGAAGATTTATTTGAGGAGGTCTTCTCTCGCCTTTTTTCCCCTCAGTTCTCAATCAGATTAGGATAATATGAAACTACCACAGATCGACACCGACAAAGAACAGCGCAACTACAACAATCCGATTTACGGACAAAAGGGCGAATATTCGCTTTCTGCTCATGTTCGCGTCCCCTACTTCACGGCTCTCCTTGATCTGAAAAGGGTGACGAAAGAACTTAAAACTCATGAAGAGGTAACCCCATCGCTTGACACGAACTACAGTCTTGTAGAACTATTTCAGAGGAATATAGACCCAGAGCGTGTAAAAAAAGAGATTGTTGAAGGCTATCTCAAGAATCCTACTAAGCTGAAGTTTTTTAATAGCATCACAGTGGTTCTGCTCCCGAAAGACCACGGAGGGCACATTCAAAAAGAGTTCGAAGACTACGAGGGCAATGACCCTCAGATTCCTTACATGCACAATGATAAGTTTGATGAGTGGTTTGCAGGTCGTGAAGGCGATTATCAACGAGTCAACTTCGGAGGTGTTCAGTTTGTAACCACTAAAGCCGCCTCACTTTCGCGTCTGCGATGGGACTTTAACACCGTCGATGCTGTTGCTGTCGACGGTCAGCATCGATTAAAATCTCTGAAGATTTGGATGGCCGACAATAACTATGAGCTCGCAGAGACCGCCCGGGCGACTAGGGTGCCTATTATTTTTCTGCTGCTCCACGAGAGAGCAGGCTTCAAATCAGCCCCAGGTGCGTCAACCGGCATCAAAACTGTGGCCCGCGAAATATTCACAGACTTGAATAAGAACGCACGAGAGGTTGATTTGGCTACGCAAATTATCCTCGATGATCGAAGTCTGGCATCGTGCTGTGTTCGGTCACTTATCACAGAGGGCACATGCACTTATGACGAAAAGTTGCTTCCTCTCAGCTTGCTTCGATGGCAGGACGCCAACAACCGTTTTGACCAACGTTACTTCCTTAATTCACTGGTAAATCTTCATCTAATCCTAGAAGACTTGCTAGATTTGGAGCCTCCAACTAAAGACCCAATGGATAAGGGTAAGGCTAAACGATTCATCCAAGAGGCGACAAATCGCGTTGGAATTACCAATCCTCAAACCGGGCAGCGGGAAATTGTGGCTGATGGAATTGATTTAGCCACCTACTATGAGAAGAAGTTTTTAGATCCTGAAACGGGGGACCCGACGGCCCCTCTGTCGAGCATCCCTCCGCAGTTTCTCCCGTCTGCTGTTAAAGGATTCGAACTTCACTTCTCCGGTTGGCTTCTGCGCCTTTTGCGCGAATTTAAGCCATATGCTGAACTGATCGCGTATGCAAAAAAGAACAACCTTATTGAAGGCCAGTTCGGGCGCTATCTCGCCCAACCGCTCGAACATCGCGAGCAATTGAAGATTGAGCTGCATGCCGAGCATGGTGATCAATGGGAAGACCTGATTATTTATAGACACGAGAGAGAAATTGAACGGAATATCAAGGGGCTCAAAGACGCGGACAAGGGGGAGCAGTGGGCTTTCAAAACACTTTTCCAAAAGGGCTATTTAAGGCTTGGCCGGACGCTGTTTTTGGAAGTGCCTAACGATCAGCGGCAACAATATGGATCAGTTGACGAGTTTCTCGATTTCATGAACCAACTCCATGACTTTGGTATTCTCAGGGTTAAGTCTCCTTTGCCCGGTTGTCGCTATGATCTTTGGACGTTTCTAGCCGTTAACTACGGAGGCGGGAAGATCAAAGTGGCCGCCACCAGTGAGCGCCGAATCGAAGCCTATTTGACGCTTCTTTATTATTCTGTGCGATATGCAAAAAACTCCAACAGACGACTAGTCGAGACGGCCAGTTCGGTGGATGAAATTGATATCAAGGAGATTGCAAAATACTGGGAGGCAAAGCAAACCAGCCAGACCTGGATGTCATCAAAAGACAATTTTGACTGTATCTTCAATGAGTTTATGAAGAGCGCGGATATCATCGCCGGGGTAGCTGACCCGGCGACACTTGACGAAAAGAAGCGTCGAGAAATCGCTCGGAGTCGGTTTGCGGCAATCCTCTGGAGAGGATTGCAATGCTTCGCAATTAAGACCGGCGGCGCAGACAATAAAAATGACTCCGATAAATTGATTTAGCTATGAGCACCAAGCATATCGATCCTTCAGTTCGAAGCCAAAGTGGCAGCTCCGCTCGCGAAATATTCCTGAAAGTCGAAGAGCCAATTCAGGAGTTAATCAGGCAGGTCCTAACGGAAGAGCGTCATGTTCAACACCTGAAGAAAAAGACTGATATTCATGTGAAGATCTACGAACACATCCGCCGCATCATCCAATGATCCTTGAACGCATCGTCCTCGAAAATTTTCGCCAATTCAAAGGCCGGCAGGAGATCCTTTTTTCAGATCTGCGGGATCGGAATGTCACTGTCGTGCATGCAGAGAATGGCTTTGGTAAGACCACTCTTCTGAATGCGCTTCTGTGGGCCCTCCATGGACGAGGCGGATTCACTGACGACTTCGAGAAACCGGACAGCATTCTACACGAGGGGCTGGCCGCGCATTCGAGGGACGCCACACGGGTATCCGCCAGTGTGCAACTCAGCTTCCAGCACGATGGTGATAGCTACATCCTGACGCGGGAGCTGACGCTGGCGGAGCAGCGATCCGATGCACGGCGGACACGGCTGACATTGGAGGTCATGCGGGATGGCCAGACCTTTGCCTTGGACAATCCGCAGCGGCGGATTCAGTCCATCGTCCCTGATGCGATCAGCCAATTCCTCTTTTTCAACGGGGAGAGGATCGACCATCTCGCCATGGAAAAGAACAGCGCTCAGGTTACCGAAGCGATCCACCAGATGCTCGGGCTGAATCTTCTGCGCACCACCATCGAAGATCTTCGGCACCCGAATGTGCGTGGGAAATTCCTGCGCGAGCTGCGGGACAACACCAGTGATGAAAAGAGGAACCTGCTCGCCGAGCTGGAGAAGACTGAGAACAAGATCAAGGAGCTGGAGGAGGCGCGGACTCAGACCCGCGCCAACCTGAAGGCGATTGATGCGGAGGTGACCAGCATCGACCACAAACTCGATGCCAACCGGGAGGCCCATGAGTTGCAGGCGAAGCGGGTCCGCCTGCAGGACGAGTTAAAGAACCTCATCACCCGGCGCGATGATGTGGTTCGCCGACTGTCCAAGCTGGTCGCTGAGGATGGTTACACCCTCTTCACCGGCGATCTGGTCAAAAGAGGCGGCGAAATCATGAGAGACCTGCGGGATCGTAACATGATCCCGGCCCCGGTCATCGACAGCTTCCTCCAGGAACTCCTCGATTCCGGCCTCTGCATTTGCGAGCGCCACCTGCCACCGGGGAGTCCGGAGTTTGAGGTGGTGAGCAAGAGGCTCTCCGTGGCACCCAATCAGGAATTCAACAATGCCGTCAGCGCCATCGATCACACGCTGGGATTGCTTGAAGGTGTGGCTCAGACAACACGCGAACAACTTCGCCAGTTGAATAGCGAGCGGTTGGAGCTTAGCACCGAAATCCGCAATCGTGAAGAGGACATTGCCGAGATTCATCAGGCCTTGGGCGGCAAGAATGATGAGGAAGTGCAGAGTCTGGAGGCGAAGCGTAAGGCGCACCTCCTTGAAAAGGATGCACAGAACGCCAGGCTGGGCGCGGTGGAACGCGATCTCGAGGGTCGCAAGGAAGACGTGGAATCACTCACCGCCCAGATCAAGCAGGTTGAGGATCAGCTGGAGGTTGCCGCGAAGGCGCAGCGCCGCGTGGATGCGGTGGAGGACTGCACACGGGTGCTCCAGGAGATTCTGGATGCCGAGACGGCAGAGCTTCGCCCCATTCTAAATGACGAAATTGACGGACATTTCCGGAAGATCATTGACCGCGAGTACTGGGCCGAACTCACGCCTGACTACAGGCTGCGCATCCGCAAGCGGGTGCCCGGCCGGGAAGACGGTGAAGAAGTGGCCGAGATTGATGTGGCCTTGAGCACCGGGCAGAGACAGGTGACCTCCCTCGTCTTCATTGCCAGTCTTCTGGCGCTGGCACGCAAGCGCTCTGAGATTCCGACGATTCTCAAAGGGCTCTCGGGCAATGAGTATCCGCTAGTCACCGACTCGCCCTTCGGATCGCTGAGCATCTTCCGCTGGGGAGTGGCGAAGTGGGTGCCGGACCTGGCCCCTCAGGTGGTGCTGCTTGTTAGCCCGAAGCAATTCGACGGCGACGTCGCCGAGGCCCTGCGCGAAACGGGTCGGGTCGGCCGACGCTACTACCTCGCTTACCACGGACCTTCGATCCCTGAACGGGCCCAGCCCCAGCTTGTCGTCGACGGGGTGACGGTGCAGCAGTACTTTGAAAGCCAGGAAGAGTTCACTGAAATCAAAGAGCTTGAGTCATGAGAAGAATCCAACGAGACGTTCGTCACGAAGACTTTGTGAAGTCACTGACTACTGGAGACCATGCCATTTTTCGTGACATTTGGCGGGTGCTGTTGTTCGCAGCCGCGTATGGAGTGAGTCGAGGTGTCCGAACGCCGCTTCAAAAAGTCGATGCGAATAAAGCGATGCCGGAATCATATTTTAGTAGCGCTGGGTGGCGCGGGTTCTTGTACCTTCTTGGTTTCGCTGGCGGAACTGATAGCGAACACCTGCGAAACGACGAAGACCAACAGAATAAACTCATTACAGCGTTCGAAGAGTATGCCAATTACGGACTCGATGAGATTCAGAAGAGAGTTTCCTCTCCCTCTAAAGCTCTGCCCGAGATTGTGAGCATATTACTGGAATCGTCGTCTGTGAAGAAAGAGACTGCGCCCAATGTCTCAGATCTAATTTAGTCATGAATGATGAGCAGCACTTCTTGGAACGGCTTCAACGGATTGTTGTTTATCGGCGAGGGGAGACAAGAGCCCCTCATAAGCCGTTGTACCTTTTGCAATGCATCGCTGGAATCCAGCATGGTCATCCGCGTTTAAGGCCTTTTGCAATAATTGAACCGCTACTTAAAGAGGCGCTGATCAGATTTGGTCTGAAGACCAATTCGGTATCCCCTCAATATCCATTTTGGAGGCTTCAAAATGACGGCCTCGCCGAGGTAAATCCTTCGGGACCGTATAAAATCCGAAAACAAAGTGATGACCCGACAAAAAGTTCCCTTCTCGAGATGAATGCCCATGGCGGTTTGATTGAGCGAGACTTTCAGCTGCTCACTGGCAACCTCGATTTACAGACTTTGGCGATCCATCGAATCCTTGATGGGCACTTTCCGAAAAGCATCCACGAGGACCTAACTGAGTTTTTCAATCTGCGGTTTTATGGAGTCAGAGAGGGAGATCAAAACACCGATTCGGAATTCCGAGTCAGGGTCTTGGAGGCCTATGAGAACACCTGTGCGCTGTCTGGATTTTCGCTGCGTTATAGGAATACATTTCCGGGTTTGGAGGCTGCTCATATTTGTTGGCCTCAAGCCGGTGGGAATGATGACGTGTGCAATGGAATTGCGATGACAACTCTTCATCGGAAACTGTTCCATCTTGGCTTGTTTACGATTGATGAGACCATGAAGGTGATTGTCTGTAGCGATTTGGCCGAAACCAATAAATGTTCATTCGCCCTTGCCGGGATAGCGAATCAAGGGCTCAGGGTGCCGAGAGACCAGCAGTTTTATCCGAATCCTAACGCCTTAAAATGGCACCGGAAATGGGTGTTTAGAGGTTAACGAAGCCACCGCTCAATAAAATCCGTGATCGACTTCGTTTCCTTTCCAGAGGCAAGGTAAGAGAGTCCCCGGTTGATGTGTGCACGCAAACATTTGCTAGGACCTTCCGCCTGGTCTCTGAGTCCATCCTTTGACGTCCTCATTTGAACAAGTGCTCCGAGAGTTTCGGCATCCTCCCCTGCAAAAACTTTCCAGGTCATTTCAATGCCCCCGTCGAGTTTCTCTCGGGGTTGTGCTGGTTGGGTCGGTTCTCGAAGCGAGACACAGAACGCCCATCGGCAAAGGATATTCCAGTTTTCGACGCCGGTTTGACGGCGAATCTTAATCAGTTGATCGCGGCCTTGTTTGCTAATTCTGATCGTTTCAACGGGGGGATTCATGAGTTTCGAAGTATCCGGATTCAATGCGAGTTTGACCAAGTGCCTCGTCGTGAGCGAGGCGGTAGTGATGAGCCACAAAGGGAGCTAGAGCTTTGTGATAGTCTCCCACAATCTCCTCGTCGGTGGACAGCAAGATCACCTGATGCGAGGCCAAGGGGAAGTAGCGATCGACCAGATGTCGGCGGTGCGACGAATCGAGGCGGCCTAGTGGTGTATCGATGATCGTAGGCACGGGGCGGCCCGAGGCGCGGGCAAGGCCCCAGAGCAACGACGTGGCAAGCAGCTGCCTTTCGCCAGCAGACAGGCGGTCAAAGGGCAAAGGCTGATTGCCCCGCCCGGTGAGCGTCACCTGGAAGGTCTCGGGGTCGATGTTCAATCCATGTACCAGATCGCTTTTGCGCAGCAGGGTGCGGAAGGACTCCAGCATTAGGGCCTCCATGTTGGAGACGTGGCGGCGAATGACCTGGGTGCGAAACTTGCCCAAGGTCTCCCGCACACGCTTGGAATGCTTGAGCATGCGCAGGCGGCTATCCTCGGCTTCCTTGGCATCGCTGTCGCGGTCGCCAAACCGCTCGAGGCGGGCCTTGGCTTCGTTGAGCTGACGGGTGATGGCATCGCTTCGAATCTTAAGGGCATCCAATTCGGCCATCTTTTCGGCGTGCAGTCGCCGCGCTTCTTCTAGTTCCTTTTGGAACGTAGCGATGCGATCCTCTGCGGGGACTCGTCCCAACTCAGCATCCAGACGGGCGATCTTTTCGTCCAAGCTGCGGATCAGGGCCAAAAGGTCGCGCGAGGCATGAACAGCCTCTGGCAGGATCTTGTTCCGCAGGTGGGCGACGTGGGCGGGAAAGTGGGTGTCCGCGTCAAGCACCAGCGGCTCTGAGGCCAGGCGAAGACGGTGCTGACGGTCTTCCGCGAGATCCTGAGAAACCCGCTTGATGGCCGCTGCCGCTACTTTTTCAGCGCGGAGAATCACCAGCAGACTGCTGTCACGTTCTTCCATGGCCTCGACCAGAAGCTGGTTGTGGCGGGTCTCCGTCTCCTTGCGCGCCTGAACTTCGACGTCAGCCAGGAGGTGATCCACCATCATGAGAGGCAGAGAGCCTGCCGCGAGGTCCCGCAGGCGGTTCTCCGCCTCGCTGCGTTTTGCTTTGAGGCTGGATTGCTGATTCTCGAGTTCTTTCCGGCGCAGGAACAGATCGCCGCCCTCTGATTTGAAGCGGTTCTCACGATCCCGCACTTCTTTGCCTAGACGTCCGGCCTCATTGACGAGAGTCCCGCTCTCCATAGCGAGGCGGCCCTGCTCGCGGTCGAGCTGTTCCACTTCGGTTTGAGCGATCTTCAATTGCCGAGCCGCCTCGGGATCGAGGCCTTCGGATTTCTTGCGGCGCTCGAAGACGTGGAGGTCTCCCTCAAGCCGATCCACCAAATCGAGACCCAGAAGAGAGCTGATGGCCGTTCCTAGAATGGCAGCGGCGTTTTCGCCTTCCGCCAGATCCTTGATCTGCTCACCATCGAAGAAGAATAGATTGGAGATGCCGACCGGGAGGTAGGACTCGATGACCTCGTCCCAGTGATCCGTAAAGAGGTCATCCCGCTCTCCGTCTCGCAGCACCCGCAGCGTTTCCTCAATGCCTTTGACGCCCTCCCGCCAATGGCGCTGCAACTCAAAATGGCTGATACGGCCTTCCAGAGTGCGGCGGAAGCGCAGAACCACGCCTGCACCTTCACCCGGATCGGCATTGCGATGGATGCAATCCCGCAGGTAGTCGCGATAAGGCAAGCGTCCGCGATTGGAGAGTCGGGCTTTGGAACCGTAGAGGGCGAGCTGCATCGCATCAAGCAGGGTGGTTTTCCCACCGCCATTCATGCCGCCAAAAAGGATGACCGGGTGCTTCGCGTCCGGGGTGAGGTCAGCTTCCTGCCGACCGTGATAGGCCCCGAAATTCTCGAGGCAGATGTAGTCGAGAATCATTCGAGGGGAAGAAGGCTGTTGTCGTTGGCGTCGGGTTCCAGATTTTCGGCAAGGGAGCCATTCGCGTCACGGCGGCGCTGGCGATCACCGGCAAAAGTCTTGTGTCGATTCAAAGCGTCAGCTTTGTCATCGTAAAAGTGCTTGGTGAAGGCCTTTTCAAGTTTTTCAAAGACCCCGGCGCGCCGGGCGGCGTTGCGTTGCTGGCGGGTCAGACTGAGGAGTTCACGCGACAACTCATAGTGCAGCCGGTCCCCACCGCAGATCTCGGCTAGCTGGCTCATCTCGGCGGCACTCAGCACCAGATCGTCATCCAAAACAGCACCAGGATAAGGCTCGCCCGTCGCCTCCTGATAGATGCGAGGCAAGGAGTCTTCCAACTCGTGTTTGTCCACCACCCAGATGCGGCGAATCTCCTGAAGCTCGGCCAGCGTGAGCAACTCGATGGTTTTGACGTCTTCAGGACCGTGCTTCCTGATATGGGTCTGGGCTTTGAGCAGCTTGGTCAGCCACTGCTCACGGGAATCCTGGGTGTATGGTCCAGGGACAGGCTTGCCGTTCTGCATGATATTGATCGCACCAGTCATTCGCCGGAAGTCCCTCAGGTGGTGGTCGGAGTTCAGTGGGTCTTCTGCCGTTGCGTTGCTTCTGAAGTCCAATGCATTGCGCAGTTCGAGCAGTGGCAGCATCCATTCTTTTTCGGCGTCGTTTTGGATCATGGCCGTCATGGACTTGTCCTGCTCCACCAAGGTGCAAACCCAGCACCCAAAGCGTGAGTCACCGCAGCTAGGTGTGCTGGTGTCAACAACAAGCGGGCATTCGCCGTCGGCTGAGGCACCAGCATACATGCCCAGTAGATCCCTATTGCTATGTCCCCACGGATTCTTGACCTGCGTGAGAAACATCCACACGTCGTCGCTGGTCCAATCTTCAATGGGAGTGTAGATCAAGCAGCCGGCCAAGGTTGCGCTTGGGCTCAAGCGATCCCTGACACGATATTTTTCATTTTTCTTCAAGACCTTCGCTCTGGCTTGACTCTCCTCCTTCCGGGCTCCTAGAACCAGAATTGCTTCACCATTTTTGGTAACCACATCAGTGATAAAGCGATTCGATGGGCGAATTTTTAAGCGCTCAGTACACCATCGAAATTTATGTCTGGGGGCTGGGTATCCTCGTCCAATCAGGTTCACCCAAAATGTCTCTTCGACACGTGGGTGTAGAAGCTTTGGTTTAATCGGCACGTTCTGCTCTTGCGCGGAGTTGCCCATCACCTCAAGGGACCGTCGAACCCATGACGAAACAATTGGGTTCTCGACAAGAGTATCAGTAGATATGACATGGACCGTTTTGGACTTTTGCTCCGAAGGGAGGTCTTTCAGTGCCATCCATATCAACTGAAGGGTAGCCGTCGAATCCTTGCCGCCGGAATAGCCGATGATCCATGGCACTTTGTCTTCTAGGTAGAGCGCTCGGATTTCCTCGCAGAGCGCCTCGATGGTCTGTTTGAACCCAAGGGTCGTGAACCCGGAATATCGGGTAGGCACCGAGGGCGTTGATTGCGGTGAGGCCTTTGGGGATTGGCTTATACTTTTGGCAGGCATGACAGGAGGGTATGGGGGCGCGGGTAGAATATTTCAGGAGGCTTTGCGGCCATGAGCCTTCTCCGTCCTGGCCTCTTCTTCTTCGAGGGGGGCACCAAGCGCCTTTTTGATGACGTTGGTGGTCAGGATGACGTTGGTAGTGACTTTGGAGACCTTGCCGCCGATGAGGGCACGGCCTTCCCAAACCTTGGCGTTGGTTCGGGACCAGTCGATTTTCTCAAGCGCCGAGAGCCGCTTCTTCCAATCCTTGGGATGAAGTTTGAGGAGTGCATTGCCCGCCTTGCCGAGGGCCTGAAGGGCAATGCCGTGGGAGTGAATGAACCCCTCCCTGACTTCGCTGGCGGGCATCCTGCCCTCGCGCACTTGTGCCCAAGCGGGAAAGTGCGTGGCGACTTCCTCCCAGAAGTCGCGGGCCAGTTTGGCATCGTCGGTGAGATTGCCGGTGGCGAGTCCCTCGACGAGGTCGGCGCAGGCATTGAAGAAGGCAGAGAGCGTGAAGAGTTTGCGGGAACGCTTGGCGAGCGAGGATTTCTCCATGTCCACGATCTCACGAAACGCTTCTGATTTCAGAATGACCAGCTTGGCCAGCTTGGCCTTCTGATTTCGATGGTCATAGAGAAGGCCGAGGGAACGACTGGGGCGGATCGCGTGACGGTTGAGGTCGGCGAACATCTGCTGACAGCGCTCCAGGCCAATATCGAGAAAGAACACGACGGCGATCGTCTCGTGAGCAAGCTCTGGTCGCTGCTCCAGCGCCTCAATGATGGCCTGACGGCGGTGCTGCCCGTCATTGATGATGAATTTGGCCTCCATGGGCACCCTGAGTATGCCTAGTTTGTCCTGTCCCTCCAGTGGATCGAAAATCACATCTGAGTCGATCGAGACAGTGAGGGCAGAGAAGACGTAGTCGCTCGGGTTGTCGAGGATGTAACCGGCGATCTCTGGAATGCGTGCCTTGTTGAGGATTCGTTGGGCGCGGAGCTCGGGCGGCAGTTCGTCCTCATTGAAGATGGAGATCTGACGCATGAGTCGGAGGCTCCACATGGCGACGTAGTATTCGCGCTGGGCCTGAACGCCGCGAATGGCCGGGAAGGTAAGAGTGGGCTCCATAAGTCAGAGATGGGTAAGGATGGCTGGCGGTGCTGCCCATTTTTGGGCAGGGATTGGAAATTGGACTTTTTTTGTTGGTGCTCTCAGGGGCAAGCGTTAGGCTCAAGCGGTTCGGATGTTTGGTGCATTTACAAATCATGTTTGTTAAACTTCTGCAACTAAAAAACATACATTCTCTCACTTTTTGCCAATGTCCGCTGTATATCTAGACTGCAATGCGACCACGCCGCTGGATCCAGAAGTGCAGAAAGTGCTGTTTCACTATCTGGTGGAGGAGTTCGGCAACGAGGGCAGTCGCACCCACGAATATGGCTCCAAGGCAAAGCAGGCAGTCCAAAAGGCCCGCGACCAAGTGGGTGCCGTGGTGGGAGCCAAGCGTGATGAAGTGATCTTCACGAGCGGGGCAACGGAGAGCAACAACCTGGCGATTTTGGGGCTGGCAGTGCATGGTCAGGAGACGGGCAAGCGGCATCTGATAGGCACCCGCTTGGAGCACAAAGCTGTACTGGAACCGATGGAGGCGTTGGAGAAGCAAGGCTTCGAGGTGACCTGGCTATCGTCTGATGAACAAGGGCGGGTGCGGGTCAAAGAACTCGAGTCTGCGCTGCGACCGGACACGCTGTTGGTTTCCGTCATGGCGGCGAACAACGAGACTGGAGTGCGTCAGCCACTCGGCGAGATTTGCCAGATCATGAGCGGACACGAGGCTTATCTCCACACCGACGCGGCACAGGCTTTCGCTAAGGAACTGGAGTGCTTGCGGGAGCCGCGAATCGATCTGATTTCCATTAGCGGGCACAAACTTTATGCGCCGAAGGGGATCGGGGCTCTGATCACTCGACGCCGTGGCTATGAACGTCCGCCTCTCAAGGCGCTCTTCTATGGCGGTGGTCAGGAACGCGGCCTGCGGCCTGGCACCCTGCCGGTGGCACACATCGCGGCCTTGGGTTCGGCAGCTGAAACGGCGGTGAAGAATCACGATGCTCGCCGCAAGCGCTGCCGCGAACTCAAGGACGCGGCACTGGCGGCCTTTGCACCACTCTCGCCACGGATTCACGGACAGCCCAAGGAAACCATGGATCATGTTCTGAACCTCGCGTTTCCCGGGATCGATTCAGAGGCCCTGATCGTAACGCTCAAGGATCTGGTGGCGATTTCCAACGGCTCCGCCTGCACCTCAAGCAGCTACACACCGAGCCATGTAATCAAGGCCATGGGATACAGCGATGACGAGGCGAATGAAGCGGTGCGTCTGAGCTGGTGCCACCTTACGCCGGATGTGGATTGGAGTGCGGTGGCGGAGCGGATTCGGATGATGCTATAGCGGTCCGATATAAGTTCTGGCAAGGCTTCCGCACCAGTTGCCTGGAAAGCCCGGCTCGGCCAATGATGGTATCGAATTTTTCTTTGCTGGGGGCGTTTTGGTCATTCGATCCCAGCGACTCCAACTGAAGTCCAAGTTTGCGGAGACGGCCGCTGATGACTTCCGCCTTGGCACGAAGAGGATCACCAACGGACAAGAAACGCTCCTTGAAGAACAGCAGCTGATGCTCTGTCCCCTCCGTGTGGTCGAACACGGTGACGAATCGTTTCAAGAGATCGATTTTGATGCGTGTCCGCAGTTCGGGGAAGGGCTGCCGATCAAAGTCGTCGTAGTGAAGAAAGGTGAGCTTCTTCGACCAAAGGTGAATCTTGATAATGTCCGCTTCCTGAGGATCACCGTAAAGATGAGCCCCGCACTGAATGTAAATGCGGAGCGCTGCGGGGAGTTCAGGGAGAAGGGACCGATGAATGCTGAAGTGACCTTCGTTGGCATCTAGCCAGCCGAAATTGAGACCAGTAATGGCCTTTTCCAATGCCTCTTCCTGGCCTGTCGAAAACAGAAGGACGAGTCCTTTTTCCTGTGCCTGACGGTAGGTTCCGAAGTGGCTCTTGATGTCGGCCTGCAGAACCTCATCGAGGTCTTTGAGGGGCACACGTTTCCTGAAATTGGCCATCGCCAAATAGACTAGCAGGTCCTCTTTTCTCTGCTTGCGTGCGGCGGCGTAAGTGTCGGCACCGTAATGTTCCAGGAACAGCCGATGCACTTTTTTTGGGCCTCCGATTTTTTCCTTGAGCTCGGCCTCCTGTTCGAATTCTCCCGGTTGCGGCAGGCGTCCCAGGATGATGACCTGATTCCAGAATCGGTCGAGGAGGTCTTTGTGGCGTCCATAGAGGTCCACAACACCGGCCTTTTTCCTTGGCCGCAGGAAGCCAAGCCGCCGACTCAGCTGTTCCCAGTCAATGTGGCGGCGGGCCCGCGTGGCCAGGAAACGCTGGGCGGCTCGCGGATCGCGGAAGACGGCGTAGATGCCCATGGAAAGAGGGTGTGCCTCTGCTTCCAACGCCGACTCGATGAAGCCCTGAATCTCACCAGGTTCGTAATACTTCTGGAAGGTGTCCCTCGCCGTCAAAAGACCGTCGCGGTAGTCGCGAATGAACTCGTAGCTCTCCTGACCGCGAATCATGGTGGAAACGAGAAGCACATGGCGGGTGTGCTTCCAGGCATCGACCAGCGTTTCAACCCGCTCCGCTGGGTCCTCGATTACATTGAGCACGTAGCCGAGATTGACGACGTCGGCGTATGCCTTTGGTTCGTCAGGAAAGTAGGCGGGGTCCCAACCCGCAGCATCAAAGCCTAAGGCGCGAAGGCCATCCGCATCCGTGCCAAGCCCACATCCATAATCAAAAACTGACAACTTTGAGTGAAGAACACCCAGCTCCATGGCCTGGCGGATGGGTTTGGAGAGTTCGGTGCGGCACATCGCCGTGCGATGGCGATGGATTTGCACCGAATCCTCCTCGGTTTGGTTATTCGGTGCGACATCTGGGATATCGATCAGATTATGACCGCGATACATGAGGCGTTTTCCCTCAAGTAGCCGCTTCCAGTTTTCAGCGAAGCCAATGGTAGCCGTATTCTCGAACAGGCCCGCCTGTTCTTCCTGCCGAGTCAGTTTCTGGAATAGCAAAACCTTGCGATGATCTTGTGGAAGGAAAGTCTCTTTCCGGTGCAGAATGGGGGGATTGGCGTTGCCCGCATATTGAATGTTTTTTGACAGTCCAGCAGATAGATCGATGACAATGGCCTCGACCAGCGAAGGGTGCGGATCCTCAAAAAACCGCGGGTAGTGAAGTAGGGAGATCTTGAACGATGTAGTGTGAAATTTGATCAGATTGTGGGGACCTTCTGGAGCGAACTTTTGACGAAGGCTAGAGATGATCTCTGCCAGCGGATCGGGTAAAGGAGTTGTCACGTCCGTGAAAACATACTTCGCCGTAGGGAGCCGCTTCCCATACGGCAAATTCTCGACTGCCTGCTTGTAGTCGGTGAAAGTCATCGTTTTGCATCATGGCGGTGCGGCATGCACGCACGCAAGCAACTGCCGCGCACGGCTGGCACCCATGAAATAGGTGTAGCGATCCTGCGGGCTGGTCAACTCGGCAAAGGGACGAAGGTCCGCAAGGATGACGGCGAGGGAATCGAGTCCTTTGGCCTTGTGCACGGAGCTGTGGCCGATGCTGCGGTGATTGGGCTGGTCCACGATTTCAAGATAGGGCCTCAGTGGATGGTCGCACAGCTTTTCGAGGCCGGCGAGCGCGCTGCGGTCGATGGAGCTCCGCTCGTAGAGGATGAGGACTTTTGACGGCGGGCAAAGACCGGAACTCTCCCATTCACCGAGCACTTGCTCGACGAGGCGGGGGAGATCCCCTGCACTGCCGCGGCGCTGCACCACATCAGGCCCATCCATGAGCGGGCCGGTGGATTTCAGGCCGGTGACAAGTTCGCGAGTGCCATCGGCCTCAAGGCCACGCAGGAATTGGAACACGGGTCGGGTGTAACGCAGAGCGCGCTCCAGCCGCACATGGGCGTGCTGCGCAAGCCGAGCGCGAAGCTGGTCGAGACTGAAGCGTGACGCTGCACGAAACGGTGGGCGCTGGGCGATATCGCCAAAGACCGTGATTGGTGCGTTCCATCCGTCCTTGAGCAGCGCGGTGTAGATAGACCACCAGCCGCAATCACCGGACGGGTCGCAGCCGGTGCCAAGGCAGGTGTCGTGATCCTGGGCCTCATCGACAATGAGCGCATCGTATTGCTCGATGATGCTACTGAGCTTGTCCTTCTCGCTGCGCAGAGCTTCAAGCGTGAGCAGGGGTAACTCATGGTCGTAGTAGCGCTGAACTTTCTCGCGTGTAGTGGGTGCCTGATGCTTGATGCCACAGGCCTGCAGGATTCCAGCAGCGAGTGTCTCGGAGCTTTCCACGGTGATACGACCGCGTTGAAGCTTTATGCGAGCGGCTAAAACACGCAGGCGCTGGCTGAGGGCGAGGTTGTAACCCATCACCAGCACGTGGCGGCCGAATGAGCCGCCGTGATTCTCCGCGAGTCGCCGTGCCTGCTCTAGGGCATGCCAAGATTTGCCGGTACCAACGCCCCCCTCGAACACGAGCTGGCGGTTTCCGGCAAGCATATCAAGCATGTGATAATTGGCCGTGGCCTGCCGTAGCAGGAGCATATCGGTTTCCGAAATGAACGCCTGCACGTTCCGGGGAGAGATGCCTTCACCAAAGGCTTGCAGAAAGACCTCGCGCTGCTCCTTCATCACAGGTCGTTGCTCAGGGAAAAGCCGCCGCCAGACGCGGCCAAAGTCGCGCAAGTCGTTGCTGGCAACGATGAGTTCACGCGGGATGCTGCGGTGCTCAGAGATATTTGGCGCGACCTCAACTAGGGGAAAGACAAGCGCCTTTTGCACCCATGGGGCCATGCGGTTTGCCGCCGATTGCTTGAGCGAACGAATGACGCCGGAGTGTTGGGCGAGAAGTTGCGTCACCGGGTTATCACCGTCCACCGTGTCCCAGCGCATCCCGCCCGCGACGGGCTGAGGCACACTACTTTTCACCTCGAAGACCATGAGTCCACCGACTGGTCCAAGCACAAGAAAATCACCCTCGCGAAGGGTTCCCTGCTCGTCTTCATACCAGTAACCCCAGCGTATAATCCAATCATCAGTAAGCTCGGCGTTGAGCAACTGAGCAAACCGCAATTCGGTCGGCTGACATTTTTCGGGCGGGCGGTTGTAGATCCAGCGAGGCATTTGGAAATCGCGGGGCGAGGTAGGCAGGAACAACTTTTGAGAGATAATCGATACCCACCCAATAAAACATTACTCCTCGATAGACCAGTAGAAGAGTGAAAATGCCTCACTTGCATTCGTCGTCGCGAAATCACGGGCGATCTCACACAATCCCGCGCGAACTATCACGGCTCCAATCTCAAAAGAGATTTGCCGAACTTCAAGCCATGCGCCGTGTCAGAGGTCTATCAGCATGTCCCTACCAAGCGCGAGGTCACCATTCACTGGCATGATGGTGACGGAAGAAAAACTCTGGATTGTTTCGACGAACCCATTGGCGTCTTTTTTCATCGAGGCGACCATGGTCCCTATGATAATCCAAGTGAAGGCAGCTGCGGCAGTCACTGGCTTTCGAAAGCTTGGCTGGAACCCGTGATTCAGCGCATGGTGGATGGTGGTTTTCTTGTCACGGACGGCTCCTGCGGAAAAGAATACCCTGAGCTCATCCGCTTTCATGGAAACAAAGCAATGGATGGCGATGAAGCTGTCTCTCAGTCCCACGAATTCACGGATAACGGTGTGCGATTCAAGTGAGTGGGCTTTGCCCGCATCCGCTGCGGTCCGACTCCGATCTGGCAGATCCAGAAATGAATCATCGGCTAATTCAAAACGATCGCCATGCTTGGAGGGCAAGCTCAGCGCATGTGATTTTTCGCGCGATTTGTTTGAACATCGCCCATGCATACCGCAGCGCTGAAAACGAGGCAGGCCATGAGGTCAAAAAATCACTCTGTAAATGTTCCAGTCTTTGGGGGCAGATCAAGGGAAGAAGGTGCTTGTGGATTGGGTAGTTGTCATTCCGTGACGTGCATACTTTTCGCCCCGGCATGACTCTGCAACTCACCGGCGTGGTCCGGGTGGCAGGTGAAGAAGAGGACCTGGTGCTTTTCCCCGAAGCCTCCGATTGTCTGTATCGCCGCGGCCCGGCGAGATTGATCCATGTCGGTGAAGGGGTCGTCCAAGAGGAAGAAACCGTCCATGTCCTTGAGGTAGAGTTCGGAGAGTGCCAGGCGCGTGGCGAGGGCGAGGGAACCGAGGGTGCCCTGGGAGAGCAGTATCGTGTCAAGCGTGAGCGCTCCGCCGACCCGGGTGGGTGCGGTTCCGTCCAAGGTGACTTCCTGATAGCGGCCGCCAGTGAGGTTGCTGAAATGGTTGGAGACGGCGGAGGTGAGACCTTGCATGGGATCGTCGATGCCGCGGTCGTTGATGACGGATTGTAACTTCGTCTGGATGCGCAGCAGTGCCTGGCCGGTCGCTTGCTGGCGCTCGAATTCACGCTGTTTGATTTCCAGATCGGTGCGGAGTTCTTCGGCGGTGTTGGCGGGGGCGGTTCCTGTGAGAGTGGCTTGTTGGATTTTAAGATGATCGAGGCGCTTTTTCAATTCCTCGCAGGCGGTCTCTTTCTTTGTGAGTAAGTCCTGATAGCTTGAGATGGAAGTGAATCCTTCCGGCAGTTCGGGCAGGCCGGCGAGGTCATCTTTGGCTTGCTTTGCCTCGGCGGTTTTTGTGATGATCTCGTCGGTGAGTATCTCGAGGTTCGTGTGGTCGTTGGTCCACTTCTGAATCTTGTCGCACTCCTGTTTAATCTCTAGGTCGAGCGCCGCCTTGCGGCTAAGCCGTGCGGTTTTCTCGTTTTCCAAGACTTCGACAGAGCGGGTTTCCGGGAGATCCGCGAAGGCGGCCATGTCCGCTGCCCATTCTTCCTCGCTGCGTCCCTGCAAGGCGGCTTGGTAGAGACCCTTTTTGTTACCTTCCGCAGTAATGCGTTTTTTGTGATCCGTGTCTGCCAGTTCGGCGGCGGCGAGGCTATCGTGACCGAGGGTTTGGAGGATTTCCGAGTGGCGATGCCGGGCGGTTTCGAGAGAGGCGAAAAGGGTGTTCACATCCCCGGTGCCGCTCTCGACGCTGACTTTCAGGTCCTGATATTCGAGGAGGAAAATGCCCTCGGATTGGTTTTTCCAGACTTCTGATGGAGACAGAGTGATCGTTTCGGGATCGCTGGTGCCACGCCGCACTTTCACGGAAAGAGCGGTGCTGCTTTCCAGTTTCGCGCTGAGTTTCTGCGAGGCGATCTGGATGCGGAGTTTGTCGATTTCCGTTTCGAGTAGCTTCAGTTCGGCCAGCAATTCGGGGGCGACGGCTTTGGACTCTGCGAGATAAGTGGCGGCCTGCTGCCATTCGTTCCTGGCTTCGACGAGACGCCCGTGCGCCACTTTCATTTGCTCCGCCTGGCCGCGTTTTTTTGCGTTCTTGAGTTCGATCTCGATGGATTCGAGGTCCTTGGCGACACCGTTGAGTTCGGTTTCCTTGCCTTGGATCACCTGGGCGGCACCGGGCCAAGCGACCATGATTTCCTTCAGGAGTTTCAGTTCGGCAGTGAGGCGTTGGCACCTTTCCTCCAGCCCCGCGCGTTTACCCAAACCATCGCGGAGACCGCGCCCGGTGCGGACGAAATCCTCATCGGCACTCATGTCCCCGGTGATGCAGTTGATCATGGCGTTGATTTCATCCACGGCTTCTTCGTGGCGAATGACGTCACCTAGGTTACGGCGGATTTTCTCCATGGCATACCAAGCATTCAACAACGGGCCAACGCCATTCGCCCAAGGGTTTTCGAGACCGCGGCCTTTCTCTGGTCCGTTTGAGCCGATGTCCCATCGACCGAAGTGCTGCTTGATGCGGGCCTCAAGTGCGGCGGTGAGTTTGTCCGGTGGGATGTCGCCGGGAATTGCGGCCGGACCGGCGAGCAGGGATTGAACGTCGTCGAATTTTCCGGAGTTGGCCCGAAGCTGTTCCATGGTGGCGGCGAGTTGCGCCTGTCCTGTGAAGAGCACGTGCCGCCAGGTGGCTTCATTGCGTCGGAGCAGGGTTTGGAGTTGCGTCTGGACTTTGGCGGGATCAGCGATGCCAGCGGCACCATCCGCTTGGAGGCTGGAGGTGGCCCCGGCACCCCATGTTTTGTGGAGAGTCCAGGTTTGGCCATCAGCTTCAAACTGGACTGTAATCCGCGCGTGGTCGCCGCCGGGCTTGGGATACCATCGACCCATGGTGTTCCGCAGATTCACCGGGGTTAGATTGGTGGGTGTGAAGAGGGCGTGCCAGAGAGCGTTGCTCAAGGTGCTTTTGCCGAACTCGTTGGGACCTTCGAGCACGTTGATGCCGTCATGAAGCGTGCAGGTGCGGTCGGCGGTGCCGCCGAAGGGATGGAGACGGATAGTGAGGAGTTTCATGATTTCTGAACGGTTTCGATGATGTCCAAGGCCAGATGGGCATCGCCAGGGCGGGCCTCGTCAGATAGAAGCGCTTGCAGGAGGGCGCTCGGTAGGGTGCCCTCGGGGAATCGCTTGGAGATGGCGGCGGCATCCAGCACTGGAGCGATGTTTCGTTCCTGCGAGAAATTCAGGAATGCCGGGCCGATGTCGTTCAACATGGAATTGAGTTCTGCGATTTCATCCTCCCGCAGACGACCGCTCAACTGAAGGTCGAGAATGGTATTGGGCGCATCGAAAGACTCACACTTGGTTTGCAACTCTCGAATGTCATTGGCGTGGTGCAACTCGTGATTCAACCGCACGAAGCGGAGCGCCCCGGTGGTGAGTTGTTCATGGCGGCAAGTGCCATCAGCATCCATTTCGATCCACCAAGCATAACCTGGGTGACTGCATTTCACCGAGTCCGGTGTGTGAATGCCGGGCATGAAGTAAAGCGGCCTGCCGGTGGTGCCTGGTGCGGGAGCGGAGACATGGATGTGCCCGAGCAGCCAGGTGTGGAGTCCCGCGTTGCGAAAGTCTTTTTCCGCCATATTGAAATAGCGCTGGTCGGCATCCAGCCCAAGGCCTTCAACATTGCCGTGGGCTATCCCGATATGGAGCTTGTCAGACCGTTTTTCCTCATCCGCCACCCAGCCAATGGTGTGCTCCTTGCCATGCTTGCTTGGGCAAGGGCAGGCATAATAGCGGACTTTGTAATCGTCGCTTTCGAATTCCTTAGTGACTGGCTCGGTCAGGGCAATCACGCAACTGCCGTCCGCCGCAGCACGAAACTGCTTCCAGAGTTTGCTGTCAGGTCCCTCACAGAAATCGTGGTTGCCGGCGAGGACGAGAACCGCCTCGCCCTCGAATTTTCCGAGAACCTTCACCGCGCGTTCGATCTGGGTTTTGATGACGGTGGTTTTGTCGAACAGATCGCCCGCTACCACGATGAAGTGTGCCTTGCGGACATTGGCGGTAGTGACCATCCGTTCGAGTGAGGCGAAGCGTTCCTCGATTAGGCGTTCCCTGACAGCCTCCGGATATTGGTTGAAGGAAAGGCCGATGTGGTTGTCGGCTGTGTGGAGAATTCGAAGGCTCATGAAGTGGTGCGGGGGATCGCGGGATATGTTGTAAATCAAGCGCGAAATCTGATAGCGAAGAAGGAGGAGGCAGCCATGCTGTAATGTACAGTAAAATCCGGTTAGTTACTGAAACATGGCATGGGTGGTTTGTCAGGCGGGCGTGGGGTCCATGCGGGGGAGAAGTGGGTGATTGGGTTTCAGCCAGTTTGAGCTGGTGTTGGACGTAGTGTGATGGCTATACAGGTTCATAGCCAGACTCTAGCAACTTACCGATCACAGAGAGCATGCATGAAGGCTCATAATATTGTTCTTCAGACGTTTTTTTCGTACCGTTGGTGTTTTGAAGCGTTTTGCGCACGGTGTAGCGCTTGCGATTAGTTGGGTCGTAGTAGCGAATGATTGTCAGACTGGTCTCACCTGATTTGGAGTGACGTAGAAATGTTTGCCTATGACCGCGTAGATCAAGTGTAGGATGAAGAGAGAGTTTTCCAATGGCAGATGCCGTGAGATGCAGTGAATCAGCAAGTTGAATTTTGTGTTCACACCGACACAAAACTTCAGCAGCACTTTGGTCAATATGAATCGAATTTCCCCGGGGCCATCCCTTCAAAACTGATTTGCCAGAGAAATCGCAAAGGTGTTCTACATCGCCAGGTGTCAGCTTGCTGTTGATTATTATGCTGAGTGAGGATGCTTTGAGTCTCGATAAAATAGGGAAGGTCTGCCGATCAAAACTTTCGAATTCAAGTTCTAATTTGGATGCTGATATATGACTCAGGGATTCAAGTTGGTCGAGGCTAAGTCTGCCCTCTACATGCAAGTCACCCCGAAAGGGCGCCAAGGCTTTTATCACCTCAGGAGTAAGGAGACATGCCTGAAGCCGGATCGGAACCCTCGAATCTGCTAGGTGTTTGGCTAATTCTGCCGGCAAATTCTCCCAGCCCACGAGATCAATGATGCGGGGTGGACTCTCGGCCAAAATTTCATTTTTTGAGATCCGGCCTCCTATTCCGTTCGTGTGCTTGTGTCCGAACGGAATTTCGTGGCGGTGAATTTTTCCAGCCCGATCTTTTATGTGGATGGAATAGGTGTCGATGTCGCCTTCAGGCCAATCAAAATCAACAATCTTACCATTCACCTTGGACAAAACATCTGGGAGGGACCAATAGGGTCTCCACCAAGCGGGTGGCTGAGATGACGTTGACCAGTCCTGCTGCATGTGGAGAAACACTTGCAACCCATTTGCGTTCAGTTCTCGGATTCCATGCCATGCAGACCCGAGTTCTGCGACGGGCTTCAGGTTGCTTCGGCGTGCAAACGGCCGATCTTCAGAACATCGTGTTTCGAGACGCACTCGATTCCATAAGCTCGCATCATAATCCATGATGAACAAGCTCCCCAGGTGACCCACGGAAAGGCCTCTTAGTGACGGTTGTCTGTTTAGATGTTCAACTTTGAGTTCAACCCCGTTTTCAGACTCTTCATCCCCACAAACATAGAGCCAAATCAACTGTTGCATGACTGGCAAATCGGCCGTCGAAAATATCACTGATCCAAGGTTCAAATGCAGCATCCTCAAGTTTTCCAATTTTGGCATCACGTGCTGCAGAATCCATTCCAATTCGATCGAGTTGCCGGCCGTCAGTTCCAACTCAGCAATTTCGTTCAAAACGATGGATCTAGGGCAGCATTGTCTTTCAACTGCTTTTGCCGCAGCGAGCCAAAATAGGAATTCGCTCTTTGAGTTTGACCTGTCCTGAAAAAACGGACTCAAGATAATATCCGACTCCATTGTTGAACAGCCATCCAGCAGACTCTTTAAGAGCCACGGTTCAGCCACTTGAATCATTTGTCCTGCAAGAGTCGTTTTTCCTGAATGAATCAAGGATTTGAAACGCTCGCATTTGGCCCCGAGTTCTTCAGGTGACAGCCCAGCATCCGTTGCCAAGCTTTGAATTCGTATTTTTTGTTTTTTGAGTTTTTTCTTTTTACTTGCTCTCCTTGCGATTGCCGCACTCTTTTTTTTACTTTGTTGATCGATCTTGCTGCGCTGCCACTCATCGCGCCAAATTGATTCATGGTTTAAAAAAGCATGCAAAGCCTCCCGAGTGACCCAATGCGCCGCATCCATCATGATGTGATGTTCTTCTCCGAGCAGATGCAGATACCATCGCTGCAGGCCCATTTCCACGTTTCGGAAGTGGTCGGCATTATCTTTTAGATCGAGCAACCCATCCATCCGCCAGCGATAACGCTCATATCCCCTGCCCTTGAGGGGTTTTTGAGGCTTCGGCAGCTTTAATTTCCCGTTGTTGTAACCCTCAGGAGCTGTTTTTATCTCAGACATGATCTTGGTTGATGATTTGGAATTCTATCCATTTAACAAACCAGCAGTTCATTGCCTTATTTTCTTTTTTGAAACCTGATCTTGCAAAAAAGCGACATCTGGATTTTTAGCGTAGAGTTTCTGGAGCCATTCGGTCGCTTTTCTGGAATCCATTTTCATCCACTCACAAATCGTGCTTGCCAGAGCGGCACGTAAGTTTGCGACGCACGAGGACGAGCTACCGAGCTCATCGCATTGCTCGGTTCGAACCGCGGAATCATTTGCCCGCAAATGATTCTGAATACCAGAAAGCCCGAGGTCCGCTTCCAAAAAGCGCAGAGCATCACGAGTCAACAGGCGCCGCACGGAATGTGTTTTATAACCTGAACGTTCTTTTTCGGACTTCAGTGATTTGGCTATTTGTTCGGCTTTATCTTTGCTGACGAGAGCGACACCCTTCATCTGGCTGTTTAGCCGTCGCGCTGCACGAGGTCCCCAATGCGCCTTGACTTGGTAACCTGCCTCCTCTTCCCGGATTGTCACAAGATAAACCTTGTCTTCCCCTAGCTCCTCTCTGCAACAGTGAAGAGAGCAAAAAATTAAATCTTTTAAAGCAATTTTGCGGGGAACGGCGTTTTTAACGAACTTGATGAGTTGCCCCATTTCATTCGCTTGAAACATCTGTTGGCGACGAAGGAAAAGAGGCAAATCTGTTCTTCGAAGCTCTCCGCAGTTCATAATAAAAAGTTCCCCCTTTTTATTGCCACTTCGGATGTCATTCATGAAGCTATCCCACTCGGCTTCGACCCATCTGGATTCAATATGTTCACGGCATGACGAAACTAGAACGAGAACCGCCGCCTGATCCAGTGCTGACTCGATGGATTTAGCGAAGTGCCCTTTTCCAGTTTCGGCAAGCGACTCCTCGCTAAAAAAAACCTTCAGTCCGGCTGCACGCAATTCATCATAAACCTTGCGTGCCTCATGTGCGTCTTTGGTTGCACCGCCGTTTTGAGCCGATTTCTTGTATGAGATGAAAACTTCGTATTTCATGAGTGATAGGTTTATTTTAGTTGCTCGCCATAGTTAAGCTAAAGGGAGTTGTAGGCGGGTATTTTACCCACTTGGTCTGAGTCATATTGCCTCGTGGCCTCATCCAGTGCATCATAGTCCAATAAGTTTGGGTGAGTTCTTTTGATGGGATCTCGTTCGCCGAGCTTCCATCCCGCCATTCGATAGGGGGCCGCCCATCGCTCATGCTCCATGCGGCTCAACCGTTCCAAAGTGGCGGCATCCATGCTGGCCCAAGCCTCTTCCACCTCCTGTTTCCGGCTTGGATCCAAGCCCAGAGCCCGAATTTTGGTCGTAATGTGGTCTGCTGCCAGACGATTGACGTCTTTCTGCTCTTCAGTCAGGTCTTCCCACTCCCGGTAGGTCTCCTTGGCTCGGTGGCGCGCTGCCGTTGCGGCATCCCCCCGGGCCTCAGCGTCGCGGATTTGCTCTTCCGTGCCTTTTTTCCAGGTCTCGTGAATCTGCTTCGCCACTTGATCGAGGGATTGATGGAACACTGCCTCCATGCCACAGGCCTCATCCATGTCTGGCAAAAATTGAATCCACGCCCGCAGCGAAGCGTTGGCTTCCACCACCTGACGCACCGCATCCCCCACAGGAGCATCCAGAAGGACTCGCAGGACTGCCTCCACGTTAAGGCTGCGAAATCTTTCCCCCAGAAGCAGGGCTTCGGTCAACGCGGCCGGCGCATCCCGTGTGGAGGGGACCACGGTAAAGAGAGCTGCCGCCCCGGCTTGGGAGGCCACGGCGACCACGCCCTCGACGAAATCCTCAGCCGCCTCGATTGGGGTCACCTTCAATTGGGCGCAAGATTCAAAGCCCGGATAATCCTTCAACAGACTCGCCGCATCCTGCTTCGCCCGGGAGGAGATCAAATGCACGGTGACTCGCCTCCCGTCTCGAAAATGGCCGATGTGGCCGGCTTGCACGATCATGGCTTTTTCCATGGCCCCCATTTCTCCGATCACCAAATGAACCTCATCGCGAAGTCCACAGGCAGGATCCCACTCCAGGGGGTGCAGCTCCCAGGTGCGTCTGGCGCAATTGACGAAGCAGTTGAACAGTCGGATGCGGTGACGGGGATCCTCCTGAAGGTCCAGGATTTGATTTCGCTGCAGGATGTGGCGTCCTTCCACGTCGCCCACATGGACGTGGATTTCCAGGGGCTGGGCGCTTCGTGATTCCGGAAGACAAGCCGTTGCCGCCAAGGCAATGCCAATGTTCGTGCGGTCATCTCCCGTCAAACACACCAGGGCAGCCGCACGGCCGAGTTGGGCGGTCTTGAACAAGGCGGCGGTGCCAGCCTCCCCCTGAAGCACGACGACCCCGGCTCTTTGCAGTTCTTCTCGTTCGGGCAGTTCCCGAGGCTCGATGAGGACAATCGGGCGCCGGGGGTTTTCCAGCAGCAGGTCACGAAGCAAGGAGAGGCCTTTTTGACCTGCGCCGCAAAGGAGGATGTGATCGCGGATGAACCAAGCGAGCCTGACTCTGCCCCACCAGTGGCCGAAGTAGGTGTAGGCGGCGGCGTAGATGCCGCCCAAGGTTGTCGCCGGTGCCAGCCAGCGGGCGATTTCCAGCGAAAGCGGGACCATTCCATCCACGTCCCCGCCTTGAAAGGTGAAGAGCTGCAAAGCCAGATAAAGACTGGTGGAAAATTGGGCGCCGTCTCGTTGCTGCAAACCTTGAATGCCAAGAAGGATTGCTGTGACCGCGCACAGAATGAATGTGATGGGAGCGAGGTATCGCATGAATACTGGAACCAAAGTTTTCAGTTATACATCTTCACAAAATTTTATAATTCACGAAGCTTTCCTAAGCTCTTTTCTTTTTTCGAGTCAGACGCATCTGCTCGCGACTAAGCGCCTTTTGTTTTTCTTCTGGCAGCCTAGGAACACAGACCTTTCCTTTGATTCGAGCCAACTCCTTGATGGCAAGATCTGATGCATGCGTCAGGTATGGAATATAAATATCTCCGCGGTGTTCAGCTATAGCATTCGCTGCCGCATCACTAAGACTTGTCAGATCCCATAAATAAAGTTGTCCCCTGTGGCTGGCCAGCGCTGTGGCAACTGCATCACTGAGACTAGTCACACTAAGACCGAGTTGTCCATCATGTTGAGATAAAAGAGCGGCCGCCTCATTACTGAGTTTTTGAAATCCGTAGATCCAAAGACCTCCACTGTGGCGGGCCAAAGCCTGCGCCATTTCATAGCTTAGCTCATCACCAATGCTTAAACTCAGGAATCCTTTGCTCGCAGCAACTGATACGACTGCCTGTTGCGATATTTGCTGTATTCCACTGAGACAAATAAGTCCCTCATGATTGGACAAAGCACGAGCAGCCTCATCAGAAATAAACGTCACCCCACTGAGATGTAGAGGTCCCCTTTTTTTAGCAAGTAAATCCGCTGCTTCTGGAGATAGAGCGGTTAACCAGTCTAATTCATCCGGAATCACTTCGAGAAGCCATTGTGTTAACTCGGGTTTATCCGCTGCAAATTGAATTAAACCATCAAAGATGCCTTGGTGTTTCAGATCCAGCAAAAATTTCACCTGCGTCTTATTGGGTATAAAGTTTCGCCAGTCTCGGCATCTTTCATGGTTCGATAGCTTCAACAAAACAACGCCCTCGATTTGCTGCAAAGAAACTCGCCCATCATGACAGGCCAGAAGCCTGATCACCTTATCATCCATGGTCTTGATCCCATTAAGCTTTAGCCAACCTTGGTGAAGGGCTAAAATCTTCGCAACGCTTTCATCCAAAGAGGTCAATCCGTTGATGCTAAGATCACCACCAATCGATGCGATTTTCCGAGTCACTGTTGGGCTCATTTTTTTGATTCCATTCAGTGAAACTGATTGTCCCCAATCGACCAGCAAATCTGCCACTTCCTCAGATAATGAATCGAGCCAGTCTAATGTCTGAGGCAATGCAAGAAGCAGTAGCTTACGGAATCGAGGACGTGATTCTGAAACTTGGGCGAGCAATTCAAGGGTTTTTTTGTCTCTGTTTTTGAACTGGTTTTTCAAAACTGCCTTCGAAAAAATCGAGATCCAAGCATTTTCATCTGCCTTTAGTGTGAGGAGCAAATCCACCGCCATTTGAAATCTGCCAGGGTCACCTCCAACAACTAATTTTTTGACCTTGGTGAGTTGAGTCATGTTACCGGTTTTCTCATTCATGATTTTGCAATCATAGCGCATTCTATTCTTACAATTTCTCCAGCAGCAATTTGGCCAGACGTTTGTCTTTCATGAGACTCCTGCACATTTCCGATTCATGCCGGCTCAGGTCGATCAGCAAGCTTCCGCGCAAATCATTTGGAATGGCTTCCTGGAGCAGGAACTCGACGAAGTTTTCCATGTGGCCGCGCTGCTCGCGATAGCGCTCCGATGTGACGTGTAGGTAGAGACGTGTGCAGATTGCTGAAATGCGATCCACTCTTTTGGTGCCCTTGTTACCTTTGACCAGTTCATTGAAAGCCTTCTGCCAATCCTTCGAGTTTTTGGCATCGAGAATGTCCTCCGGATTGAGCAGAACGGCTAGCTCGTCATTCACAAAGGTGATGAAGGCAGCAACGGTGGTTTCATCCAGGCAAGCCGCTGCCAAACTCGCGACCAGTTCGATCTCCTTTTTTAAATCCTGAATGCTCTGAATTTGCTCAAAGAATTGAACCAAGGTGCGCGGTGTGGTGCGTTTGCCCGTTACAGTTTCCGGGTAATTGAGGACAAAAGTGATTCCCCGTGGGTCCACAGCTGCTGTCGTCGCCCATTTTGCCCAGGCTTTGGCATCAAAGACGAGGGTGAAATGCAGCATGCGGGTCAGCATCGCATCGTCCATCGGTGTGACTGAATAGTCAGCCCCTTCCGGGTTTGCTGTGGCGACAATCTGCCATTGGTCTGGCAACTGCCATGAAAACATCTCGAAGTTCTGGAGAAGTTGCATGATGCCGCGCAGAATGCGGTCATCGGCCCGGTTGATGTCGTCCAAAAGAAGGATGCCGGGTCCTTTGGCGGTGGGCACCCATTCTGGCGGGGCGAAGACGGTGTATTCATCGCCGTTGTTCGGCTGATCCGGCGTGGGGTCATGAACGGTAGGGATGCCATGCAGATCCCCCATTTCTTCGAACTGCGCAGGCGCACAGTAGGCAAAGTGCCAGCCTCGACTCGCTGCAAAGTTTTTGGCGATGTCCGTCTTTCCCAAGCCGTGCGTGCCCCAAATGCAAACAGGGGTGCCGCGCTTGCCGGTCATGCCGATCTCGTCATTGCGATGAAAAATATGAGAGAGCATGCGCTCCAGTGCGAGGGCATCCAAACGGGGGCCTTGGGTGGGAGAGTGGCTCATGAGATGTAAGATGAGTTGGAGATTGCTTAGAGCTGCAATGGAAGTGAGGGACCGAACGGAAGGTTGAGTGAAAATTCGGGCATCGAATGTTGGCCTCCTGCAATGACCCAGAGGAGTTTGCATCGTGGTCGAGTGATTGGGGGCGGCCCACAGCCATCCGTGAGATACAGAACGCCATCGAAGGGTTTTTGCTTCTGCATCCAAAGGAAAACCGGCTCAAATTCTGTACCACCACCGCCTGAAATGTGCGTCGGCGGGCGGCCGGTGTAGGGGTAATCCCTCTGAACGGCGGCATCACATTCCACGATATGAACCGAAGCTCCCGATTTCCAAGCTGCATGGATCTCCGTGAAAAAAGCATTCACCATCTCTTGATCAATGGAGCCTGAGGTGTCCACTGCAATGAGCAATCTTTGCAGGCGCTGCACCTTGATGCCCGGCCTGGTGCCATACCGTTGACTGACGCGTTTGATGGTGTGCCGGATTTTGGTGCGTCCGCTTGAGGCACAGAATATGCGAACGACACGTTTCCAGTCCAATTTGGGCTGACGTTCTGCCAGGATAGCGGCCAATTCGGAGAGCAAGGTGGATGGCATTCTTCCCCACTCGTGAGGCGGGATGCGATCACGAGCTCGAATCAGCAGGCTGCCCACGGCATAACGGCCAGCGACACCAGCCTGGTTGTCACTGCCATCATGCCACCCTGAGTCATCCCCGCGTTTTCTTCGAGCTTCAAGCAAGGTCGCTAGCGCCTTGGCACTTTGAGAGCACCCTTTAGTAGCCACCCCTTTGCCAGTTGCTGAGTCGCCCTCGTTTGTGGCGTATCCAGCCTGTTGCATCTCTCTGAACAATTGAGCCAAGGCGGTGTAGTAGATCTCCAGCGACTGATTGGGTTGCAGTTGGAGTTCGGAAAACATTTTTAATGTGGGCCACCCTGCCAATGGCTTCAGGGGATCAAGCAATTGATTCACGACCAGGTCCGAAGCAATCGAGTACAGGCTGGGATCCAAGTCAGCCCGTCGAAACATGTGGCGGAAGACCACATGCAAGACTTCGTGTTTGAGAGCCACCTTGCGCTCCGCCTGGGACAAACCTTTGATGAACCATTCAGGATTGACCCGGAGCACGAGCTGCTGACCGTTCCATTCCAGCCCCAACGTTTCCACTTCATTGGTGAGGGACCTTGGCATGCCTGCCAGAACATGCGCATAGAAGGGTTCCTTCAACAACAAGTCAAAAGCCGCCTTGGAGATCTCGTCGTCTGTAGTTTCCAAACCCATGATCATGTCAGATTTCTTTTCCACTCTCCATCGGACCATGTTCCTGCCTGATCAAAGATTTCACGAGCGGGCGATTTGATTTTTGAACGAAGAATTTTTATCGATGCTCTTTTCGACAGGTGATGTGCAGCTTCAACAGAGAGGTTTAGGCTTCCTCGAAACGTCAACTGTCCCGGGTAAGTCGCCAAAGATTCGGCAGCTTCATCTTCAACTGATACAGTTCCGTAATAGCTGATGTCCAGAGCGGTGAAGGCCCCTCGATGGCTCAAATAGCGCGCTGTGTGCCCTGTTAGTTTTTGTGGGTCGATGCTAAGGTGTCCTTGTTGCGCTGCAATTGCCATCAACGCTGATTCTTCCCATTGCTCCACGTTCACACTCAGATGCCCGCTGTATGCAGACAAAGCCTTAGCGCAATCAGCCTCCAAGGATTTCAGCCGCAGACACAGCATGTCTTCTCCTAGAACACCCAAAGAGATGGCGGTGCAAAGTTTGACCCCGGTCTCGCCCGGTGGAAGTTCCTCAAGATCAGGTAGTCTTAACCCCTGCTTGCAGGCTGAGAGCGCCAACGCCGTTTTGATTTGCAGCCGCTTTTTCTGGTGAAGTATTACAGGTCCGCGATGCCGGCTGAGGCAATCAGCCGCTGGAGCATCGATGTCACAGCCTTTTTCAAATGAGTTTGCCAGATCCCCCAAGATTAGCTCGCCCTCATGCTGCTCCAACGCTGATGCTGCGCTCGCCGTGAGTTTATCAATTCGAGAAAATTGCAGTCTCCCCCGGCATTTGGCGAGGCTGGCAGCAATGGTTTGCGGCAAATCGATCAAACCTAGGTGCAGACCTCCTTGACACGCGCCCAACGCATTGGCAGCAGCCTCATCAAGAGATGAGATTCCAGATAGTGACAAATCGCCTTTTTTTTTGGCGAGGAAGCGTGCGCTCGTTGCCTTCAGAGAAGTCAGGCCATCCAATCGAAGTGCTCCTTCATGGTTCGAAAGAGCATCAGCTTGAGCTTCGTCAAGTTCTACGACAGAGCTTAAGTCAAGATCCCTACCGGATCGGGCGAGCAAAACGGCTGTTTCAAGCGGCAATTGGCTGTTCCAAAAGTGTGAGCATGTAGCCGTTAAACCGCTGAGTCGCGGGCTGAGCATCGATGCCACCACATCGATTTCATCGGAGCCTACATCTAATTGAATTGCAGCGTCACGATTCACACTGGCATGCCTCTCCGTTTCATCTGGCATGTAGGCAATGGCAAGCAGAAGAACGATTGGTGCTTTTCTTCCAAACTGCTTCAGCGGGCGGCCTATTTTCAGCGTGCCTCCATCGGTCACTTCACAATCAGCAAGCAGTGCCTCATAAAACCATTTTTCTCCAAAACCGGCGACCATATGTGCCATCAAATCCAGTTGGCCAGATTTGACCAATTCGCCTAAGCGCTTCAGCTTTGCCTCCAACTCTGCTTTCAACATGCCGGCCTGTGATGAGGATTTTCCAAGTTGATTGCTTACGACTTGATTGGATTGCTGCCTTTTTTTCTGGCTCGAAGTCGCTCTGACTGATTCAAAGAACTCCTTATTGCTGGTTAAAATGGCAGCAGCCTGCTCTGTTATCTCTGAGGTTTTAAAACGTCCGCTATCGACTTCACGGACATGGGATGCTGGAAGAAATTGCATAAACCACTTGAAGAGAGTTGTGGGGATGTCTTCGTGTTTGGAGAGATAACTTTGCGTTATCCACTGAACGCTTGAGGCTGGTGGCGGGATGACAACACGGTCATCAGCCCATTCTGCAGGGCAATTCTTGAAGGGTTGTGGTTGTGTGGCTTTGGCCAATTTTTTTAAACGCTTGGTCAGAGTTGCGGGCCAGTGGCATTGACCTCGATCCGACCTTGCTGACATGGCAGACAGCCCCGCGTCGGAAATATCCTTCAAACTCCACAACTGAAGATGCCCCTCATGATTTGCAAGAGCTGATGCTGCAGCATCTGACAGATGGGTGAGATTAACGAGGTAAATCGGACCTTGGTGCTTTGATAGAGCCAGCGCAGCCAAATCACTCAGCTGTTTTAATCCGTGTAAATCAAGTCCCCCCTTGTGTTGAGCAAGCACCTTTGCGGCTTCGTCTTCTATGGAAGTGAAAGTGCTCAGATCGACACTCCCACTGTCTTTGATGAAATGCTCTGCAATTTCCTTGGTCAGGAGTTTTTGTTTGGCCATATGCGTGACAAGATTGCTGCAATTGAATCACTTTCCATAGAACACTTGCCAGTGGAGTGGGACAAATACGGGGGAGTGCCTAGGTTTTCTTGATCCTATCAATCTGCCTAGCAGGCGCACCCGTCTCCTGCTCGTCCCTCGCCTCCGACTCCGCTTACCTGGATGGAACTAGGGCGAGGCGGAAGCCAATGTCGTCTGTCAAAGTATTCGGTTGGTATCCAGCGCGAAAGGCGGCACGGCAGCCCATGGCATCGTAGGACCAAGCTCCACCGCGGAACGCCCGCAAACTGCCAGAATCTGGCCCAGCGGGATCTATTCCCCCAATCAACGTGTCTTCGCTCCAATCAGAGCACCACTCACAGACATTCCCGTGCATATCGTGAAGGCCCCAAGCGTTTGGCTTCTTTTGACCAACCTCATGGGTTTGTTCAGCGCTGTTTTCCTCATACCATCCAACCTCTTCCAAGCGGCCTCCGGAATACGGACCGTGTTCGCCAGCGCGGCAGGCGTATTCCCACTGAGCCTCCGTGGGCAAGGCAAACTTCCAGCCCTTCGGAAGAATTTGCTTTTCATTGAGACTATTAATGAAGGCTTGTGCATCGTCCCAACTCACATTTTCTACAGGTCGATTGGCTCCGATGAAGTGACTTGGACTGCTAACCACCACGGCCTCCCACTGTTTCTGGGTCAGCGGCGTCTTTGCCAGCCAGCAAGGATAGCTTAGGGTAACTTCCACCTGGGCTTCCATATACTCATCTCGTTCCTCTTCGCTAACGGGACTTCCCATTTTGAAACTGCCCGCTGGGATGGAGCAAAACGGGATGACCACCTCTTGCGGCAGTACGACCTCGATCACATGGCCGGACTCATGAATAGACGAGAGCGCGGGCTTCAGCGCTTGGTTTTTCTCGCTTGCGGTATCCCATAACTCCGGATTCAAATCGGCGAAAACGACTGCCTCCTCTTCAGTTTCATCCTCGTCGTCCTCTTTGCTCCTTGATTCATACCCAAGCTCAGATCCACAAACAGAACCTCGTCCATAATCGTCTCTGAAGGTGCCGCCGATTTCGAGTTCCGGGAATTTCTCCTTCAGGAAGTGGAGCTCGCCTTCCGGACCGGAAATCCAAATGTTTCCGAAGCAGTTTTCGTTCGCCCAAGAGGTAACTTCCACAGAAAAGCTGTCGCCAGTTTTTTTAATTTTGCCGAATTCAAAACCCCAGCTCACGACTTCTGCGACGTTCTTCAGGCCGGTTTCCTTAAGCAGATCCGCCGCCGTTTTCTCTCCTCTGCGGTCCCATCTGCTTTTCTTATCTTCCAAGTATGATTTCACGTGCAGAAGAAGTGCTTTTTTGGGTGCTGTGAAAACAAGGTTGTAGTTAACATCGTTGCTCATTGCGCTTGGGTTTGGATGCTTGTTTCAATTTAATTCAATACCATACTGGCTAGGGGGTAGGACAAACACGGGGTGAGTGCTGAATATTTTTTTGCTCCACACTAAATTCCCTGTTTTATGCCGCCATGCTTCGCTTGCCTTGCTCTTCGCCCTTCATCTCCCCTACCCGGAGCGGGTAACCGTTGATTACGCAGTTCTCGCAGAATAATCACACAGTCTCAGTGACGGGCACGTCTTAAACATCTACTTCAGCGCGATTTAAGCAGGCACCAGGGACGAGAACCCGGAGCGGTGGGGGTAACTCAGTTGATGATTGAGGCGGATATTGCCAACGTCCGCCACCATTAAAGCTGGTCCGGAAAGAGGGAGAGGAAAAGATAACCTCAAACTCAAAGACCATGATTAAACAGAAGAGACACAAGCTAAAAGAAATCATCCTGTTTTGCGGGAATATGAGACGAGCCAGCTTAGCCCGGAGCAGTTTTGACAACGCAAGCAGATGATCTCAGTGGCGACGCTGCACCGGTGGCGCAAGAAGTTCGGAATGATGGATGTGGCGGATGCCAAGCGTCTCAAGGCGCTTGAGAGGGAAAACGCCGAGCTCAAGAAGATGTATGCCGATGCTCCGTCCCCCTCTTGGATTGAACAGGTGATAAGCTCTCCGAACTGATCCAAGATCAGGTACCTGTCCTCCCCGCGCGGATGCTTTGTGAAAGAGCAGTCAAGCCGGAAATGCACCAAGAGTCTCGATGCGTTGTGTGCGTCAAGGAAGTTGCCAAGCCCCGTAAAATCACCCCACACAAAACCCAATCCTCCGCTTCGGCCCGGCCTCCTCTCCCGAGTGCTCCGCGTTCGCCTTCCTGGCCTTGGCAATCTCCGCCTCGATCATCCCCTGAGTCACCGCCCATCGCTCCGGGTTCGGGTCCGTGCTTCCCGTGTAGATCGCATTCAGGCAGATGTTCAAGATGTCCCCGCCACTGAGGCCCTTGGAAAGCTCCGCAAGAACCGCGTAATCGGTCGGCAGCCTGTTTGAGTAACCCTAGTCTTTTTCAGAACAGCTGCGTGGAGAGCTTTCACGATAAGTTCCGCCGGGAATGCTTGGCACGGGAACTGTTTTACACGCTGGGGAAGCCCGTGTGGTGATTGGGGCCTGGCGATGGAAGTTTAACCAGGTTCGCCCGCACCGAAGCCTGGGGATGAGGACGCCTGAGGAGTTTGCCCGAGAGCTGGTATGCGAGAAGGGGAGAGTCGCCCAGTCGGCTTCCTGCGCTATGGCCTAAGCTCCAGATGCCGATTGACAGGACCTGCGCATCCACTCAGAATTCGATCAGATCTTCTCACTTTGCCTGGACCATAAACTGGACGGACGCCAGTTCCACAACGACAACCACAGGCGCCCTCACCAAGCGCTCAACTACCGAACCCAGCCCAACACCACCACCTACCCATCCTCACCATGCAAACTCGCAGCCTGAATATCACAAAAGGTTGTCCAAATCTCAGGGGAGCACTACATGAGCAATGAGGAGGCGGAGCAATCCGAAGGTTCGGAAGATTTTGAAGCGGACGATTTTGGCGAGGAGACGCCCGAAATTGGCTATCAGCGCGGTAGCTACACTCTGGTCGCGAGAGGCGACGATTTTCCTGAAGAGTGGGACGATTGGTTGGAAGAGCTTGTGGATAGCTATCGCAATCTTGTGGAGGAAGCTGAGCGTAAAGAGCTGGATCTGGAAGCACTTGGCTTAGTTGTTGATCAAGGAGGATTGATGGAGTTTTCCGAGCAACTAGGAGTCGATTTTGAAAAACATTTTTGGGAGAGCGAATGCATTAGCGGATTTTACCAAATTGGTTGGATTAAGACGTCAGAAATTCCGGACGCAAGAGGCCGAGGTTTGAGGATTATCAACGATTTGAGGACTAGACTTGCCCAGCTCTAGGATCCTCCAGTAATCCCACTTATTTCACCCAAATCTTGGCGTCAAAGGGCTCGCTGAATTCTTTGCGGGCGGCAGCGATGGTGGAAATGATCAGCTCTTGATCGAGTAGGGTGATGACATGCCCCCATGAAGCTGGAACTGCTTGATTGAGATAAGGGATGGACATGACCGCTGTTCATCATTGAACCAAGTTCATTCCGCAGCCTTGGCCTGCTCCGCTTTCGCCTCGGCCTTCTTTTCCTTCTTGATCTTGGCCCAGCGCTTCTTCTGCGCAGCCACGATCCGAGCACGAGCTTCCTCGCTCATCTGGCGCTTGGGCTTTTTCTCCTTGGCGGGTTTGTCGGCTTTGGCTGGACGACCGCGACGGCGGCCCGTCTTGCTGCTCACGGCTTTTGGGGGCTTGCCTCCAAATAGCCCAGAGAGTTCGGCCTGCACTTTTTCGATACGTTCCGCCACTTCAATGGTACGCTTCAGATTCTCAAGGGAAGCGGGTTATCATGATGAAGAAGGGTTACTAAAGCCAAGCGCCTCCACGAGCAAGGGGAACTTATCAGGGGCAAAAGCCGATTCGCCGCTTGCTCCTGTCTTTCTCGCCCGAGTGTTCAGCCTTCGCCCTCTTCACCTTGGCGATCTGCTTTTCCAGGATTTCCTGAGTCACTTGCCATCGCTCCGGGTTCGGGTCCGTGCTTCCCGTGTAGATTGCATTCAGGCAGATGTGCAGGATGTCCCCGCCACTGAGGCCCTTGGAAAGCTCCGCGAGAACCGCGTAATCGGCCCGCACCCGCTCCGGGTTGGGTAGATGGAGTGCGAACAGCTCCCGGCGCATGGAAGCATCAGGAAGGCGATGGCATTGCGCTAGAGAAAGCCGCAAACGGGCTGTCTGTAGTGTTCTCCTCTGGTTTGGACAAGAGCCTGAGGGCGCACGACGCTTTGGTCTATCAGAGCGACTCGCTCCACCTCAAAATAAATTCGTCGTCAAGCCTCTGGTTGAATCTACATTAGATCATGTTTCGCTCTTTTTTGCACAAGCTCCTACTTCTAGGTTTCTGCATCGTGGCTTCCTGGGGACACACGCAGGAAAAGGGGGAGGTGTCTTGCAACCCTGAATCCAACGAGGAAGTTCTTCATGAACTCATCGCCAGAGCAGCCAACGGCGACCCTGAAGCGCAGGTAACGCTCGGTGAGCTTTATGCTGAAGGGGATGGCACGACCACGAACCCGGTCGAGGCCGTCAGGTTGTGGAAACTGGCGGCGGCGCAGAAATACGCGCCGGCTTTTTACCATCTTGGCAATGCGTATTCCAATGGCTTTGGGGTGGTCAAGGACGCCGACTTGGCGGCGACCTGTTGGAGTGTTGCCGCAGAGATGGGGCATGCCTTCTCCCAGACGCTCCTGGCCGCCGCCTACGCCACCGGCGAAGGTAGGCAGCAGGATTTGGTCATGGCCGTGAAGTGGCATCGCCGCGCTGCTGATCAGGGCGATCCCATGTCACAGCTTCTGCTCAGTTCAGCTTATGCCAGCGGCAAGGGCGTCGCCGCAGACGACACCGAGGCCTTCAAGTGGTGCCGTCAGTCTGCTGAACAGGGCCTTGCTGAGGCCCAAACCCGGCTTGGTTTCATGTTCGGAAGAGGGCAAGGCGTGGCCAAGGATCTCACGGAGGCCAACCGGTGGCATCGCAAGGCGGCTGACCAGGGGGACAGCGAAGCGCAGGTGATGCTCGGGCTGGCCTACGCCGAAGGGCAAGGTGTGCCCAGGGATACCGTTGAAGCGGCCAAGTGGTATCGCAAAGCCGCTGATCTGGGCAATCCGATCGCGCAGTATCATCTGGCGCTTGCCTATGCCAAAGGCGAGGGCCTGAAGGAGAATCATCGCGAGGCCGTCTCGTGGTACCAACGATCGGCCCGCCAAGGCTTCGCCGAATCACAGTACCTGTTGGGGATGATCACTTATGCTGGCCGAGGAGTTGAATCGGACGCGGTGGAGGGGCTCCAATGGGTCCTCGTCGCCATCGCCCAGGGGCATGAGAAGGCAGAATTGATCCGACCACAACTTGAGGAGAGAATGAGTCCTGAGCAAATCAAGGAAGCCCAAGCTCTAGCCAAGCAATTTCAGCCCAAGACCGAGCCCCATTGAAAGAAGATCTGCTTCATTGAGAGAGGAGCAGCTTTGATAAAAGGGGATGAGGTCAGGATGACGTAGGGCATTGTTTTTCAGCGCGGGGTCACTTGGGTCGCCTGGTTGTCTTTGATGACGTGCCTGATCTTGGATGCGTGCGGAGAGTCGATCACCTGTTCAATACAACAAGGAGATGGGGCTGGTAGCAGGAGCCGACACATGGAAAACGGTGGTTATTGATCCGGGGATTGACAAACCAATTGGTTGCAGAAATAAAACATGCAACCTCTGCGTACACATCATATGGAAAACGATACATCGACTCCTTCCGAAAAAGCAACCGAACACGTGGTGACCGTTGACGATAGCGATTTCAATGAACCCATGACACCGCGAGCTTGCGACCTCTCTGATGAGGAGTGCAAAAGTTGCCAATGAATAGAGTTTCGTCGGTTGTGTCAGCTGTTTGCTTTAGGTTGCCGCCGACTTAGGCACACTCTCTGGCGCGCGTTCTGTTGTGGGTTAAATCCAATCAAGCTGGACAACAGACGACTGATCATGGCAATGCATGAGGCAGATTGAATGGGGTGCTTTTCCACCGAATTCACATGGCTCGTAATCCCACAAACCATTGACTAGGGATCGCTAGGCACAAATGACTCGGTGAGAATGCAGCGCTAAACCTTGCGGTTTCACGGGATTTGCCTGGAGGGAAGCGGCCGCAGGAACAGGCGGGGGCAGGGGAATAGATGTCCTAGCACGTGGCGGCCACGATCGGCACGAACGAGCAGTTTTAACGCACTCCCTGGAAAAACGCTGTCTTTCCAGGGTAACAAGGGAGAAAAGGGCCTCAGCCCTTGCCAACTTTTGAACAGCCGTGTACACAACCAACTATGATGGATGACGAGTTGAAGGCCTTTCTGGAAGAGTTCACGGATCCAAGTCCTCTTCCTCTGCGGCACCGATTGCTTTACACGTTGCAGTTTGAGGTGCTTCCCCAGGCGGTATTCCAAAATCACCCTGAACTCCTTCGTGATTTGGAAGAGCCTGGAAAAAGGGTGAACTTATTGCACTTTCGGTCGAAAACTCTTGTTCGTTGCGAAGCTGGCACGGGCTCTGTCGACAAGATGATGGATGGTATGGACGCATTCGGGGAGTTGAAGATTGAAACGCATCGCCAAAATGGACACTCGCTCTACTTGATTGTGATGCCGGAGCCTAGTCCACCCTGTGCACACTTCGTGGCAATTGTTTATCGGGACGACGAACCTCGGTCTTTTGGTCAGACTTCGCCATCAACACGCTATTTCACCCTGGAGAATGGACTCGGTGACAAGGTTTTTCTGTGCGAGTGCAAACATGATCTTTCGCATCGGAATCTTTGTAAGCTACCCTTGGATCGGAAAGCCTTCGT